>CAYVPJ010000450.1:601-1500 GCA_964453505.1 uncultured Oscillospiraceae bacterium | reverse complement strand
GTCAGAAATTCTGTGTGAGAGCCGGTTGCATTGATCAACGTTGAAGACGAACCGCTCGCCCAACTGGATCGCCAGCTGGGCTTTGGCAGAGTGCCACATGATGGGCGGTCACTTCCAGTTCTCGGTGATGTGCCGCAGCGCCAGCCAGATCAACTTGGTGGCCGCCTGATCGGAGGGGAAGTGACCCTTGTTGCGCACGGCCTTGCGCACCGACGCGTTCAGACTCTCGATCGCGTTGGTGGTGTAGATGATCTTCCTGACCTCCGCCGGGAAGGCGAAGAACGGGATCACCGCCTCCCAGTTGCGTCGCCAGCTTGCCGCGATGGCCGGGTACTTGCGGCCCCAGACCCCTTCATCGAACGCCTGCAGCTCCCGTTCGGCCGCCTGGGCATCATCGGCGCGGTAGATTGGCTTCAGAGCCGCGGCGATGATCTTGCGCTCCTTCCAGGAGGCAAACTGCATCGAGTAGCGGATCAGGTGCACGATGCAGGTCTGAACCACGGTGTCCGGGAAGACGGCTGTAATGGCTTCTGGGAAGCCCTTCAGACCATCGACGACGGCGATCAGGATGTCGTTGGTGCCACGGCTCTTGAGCTCGTTCATTACGCGCAGCCAGAACTTGGCGCCTTCGGTCTGTTCGATCCACATGCCCAGCACGTGCTTGTGGCCGCTGGCGTCCATGCCGATGGCCAGGTAAACCGCCTTGTTGCGCACCAGCCCTTCGTCGCGGATCTTCACCCGCAGGGCATCGAAGAACACGATCGCGTAGGTGGGTTCCAGGGGCCGGGACTGCCAGGCAGTGACCTCGTCGATCACCTGGTCGGTGACCGCCGAGACCAGATCCGGGGAGACCTCGATGCCATAGAGCTCACGCACATGCCCCTGGATATCCCGGGTGC
>CAYVPJ010000450.1:0-591 GCA_964453505.1 uncultured Oscillospiraceae bacterium | reverse complement strand
CAGGGTGACGTCGTAGGTGCCGCGCACGCCGTCGGCCGTGACCTCGTCGATGACCGAGTCGGTCACGGCGGAGACCAAGTCCGGGGAAATCTCGATACCGTAGAGCTCGCGGATATGGCCCTGAATGTCGCGGGTGCTCATGCCGCGGGCGTAAAGGGCGATGATCTTGTCGTCGAAGCCGGGGAAACGCCGGCGGTACTTGGCGATCAGGGCCGGATCGAAGCGTCCGTGCCGATCGCGCGGAATCGACAGCTCCATCGGCCCTTCGGGCGTCAGGACGGTCTTGGGGCTGCTGCCGTTGCGGTGGTTGGAGAGGCCGGCTGCCGCCTCGTTCTCCAAGTGAACGTCCAGCTCGGCGCCCAGCATGCGTTCGGCCAGAGCCTTCTTCAGGTCCCCGATCAGGCCGCCAGAATCCAGTACCGAC
Source organism: uncultured Oscillospiraceae bacterium (assembly GCA_964453505.1). Classification (GTDB taxonomy): domain Bacteria; phylum Bacillota; class Clostridia; order Christensenellales; family Aristaeellaceae; genus CAYVPJ01. The sequence goes on along the minus strand of CAYVPJ010000450.1, from coordinate 167 downwards.
TTGGGATCACGGCCAGCCAGCAGCTGGTCCAGAAGCTCTGCAGAAAATGCCTTCGTATCGTTCTTGGCCATACCTCTTCCTCGCCCTCTCGGGCAGTGTATGGCTCTTCACACAAAAATCCTGACACCCCCCGACGCCGGACACATACATGCGGCTCGACGGCATCG
>CAYVPJ010000449.1:0-1502 GCA_964453505.1 uncultured Oscillospiraceae bacterium | reverse complement strand
CAGCAGGCTTATAACTGTCAATCTGCAAATCACAGTTACTTATAATGATTCCACAATATTGAAATCCCCTTGTCGGTTCCTTGCTGACAGCATAACACAATTCATGCATTGCGATGGAAGAGTAAATCAAATAATACGTATCACCTATCTTGCGGATAGATGGTGCTTCAAAGAATTCATGTCCTTCAAATCCGCTTCCTTTGCTATACTCACACCCCGGTATCACATACTCCGGCTCCTCAATAATAGTCAGCATATCAGAGGCCAGTATTGTCACCATTGCGCCTTCTCTGCTTTTATCACCTTTTCCGCAAAAACCTGTATACAAATATACTTTATTATCTTCAAACAATACTCCCGGATCGAACTGCGGTATGTCTCCCTCTCGTTCACCAAGCTTTCTTCCGGTGTCATCATGTACATATCCGTAAAAACGATACAATCCGGCCGGTGTATCACATACTGCCACAGAAACAACAGGTACTTTATCCAGTACATAATATAAGTAATATCTCCCGTCTGCTCCACGTGTCACATCAGGTGCATACAGACACATATCGCCATCTCCGTTTAACGGATCTGCTGTTTTTTCGTAAATAACCCCTTCATATCTCCAATCGGACAAATCATCAACCGGAGCAGACCAACATACATAATCACCCATACAAAATACATACCCATTATAATAATCATGAGAACCGTAAATATATACTCTGTCTCCAAATACATGTGGTTCTCCGTCCGGAACATATTCCCATGACGGTAAATATGGATTAAACGCTTGTTTTTTCATTTTCTTCTTGTATGATGTTGTTGTAACAAACTACACCATACACTCCTTTCCTCTCTATGTTGTTATAATCAATAGTAACACTGTGGACTTTTTATTTTTTCTTATAGCTTTGACTATTTTAAGGAGTGTATTGCCACAGTTTTATCTTAATTATTTATAGTTGGATAAGTCTTTGAATTTTTATGTCACGCAAGTTTATGATGATAAAACTAAGTGGACAAACACAGTGATTTTTTTCAAAGGAGATGATCTTATGATCTACGTTGGCATTGATATTGCCAAGCAAAACCATTATGCTGCCATCATGAATTCCGATGGCGAAATCCTTGTTGAACCATTCCTTTTCACTAATGATCATTTAGGATTTCAACTGTTACTTGCCCATCTTGACCATTTTTCCAAAGACGAAACCTTTATTGGTATGGAATCCACTGCTCATTATGCAGAAAATCTTACCAGTTTCCTCTTTACTAGAGGGTTTCAAGTTTGTATCATCAATCCAATCCAAACCTCTTCTTTGCGAAAATCAAACATTCGCAAAACCAAAACAGATTCGGTTGATACCTATCTCATCATCAAAGCTTTGACTCTCAATCATTATCGTGTCTTTTCAGCTCGAGACTTTGATTCTTTGCAATTAAAAAACCTCTGTCGTTTCCGTCAAAAACTCATGAAGGCAAGGACAAAGGTCAAAATTCAACTTGTGACT
>CAYVPJ010000448.1:0-1507 GCA_964453505.1 uncultured Oscillospiraceae bacterium | reverse complement strand
GCCGACCTCATAATAGATAATATCACCAAAACGAGGATGTAGTCGCAGCGTTACTTTGTTGGTTTCCTCATTTTCTCCTTTGACTGTGACAGATACACTAGTGGGTTCTTTGGGAAAGGGACCTTTTTCCACATAATCACCATGCTCACGCCACAAATCCTTTTGCTTGCAATCTGCCAACAGCTTTTCCAAAGTCGCTGGATGCAACCAGGTCCAATTGGTCTCTGTGGCGGCGCGATCTTTTATCTCTGACCAGCGCATTTCTTTTCTGGTAAAAAGACGTTGTTCGCATTTAAGGCGAAGGGCCTCATTAATTGGCTTGTTGGAGAATTTTTCCTTTTCCCTGAGCAGATTTTTTACCTGCTCCTCGCCATTGTAGTTATTGTCTTTAAACTGCATGTTAAAATCACTGTTGCGGATACCATCCCCCATTGGGTAATAAAGAGTTGAGAAAGTTTGTTGGGCAGCACTTAGCACCGCATTAATTTTTTTGATGCGAGTATCTTGCGCCAGCAAATATTGTTGATTGTCTTCCGGTACTTTATCATCACGCATATTAGCAATGATTTTTTCTATCGCTTTTAATTGTTTGGCTGCCTCATACAAGCGATTCATTGTATCACGTCCACCGGACAAAAACATTACCCGGTTTTTATACATGGTATCGTTGTAAAACCGTTCCAGACTCGGATGCAGTCCCACTCCGGTATATGGTTCAAACAGTACCAGGGAGACTTTATCGGCAGATAGTGTAATCTCATCAATGGCAGGAAAAATAAAGAGGTTCTGATAGCAGTCCCCGATAATCGGTTTGAATTTTTCCGAAAGAAAGGTTTTTAGAGTCGTTGTCCTGACTGCTTCATTGTCATATGATTCAACCAATGAATGCATTTCTGCAATCATGTTTTTGACGTTTTTAAACAGTAATTTGCCTTCCTTATCATGCTCCAGGTACCAGGCTCTGGATTGAAATTCATCAAGCGCTCTCTTTAGATCGGCTATATCTCGGCCCGGTTCGCACAAATCACCGATAATTTCCTGCAAAGTTAGCCCTAATAGTGCATTGGGGACATTGGCAAGTGAAGCTACCAGGATCAGCTTGCTGACATCACCAACCAGTTCCTGCTGGTACTGGGCGTCTATTTCTTCAGCGATGGCTTTGCCATTCGATGCAATATCATGGGCAATCGCATTGGATAATTCCTGCTTGATCTGCGTAACTGTCGTCAGCATTGCACGATCATTTAAGTCAAAGTCAAAAACGTTTATCAGGTATTTGCTTTTGGCTTTACCTTTGTCTCCAGTATAAAGACCGGCAATAATTTGCCGCATTAACCTGATCAATCCTCTGGTTTGCTGAAAACCTGAGTTCTCTTTAAAACGGGCATACAAATCACGAATGGAGGGATGGAACGGATAGGTATCTTTTATGCTCGTATAAAGCTGATCAGGTGACATACTGGTAAGTCCCATCTGCTTTGCTTTGGCTACTTCGTCTTTATAAGCA
>CAYVPJ010000447.1:0-1509 GCA_964453505.1 uncultured Oscillospiraceae bacterium | reverse complement strand
TTTATAATTTCTGTATTGGGAGTAAAATTCGGCAATAAATTGAGAATGTCAAGTAAAATGTGTAATTTTTTTTGAAACAATAATTTCTTTGTAGGTGGTCAAAAAATGGCCACCTATTTTTTCCCATTATAATCCCATGCTTAAAATAGCACATATTCGCTCATTTATGCATATTTTAAGGTACACAAATAAAGAGAATTTTTCTCTTGCAAATTCATTCACAAATTGGATTATAAATTTTCATATAATGAAATTCTGTTTTGTATTTCAGAATTCATTGACAGTTGATTTCGGACTAATGCCCAGTTAGATACAGGTCTTCCACTCCATTTTTTATAAAGTTCCGTTATTCGCAAATAAAGTAATTTTAGTAGTGCGTTTTCATTAGGAAATGCTCCTCGCTTGGTTACTTTGCGAAAACTCGAGTTTACACTTTCTATTGGATTTGTTGTGTACATCACTTTTCGTATTGCGCTACCATAGTTAAATAGTTGTTCTACATGCTTCCAATTTCTTACCCATACATCTACTGCTCCATGATATGAACTCCAAGCTTGCTTAAATTTCTCGAATTCTGCTTCTGCTGCTTTCAAACTTGCGGCTCCATATACTTTCTTTAATTGTGAAGTAAACGCCTTGTAATCTTTACTTGGAACGTATTTAATAGAATTCCTGATCATATGTACCATGCACCTTTGAACTACCGTATTCTTAAATATTGATTTCGCTCCTTCTTCTAGTCCGGATACTCCATCCATAGATATGAATAGAATATCTTCAACTCCTCGATTTTTTATTTCATCGAAGATTTGCATCCACGTGTGTTTACTTTCCGTTTCATTTAACCAAATACCTAATATATCTTTTACTCCGTTTACATCGTACCCGAGTATTGTGTATACTGCATAACTTTTTGTTTCGTATTCTTTTTTTATTGATACATACATGCAGTCTACAAACAAAAAGGCATAAAACTTTTTTAGTGGTCTGTTTTGCCACTCTTCTACGTGTTCAATTACTCTGTCGGTTATTTCCGATATTGTTTCATGTGAGATATTAAAACCATAAATATCCTCAACTGTTGTTGCTATATCTCGTTGACTCATTCCTCTTGCATACATTGCCAAAACTTTATCTTCTATGCCGGATACATCTTTTGTTCTTTTAGGTATTATTTCAGGCTCAAATGTTGCGTTTCTATCTCTTGGAACTTTAATAGGTAAATCGCCGTAAGTAGTTTTTACTGTTTTGTCAGCATATCCGTTTCTTCTTTCATATCCAAGATGTGACTCCATTTCTCCTTGAAGCATTGCTTCGAAAATAGGCCCAAAAACATCTTTCATTGCATCTTGCATATCTTCTCTTGTCTTTGGCTGATATTCTTCTAAAATTGCCTTTGCTATTGCCACGCTTTGCGGGCTTCTCTTTACTCTTTTCGTCATAAGTTCATTTCCCATCCTTTTTCTTCCTTTCTCTTAGTATATATTAGTTTAAAACAGAAATAAAGTG
>CAYVPJ010000446.1:0-1518 GCA_964453505.1 uncultured Oscillospiraceae bacterium | reverse complement strand
CAGCCACTTCCGACCGCGTCGCAAAGCTCCTGCGCCAGCGTGCTCTTTCCGCTCCCGCTCGCCCCGCAGATACCAATAAGCAGCATGTATCAGCACCTCGTCGATTTTTCTCTACAATATCAGACATAATCTTCTGTGTCAAGACGGGCATTTTCGCCGGTTCTACTCCGAAAATCGTAACGGATTAGGGAAGGCGAGCTGGAGCTTACCGACAATGAGGTAAATCATAGACGAGAAGCCAATAAAGGTATGATACCCTCTTGCTTTGCGTTTGGCGGCTTGAATCATGCTGTTGATGCCCTCGCATATTGCGTTAGTCATTCTTGAAACGAATATGTTGAGTATCTCGGTATAGTAGCTCCGAAGCGTGAGCGCCGCGCGTTTCATGGGCTCAAGGCGACCTTTACGCATCCAGCGATAAAGCTTGGTAAGCCTGTCCTTTGCTTCCTCTAAAGTTCTACTGGCGTATACGCTGTCTATTGCCTGTACCATCCTAAAGGCTCTGCCGGTCTTGGGGTACTGACGAGAAAGCTCTGTTACCTTTGCTTCTTGTTCCTTTGTTTGCTTGCTTTGAGGAACCATAAGTAAGCGTCGGCTTAGATGGAGCTGCTTGCTTCTAAGCTCCTGCTGCTCGCTTCTGCGCACCTCGTCCATTGCGTCCAGTAGAAGCTTTTTCACATGAAATTTATCGATGGTATGCTTTGCGTTGGGAAAGCAAAACTGTATGCCTGAACGGTAAGCCTTTGCCATGTCGCTGCTTGCAGCTGTTATCCTTGCACAGTCTCCGCCTTTGGCTTCCAGCTTGTATGAGAAATCAATCACAGTCTGCTCGTCGCGCCCCGGCTCGACGTCAATCACCCGTCGCTTCCCTGCGTCTACAACTACCGTAACGTAGCTTTGTCCGCGTTTGAAAGAAGTCTCGTCTATGGAAATGCTCTCGACCTCGCTAAGGTCATCCTCAGCAACAGCTTTACCCACCCAATAGTGCAGTATCCTTACAAGGCTTTTCTCGTCACAACGAAGCAGACTTGCCGCTTTCGCTATCGGCATGTCTGCCAGCAATAACATCGCATAGCCTTCAAACAGCATTGTGAATCGGCTGTTCTTTTTCGCCCACGGCGCGTCTACTACCTTTACCTTGTGCTCATCGCACTTGATGCGGGGTCGGCGGCAATGCACATAACATGGATAAAACAAGCAATCCCCGTGCCTCCAGACCCGCTCCTGTTTCTCATATCCCGCCCGTATACATTCCTTACCACAGTCAGGGCACGGCAGCATATTTCCTTCTCGGATATCCACGTATACATGGACCTCCGCACCCTTCGTCTCTATGCTTCGGATATACCACGGGTCTTCCACCCCGATGGACTGTGCGAATAATTCCGTCAGTCCGCTTATCTTTGTTTCTTTCATTTCGCTATTATACCACTTTTACGATTTTCGGAGTAGAGCCCGACGAGTATTTTTTGCTCTCGCGCGCATAATTGGATGATTATGGCGCTTGCGCGCGTTATA
>CAYVPJ010000445.1:0-1519 GCA_964453505.1 uncultured Oscillospiraceae bacterium | reverse complement strand
CGCCGCGAGATATTCGAGGAGGCGGCGGGCATCGCGAAATACCGCTTTCGCAAGAACGAAGCCGACCGCAAGCTTGAGGCCGCGCAGGGCAACCTTGAGCGCATAAACGACATACTTTCCACGCTGAGCGCGCGCGTGGGGCCGCTTGAACGCCAGATGAAGCGCGCGAAGGAGTTTTTAAGCATAGCCGACCGCAAAAAAGGGCTTGAAATAACCCTTTACTGCGACGAAATGCGCCGAATGACGCAGCAGCTGCGCGAAAACAACGACAAGCTTGTAATTTCAAAGCAGGACCGACAGGTCATTGAACAAAAGCTGACCGAGCTGCGCAACAGCGTTGAGCACAACGAACAGCTTGTAAGCCGCGCGCACGTGACAATTGACGAGGCAAACACGCGCATTTCGCTGCTTTCGCAGCAGTCCGCAGCGGACGACAGCGAAGCGGCGGTCTGCCGCAACGACATACAGCACAACCTTGCGCAGATTCAGCGCATACAGGGCGAATCGGACGCATACAGCGGACAGCTGCTGACGGCGCAGGAGGGCTCGCAAAGGCTTAAGGACAAGCTTGCGGGCAAGCAGGCGGAGCTTGCCGCCGCCGACGCGCGCATTTCCGAAGCTGCCGACTCCCTGTCCGCGCTTATCACCGAAAACGAGCTGCGCGAAACGCACAAAACCGAAACCGCACAGCTTATTGCCGAGCTTACAGCAAGGCTTACGCAGCTGCGCATTGACGAGGTTGCCGACCGCAGCATAATTGAACAAAACGCCGCGCGTCTTGCGCAGCTTGCGCAAAGTCTTGACGCGCAGTCGGACAAAAAAAGCGAGTATGACGCGCAGCTTAACGCCAAGCAGCAGGAGCTTGCGCAGATTGACGCCTCTCTTAACGACGCCGAAAACCGTAAGCGCGGCTTTACCGCAAAGCAGGCGTCGCGCACGGCTGAGTTTGAAGCCGCGCAGACCCGCAAAAACGAGCTCAACTTTTCCGCCGAGAGCTACGCGCACCGCATAAAGGTATTAAGAGACCTTGACCGAAACATGGACGGCTTTGCGGAAAGCGTAAAGCGCGTAATAAGCGCGGGCGCTTCGCGTGAAATACCGGGCATTGTCGGCACAGTAGCTTCACTTATAAATATACGCGCGGGCTGTGAGACCGCAATTGAAGTCGCCTTGGGCGCGGCGCTGCAAAACATTGTCGTAAAAACCGAACGCGACGCAAAGCAGGCAATCACTTACCTTAAGGATTCAAAGGCGGGGCGCGCCACTTTTCTGCCGATGGACACTATACGTCCCTCACGCTTTGACGGCGCTGTAAGCGCCGGGCAGCAGGGGGTTGTTGACGTTGCCGCAAACCTTGTGGATTGCGACGGCGACTACCGCGACATAGTGAGCTTTTTGCTGGGCAGAATAGTTGTTGCCGAGGACATGGACGCCGCCTCCGCCGCCGCAAAGCGCATGGGCTACCGTTACCGCGTGGTCACGCTGGACGGGCAGGTTGTAAACGCGGGAGGCTCATATA
>CAYVPJ010000444.1:515-1519 GCA_964453505.1 uncultured Oscillospiraceae bacterium | reverse complement strand
CCGCATATTGAACGATGCTTCCTTTTCGTCCTCCATTGTCGAAAACAGGGTGATGCCCGCGTCCGAGGGCTCCTTTGCGCCCCTTCCCGAGGAATTGAATCCGCTACTGCGCGCGTCGCTCGAGGGCCGCGGCATGATGAACCTGTACTCTCACCAGGCCGAGGTGTATGTCCATGCGCGTGCGGGACGGTCGGTGGTCGTGGTTACGCCTCCAGGCCCTGCTCGAAGACCCTGCCGCCCGCGCCCTGTACCTGTTTCCGACTAAAGCCCTTTCCCAGGACCAGCAGGCCGAGCTCAACGAATTGGTCTCTGGCGGAAGCCTTCCGCTCAAGATCTGCACCTACGACGGGGACACGCCGGACTCCCTGCGGGTGGCCGCCCGGGATAGCGGGCGCATAATAATCTCCAACCCGGACATGCTGCATGCGGGCATCTTGCCCAACCACCCCAAATGGATCAAATTTTTCTCCAACTTACGCTATATCGTCATAGACGAGGCACATGCCTACCGCGGCGTCTTCGGTTCCCATGTGGCGAACGTGGTGCGCCGGCTCTTGCGCATCGCGGCCTTCTACGGCTCCACACCCTGCTTCATACTCTGTTCCGCCACCATCGGGAACCCAAAGGAGCTGGCAGAAAGCCTGGTCGGCGGACCTGTAGAGCTCGTGGACCGGAACGGGGCTCCGCGCGGGGAGAAGCGCGTCATCCTGTACAATCCGCCGCTCGTGGACTCGGTGCAGGGCATACGCCGTAGCGTAATGACCGAGGGCCAGCGCTGGGCCCTTGCGTTGCTCCGCGCAGGCGTCAAGACCATACTGTTCGCGCACTCCCGCGTGCGCACCGAGGTCGTAGCCGCGTACATCAACGAGGAACTGGAAAACCTGTACACCGACCACTCGCACATACGGGTGGAGGCCTACCGCGGCGGCCTCTTGCCGAACGAGCGGCACGAGATAGAGCGGGGCCTGCGCGACGGGAGCGTGCAGGGCGTCGTCTCCACGAAC
>CAYVPJ010000444.1:0-505 GCA_964453505.1 uncultured Oscillospiraceae bacterium | reverse complement strand
CAATTCCTTCTGGCAGCAGGCCGGCCGCGCGGGCAGGCGGGGCGGCACATCCATCGCCATCTTCCTCGCAACCTCCTCCCCCCTGGACCAGTTCGTCGTACGCAACCCCGAGTGGTTCTTCACGCGCCCCGCCGAGGAAGCCCGCCTGGACGCCGACAACCCCTACATCCTCACCGACCACGTTAAGTGCGCGGCCTTCGAGCTCCCGTTCCGCGATGGGGAGCGCTTCGGCGCGGATACCGAGGAAGTCCTCGCGTTCCTGTCGGAGGAGGGCATAGTCCGGCACACAGGCGGCAAGTGGTACTGGGCCGACCGTTCCTATCCGGCGGAGGGCATCAGCCTGCGCTCCGCGAGCGCGGAGAACGTCGTCATCATCGACGCGACCGGCGGCCGCAACACGGTGATAGGGGAGATGGACCGGCCGAGCGCGAAGGAACTGATCTTCCAGAACGCGGTCTACATCCATCGCGGCAGGCAGTACCTCGTGAAGTCCCTCGACATCGAG
>CAYVPJ010000443.1:0-1521 GCA_964453505.1 uncultured Oscillospiraceae bacterium | reverse complement strand
ATCCTGTACAACATCGTCGTCGGCAATAGATAAACGCATATATATTGCTATAATTTTAGCCAATATAAACACCTCCGTTTGCCATAACATCTTCAAATACATCTTTGAATTTAAAGCAGATTTCTATTTTTGTAGGACTATAAAGATTTATCCGTTCTATGAAAATTTCGAACATTTCTTTTGTGAGATAATCACTTTTTTCAAACATCAGCAACCTATTTATCCAATTCTGCCGTTCTATCATTTCCTCAAGATACTTTTCTTTTTCAATCTTGAGGTTTTCAAGCAGGGTTTTATAATGCTCTTGCTTTTTTGTATATTCTTCAACCATTGCATTATACTCAAGACCTGTTATTTTTCCCTCTCCAAAATCATCGAATATTTTAGTTCTCAAAAACTCAATATTTTCGATGATATATGTGTACCTTGAGATGTCCTCTTCATATTCTTTCAGGACTTTTGGCTTTTTGTTCAAAACAATCTTTTTGTTTTTTACAGCCATTATTATATATAGTTGTAAAGAACTATATACAACATGACATAGTTCATCCTCGTTTATTTTTTTGAAGGTGCAATGTGTCTGTTTTCCCCGAGAATCGGAAGGACAAGAGTAAAATATCAAATTCACATTATCCTCACTATCTAATCTGTATTGCTTTGATAATTTTGTACCGCAACATCCACAATACAAATTATTAAACACATACGGGATCAATCTCTTTTCTCCCCTTTTTCCATGTGCGTTTTTTTCAAGTTTTCTTTTTGCTAATTCAAAAATCTCATCAGAAACGATAGATTTGTGAGCATTTGGAATGATATTTCGCTCTTCTTGCTTTGTTATCCTTAGTGGTTCATTTCTGTACATATCTATCTTGGTTTTACCAAGCACAAGATATCCAATATACAATGGATTACTAAGCATAATTTTTACAGTATGTGTGCTCCATACCGCGTTTGCCCATCTTTTATTCTTAGATATGCCATTTTGTGTTTTATACTGTGCCGGAGATATTACACCCTCATCATTAAGCTGTCTGCTAATCTCAATAATCGACATATCCTGATTGACAAACATATCGAATACTCGCCTGACAATAGGTGCAACCTCTTCATCAATTTCAAGTCTTCCAACTTTTGTTTCGCTCTTTTTATAACCAAACGGTGCAAAAGCAGAAATGAACAAACCCTTGTCCATAATATTACGTCTGCTAATTCCCACTTTTCTTGATGCTTCTCTAGCATAGTTTTCATTTATCAGATTTTTAATTGGCAGTAAAATATCTTCAAGCGCTGTATTCCCCTGCAAGGAATCATAGTTATCATTTATAGCGATAAACCTTGTATTGAACTGCGGAAAAAATTTATATATGTAATAAGCAGCTTCCAAATGATTTCTGCCAAATCTTGATAAATCTTTTACTACGATACAGTTATACTTGCCATCCTTTATGCCTTTAATCATATTCTCAAATCCTGGTCTTTGAAAGCTAAGACCTGATTCTCCATTATCGCAGAACACAT
>CAYVPJ010000442.1:0-1523 GCA_964453505.1 uncultured Oscillospiraceae bacterium | reverse complement strand
AGACATAACAGAGAGACAATTACATCGAGAATTCTGGAAATTTATGAAACTCTGAAATAAGCAGAATTGTAATCAATCATGGTTAGCCATTTTGGTAAAATTTAACATTTCAGGAAGATACATTATATTATTAATTACAACTTTTAGTGGACACTACAGATTAATAATATTTAGTTTGAATTATGCAATACCCTAGAGTAGTTATTATAGGTGAAACATTTCGTTTAAACGGTGGTGGCGGAATAACTTTGTCAAATCTCTATAAGGATTGGCCAGCAGAAAATATAGGGGTTATTACAGATAATATTTCCGAAACAGATCGAAAGACAAAGTATAATTATTATCAATTAGGAAACGAGGAAATTAAATTTCCTTTTCCTTTTAATTTTATTCAAGCTAATTTTCAATCAGGACCATACTATTTCTATTCGGAGAATAAGGTAGATTCTTATATCAGTGAATTTAAAGGTTTTGCATTTTACCTAAAGAAAAAAATCCGTCCTATTTTTGATAAAAGTTTATCACTCCTGGGCTTGTCGTATCGGTTTTATTCTATTAATGTAAGCGAAACTTTAATAGAATGGATATTGAAATTTAACCCTGATATAATTTATATTCAACCATTTCTACATAAAACAATGAGATTCGCTAATAGCCTTTCCCGAAAAATTGGCATCCCTTATGCGGTCCATATAATGGATGATAGTGTGAAATACATTAACAAAAGTTTGATATTTAGTCGTTTGTATCAAAGACAAATTGATAAGGATTTTGAACAATTAATTCGCAATGCAAAAGTTCTTTTATCTATTTCAGAGGCTATGTCAGAAGAATATGCACAAAGATATGGGCTATCCTTTTTATCTTTTCGCAACCCAATAGATATAAACAAATGGCTGCCACATCAAAAGCATAATTTATCGGTAAGTTCAGAAGTATTGAAGATTATTTATACCGGACGTCTCTTTTCTCCAACTTATCATTCACTGATTGATTTGTGCGAAGTTATTAATAGAATCAATCGAATTAAGGCAAAAATTTTTTTTCATATTTATACTCATGACAAAAATTTAAAATTTAACAGAGCCATAAGAAAATTTAGAGGTGTTGCATTACATGACCCGGTTGATGTTGATGAAATGCCAAGATTAATTGCTAAATATGATATTTTTTTCATGTGTCTCGATTTTGACAACCGAGCACAGAAATATTCTCAGTTTTCGATTTCTACCAGAACTTCAGAAGGTATGATTTCAGGTGTTCCGATTTTAATTTATGCCCCGCAGAACTCTGGTATGTTCAAATATTTCACCAAAACTGAAACTGGTTTGGTCGTAGGAGCCAAAGACAAAGATCAACTAGAAAAAGGAATCCTAAGGCTTTGGCAAGATATAAAATATAGACAAAAGCTAAGCTCAAATGCCATCAGGACAGCATTGTCAGATAGTAATTCGATAAAAATACGGGAGAACTTTAGAAGAGTATTAAGTTATGCAAAAGATGAAAGTACTTTATAAAGTTCT
>CAYVPJ010000441.1:0-1525 GCA_964453505.1 uncultured Oscillospiraceae bacterium | reverse complement strand
TAGGTCTTTATGATACGTTGGGTTATGATGTAGACAAAAATAAAATAAAAAGAATTAAGTCTGGATTGAATCCAGTTGAGGACAAAGATGTTACTTTATATTTGAGGGATCATAAACTAAACGCAACCTCAATAGAAAGTAAGTTAATTGATTATGATGTATTTATAATTTGCGTACCGACGCCAGTCGATGAAGATTATGAGCCCAATTATACTATCGTTGAAAAAGCGGTGAGTATGGTATCAAAATATTTGAAGAAGGGTAACCATATTGTATTAGAGTCGACTGTTAATCCAGGTACTTGTGAAGAAAGATTATTACCAATAATTGAAAAGATATCGGGATTAAAGGTAGGGAAAGATATAAATCTAGCCCATTGTCCAGAAAGAATTAATCCGGGTGATCCTAGATGGACTGTTTACAATATAAATCGGAATATCGGATCAATTAATAAAACATTTAATAAACAAATAGCTGATTTTTATCGGACATTTATAATTGACGCTAAAGTGAATGAGGTAAATTCTCTTAAGGTGGCAGAAGCAACAAAAATTATAGAAAATACTTTTAGAGATATAAATATTGCTTATGTAAACGAACTGGCAATGTCTTTTGATGCCATGGGAATTGATTTAAAAGAAACAATTGAAGCAGCCTCAAATAAGCCGTTTGCTTTTATGCCTCATTGGCCAGGTTGTGGAGTTGGTGGTCATTGTATTGCAGTAGATCCTTATTATCTAATTAAAAGGGCGGCGTTAAGTGGGTTTGATCATCGTTTTTTAAAAGTTGCCAGAGAAATAAATAATGGGATGCCACAATATACAGTAGATAAATTATTAAAAGAAATGGATAAATTAAAAATGCCAGTTAAAAAGACAAAAGTAGTTCTTTTAGGTTTGACCTATAAAGCAAATGTGGGAGATTTACGCGAGTCCCCTTCTTTAAAAATTAAAGAAATTTTGGAATCATTGGGAGTTGATTTATTAGTTTACGATCCTTATGTAAAAAGTGATTTTAATAATTTAAGTGAAGCAGTTGATGGCGCAAGAGCAGTGGTAATCGGGACAGCCCACCAAGAATTCATAAATAATTTACCAAATATTTTAGACAAATCAAAAGTAAAAATAATAATTGATGGAAAAAATTGTTTAGATAAAAATGAAATTATTAAAAACGGTTTAGTTTATAAAGGAATTGGGAGATAATATGAAAAATTATTTTGTTCACGATTCAGCTTTTGTGGATAAGGAAGCAAAAATAGGAGAAAACACTAAAATTTGGCATAATGCTCATGTAATGGATACAGCTAAAGTAGGTAAAAATTGTGTGGTAGCCCAAAACTGTTTTGTGGCAGGGATATTAGGAGATGGTTGCAAATTGCAAAATAATGTTAATGTATATGAAGGTGTAAAGTTGGCAGATTATGTTTTTTGTGGTCCATCAATGACTTTTACTAATGATTTAAACCCGAGGGCAAAATATCCTAAAAATGGCAAATACATAGAAACAGTTGTAGACGAAGGAG
>CAYVPJ010000440.1:0-1525 GCA_964453505.1 uncultured Oscillospiraceae bacterium | reverse complement strand
CGGCATTCGTGCCGAGAGTCGGGACAAAGTTCATTGTTTCGGACTTCAGTGCCATCGAAGCCCGTGTGATCGCGTGGCTTGCCGGGGAAAGCTGGCGGACAGAGGTTTTTCAGAGCGGTGGCGATATCTACTGCGCGTCTGCGTCCGCGATGTTCAAGGTGCCGGTGGAGAAGCACGGCGTAAACGGTCACCTGCGGCAGAAGGGTAAAATAGCAGAACTCGCGCTTGGCTACGGCGGCTCCGTCGGTGCTTTGAAAGCGATGGGCGCTCTTGAGATGGGACTGACCGAGGACGAGCTTCAGCCACTGGTGGGCGCGTGGCGCAAAGCCAATCCGCACATTGTGAAGTTCTGGTGGGATGTTGACCGCGCGGTAAAGACCGCCGTCAAGGAAAAAACCACTGCATCCACATCTGGTGTCAGCTTCTCCTATCAGAGCGGCTTCCTCTTTATCACACTGCCAAGCGGCAGACGGCTGGCGTATGTAAAACCCCGCATCGGAGAGAACAAGTTTGGCGGCGAGTCGGTGACATATGAAGGTGTCGGCGGCACAAAGAAATGGGAGCGGCTGGAATCCTACGGACCTAAATTCGTGGAGAACATTGTCCAGGCTACCTCACGCGATATTCTCATGTACGCTATGCAGACGCTACGCTGTTGTTCCATTGTCGCCCATGTCCATGATGAGCTGATTATCGAGTGCGATCCCCGCGTATCGCTTGACGTCATCTGTGAGCAGATGGGGCGGGTGCCGCCCTGGGCGAAAGGATTGATTCTCCGCGCCGACGGCTACGAATGCGACTTCTACAAAAAAGACTGATAAAGCGGCACCAAGTTCCGAAATGGGCTTGGTGCCCTTTAATTTTTTTCTGTTCCTTCGTCAAAACCGTCCACTCATGTCCAGCGAGTAGTGAGAGGCGGCAACGCCCTCAAATACAGCACGGCATCACCGTGCGGATATGAGGAGGCACTCAAGGTGAAAGAGCCGATACACAGAGAGAATACTGCGTTTCTACAGACAAAAATTCCGACTCCTAAATTTTGAGGAGTCAAACTGCAAAACCATATTTGAGGAGGAAAAAATTATATGTTCTATGTGAAAGAAAAGCTCAGTGACGCTGTTGAGGTGACGGTCGAGATCACCGATGAGAATGTGTTTACCCGCTGCCCCGGCTGTGGCGATGAAGTAAGCATCGATCTTACCGAGCTGTTCAGTGACGGAGAAAGCGACTTGTACGGTACTGCGGTCTACTGCGATGAGTGCAGCCGGAAGATCAGAGAAGAGAGGTGCGGACATGGGCGTAAGCAAGTTTAACTCCGAGGGCTACTACGACCCGACGGCATACGGAGCGCTTTCTGTTATTGAAGCCGAGGAAAAGGTGCTCCGAGCCTTTCGACCTATCGTGTATATCTGTTCTCCATTTTCGGGCGACGTGGACGGTAACGTCGCGGCGGCGCGGCAATACAGCCGGTTTGCCGTGGACAAGGGCTACATACCCATCACGCCGCATCTGCTGTTTCCGCAAT
>CAYVPJ010000439.1:0-1529 GCA_964453505.1 uncultured Oscillospiraceae bacterium | reverse complement strand
TACTCACCTTTTTCAAACTCAGAAAATTCTATTATTTCAGTTATTATTGCCTGTTCAATATCTGTTATCTTCTTTTCCTTTTCAGTGTTAAGTTCTGGATATTGGGGTTTTTCTGGATCACAAAAGCTTATATTCGTAGAGCTATTATAAATATGCCCGCTTATTTTCAACTCATCTCTTGCTTCTTCAAGGGTTTCATAATAGTATAAAAATGATGGTTCGTTAACATAAATACATTTCGTATCATACCAGTAAGTAGCTGTAATATATCCCTCAATACCAAACCAGTTTTTTACTTTGTCTGTAAATAATATACGAAGATGATTTACATCCTTGGGATTCGAATATACTTCCATCACTGTCGTCATTGAAATAAAATGATAGAACTCTGAATCGCTACCTCTATACCAGACATCATCATTTACAGATGCAGTAATTGTATTTCTTAGGTTTTCTATGTCTTCATCATTATTATCAAAAGATGTCGGTGTAACCACCGTAGCAATATTTTCATTACCAACTGGTGTTTCATTTATTACTTGATTTTGCATGGTGCATCCTGACAATATAAATATAATCATCCAAACTAAAATACAAAACATTTTAGCAGACATTATATCACCCCTCTGTCTTTGTTACTATAGCATAGTTATTAAAGAATCTATTCCCTGCTATTGGTGTTTTCATAACACCTTCTATCCCTTTCCATGTACCACCTTCATAAATAAAATTACCTTCTGAATCTTTAATCTTATTTCCACCTTCATCTTCTAGATATGCTCCTCCTTCTTTAATTTGTATTTGACCATCTATTACTCGATAACGATCATAACGTTCTGTAAAAGCATTAGCAGATTTAAAGAAAACCCTGTTTTCAATGGGATTATTTATTTCATTTGCCATGCCTGTGAGGATTTTTGCAGCCAATACTTTAGCCTTCTCCCATGCATCTTTGTTTGTTGGATTTCGAGAATGTTTAGTACTATCTTGACTTCCCACAATTACTGAAAACTGATTCTTTGCAGTAACCAGGTCTCTATAATTCTTATAATTCCATTGATTCATTCTATTTATAAGTACCCATGCTACAGCTTCCTGGCCACTATCATCATCTCCACTTATACACTCACCATAGAGGGTTCTTGCTACTAAGTCTAAATCTGATACTTCTCCCCATCCTTCTCCATAATTTATCTTCTTACCCAGATCTTCTAAGTTCTCAGTTGCGAGAGTCCCTTTTGAATTAATATAAGTAACATATCCATTATTAATCCCAATCGTCTGTTTAGAGTTTAGTGCACCATCACTCGTCCCCCGTAACCCCTCCGACGCATTTATCGAATCGCGTATACACTCCTTTACATAACCAGGGATATTGGGATCTTGCAGCATAGCTTTGGATGTGGCGTAACTCCTATCAGGGCTTGTCTGTAAAGCTTCCACTTCCTCTTTTGCGTCATTATGGGCGGCGATATATTCATTGCTGACTTGTTCCAGACAATATGCTGTATTGCCTATATCGGCGCCGA
>CAYVPJ010000438.1:0-1533 GCA_964453505.1 uncultured Oscillospiraceae bacterium | reverse complement strand
GACCGAAGCTTTTAACCGTTCCAGATCGTTTTCCTTTTTTGGGATGGTCGTCTGTATTTCTTTTTGCTCGGTAAGATAGTCATCACTGAGCTTTCGGAACACCTCATTTGGAATTTTGCCCAGCACATTGTCCTCATAGAGCCGTTTGAATAAAGCGGTCAACTCAGTATCCCTGCGTTTTAGGTTTTCTAAATCTCGCTCGGTTTGAGCAATCTCTCTGCGAATTTCAGCACCGTTTTTCTGTGTGATATGCTTGGCGAACAGGAATTCATGCTGCCTTGCGTAGTGGGTCACCCTGCGCAGATCGTCCAGAATAATCTCCGCAAGTTGCGTTTCTCGGATGTAATGCGCCGAACAGTTTTCCTTGCCCTTCTTCTTGTAGGTGGAGCACATGAAATTGTTTTTTACCGCATCCATGGTATGCGCCCGATGTAACACCATCGTGCCACCGCAGTCCTTACAGTAGATAAGTCCGGAGAAAATATTTTGTTCCTCCATGTTGGCTCTGCGGCGTTTGTGCTTGCGAATATCCTGCACGATATCCCAAGTGGTTTTGTCAATTAAGGGCTGATGGGTGTTCTCGATTCGCACCTGTTCATTTTCGGGGCGCTCTATGCGTTTCTTGTTTTTGAAGGACAGAGTTGTGTGCTTGAGATTAATCGTATGACCGAGATAAACCTCGTTTTCAAGGATTTTGGCTATGGTCGTCTGCTGCCAGTTGTACGGCTCAGCAGAATTAAAGCCGGTGATTTTAACGCCATTTTTCTTGTAATAGAAATAGGCAGGGATATGAACCTGTTCCTCTTTAAGCTGATTGGCAATCTGGCTGGGGCCTTTTCCGACCATACACAGAGAGAAGATATGCTGCACAATCGGCGAGGTTTCCTCGTCGGGAATGATTTTACGCTTGGGGTCATCAGGGTCTTTTTGATACCCAAATGGCGGCCTTGAGGCTACCCTTGCACCGCTTTCCGCTTTGATTCTTGCCGAGGCCTTTCCCTTTTTGCTACAGTCCTTGGCGTACCATTCATTGATGATATTTTTGAACGGGGTAAATTCATTGTCACCATATAAGCTGTCTACACCGTCATTCATGGCGATAAACCGCACACCATAGCTTGGGAACACAATTTCCGTCAGTCTGCCGACCTCTAAATATTCTCGGCCTAATCGGCTCATGTCCTTGACGATTAGCGTTGCAACCTCGCCGCTTTCTATCAGTGCCATTACCTCTTGGAATGCCGGTCTGTTGAAATTCGTGCCTGTAGCTCCATCGTCATATAGGAATTTAACATTCTCGAATCCATTGTCTTTGGCGTACTTTTCAAGCATCATCCTCTGGTTTTGAATACTGTTGGAGTCTCCCTGACTGCCATCATCCTGACTTAATCTTGCATATAAAATCGTATATTGTTCGTTTGCCTGTTTCATCTATAAGCTCCTTTCCGGCAAACCGAATACGGTAATACACATCATACCGGAACGGTTTGCACAAGTCTATTAGAAGATTGAAATCTATCGTTTTTTAGCAGC
>CAYVPJ010000437.1:0-1533 GCA_964453505.1 uncultured Oscillospiraceae bacterium | reverse complement strand
CAACTGGGAAGAACATCAAGACTATCCGCTCGCCGCCCTCGAATTTCCCGCCTGACGATGGCCTCTGGCACAGGCCGAAACCGGGGCAACCCGGTCGCGGGAGCCGCAGGCTTCCAAATCAACACAGGAGGTATCAGCATGAGATACTACAAGGTTTACAGGTTCTACGCCCCCGGCGACGGCGAAAACGGACCGCGCTTGGAAGAGACGCTTGCTGGCAGGTTCGACACGCTGGAGGAGGCACAAGCCTTCGCCGGTGAGAGTTCCAGAATCGAAGAGGCTGACACAGACGACGAAGACCCGATGGAGCTCATTGCATACCTGTATAGCTTCATGGACGACGAAGAGAAGACCGACTGGTCACGGCAAGCCGCTGAGAACATGGTTACCGACCAGCGCCGCTATGAAATCGCCCACGGTATCGCCCCGCGCGAGTACGACGCAAAAGACTTTTACGACACCGTCGCGGAGCTCATTGCGCAGGACACAGAAGACGGAGAGCTTTGAAATCAAGAAGGAGGAACATCCCATGAAGAAGACCACGCTCCTGAATATCATTAAGCGGTATCATTTGGACGAAGCCGCTGTGGGAACGCTTTTCTGGGAGGCCGCGCAAGAGGACGTGGCGGAACACTTCATTGCCATCGCGGATGGCAGCCTGCTGTACATCATCGACACGGACGATTTTGAACACGACGCCGGAGCCTTCCATGAAGGCACGGTCATCAGCATTCAGCTTTGAAATCAAAGGAGAAACACGCTATGAAATACATCGCTTACGGCTCCAACATGGTCAGGGAACAGATGGCGTTCCGCTGCCCGGAGGCAAAACTCATCGGCACGGGACACATCGAGCGGGCGCGGCTGGAGTTCTATCTCCACGCCACGGTTGAACACACCCGACGCAAGGCTGACCGCGTGCCGGTCGCTGTTTGGGAAATCAACCAGCGGGACGAACGCAGCCTGGACAGGTACGAGGGCTTCCCGAATTACTACATCAAGGCGGAGTGGCCGGTGCGGATGGACGACGGTTCACAAATCAAGGGCATGGTTTACCTGATGAACCTCATCCGCACATCGCCGCCAACAATCAGCTACTACAACGGCATCTTCGACGCCTACAACAGGCTGGGCCTTGGCTCGCAAATCGAAACGGTGCTGGAACCCGCATTGCAGCGCGCGCTCCGCCGCAGGGTAAAATGAACAGGCTCATGAATCAAGCCGCTTCCACGAACGGAGGCGGCTTTTTCCGTGTCGGCGCACGCTGGGGCTTTGTCGGGCCTTGGAATCAAGGGCGGGCGTTTCCTCCTCCTTGCGTCCCAAACCCGCGACAGGCGGCAGCGTGGGGCAAACGTGGGCAACTGAAAAGCAGCCCTTTCGGACTGCTTCTGAATCAACCCGTCTTTGTTTACTTGGGCAGCACGCTGATACTGTATTCCATCCTGCCGTCCTTCTCCCGGAACTTGACCAGCAGCCGACTTTCATCCTCGGCGCGGTACTCCGCCTGAAAGGGCGAACTCCACAGCGCCGTCA
>CAYVPJ010000436.1:384-1537 GCA_964453505.1 uncultured Oscillospiraceae bacterium | reverse complement strand
GTTGTGGTCGGCGTCCAGCGTCAGAAGGATCATGGTGTCCGAGCGCCCCGTCTTTTCCTTGGGCCGGGCGTCGATGCCCAAAAGCAGGATGTTGGTCATGCCGTTGACGGCCTTGAGCGCGTCTTCGTCGCCTTTGAGGACTTCCAGCGTCTCCTCCTCGTCCGGATCGTAGACCACGGCGCTCTCCTCCTCGGTCTCCGGCAGAATCTCTTCCTCCGCCAAGGCAAATACCGGCGTAAGCGCCAAAAGCGCCGCCAGAAGCAGCGAGAGAAAAATGCGCGCGGTTCCCGCGTTTGTACGCATAACAATGCCCCCTTTTCTATATAGCATTTGACGAAGAAAGCGGCGTGAAGTTCACGCCGCCAAAACAAAACACAAAGGTTATTCTTTTTGATTCGCTTATCCGATCTCAAAGCCCGTTACGTAGCGGCCGTAGGCGGTCAGGGCGACGGGCGTATCCGGCGCAAGCGGCGGCAGGGGCTTGGCCTCGTCCCAGTAAAAAAGCCGCTCGCCCGACTCGTCCCGAATGACGAAATCGCAGATGAAAACGCCTTCCTCGCTCACGCGCGCCCGATCGCCCGCCCGCACAAACGCGCCCCGGTCGCTCCGGGAGAGCCCCACGCTCATATCGCGCAGGAACCCGGCGTATTGGAGGCAGGGCTTGGCGCGCAGGGCGTAGAGAAAGTAGGCGATCCAAAGCCCGAGGATCAGCCCGCTAAGCCCCACGATTTTGCTGCGGACAATCAGCCCCAGCACAAAGGCGAGAACGCCCGCCAAGACCGCAAGCAGCGAAATCCCCATTTGCTTTTTGGCGGTTTTCTGCGCCATCTCTCGATCCGTCGCCGTATACATCACGGTTCCTCCTTATGAAAATCAGCGCCGCCGCGTTCATGGCGGCGGCGCTGTATGTTTGGTTTTACAGGTTTTGCTCCCGTATGGACTCGGCCATCAGGGCGTTGATGATGGACACCGTCACGGCGGCGCCGCCCTTCTTGCCGCGCACCACAATGGCGGGAATCTTGCTCTCCCAGACGCGCTCCTTGGCCTGAACGACGCTGGCGAAACCCGTGGGCGCCGCGAGCACCACCACGTCGGCGGGCGGGTCGGTCTGCACGCGCTGCAAAAGACGATTGAGCGCCATAGGCGCGCTGCC
>CAYVPJ010000436.1:0-374 GCA_964453505.1 uncultured Oscillospiraceae bacterium | reverse complement strand
GCCAGAAGTTTAAGCCCCGGCAGGGAAAGGGCAAAATCCAGAGCCACCTCGGCGCGGGTCACGCGCTTTTGCTCGGCGATTTCCATAATTTGAGGATCGTCTATGAAGCAGCGCACGGATACGCCCAGTTTGTCCGCCATTTCACGGTCGATGTCGCCCATTGTCAGCGTCGTATCCGTCACAATCGTTCCGCCCGTCATCATGACGTGGCGAACCATCGTCAGGGCCGTCGGGCTGAAATGCATGCTTTCGACCATTTCCCGATCGTCTATGTCGTGGCCGACGCGTTCCATGATGGACGTCATCTCGCTGGTCACATAGGGCATCGACGTTTTACGACGCGCGTTGACGCGTTCGGCCTTCCTTTGCATTGG
>CAYVPJ010000435.1:0-1539 GCA_964453505.1 uncultured Oscillospiraceae bacterium | reverse complement strand
TAACACCCGCCGGTCTCGTTGTCGATAAGGCTGAGGCCCTTTGAATTTTTACCACGGTACCAGGAGTAACAGGTTTTTGCCCTTTCAAGATAATCTTTATTTCCCGAGGAGCCATAGGCTTCCAGAAAAGCGAGCATTGTCTCACAGGCTTCGACAGGCTGTTCGTCAAATTCGGCAGGCTCATTTCCCTTATAAAGCCATCCCTTGCAGCCGATCGGTTTAAAATAACCGTTACGGAAGGTCTTGCTCTCGAGAAATTTCAGGCTTTCAAATCCGACTCGCCGGTGCTGTTCGACTTTCGTAACACGGTAAGCCGCGGTCATCGCCCAGGGCAATGTCGCGTTGCAGTAGGTTAAGCTGTCTTCAAACCAATGCCAGACGCCGTCATTGTAATGCGCATAATGATCCGATAGAGTATTGGCCAGCTTTGAAATACATTGATTGGTTTTCTCCTGATTAAGACATTTCAGCCCGATTATCACATACGCTATGGCTCTGGGGGAAATTAGCTGCATGCAATTCGGGAGGGCTTTTTCGATCAGAACCCATGCGGTTTGTTTAACGCTCTGCGAAATGATCGGATCTGAAAAAGTGTAGCACAAAGCCCACAGGCAGCGACCGAAGCAGTCTTCAGATGACTTCTCTTCAGAAAATTCACGATTATACGCCATGAAATTCTTGAAGGTTCCGTCCGGGTCCTGAGCATAGCACAGGAAGGTACTTTGTGATCAATCTCTCGACAGCTTTTTCCCGGTGCTGACTATAAAACTTTACGGCCATGATGAGCGCTCTGGCATTGTCGTCAGATGTATACCCCTTAGAACGGTCGGGAACGCCGTAGATGGAATGCTGGAACATTCCCGTGTCGTCGGTCATGCGAAAGATATGATCGGTTTTTAATGTTTTTGGGTTGTTCTCTTTTATCATGTGGTAGCCATATCCCTTACCTTTATATTTTGCTTCAGAACGCCTGCAAACAAAGTTTGATATTGTCCCGCCACAATCTCCCACATCATTTTTTTGCCCTCTGCCAATGTTTTCAGTTCCATTTCCTCTTTTTCATCCGGGTGGCCGAGGACATATTCGATGCATCCCGCAATTGATTTCGGATCCCTGAATTTTGCAAGCAAGCCCCTGCCCTGCGACAGCATCTCTTTTGCGTAGCTATATGGCGTTGAAACGATAACGCGGCCATACCCGGCAGCATAGGCCAGCGTCCCGCTCACCGCCTGATCCTTATTTAGATAAGGAGTCATATAAATATCGGAAAGCATCAGGTATCGGATTATTTTCTCTTTTGCCAGATATGCATTCACGAATACTACATTGTCGCTGATGCCCAGGTTCCCGACCATCGTTTCCAGCGATTCGCGGTAATCTTCTCCTGATTCCTTTCTGATTGCGGGATGCGTCTGACCGAGGATGTAGTATAGTACATTTTTGTGTTTCTCAGCTACTTTTGCAATCGCTTCAATCCCGTATTCCAGTCCTTTTCCAGGGCCGAGCAATCCAAAGGTGCTGATAACGAAGCGGCTTTCC
>CAYVPJ010000434.1:0-1540 GCA_964453505.1 uncultured Oscillospiraceae bacterium | reverse complement strand
CGATAGCGGAAGACAAATTGCCAGAGCGCCAGTGCAACCAGAAACACAACCAGGATCGAAATGGTGGTCCACCAAAAAATCTTTTCGCTCTCCTTCTTGCGGTAGAGATGCAGGAGCCGCCGCAGCCCCGAATTGCGACTCCGCCGCTTTCGCGATGGATCGTCGAACGCTCGTTTAGGACCCGAAGATCGCCGCCTGTTGGAAAACCGCTTGCGATTCTGGCCGCTCCCATAAGGCATGGGCTCCCGCTGCTTGTAGATATCGTCTTCAGACATGGTGTGCTTTCATTTCAAAAGATACGGCAAGTTAGCGTAGAGAGCCTCGGTACACAATCCTATTCAAAGCCCAATTGTTCAACCGTCCTTTCGATGACGCCCCGGTTGGCCTCAACGACTTCCCTCGCCCTTGCACCTATCGCATTCCTTTCGACCGGATTGCCCAGCAACCGATCGAGTACTCTTTCCAGTTCGTCGGGTGACGCGACCTGAACCATGGCATCGTTGCGCAAAAACGCCTCCATAACCACCGGAAAGTTTTCCATGTTGGGCCCGGCTACCACCGCTTTCCCATACATGGCCGGCTCGATCGGATTCTGCCCCCCATGCTCGAAAAGGCTTTTGCCCATGAAGATGACATCGGCAATCGAATAGAAATAGATCAGCTCGCCGGTCGAATCCACGAGCAGCACATCGGGCCGCTCGATGCATTTGGAGCTGCCAATCCTGCTTCGACGGAGATAGGAGATTCCCTGCGCATCCAGCATCCTTGCGACTTCCTCGACCCGCTCGGCGTGGCGCGGGACCAATACCAGAAACAAACCGGGCCAACGCGACGCCAGCTGCTTGAAAATGCGGCAGAGCGCCTCTTCCTCCCCCGGCCAGGTCGATCCCCCGAGCAATACCAGCGACTCCCCATCGACGCCCACCGCATGCATGAGATCCCGAACAATCCGCTCCCCCGCCGGATCCCGTTCCGCCACATCAAACTTGACGGTACCCATGACATGGACATTTTCCGGAGGCGCCCCGATTCCCACCATGCGCTCGGCATCCTCCGGCCCCTGCATGCAGATGGGATCGATCCTCCTCAACACATCCGCAGTCAACGGCTTGAGCTTTCTGTACCCGCGGTAGGACGACCGCGACACGCGTCCGTTGATCAGCGAAACCGGAATACCCATGCGATCGGCCATGCGAATCAGGTTTGGCCAGAATTCGGCTTCGACCAATACCATCCGGACCGGATCGACCAGGCGGAGAACCTTGCCGACAATCGGAGGCAGATCGACCGGAAAATAAAAAAGGACATCCCTTGAATCGAGTTCCCGTGCCGCAAGGGCATGACCTGTCGACGTTGTGGTGCTCAGGGCAAAAAACGAGGCAGGATTTGCCTGGCGGTACGCCTTGATGAAACGAAGGGCGACATAGACCTCTCCGACACTGACCGCATGGACCCAGATGCGCCGATGCTCGCGAAGACGCACGGTCGTTCCACCATCAAAAAAGCCAAGACGCTGCGAAAAATGGCGACCATAGCCTCC
>CAYVPJ010000433.1:0-1540 GCA_964453505.1 uncultured Oscillospiraceae bacterium | reverse complement strand
CATCTATTGTTGGTATGGCAACGGCACTGAAAGAAAATTGCAATGCCATCGATTCCCATATTACATATATTCGAGGAATGGAACACCGTCTGATAGATGCTCTCTCCGATGCGCAAATACAGTTTGTGCGTAATGGAAACAATGAAACGCTTCCCGGCTTGATAAGCCTATCGTTTGCTGGAATGGACGGTGAAGCAATTCTCCACCGTTTGGATTTGGCTGGCATTTGTATATCTACGGGCTCTGCTTGCAATAGCAAGAATACTGAAATATCCCACGTGCTTCAAGCCATCAATTTGGATGAACAACTTTCCAAAGGTACGATTCGCATTTCCCTGGGCAAGAATAACACGGTATCCGATGTCGATGCTATCGTTGCAGCATTGAAAAAGATTATCTGTAATAAATGAGTTCGAGCAGACAGAGGTGTGAGGTGTTATGATGGAACAGAAAATATCAATCCGCTTTTTTGATGATACCGAGGTTCGTGCCGTTTGGGATGACGAGCATTTTAAATGGTGGTTCTCGGTACTCGACATAGTCGGTGTGCTGCGCGGCGAGACAGATTACGAAAAAAAACGAAATTACTGGAAATATCTCAAAGCGAAGCTCAAGCGCGAGGGCAATCAACTGGGTAGCGTGACTACCCAGTTCAAATTCGCTGCCCCTGACGGAAAAAAACGCTTGGCAAATGTATTTGATTACGACGAAATCATCGAGCTTGCAAAGAATTTTCCAAGTAAGCAAGCGAATCGCTTTATCGAGTGGTTTACTTACAGCGACGAGACCATTGACGGCAAAAGCAAATCCAAGGCATATGCGCTGTTCGACAGTTCCTTGCTTGATACCATAGAGGTCGGCACGGTAAAAGGCTTGCAGCAGATACACGGTTATCTGTTCGGCGGCTTGTATGACTTTGCCGGACAAATACGCACCTTGAACATCGCAAAAGGCGGTTTCCGTTTCGCTCCCGTTCAATTTTTGGAAAATACGCTGAGAACAATTGAGGCTATGTCCGAAGATAGCTTTGACAAAATCATTGATAAATATGTGGAAATGAATGTCGCACATCCGTTTATGGAGGGCAACGGCAGGAGCACACGCATTTGGCTCGATTTGATTTTGAAAAAACGCTTAAAGCAATGCGTGGACTGGAGTAAGGTCGCAAAGAAAGAATACCTTACTGCCATGACCGAAAGCACGATGGATGCCACGCACATCAAGGCGCTCCTGAAAGCGGCGCTGACAGATAGGATAACTGACCGTGAGGTCTTTATGAAAGGCGTGGACTATTCCTACTATTATGAGCAGGAAGCAGATATCACAGATGCCGACAACACGAATGGTGACTGATTCTTCAAGTCAATAATGCCGGGGTAACTTAGTTAACAATTTGCATGAAAGGAGCAGCCGTATGGATTGGGCAGACTATTATGACCGATTCTATGACTGGGCAGAAAGCACCCAGATAAGTCGCATTTCCGGATTGACAGACTTCGGCTCTGACTGCTCTGCCGAAGTGCTGGAAGTAGCACAGAGC
>CAYVPJ010000432.1:0-1541 GCA_964453505.1 uncultured Oscillospiraceae bacterium | reverse complement strand
ATCAGGACCTCGAGGCATCACTATTTCTGCTGACGGCACTTCTGTATATGTAACAAACCAGTATAATAATGTAATTTCAATGTACAGCCGTAACACTTCTACCGGCGCTCTCACTGCTTTTTCTACGCCGACCATTGCAACAGGATCAAATCCATACGGAATCACTATCTCTGCTGATGGTGCTTCAGCGTATGTGGCGAATTATGGCAGTGCCAACATTTCAATGTACAGTCGCAACCCTTCTACCGGCGCTCTCACTGCTCTTTCTCCGGCGACCATTGCAGCAGAAACAAATCCGCAGGGGATCACCATTTCCGCTGACGGAACTTTGGTATATGCAACGAATTATGGTAGCGGTACAGTCTCCCTGTATAGCCGTAACACTTCCACTGGCGCCCTGACTGCTCTTTCTACTCCGACCATTGCAACAGGGTCATCTCCAAGTGGCATAGCTATTTCTGCTGACGGCACTTCAATATATACATCAAATTATGGCAGTAATACAGTTTCAATGTATAGCCGAAGCCCCGGTGCTTCTTCCGGCACATTCACTTCCGGAGTGATCGATACGGGCGCGGCTACAGCTTTCACAACTCTTTCCTATTCTGCCACGCTCAACGGCCAAACTCTCACCATAGATGCAAGGTCAGGGAACACTGCCACTCCGGACGGAACATGGACGGGCTGGACAACCGGCATCGCCAATGGCGGCAGCATTTCGGCTCTTTCCGGTAAACGATATATTCAATATCGGGCCAATTTTTCGACATCTGACACATCAGTCACTCCAACACTCAGCAGCGTGACTATCAACTACGGCGGATACAATACTAGCGGAACCCTAACTTCTTCTATCTATAATTCAGGTAACTCTGCTAATACCATTACTGGCATGACTTGGACAGATTCAGGCACTTCGGTCACGGAAACAGTAGGATTCCAAGTCCGCAGCGCTTCTACATCCGGAGGCATTGCCTCAGCGGCTTGGTGCGGACCGGCTGATGTCTCAGCTCCTTGCGCTGGAACTTCATATTTCACCACCAGTACCGGTGATGCAATTCCGGCCAATAGTCCTCTTAAAACCGGAGGAGATGATCAGTATTTTCAATACAAAATAACTTTGGCTTCTAGCGGTTTTGCCACGCCGACGGTCACTAATGCCTCGGTGCAATATGGTTACAACGTCGCTCCGGCTATCAGTTCTGTGACCTATACTCAGAATGCCAACGGCACAGTGACTGTTCCATACACCCTCACGGAAACTTATGACGACTTAGGCAATATTGCCCATGGCACAGCAGCAGCTCCTATTAAGGCTTTGCTTTTCTGGCAGCCGGACAGCGCAGTGACAGCGCCGGTTCTCACTGATTCGCAAACCGGAATTATAACTTTGACCAACACCAACAGCCAGCCGATTCCAACTAGCGGATCAATGCTGATTGATACTGAACTCATAACTTTTGATTCAACAGGCTGCACGGGGAACCAAAGAAACATTCTCACGAGAGGAGCAACTTTTGATACTGCTTTTCCAACCACGG
>CAYVPJ010000431.1:0-1542 GCA_964453505.1 uncultured Oscillospiraceae bacterium | reverse complement strand
CCTCGGCAGGGTCGTTGGCATCGGCAAGCTGGGGAAAATAGATGTGCGGACAAAACGGCACATCGCCCTGCAATAAAATATCCCGTGCATACATGCGGGCGCGCTCCATGTTTGCCGCCATGTCCTCGCCCCGAAGCGGAGCACAAACATATACCATGCGAGGCGCGCTCTTTTCCCGGACGCTCTGCGGGTCGAGGTCGGAAAGGGGTTCGTTTTTAGGGTATAAGGTATCTTCGCACAGCTTATATGAGGTATATTGTGAATTAGGCGGCAGGCCGTAGGTCTCGCGGAACATACACTGGTATTCGTTCCAAATACCGTTCATTTGCTCATACGAATGGGAACACCAATCGGCTTGGCCGACTTCAACAACAATATTCCACATGACGAGGTTCATAGCTTTTACAGCCTGTATCATCGTGCGGTACGGCTTTTTATCCGTGTTGGCAAGCCTGTCGCAGAAGGCTTTGCGCCCCATGTAATGCTCTTGACCGCAGGAGATGGCGTTGGCCTGATACCAATTGTAGAGCAAGGTGTACTTGCCGGGTTTTATGAAATCATCGCGGACGAGGGTGAGATACAGCCGCTCGTAGCCGCGCACATCGGTCAGGTCTAATACGGGGTAATCGTCCAAAGAAAATTCCTCCTTGCTGAAAAAATGAGTTGTATAGCGGTGGGATGAGAGTTAACATACCGAACACCAGACGGAAAGGCGGTAAGCGGTATGTGTGAAATGGATTCCATGGAGTTTTGGCGTGAGCAGGTCACGGAGCAATGCAATCAGGCGCTTTTGCGGCTTCGGAAGGAGAGTGTTGAATATGACGCGGCCGTGCGCGAAAGGGTGACGCTTTCGGTAAAAGTCCAATCTATCCTCGAAGGAGATGGCGAATTGCTTCTTTCCGGCAAAGACCGCAAGGCGCTGAACGCTTATATGGAAAGGCTCTGGTCATGCGCCACAATGGAGGAAATGACCGCCTGCTACAAACAGGGTTTTGGCGATGCACTTCGTATCGTGATCGAAACAGGCGCTTTGCCGAATCAGCGGTGATTCATGCTCCATGCGAAGCCGTATGTCATGACTGAAAACAGGCCAATAGCCCCCGACAGACGATACGCCTCCACGAACAGCCACAGGATGCAGCTTGCGCCCGCAAGCAGGGAAACCGCGAAGCACACCTTTGCCATATATGTCGTATTACATGGGGATTGCCGAAGGCTACAAGCAGAACGGGATACCGCTCAAAGGTTTAAGCGACGCGATCAACTATTGCCGAAAGGAAGTAAACGCGCTGGAATTTGGCGGTCAGCGTTCGGTCAGACCGGATAAAAAGCCAAAATCATATGAGCGATAACCTTTCACCCAACGCGCCCGCCGATATGACGGGCGCTCATTTTATATTTTGGAGGAAACCATGAACAGTAAAACCAAACGTATCGTCTGCTTTGTATTGGCAATGGTCACAGTATTGGGCATTGCGCTGCCTGCGCTGGCCGCAACCACCACCATCACCAATCAGGACAACCCCACGGATTTCTTTGAAT
>CAYVPJ010000430.1:0-1543 GCA_964453505.1 uncultured Oscillospiraceae bacterium | reverse complement strand
GAACGCTGAAATAATACCAGAGATAGACGCCTTCTCGCCTGATAGTATCGAATACCAATTACTTCACCGCCACCCTCTACCGCATAAATCATAAAAGCCGGTATGATGTACATGCTCATCATACCGACTTTCCGTTTTGTATTCTATTGAATTTGCGGTGTGTTCTTTCAAATTTGCGCGGTTCCCGCGTGCTCCTGCGGAATGACCGCCACGACCTTCGCGCCGCTGCCGGGTACGTTTTTCGCGGTCAGGCTCGCGCGACCGCCGTATAACAGTTCAAGCGTCGTTTGCAGATTGCGCAGGCCGAAGCCGATAGAGCTGCCGCTGTTGATGGCTTCCAGCGCCGTGCCGGAGAAGCCGCAGCCGCTGTCCTCTACGGATATGGTGAGTAATCCTTCCTCAAGCGCACACTTCGCAAAGATGCTCAATTGTCCGCGCTCATCCATACCGTGCTTGACGCTGTTTTCCACAAGGGTTTGGATGAGCATCGCTGGAATCAGCGCGTCCTTCGCCTCGTCGCTCACTTCGGGCAGATAGAAAATACGCCCGGGATAGCGAACCTCCTGCATCCCGATATAGAATTCCACCTGTTTGAGTTCTTCCGAGACTTTGACCGGCGCGTAGTCGCTTTTAAACATGCACCTGGCGAAGCCGGAGAAATCGGCGATAAACTTGGAAAGCGCCTCTGTCTTGTTCTGAGAAGCTAAGTTGTTGATGGTCGTCAGGCAGTTGAGGATGAAATGCGGCTTGATCTGCGTTTGGAAAAAGCGCAGTTCGGCCTGCTGTTTATGAATCACCTGCTCGTAGTTGTCGATCTTCAGATGATTGATTTGCTCCGCCATGGCGTTGAACGCCGTATAGATTTGGACAAATTCCCGCGCTTCACGTCCAACGGTCAAGCGCGTATCCGTTTGTCCGCCGCCAAACCGCTCGATGGCTTGCGTTGCCTTATCAAGCGGAGACAGCACGTTACGGCGCAGGCTAAAGAGCACGCCCGCGACCGATAGCACGGATAGCGCGATCACAAGCGCCAGAATCCAGCGCGTCCATGAAAGCCCCGTCTGAATCTCTTGATACTTCGTGACCATCATCAGCCGGAATGGGCCGACTTGCGACTGCGCGCCGCATACCACCACGTCGTTTCGCTCGCCGGTAATATAGAAATTCGATAAATCGCCCGTAAAGTCGATACCCTTGCCGTAACCGTCGGGCACGGATGTGGATACGATATAGCCGGAATGCTTGGCGAGAACAAAGTGCTGGTTCGCACTGTCATAAAAAGGCATAGCGGAGAGCAGGGTTTCCGGCTCTATGAATACGCCGATCATGGCATCGCCGGAGGGTACGACGCTGACGATGACGCAAGTCTCGCCCGCCGCGATGGCGTACCAGTCCGTGTCAAATGTCTTTCCGAATTCCTTAAGCGTTTTCGCGGTGCCGAGCAGTTCCTGATAGCGGTCGTAGTCCACGTTCTTTCCAGCCGCGCCGATCACTTCCTGCTGTTGATTTGTCCATATAAAGGCCATAGAGACGCACGGATATA
>CAYVPJ010000429.1:0-1545 GCA_964453505.1 uncultured Oscillospiraceae bacterium | reverse complement strand
GATCAAAACGGTCGTGGATATGCTGATCTTATCCAATGTCCTCATGATACTCTGCAATATGGCGGCGATTCATTTATCGCCACAGACAGGACTGGCGCTGTCCATGCTCATGCTGCTATGCGCATTTGTGTTTGCGCTGAAACTGCCGGAGGATCATGACGCCGCTCCCCCCACATCCCCGGAGCGGAAAGAGAACCCCGTAAGCATTACAAATCTTCTCGCTTTTCTATGCCTCTTTATCGCAATTATTACCATCAATTCAGGACTCATGTATCAGGTGGTAAACCCCGCTTTTGCGCACCTTGAATGGCTGACAAGCTGGTATTGGGCGCTTCCTTATATCGCCGCGCTTTTCATTATGAGGAACCTGCCCCGGAGAATCAACCGTGCCTACATCCTCTATGTGGCCATCGCCATGATCGGTCTTTCCTTTATTGGTTTCATGGGTCTTGGCCGTGGGGCGGTCAGCTACCTTGCGATTAACACGCTGATGCTGGGGGCCTTCGGGGTGTACGACCTGTTTTGGTGGAGCATCCTGGGCGAAATGCTGGAGCTGCATAAAAATCCCGCAAGGATTCTTGGCATGGGACTGTCCGCCAATGTATTGGGCGTGTTGCTCGGCGGGCTCATTGGCGACGCAGTCACATCCTCCAATATACATAGCCCGAATCCTACACTGCTGGCGCTGGTCGTGGTTTGTGTGACGCTGGCGCTCCTGCCGCTTCTGCATAAGCATCTTTCCTCCCTACTCAAAGGCCATGCCTATCTCTCGGAGTTTTCCGACCTGCCCGCGCGGGAACAAACGGGCCGAATTGAGCGAGCTGCAAGGTTTGGAAACCTATCGGAACGGGAAAGCCAGGTCGCTTTCCTGCTGCTTCAGGGAAAAACCTACAAAACCATCGCCGGTGAACTAACGATCAGTGAAAACACGGTCAAATATTATGTGAAAAGCATCTATTCCAAATTTGGTATTCAAAGCCGCGCGGAGCTTATCGACATCATACAGAACAAAGCGGACGCGACCCTGACGAAATAGTCAATCCACTGATTATATAATGCTGTTTCAGGCCCCTACCCGAAAAAGGTAGGGGCCTTTTTGCGCAAACTACCCGATTCGGGTGATCTTTTTTGTTTGAGCTTTTGCTATGCTGTTTTTGACGGATTAAGTCCTGCCGGAAAAGGGGGAGTACGTTTGAAAGCGATTAAAAGAAAAAATTTCCTTTTGGCAGCTCTGACCTGCTTTGGCATATTGACGGGTGTTATGCTTCTTGTTTTTGGGGGTGGGGTGTCTGAAATCCGAGTACAGATACCTTTGGCAAGCGTCATGATTGCCAGCGCAGTTGCGGCGGCGTTTTGGCTGCGGGGGTTAAGCAAGCTGAAAATTGCGCGGCTCATTGCGGAAAATCCGATCCTGCACATCCGCACCGCCGTCATCAGCGACCTGTCCGACGAGGCGGCGCAGCAGTCTGAGCCCGAGAACACCGAAGTGCTCGTCTCTTATTTCGGCATTTTGCTGGACGAAAAAGTCATCAAGTTCAACCAGGA
>CAYVPJ010000428.1:0-1548 GCA_964453505.1 uncultured Oscillospiraceae bacterium | reverse complement strand
TTTTGCGTAAAGTTGTTACAGATCAACTTGTTGATAACATTGTTCAAACTCCCGGAACAATTATGCAAGGGATAACAGATAAAAAGAGTGCCGGACAAATATCAAAAGACTTGTTAATCCAAAACTTAATAGATGCAGGATTAAACCTTACAATGGGTGGAGCAGAAGAAGGAATAAAAGCTTTACAAAACACAAAAGGTTATCAGCTTAAAGATACCTTGAAATTTGAAAAGGGACTTGATAAGCAGTATTCGAAGTATTTACCTAAAGATACTTCGGCGAAAAATATATTAAAGGATATGTTAAATTCCTCTAATGCTAACAAAGCAGTGAACTTTTTGAATGCTTCAAGAGACAAAGAAAAACTTAAAAAGATTGATAATTCTTACAATGAACTAACAACAAAGGGAATATTACCGGGACAAAGCAAACCGGGGATACCGACACCAGCACCACAGATTAAGCCAATAGATCAAGTTAAACCTATTGAAAAAGTTAAACCTATTGAACCAATTACTCCACAAATTAATCCTATTAAAGAATCAAACCCTCAAACATTACCAATGCTAGACCGTACTTATAATAACGTTGGTAAAACAAAGGTTAATGCATACCAATTTGACAATCCAGAGGTTAAAGATCATATTCAATCATATGCTAACTATATCAGAAATAACGAATTCTTTTATAGGAAAAACAATACTGAAGAAACATCTGATACCTTAAAAATTTTAAAAGAAGTAACTAGATCACCTTATAAAGAAATAGATAAAGCTCTTGTAGATATTATAAAAAACAAAGGTGCTGAAAATCACGCAGTAGCAAAGCGTGTCGAAATGGTTATTGATGATATGCTAACTAATGGGTTTAAGTCTTTTGACGGAAGCACCTTCCCGGCAGACAAAGATTATATATTAAAGAAGTCGGCAATTGAAGGTAAAAAAATAAAACCAATTAACAATACTTTTGAAGATCTCCCATTACCGAAGGATAACTATTATGCTAAACCGGCAAATAAAGCTAAAGAATTGCCACTTAGAAAGGTAACAGAAGATAAAACAACAAATAACGCAGAATTAACAAAACAACGTTCAAGACTTGAATTGGCAAAGAAGCAATTGCAAGAACAAATGAACTTTACAAAAGATAAAAAAATGTTGGAGTATTCAAAGAAAAAAATACAAGAAATCGAAGAATCTATTAAGAAAATAGACTTGCAATTATTTGCTGAAAAAGACTTAAAACCTGACTTTGAAGTTATGACTAAGAACTTACAGAAAACCAAAGCAAAAACAACCGATTTTCTGAATGATAAAAATGAAACATTAGCCAAGTCTTTATCTTCCGGTAATGATGTTTTGGACGAATTAACAAGGGAATTGCATGGGGTAGCGACACAATCAGACCCAATAGTTAAAAAGTTCGCCCCAAAAATAAAAGATAAAGCTGGGCTATTCTACGATACAAAAGACATATACCGCAACATGGAAGAAGCATTTGACAAAGAAGGTTATAGGTATGTTAAACAGGCAGTACTTGACCCTTTCG
>CAYVPJ010000427.1:0-1551 GCA_964453505.1 uncultured Oscillospiraceae bacterium | reverse complement strand
TAAGCAAACTGAAAAAATTGTGATGCTGCGCGATATCTGGACGGCGGGCGGCCATGAAAACAGCTCTCAAGGCCGAAACTTGTTACAACATGATAATAATATATTTGCCACCATCTGTCAATAGCGGGTGCGGAAAATAGTTTTCGGAGCAAAAAGACGTAACCACTGCGCGGGCCGTTGATTGTGCAGAATAGCTAAAATAAATCAACAAAAAATAAATGTGTATCGTTCTACGAAAAAGGCTTGATTTTGGCAAAAGCATGTTATATAATAAAAACCAACAAAGAAAACGTGATTAGGCGAATTTAGCTATACATATAATAGGGATAAACGGGTCGCTTTTAAGCGATCATATGAGTATGCGATATAGATAATTGTGTATCGATACATAAAGCGGACGCCGAGCCGCCGCGGCCGTGGAGAGAACGGCTCATACAGTTGGGCGCATGGTGCGGGTGGAGCCGCGCACCACCAGGCGGGTCTTGAACACGACCTGCTCACTGACGGGCCGGGGCGCGTCGCCCAGCTTCCAAAGTAAGAGCTGCAGCGCCGCGGAGCACATCTCCAGCGAGGGGATATGTATCGTCGTCAGCGAAGGGGTGCTCATCTGAGAGATGTCGGTGTTGTCGTAGCCGGTGAGCATTATGTCGCCCGGCACGCGAAAGCCGTTTTCGGCCAGCGCCTTCATAACGCCCATGGCTATCATGTCCGCCTCGGAGATTATCACGTCGGGCAGGGCGCGGCCGGAGCCGATAAGCCTTATGCAGTTCTCATAGCCGCCGTCGTAGCCGTAGCACTGGGGGTAGACCAGGTCGGGGTCCAGCGAAAGCGTGCTGCACTGGCAGGAGGCGCGCAGGGCCGCGAATTTCTGAGAGGACGACGCGTCGTTAAACGGGCCGATATAGGCGAGGGTTTTCGCGCCGCAGGCCACCAGGTATTCGCAGAGCTGGAGCATGCCGGTTTTAAGATCGACCTGAACGGCGGGCGCGTCAACGGAGTGGGTCAGCGGGCCCATGTATACAAGCGGTATACGCAGCCCGTGGTCCTGAAACAGCTTTCCGGCCTCGCCCGCGTCGTAACAGATGGCACCGTCGATAAAGCCGGATTTGAGCAGCGAGGTGGTGTGCTCAAGCTCGCTGGGGGTGTTGGTTTTGAGCACGATGGGGAGCAAGCCGTTGTTCCCGCACAGGCTTTGGAAGCAGTTGAACACGTCGCTGAAATAGGGGTTGTCCACCTCCGGGATCGTTATGGCGATTATGCCGCTGCGCCCGGTGCGTAGGCTTTGGGCCAGCTGGCTCGGCTGATAGTGGAGGACGTCGATGGCTGCGGCTATGCGTTCTCTTGTGTCGGGGCGCATGTTTTGAGGGGTGCGGAGGTATTTGGAAACCGCGGAAACAGAAACGCCGGCAAGCTTTGCCACATCCTTTATCACTGCCACGCAAAGCACCTCCAATCTTATGGTTGTTTGTACAACATCATTTTGCACGTTTTTAGCAATAATTGCAAGCTTTTTTTATTTTCTTACAACGGGGGGCTGTATTATGGTCTTAG
>CAYVPJ010000426.1:0-1551 GCA_964453505.1 uncultured Oscillospiraceae bacterium | reverse complement strand
ACGCCCAAAAGGTTCTCACACATCTCGTTCATTCCTACCACACCGATAGTGCTGAAGTGATTGTTAAGCGTTCCGACATACTCAATGAAAGCGGGCACCAGATGGTTGTCCATGACGTTTTTCTGTAGCCATCTGCGCTTGATTTCCAAACTATCTTTTGCTATGTCCAGATAGTTTTCGAGCAGACGGAAGAACTCTTCCTTATCTCCCTTTGCTCTATAAGCAAGCTGGGGAAGATTAATCGTAACAACTCCAATAGAACCCGTGCTGTCTCCAGAGCCGAACAGACCACCGTTACGCTTACGCAGTTCTGTAAGGTCAAGCTTGAGTCTGCAACACATACTGCGAACATCGGCAATGTCGAGTTTACTGTTTATGAAGTTTGTAAAGTACGGAGTTCCAAACTTTCCAGCCATCTCCCAGAGCATTTCGTTATTAGGATTGTCCCAATCAAATCTGCTGTGAATATTATAAGTTGGTCATTTATACCGTTGCTTTCGCAATATTTTACACCATTCAAAATGGTCGGATTAGACTATATCATCACCCCATGTCAATTCATGGGCATTTCTGGGATTGCTCCGTGGCTTGCACTTCCATCAAAGGACTTTCACCTTTGATGTACTCCCTTTCGGGATAGTCGTTTGAGTTTTCTATTTATACGTTATCTATATATTTATGTATTGCCATGTGCGACGTATAAGAACATCTCTTATTGTCGCTGCGCTCACTCCATATTTCTTTCCTATCTCTCTATATGGAGCATATTTGCCGTTAGTCAAAACCTCTATAACTTCGCTTTCTTTTAGCTTAGCACTATAGAAGCCCTCTCCTCTTGGTTTTAGGTCGGTTGCGTAAGCGTGTATGTTATTTTCGGAATATGTAACCCATTCAATGTTCTCATAATAATTGTTTGTTTTATTTCCATCTTTATGATTTACCACATTGTTGTTATTTGGGTTATCCACAAAGGCTTCTGCCACCAGTCTATGGTTATATAACTCGTAAGTTTTGTTATCTTTTCCTGAAACTCCAACGGCTAAAGCACGTTGGGTTCTTGAATACTTAAACTTCCAAATATACTCGAAAGTATATAAGACTAATTTATTTCTTCAAGACTTTTACTAACAAATTTTCTATTGAAAACATTCACGTTAGCATTAGGCTCATTTCAAAACCTATTTTTTGTTTATATTGCTATCCATCCCACACCTAAAGGAGTGGGCTTTCCGCACTATTATGTAAACAAACTCTTAGATAACCTTTTCCGCAAAGACATGGCTTTAATATTCTTTCGTGAATTATCCTAAGGCCGCCTCTGTCACTAACATACCTCTCTACACTTTTTACCTCACCGTATTCATTAACTTGATACATATTTTCAAAACCGCGTATATCTTTCCACACACAATCACCCCTTAAAGGATAACTGTATAAATAGACTTACCACAGGATTACCATATTCCAATATTCAAAGAACTTAGGTTTCCCCTGTTAGCCGATTTGTTCGCCATCATTTCCTAAGGCTGCATTGCCAAATCGACACCCCAT
>CAYVPJ010000425.1:0-1551 GCA_964453505.1 uncultured Oscillospiraceae bacterium | reverse complement strand
CGCAACACCATACAGGAGAACGATCAGGAGCATTCGCATCTCGTGTCGATGATCGCCCACGCGCTCGCCGTCATACACAACGTGCGCTACGGCGGCAGCGTTGACGCGGGCAGGGTGACGCTATTGGCGGTGTATCACGAAGCGCCCGAAGTCATAACGGGCGACCTCGCCACGCCCATCAAATATTTCAATCCCGGTATCAAAAAGGCGTACAAAGACATCGAGCGCATAGCCGCCGAGAAGCTGTTCGACTATCTGCCCGAGGATTTGCGCGGCGAATACGATTGGCTGCTGTTTCCCGACGAGGACAGTTTCGAGTGGAAGCTCGTAAAAGCCGCCGACCGCATCAGCGCGTACATAAAATGCGTCGAGGAATCGGGCTTCGGAAACGACGAATTTGCGAGCGCGCAGGAGACGATTCGGATAAGCATTCGCGAAATGGGAATGCCCGAAGCGGAGGATTTCATGCGCGAATTTGCGCCGAGCTTCAAGCTCGCGCTCGACGCGCTCAACTAGCGCGAAAGGGGATCTGAAAATGTACGAACAGCTTAAAAAACGCGTGTACGACGCGAATATGGAGCTTGACAGGCGCGGTCTGGTCATATACACATGGGGCAACGTGTCAGGGGCGGACAGGAGCGCCGGAGTGTTCGCCATAAAACCCAGCGGCGTGCCGTATAGCCTGTTGAAGCCCGACGACATCGTCGTTTTGAGAATTGACGACATGGCGCGCGTTGAGGGCGGGCTGAACCCGTCGAGCGACACGCCGACGCACGCGGCGCTGTACAGGGCGTTTCCCGAAATAGGCGGCATAACGCATACGCATTCGACGTTCGCCACGGCATGGGCGCAGGCGGGCGTCTGCATACCTTGTCTGGGCACGACGCATGCCGACTATTTCCGCGGCGAAGTCCCCGTGACGCGGTACGTGTCGCGCGAGGAAGCCGAAACGGCTTACGAAGCCGAAACCGCGACCGTCATAATCGAGGCGTTCGCCGGCAAAAACCCGCTGCACACGCCGGGAGTGCTCGTGCGCGGTCACGGTCCGTTCACGTGGGGGAAAGACCCCGACGCGAGCGTTTATTCGGCCGTTGTGCTCGAGGAGATCGCCAAGATGGCGACAATTTCTTATTCGGTGAACCCGTCGCCGCGCGAGTTGCCCGCCGAATTGCAGGACAAGCACTTCTGCCGCAAGCACGGACCGAACGCGTACTACGGGCAGCGGAGTTAATTCAAACGCAACAATAATGTCAGTTTATACGCTTCGCATGTTGCTTTAGAAGCTTGCTCTATATTATAACGACAAAAAAGTTAATTTCATCTTTGTTGCTTTCGCCAGTGGCTTTTTTCCCGGCAATCTGATATAATTCTTGCATGAAGCGGTTCAGACCGCAACATCCGCGTCCTATATGAGTAAGGAGGTAACATTCATGGCAAGCGTATCTCTGAAAAAAATCTACAAGGTGTATACCGGAGGCGTTACTGCCGTCAGCGACTTCTGCTTGGACATTGAGGATATCACAAGATTTTATTATTTGGAAAACTCTTAGG
>CAYVPJ010000424.1:0-1552 GCA_964453505.1 uncultured Oscillospiraceae bacterium | reverse complement strand
TGAGCTTGACGATTCCGGCGAAAAAGTAAAAGTGATTAAGGACGCGCCCCGTGCCGAGATGGAACGAGCTGCGTTTGATACGCTGGGCTACGACGCCAGAATTGCACTTTGCGTCCGCCCGGAGCAGACGGAGCGCCCGAAGGATGATTTTGCCTGGAGCGAGATTAACCAGCATCTTGGCACCTCTGCCCATGGCCTGACCGAACTGACGCAGCAGCTCGCTAAGAAGCGCTTCGGCAAGAACGTGACCGTCGGGGACTGCTTCTGCGGCGGCGGCTCTATACCCTTTGAAGCGGCGCGAATGGGCTGCGACACCTATGCCAGCGATCTTAACCCCATTGCCGGTTTGCTCACATGGGCTGGTATCAACATTTGCGGAGCCAGCGACGAAGAGCTCAAAGCTATCAAAGCCTTCCAACAGGAGGTTTACGACAAAGTCGACAAAGAAATCATTGAACTTGGTATTGAGCACAATGAAAAGGGCGACCGTGCCGTATCATACCTATACTGCGTCGAGGCACACTGCCCGGAATGTGGAATCAAAGTACCTCTTGCGCCCTCATGGGTTATCGGCAAAGGTACAAGAACGGTAGCACAGCTCATTGAGAACGGCGACCACTACGATATTGCCGTTAAAATGAACGCAGCTGCACAGGAGATGAAAGAAGCAGAGAAAGGCACAGTAACGTCTAAGGGACTTGTCTGCCCTCACTGCGGCAAAACCACCCCTATAGCTGTACTTCGCCGTGACAGAAAAGACGCAGATGGGAATACATTATATGGCTTGCGCCAATGGGAGAAAACCGACTTTGATTTCCGCGAGGATGATGTTTACAGCGAAAGGCTCTATGCCATTAAGTATGAGCATACAGAATATCTTACCTCCGGCAAGATAAAAACCACACGCTATTACCGCGCCCCCAACGAGCGCGATCTGGAAAATGAGCGCAAGGTTCGAGAAATCGTCGCTGAACATATCGATGAGTGGCAAGAACAGGGATTTGTGCCTTCTATGAGAATAGAGAGCGGATATAATACTGATCAGATTATTCGTGAGCGCGGGTGGTCACATTGGAATCATTTATTTAATGCAAGACAACTGCTGGTTCACGGATTGTTTATTCGGTATGTTGGCCAGAAAGCAGATTCAGTGCAACAGCTGGTGAGTGGAATTCTGGGATTAAATAAGCTCTGTAACTGGAACTCTAAATTGTGTCAGTGGAATAATGGATCATCCCAAGAAGGATCCAGCCAAACATTTATGAACCAAGCACTGAATACGATGTGGAATTGGACAAGTCGTGCCGGGTTGCTATACGGCAAAAGCTGGTTCTATGATATAAACAGTTATATAATATGCGGGCAATCTGATATAGAATTGGATGACGCACGATCCGTTGATAATCCGGTTGATATTTGGATTACCGACCCACCATACGCCGATGCAGTCAATTACCACGAGCTCTCAGAGTTCTTTCTCTCTTGGGATAAATCCATCCTACATCGTGCGTTCCCTAATTGGTATACTGATAGTAAACGAATTCTTGCCGTG
>CAYVPJ010000423.1:0-1552 GCA_964453505.1 uncultured Oscillospiraceae bacterium | reverse complement strand
GGAATACAAAGGCACCTGCTGCTAATTTAGCCTTTTCTCGATCTTGAATTAACCAGTTTCATATCCAAGTTTTTCATCTTTTGCCCGCCGTATGTTCTTTCTAAATAAATGATTTCATCATGTCCTGAAAAAATATATCAGCCTTTCATTATCCTAAATTAGCGGACCATTACCCACTCGGGGATCTGTTGCGTCTGCTGAAGCCGTGTGCGCTGAATGTGCATTGCTTCGCATATGTCTTCCAGTTCGACTTTTGTTCCAATTGTGCTGAGACCTGGTAATGTTGCAGTTGCCTCATTCATAAATCGTTCGGTAAGAATAGGGGCACCTCCATTGATATACGCTTGATGCCACCAATTGATGATTCTCTCTGATGCATTGTGGAGCATATTTGCTGCTGGCAAACGATTTCTTTTTTGATGTTGATTTATATTTCGCTCTGCAGGCAATAGGTTCCACAAATCACCGCAAGGCCATGAAAACCATGGAAAACAGTGATCAACATCAAGACTATTCGCCGTGAGTTTTTTATCTGACCAAACACAGCGAAGCTCCCCAGACACTAGCAAGGAAAGTGCACGATCTCTTGCCAGACTGACATCACGCTTGGGATCATCCCATGCCATTGCGAGGCTTATCCGCACCGGATCAATTGTTCTATTCTGGCTTGCTGCATAGCTGTTCATCAGGCGAATCCATTCTGCCATGAGAGCAGGCTCGATCCACGCGTCAAATCGTTGGAATGCCAGCCATAGATTTTGAGGTACACGCATTTCACCAAAACTAAAAAGGTAAGGTATATCAAGCGTCAGAATATCAGAGGGTATTCTATTTGTGCGCAGATAAGTTTCTAATATTTGTTTACCATTGGGATAGGTAATATAATTTGCTGGCATGTTCTTTATTGTGGCACAGGCATCGCGAATAGCACTATGAACATTCTGTATCGTTATCGCATCCTCATATCGCATTCCCACTCTAAGATCATTGGGTGATAACGATATCAGTTTTCCAAAGGCTTCTTTTGCAAATCCAAGACGTAGTGTGCCATATTGGTTATCGGGGCTTTGTGGCAGATCAGATTTTATTAACGGGAGGAATAACCTTATCCAGTAGAGGCCAACCAACCCCAGTGGTATCAGAACGGCATCATCAATAGCATGTGCCGACCCGGTACTACCGTCAGCAATACGACAAAGTGTTCTTAATAATGCAAGTTTGTATGTTGAGGACTTCGCATCATTCAGGATGACATGACGTAATAGCGGCAACGCTCCAACGCCATCATCTGGCAGCCGAATGATTACTTGCATCCAGTAAACTTCGGTTCGGCCTATTTTGTCGTCAGTGCGCGCTGCATGTTCAACATAAGCACCATGCTGCCGGGCTAAACTTTCCAATTCTTCTAAATCGACGGTGTGGATAAATCGTTCTGGTTCGG
Source organism: uncultured Oscillospiraceae bacterium (assembly GCA_964453505.1). Classification (GTDB taxonomy): domain Bacteria; phylum Bacillota; class Clostridia; order Christensenellales; family Aristaeellaceae; genus CAYVPJ01. The sequence goes on along the minus strand of CAYVPJ010000423.1, from coordinate 111 downwards.
CGGGACCATAACGAAGTGAGATGGAAAGACAACCGCCGGGCTTTAGCAAGAGTACCATTTTTCGAAATGCCCGCATTCTATCGGATGGGACAATATGCATCCACACTGCAC
>CAYVPJ010000422.1:923-1553 GCA_964453505.1 uncultured Oscillospiraceae bacterium | reverse complement strand
CAAGTACTATCCGTGTGAATGGTGAATGGAAAGTGGAACCGGGTTATAAATACGACAATCGTATTTATTGCACGACAACCAAAGATTTCAAAACCTTTACTCCTGCCAAACTCTTTTTCGATCCGGGTCATAATGTTATTGATGCGACCATAAAGAAAGTAGGGCGCAAATATTATATGGTATATAAAGATGAGCGTGAATTGCCGACTCCTCAAAAAACTTTACTTCTCGCAGTAAGCGAGAATGCTGAAGGTCCCTACACGAAAATATCGGACAAGGCGTTTACGAAGAACTGGGTAGAAGGACCGGCTATCAATACGTTGGCAGATAATTCGTTTCTTGTTTACATGGATTCTTACAAAGATCACCGATATGAAGCAATGCGCACCACGGACTTCAAATCTTGGGAAGATATAAATGAAAAAGTTTCATTTCCCGAAGGAGCTAAACATGGTTCGGTGGTAACTGTTCCAATAGATGTTATTGATGAGGTGATTTTTGGTCAGAATGCTGTCAAACAACAGGATAAAAAGATTTCTTCTAAAGAAGGTGTAATTGCACCCAAACCTGCATTTCGCGATCCCGTATATGATGGAGCTGCCGACCCTGTTGTGATATGGAATCCTTTAA
>CAYVPJ010000422.1:0-913 GCA_964453505.1 uncultured Oscillospiraceae bacterium | reverse complement strand
TATACTAATCGTCGTGCGACAATGACCGAACTGCCCGGAGTTAGTTGGGTCTTTGGATCTCCTATCGGAATTGCTGAATCGGAAGATGGAGCCAACTGGAACTATGTCGGTATAGCCAACTTTCCGGACTTACCGATCGAATGTGGTGGTAAAGATGCTACACTTTGGGCGCCGGATATTGTAAAAGGTGTAGATGGTAAATGGCATATGTTTTTGAGTGTTGTTCCAGGAATTGATACAAAATGGGGATTGCCTGGCTTTATTGCTCATCTGACCAGTATCGATATGCTAAACTGGAAGTATGAAAAACGTCTTTCTCAATTAGGGACAAGAGTCATAGACTCTGATATATTGCAAATGCAAGATGGAACGTGGCGGATGTATTATAAAGACCAAACAAAATATTCGCACATCAATATGACTGAAAGTAATGATCTTTACAACTGGTCTGATCCTAAGGAAGTGTTGAAAATCATGGGCGAAGGACCGATTGCTTTTCAGTGGAAAGGATATTACTGGTTGATTATTGATACATGGAATGGACAGACTGTTCATCGTTCAATAGATGGAAATAACTGGATTGTTCAACCGAATGGATCCTTATTGCGCGACGATGAAGGAACTGGAAAAGATGACATTCCTAACGCATTGCATGCTAATGTTGTAATTTGCAACGATCGTGTTTATATGTATTATTTTACTCACCCGGGGCGTACTGGAGCTGATAAAAAGAAAGACACGTATGAGCAACGACGTACATCTGTTCAGGTTGTGGAACTTGAGCTTAACGATGCCGGTTGGATCACTGCCAACAGAAACAAGCCGACATACGTAAAGATGTTTCAACCTTAATCCCTTGCAGAATATATTGATTTTAAAAAGGCTCTTTGTCTCGTAAGTGCAGACTATTTTA
>CAYVPJ010000421.1:0-1557 GCA_964453505.1 uncultured Oscillospiraceae bacterium | reverse complement strand
GCTTTGTATTATCGTGCTGACACTGTATCAGTCGGTCAATCCATTGCCGCCAGTGCTGGTTATTGATTTTCGATCTGGCGTTCGCCAAGGCTTCAACAGGACGCTTGCCAAGGTAAACTTCGCCTTGGATGGTCTGCATGATGTCTTTTATTGGATCTTCCAACGCCATAAGGTTGTTTGTGATAGCCGAATTCAAGTCACCAGTCTGGATGTACGAGTTGGTTATCAAGCCCATGGCGGTTTCCATGAGCGCAATGGTATGCTTTTGCTTTTTCTGGCTACGCAGAACCATAATTTTACTTGGTGTCGTACTGCCTATCCAGAATAGAACGGGGATCAACATGACGTTGCTGAGAAGTGCGGCAATGAGTACGCCTGCGCCGCCGCAAATGGCCGCAATCGTAATGTAGCCGCTCCATGTCATGCGGCTTTCATTCAGCTTGTTTAACTCCTCTATACGCTTTTTATGGCGTTTGTACGGAGAAAGCTTCTTTTGCTTGCCTATCTTGGCTTTTTTCTCTTCCGCTTCTCGCTGCTCGTCGGTAATAACCTTCTCAAGGATGTCAACGGGCCTGATGTCGAACGCGATCATAGCACCAATGATCATTGCCATGGTTAGGATTATATAGATCATGTGCTTTCCCCCTCACGCTTCTGTTTTAAACGGTTAAGTCGTGCTTCGTACGCTTTACGGAACTCTGCACTACCGTCGCCGTCCGTCTTGGGGTCGTAATCAGGGCGCGAGAATTTGTGAATGACGTCAAGGTCTGCACCGCGTGAGAACATCGCGTACGCCAACTGGTCGGATATAGGGTTCATCTTCATGAACTCACCCGGCTTTTTGATGATACGGCCTGATTTGTTACGGACAACGCCCTCGGTATAGTAGAAACGGTAGATGGGCACCAGACTGTAACTGCCATCCGGTTGTTTGGCAGCTTCCACTATTTCGGTATACCGGCGGACGCCGTCCTCTTGGCATACTTTGTAGCACATCAGGGGTAGCGACTGGTAGCAGTAGTTCAACAACGTGTCAGACGAAGCGCCTGCAACGTTACCTGCCTGCGCAAGTGCGCACATGTCACGATACCTCAGGTATGCGTCAGCGGCAGAGTCGGCGTGGAACGTGGTCACTATCTGGTGACCGGTACGTCCGGCGTTCTGCACTTCATACGCCTCGGCGCCACGCATCTCAGCGATAACAATAACTTTAGGGTCACTTCGCAGGGCGGCTTTGGCCAATAACTGCGGCGTAACATCCTGCATGTTAGAATCTTTTGCTGCGTACCGGGTCATGGTATTCACAACACGGTTTTTGACACGTTTTGTTTCTGCATCATACTTTAGCAGATTTAATTCTCTCGAACCGTCTTCCACAACGTAAATACGATCATCGTCGCTTAAACCGGTCAGGAAGAATTCCAAGTCGGTCGTCTTACCAGAGCTGGTACCACCGGCGAAGCCTGTCGATACGCCGTAATTGATAGCCGTTGTCAAAAACTCGAGGATATCATCGTTGAGCGTGCCGTCTCTTAATAGCTCTTCTGCCGTAATACG
>CAYVPJ010000420.1:0-1558 GCA_964453505.1 uncultured Oscillospiraceae bacterium | reverse complement strand
CCATAGCAACAGGCTACCACAAGCTATACAAGCCCCTTCTGTGCGACACCTGCAAAGAGGTTATTCAGCCCAGCGAATATTACGGCGAGTGTGATGGACGCTTGATTTGCTCCGACCGCTTAGAGGATGAATGGCAGGAGCTTACGGTGCGGGAAAAAGCCGATAAGCTAGGATATGATTCTAAATTTAATGGATAGGAGGAAATCATGGCATACATGACTAACCGAGAGTTCGCAGAGCACGAATATAAACGCCAGAAGCAAAACGCTTATGCAGATGCGCTTGTTGAGGAGACTCGGCGGTTGAGGGAGGAAAATGCTCGCCTGAAAGCGGCTTTAGAAATAGTGCAGCGCAGGGAGAAGGCGGCGGTGTGCATGATATGCGCGGGCGGCTGCCTCCGTAATTACGCAGACCCGCTCCCGCATTGCGACGGGTGCACGTTCAGAGAGAGGAGCTAAGCCAATGAAGAAGCTGCTGAACATCACCTGCGGCATCGCTCTGTTTCTGATCTTCGGCGCGGCCCTTTGCGCGGACGGCATTGCAGATCTCCCGCACGGCTTTGTGATCCTGTTCGCCATCGTGGGCGTCGCCGGCGCCCTGGTATTCATCGGAAACCGACTGGAATGCGGAAGGTGGTAGTTTTTTATTTTGAAAAGGAGGCCCTCAATGATTGAATTGAAGCCCTGCCCGTTTTGCGGAGGAACACACCTGTATATAGACGGATACGACCATGCCAGCGGAAAACGGTGGAGAGTTGTTTGCCTTGACTGCATGGCAACGGTTGACGATGGCACCATACAGCAAAAATTCCGTGCCATTGAAGCATGGAACCGCCGCGCCCAGCCGGAGAACAAGCCGCTGACACGGTGCGAAAACTGTACCCATTGGGACAAATCTATATCATTTATGGGCGCTCACGCTTGCGCGTACTGGTCGCCAAGCAGGAAAGAGCCGAGGTACACGGAATGGTTTGAGTTTTGCAGTTTTGCGGAAGCGAAGCCCGAAAGGAGCGAGGGGTAATGTCAAACGACCTAATCACCGAAGCGCGGGAGCTGTGCGAGAAGGCTACGCCGGGGCCGTGGGGCTATGACGGGATGCACAATGAAGTACACTGCCACGAAGATTATTTTTTAATTGTGAGCGAGCTGCGAGAATCACCACACGAAGAGTTGCTGGATGAATTTGGGCATACATACAATCCAAATTTCGCACTTATCGCCCGTTCCCGCACCATCATCCCCGAGTTGTGCGACGCGCTGGAAAAGGCACAAGAGCAAAATAAGCAGCTCATGCACGAAGTCTGCAAACTGGCCTGTGGGAGCGTGGGGCGCGAAAAAACGCTGGCAAAACTGGAAGCGGAGGTTGCGGCTGCTGTGGGCGAGGGCTGCGACTACTGCCTGTCCACCTGGCCAGAACGTGCCGCTGACGGCTTTAGCGATATCTGGCATGGCAATAAGCTGAGCGTGGGCTATGGCGTTTTCCGCGAGATTAGCTACTGCCCCATGTGCGGCAAGCGATTGGAGGACAAGACATGAAGCGGCACATTAACGAGTTTCTA
>CAYVPJ010000419.1:1073-1560 GCA_964453505.1 uncultured Oscillospiraceae bacterium | reverse complement strand
AAAGATATAGACTTAACAGCAACGAAAGACGGCAGGAAATTTGAGATAGAAGTTAAATGGGATAGCAGAATAAGCAGGAGCAAAAGCCTATTCCTAGAATTGATAACCGACAAACAAAAAAATAAAGCCGGATGGGCAAGTTATACCGAGGCGGATTATATTTTCTATGGCGATGCTATTACAAAAATATTCTATGTGTTTGCGGCGGAGGATATGCGCGAATATCTAAAAAATTTTTCGCAGGAATTTTCAGAGCGGATAGCAATAGACAGGGATTTTCAAGGCAACATTCGCAAGCAATCAATAGGGGCGGTGGTTCCATTGGCCAGCTTCTGTTAGCGGGTGAAGGTTTAGCAGATTGACATAGCGGCCAGATTAAGCCGCAAAAGCCCCTAGAATTCGTTTTAAGCGTCTTTTGTTCGTCGCTGGAGGATTTATAGGGGTGGAGGCACAAAAGCCCCTTAAAACGAATTCTAGGGGCTTTTGC
>CAYVPJ010000419.1:0-1063 GCA_964453505.1 uncultured Oscillospiraceae bacterium | reverse complement strand
GAGGAACAGCCTCCAGCCAGAGCGAGAGAGCCGGAGCCGGTGACGTGCTGGAGGGATAGCCTCCAGCGGCCGAGGAACCAGAGCGGCGGGAACCAGAAAAAAGAACGCCCGAGGGACAGAACACGACAGGATAAAAAACAAGCCTCCAGAATGCCCCTAGAATCGTTTTTAGCGCGATGGGCGATAGATTGTTAGGGTAAACGGAGAAGGGGCTTAAAACGCCTCCTAGACGCCTTAAAACGCATACGTGTTTTTTCTCTTGATTTGATTGAGCAGAATTTGAGGCGGAGAAAAAGTCCCAGTTGGCGGAGAAAAAGTCCCATTAACCGGAGAAAAAGTCCCAGTTAGAAAGCGAAAAGCAGGATTTGAGGCGGAGAAAAAGTCCCAATTAGCCGAAAAAGGCGGAGAAAAAGTCCCAGTTGGCGGAGAAAAAGTCCCAGCAAAATAGCGCGATTTTTGAAAACATACATTAACACGCGCACGCGCGCGCGCGTCCCGTAACTAACGTAAATAAGAGAACGTAAATACTTCTTTCCTGTCGTTTATTTATTACTAGTACCGTAACTTATTATTTATAAAGAACGTTAGTAAGTATAGATAAGGGCGGCGAATGTAAATATTTGAGTTATCCACAGGCCGCATAGAGCCGGAGAAGATTTCCATTTTGAAAATGGGACAGGGTGAAAAGTCTTTCCCTTTTCCTAGTTTTATGATACAATAGCCTTGCTACAGCTAGGAACGGAACACGAAAGCGAGGAAATGAACGTGCGGGAAGTAGTTTCAAAGAAAGATGTATTATCAGCACAAAGTATGTACGTTGTAAAAGATAATGCGTTAATACAAAAGAGCAGATATTCATTTTCACTATTGGAACAAAAGGCAATACTATTTTTAATAAGCAAGATTAAGCCACAAGATGAGCCGTTTACACAATATGTATTCGATTTTTCTGATTTCTGTATGGCTTGCAATATGAATAAAGATGGTGGATTCTATATCAAATATATAAAAGAAATAATGACTAATATTGCATCAAAGCATATAACTATATCGCTTAATGATG
>CAYVPJ010000418.1:0-1561 GCA_964453505.1 uncultured Oscillospiraceae bacterium | reverse complement strand
TGGTAAAAATATTATTATGGAGAAAACTGCTCAGGAGATGGTTTTAGCGCTGATTCTATGGTTAATCTTGAATTCAAAGATGATAATGTTATTTCATTTGAATGGAAACCTGTTGGTGAAACAATTATTTTTAATGGAAAGTATCAAAAAATACATGATCATGTTTATGTGAGTTTAAAAGAAAAGATTGTTTTTGAAACAGATGAATCCAATTCTAAATTGGTTAAAGAAATTAAAACGCCTATTGAAAGCAATCTCATACTTAAATTTATGAGATGCCCGGAAGAAGGACATTCCGAAATGCTGCTTAAAACATTTTATTATAATAAGGCCGAGACATATTTTCCGGATACTACATATTATTCAAACGGTTATTGGAGAGAAGGAAATTGGTGATGAGTATCAAATCAGATATTCTAAATTAGCAAAAATATAGCAGGAACTAATTGTTATAAACTTCCGATTGTTGAAATAACCTTCGGATGTTCAGGATCGTTTTTCGGAACAATCACGGGTATTGGAGCAGGCATTCCGGCAACTCCTTCCTTTTTCTTAACCCAGATTTTGTAGATGTCTCCTTCTATATAGGTCTTTTCAAAACCGTCATAGCTGTTTTTATTAAGCTGGATTCTTGTTATTTCGGCCGGTACAGAATAGAATTTCACGTTATTGTAGTCTTTTTTGAGGCTGAACTGGATAGTATCAGAAGAAACTTTATTTCCGTCTGAGGAAAGTAGACCGCCGCCTAACAATGGATAAATGGTTTTAGCGCAATCTTCAAGTGTCGGACTTTCTGAGAGAATCTTCAAATATTGATTGAGTACTTTTATAACCGCAGACGGAACTTCTTCAACCGGGATATTATTTCTCTGCGGATAAATATAAGAGAAAACAGATATTGCAAGTATTAGAAAAATAAACTTTTTAAATTGTTTCATATACTGCCTCCGTTAACGGAAGCAGTATAACATTGATTTGAAGTAAATTCAATATAAAGAAAGATGAAGTTAAAGTGTATCAAAATTTGCAAAAAACATATACTTCTTGACTATTTTATTTGATTATATAAACCGATATAATTCTACAGTAGAAAATTCAGGAGAAAATTCAGGAGAAAATATGCAGCCTAATGATAATTCGAACCATGCGTTTTATTCTTTTAGAAACACTCAGGTTGGACATATTGCTAAATATATTGAGCCTGTCGGCGAAAGCATGAAAATTGCTGATGTTATATCAGTTTCAGGAGATTTGCATGCATTATCTTCCATTCCAGTAGAAACCTCAAAAGGAATTTGTCTAATTCCGGTAAAAAATCTTGAAAAAAAAGATAAGTACGCTACATTTCTAGGCGGCAATCAACCACTGATTATGATTAAGTCGGATTCTGCGTTAGCAGGAAAAGAAAAGAAATTATTGCTGATCAGAGATTCTTACAGTGACTCGATGGTTCCGTTTCTGACAGCGCATTATACAGAGATTCATATGATGGATCCGAGATATTATAAACAAAGTGCAAAAGATTATAGAAAGCGTTGGGATGACCGCTTCTATGGAGATA
>CAYVPJ010000417.1:0-1561 GCA_964453505.1 uncultured Oscillospiraceae bacterium | reverse complement strand
CCGGCCAACACGCCGAGCTCGCCTTCAACGGTCACGTCCCGCTCGTGGGCATACTCGACGACCTGCTTGGTGAGCGCGATGTTGTCATCGAACGAGTGATGCGAGCCGTCAATCATCACGGAAGAGAAACCGCTGTCGATGCAGGATTTGCACAGCTCCAGCGTATCGCCGTGGTCGAGATGCAGCGCGAATTTGAGGTGCGGGTTGATGGTCTTGAGCATCGCGGCCGCGCCCTGCGCCATGTAGGTGAGCAGGGTCTGGTTGGCGTACTTGCGCGCGCCGCTCGAGACTTGCAGGATAAACGGGGAGTCGGACTCGCCGCAGCCCGTGACGATAGCCTGCAACTGCTCCATGTTGTTGAAGTTGTAGGCGGGAATGGCGAACTTGCCTTCGAAGGCCGCCTTGAACATTGCCTTGGTGTTGACCAATCCCAAATCTTTGTAACTGATAGCCATGATGATGCCTCCATCACTTTCGGTTTCGGTGGCTCGCGGCCGGAGCGCGCGTCCACGGTTAACGCATCGGTGGGCCCGTTCGCCGCGGGGATGCCGCAGGTTCGGACGCCGGGGGGCATTCTACGTGAGAGCCCCCTCCTTGCAAACCGCTGATTTTTCGGTTTGTCAATTTTTCAATTCATATCGAGCGAGGGTTTTTGCAGGTGAAGCAGGCCGAGCGCCGCGCTCGCGGCCTGCTCCTTGGCCGCTTGGGCCTCTTTTTTCAGCTCCTGAAGGCTCGTGAGCAGACGCTCTTCCGCTTGCACGAGTCGCTTCGCGGACTCCATGGAGCTGCGCACCGCCGCTTCGGTTTCGGCCTGCATGCGCACCGTAGTCCTAATGTTTTCGAGGCATTCCGGCCTTCGATCCGGAGGAACATCCGTAAAGGCGCGGGCGATGACCGCTTTGGCGTCGTCCAAAAAAGCTCGGCTCACGCCGGTCTCTTCAGCCAACTCCTCAATGAATTTCTCGATTTCAGTCAGGTCCAGGTTCCGGTTGGAGGGCAAAGTCGTCATCAATTCTCCTCAGACATACTCAATTAACGTAAATCCGGTGCAGGTTCATGCAACCCCGAATCCGGGGATCAGCCGTCGCAGTCGCCACCGCTCCAGCGCCGGTGTCATCCGTTTCTGGGCGGCGGGCGGTTCCATCAGAAACAGATGCTCAATCTTATCCATATGAGGCTCATAAGCGGCGATAAGCGCCTCCATGGCGTTCTCGGGCTCGATGAGCGATTCGATGCGCCCCGGCAGCATCATGGCCGGCGTCTCCATGCGCAGCTCGCGGTGAATCTCGAGCGCGGAGGAGACGGCCTCTTGAAATACCTGCGCACCAAATGAATCCCGCGGGCCGAGACCGATGAGCAAAACGAACTGTTTTGCCAGGCGCCGTCCGGGCATCGTGAGCAGCGGACTGTTTCGGGCGCCGGTGAAGAAGCCCTCGATCATCATTTTGGAAAAGTGACCGTGCAGGCGCCAGTCCACCTGGGATACGATCCCGCGAAGAGGACGAATTTCTTCGAAACAGAAGAATACGGCGGTAGTTGCCGGGGAGGCTTCGAGAGAACG
>CAYVPJ010000416.1:0-1563 GCA_964453505.1 uncultured Oscillospiraceae bacterium | reverse complement strand
GTGAAACCGGCAAAGTAATCGGTATAGATTTTACCCCTGCTATGATAGAAAAAGCACGTATCAATGCTGAAAAACGAGGCTTTAATAATGTAGAATTCAGGCAGGGCGACATTGACAATATGCCTGTAATTGCCAATAGTGCTGATGTAGTTATAAGTAATTGCGTACTCAACCTTGTACCAAACAAACAAGCCATTTTCAAAGAAATATACAGAGTATTGAAAGTCGGCGGGCATTTCAGCATTTCCGATGTGGTGCTTGTGGGCGAACTTCCAAAAAAAATACAAGAAGCCGCCGAAATGTATGCAGGTTGCGTGGCAGGAGCAAGTCAGAAAAACGATTATTTAGGATTTATTGAACAAGCAGGTTTTAAAAACATTACACTGCAAAAAGAAAATCCAATCATTCTGCCTGACGATATTTTGCAAAAGTATCTTACAAGTGAAGAAATGATCGCATATAAAGTAAAACCAATTATTTTCAGTATAACAGTTTACGCTGAAAAACAAGATTGTTGTTGTAATTCTGTTTGTTGTTAAAAAAGAAAGTAGAATAAATATGTTATTATATGAGAGTAAATGATTGTAATCCAACTTCCGGACGCAAGCGACTTGGTTTTTTAGACCGTTATCTTACTCTTTGGATATTTATAGCAATGGCAATCGGTGTTTCTGTAGGGTATTTTTGTCCTTCCATATCCGATAGCATCAACGCGATGTCAAGCGGAACAACCAACATTCCTTTGGCAATCGGTTTAATTCTGATGATGTATCCACCCTTGGCAAAAGTCCGTTATAACCAAATGAGCGGCGTATTTCGCAACAAAAAAATACTTGGAGTTTCGCTGTTGCTTAATTGGATTATTGGACCACTATTGATGTTTGCTTTAGCGGTTTTGTTTTTGCACGATTATCCCGAATATATGGTCGGACTGATACTTATCGGATCGGCACGATGCATCGCCATGGTGATTGTGTGGAACGAACTTTCAGGTGGAAACCGTGAATATGCGGCAGGATTGGTCGCGCTCAACAGTATTTTTCAAGTGCTATTTTACAGTCTCTATGTCTATTTTTTTGTATCCGTATTATTGCCCTTATTCGGTATTTCGGGACAGAAAGTCAATATTACCATTGGCGAAATTGCTAAGAGCGTAAGTATCTATTTGGGGATTCCTTTTGCTCTGGGCTTGTTAAGCCAACTTGTTTTGGTAAAGATAAAAGGCGAAGAATGGTTTTGGAAAAAGTTTATTCCTTTTATTTCGCCCGTTACACTGATTGCATTACTCTTTACCATCGTTCTGATGTTCAGTCTTAAAGGGGAATTGATAGTAAAAATTCCGTTTGATGTGATTCGCATAGCCATTCCGTTACTCATTTACTTTGGAGTGATGTTTTTGGTTAGTTTCTTTATAGGTAAAAAAATGGGTGCAAATTACGAACAGGATGCCGCTGTGTCTTTTACTGCTGCCGGAAACAATTTTGAATTGGCCATTGCTGTCGCAATCGGTGTGTTCGGAATCAACAGCGGACAGGCATTTGCTGGCGTTATTGGTCCGTTGGT
>CAYVPJ010000415.1:0-1565 GCA_964453505.1 uncultured Oscillospiraceae bacterium | reverse complement strand
TGCAAATGAGTACAAAGATTATCTATTAGGAATTGTATTTTACAAATATTTATCTGACTCATTCTTAATTAAAGTATATGACTTGATTTATGACGAAAAACCGGATTCACTGAAAGTTGCATTGGATGCATATAAAGAAGCACTTAGAGATGAAAGCGCAGAAGAACTCAAGGAAGAAATCCATTCACAGTGCCATTATGTGATAGAGCCAGAATTAACTTACACGTGTTTTGCTGAAAGTTCACGAAATAATTCATTTAATCGCGAACAACTACAGAAAGCTTTTAATAATATAGAACAGAGCGATCCACTGTTTGCAGATTTATTTACAGATATTGATTTGTATTCTAATCGACTTGGAACAGGGGATCAAAAGCAAAGCGATACAATATCAAGTCTAATTAAAGAAATTGATAAGGCAGATTTATTAAATTCGGATGCTGATGTACTTGGAAATGCGTATGAATATCTTATTGGTCAGTTTGCATCAGAAACAGGTAAGAAGGCAGGAGAATTCTACACACCACAATCTGTTTCAAAGATTTTAACGAAAATTGCAATTGCTGGACAAGAAGATAAAAAAGGTTTATCAGTATATGATCCATGTATGGGGTCAGGTTCACTTCTGCTAAACGCTAAAAAATACTCAGAGCAACCAAGAGATATCAAGTATTATGGTCAGGAGTTGATGACTTCTACATATAACTTGGCACGAATGAATATGTTTCTCCATGGAATAGTGCCAGAAAACCAGAAGTTACGTAATGGTGATACACTTGACGGGGATTGGCCTACAGGAGAAGATACAGATTTCAATATGGTACTTATGAATCCACCGTATTCAGCTAAGTGGAGTGCAGCAGCTGGATTCCTTCAAGATGAACGATTCAGCGATTATGGTGTTTTAGCACCTAAGTCTAAAGCAGACTATGCGTTTTTATTACATGGATTATACCATCTGAAAAACAATGGTACTATGTCGATTGTATTACCACATGGCGTTCTTTTTAGAGGAGCTACGGAAGGAAAAATTAGAGAAAAACTGTTACGTTCAGGCAACATTTATGCTGTGATAGGTTTACCAGCAAATCTATTTTATAATACTTCAATTCCAACATGTATTATTGTATTGAAAAAACATCGAGATGGTAGAGATGTACTCTTCATAGATGCATCGCAGAAATTCGATAAAGGCAAAAAACAGAATACTATGACTGATGAACATATTGAATCAGTTATTGAGTTATACAACAGAAGGGAAACTGTAGAGAAAGAAGCATTTCTTGCAGATTTTGAAGAGCTAGAAAAGAATGATTTCAATCTGAACATACCTAGATATGTTGATAATTTTGAAAAAGAAGAAGAAATAGACTTGGATGAATTATTAACGGATATAAAGCAAACAGATAAAGAAATAGGACAGGTTCAGGAAGAATTCGTAAGTCTTTTAAGGGAACTGACTTCATCAGACGAAAGCATTATGTCATCACTGAACGCTTATATTAAAATGATTGGGGGTTGAGGAGATGAAAAAACCAAAAATTAGATTCAAAGGTTTCACAGAA
>CAYVPJ010000414.1:0-1574 GCA_964453505.1 uncultured Oscillospiraceae bacterium | reverse complement strand
GTGAACGTATCCGTCATCGACACCTCAACCTGTGTCTTTGGACGCTCAGGGCCGAGTACACGGACGCCGTCGATCCTGCATTTGGGGCCCACAACCGTAATCTTTTCTTCGCAAGCATACTGCCCCGGTTGAGATAACGGTCTGAGAGGCCTAAGCTGATACCCACCGCCGAAAAGCGTGTCCACGTGCTCGCGGCACAAGTGGACGTGCCTGCCTGACGCCGCTGCGGGAATATAGTATTCTTTGTTTTGCGCCAGGTGTTTCACCAGGGTCAGCATCACCAAACGCTTTATTTCTGTTTCTTCCATACCTTTTCTCTTTGTTTGCATGCAGCTTTTATTTTGTATGCACACCCAGATAGCGCGGACGCATACTTATTTTTGAGGCAATATGTTTTCCACATCGTTGTGGGGTCTCGGTATCACATGTACGCCGTACAGTTCTCCGACTCTTTTGGCTGCCGCTGCACCCGCTTCTACGCTTGCTTTCACCGCGCCGACGTCGCCTCTCACCATGACGGTCACAAGGCCGCTGCCAATCTTCTCTTTGCCGACCAGTGTCACATTCGCTGCTTTGACCATCGCGTCTGCCGCTTCAATTGCGCCGACGAGACCTTTTGTTTCAACCATACCCAATGCTTCTTTCATGATCTATCTCCTTGAAAATTAAAAAGATTCAGACTGATTTGTTGTGTCGTTTTACATTAATGACTTCAAAAATGCATTTATCAGTCTTTTGTTCATTTTTACCCAATCAATCGTCATCGACCATACCTTTTTGGCACGTCAATTATAAATTGATTATCTTCAACGTCTTTCTGTAAGGCGTCAAATGCGCGTTCCAGCATCTCTAAGGTTTGGGCAAGCTCTTTCTGACTTCATGGAGCTTTGTAAGCTCTTCCTCGGGCAAACCCTTAGCGCCTCCTATTGCTTCAGCTCTAATAGCCAGTTCCGCACAGAGCTCCAATGTTTCAAGGCGATAAAACGCTTCACAGATATCGCGGCCCACGGTTATAACGCCATGATTATAAAGTAGAAACGCATCGTAATCGGCCGCGCTTTGTTCAACCTTTTCCTTTAGCTCTTGAGAACCAGGCATAAAGTAGTCAATGCACTTGACTGCCCCCAAAAGATACACGGCTTCCGGCATGATCGAGACATCGATTGGTTTTTGAGCGACTGCAAAAGTGGAAGCGTTGCGCGGATGCGCATGGATCACACCTTGAACATCTGGACGTTCGCGATATATTGCCAGATGCATACCGGTTTCGATTGAAGGTTTTTTCTGGCTTCCAAAAACCTGATTGTGAAAATCCACCTTTAATATGCTCTCTTCATCGATCTTTCCTTTACACACATAGGATGGTGTAATCAATATATAGTTCTCATCTAGCCGGACTGACATATTTCCATTTAGTGGTGGTGTATAGCCCTTCCGATAGACTTCCCGTGTGACTTTAGCCAACTCTTTGCGCAATCTTGATTCAACGCTCACAATAGCCTCCTAAAAGTTCTGGGAGCTTAACGCTCTCTCAACCGCTTGCCTTATCAACCGTTCAATGTCTTTACCTTCAA
>CAYVPJ010000413.1:0-1575 GCA_964453505.1 uncultured Oscillospiraceae bacterium | reverse complement strand
GGGAAAAATATTCCTACGGTGCCAAACGCAAGTGATATTGTGCCTGCTACTGCTAGCATTATCCGCAATGATTTTTGTTTTTTAAGTTTGCCAAACATGGGCAAAGCCCTCCTTTCAGTTATGCCGCCACAGCCTGAGTCAGCGTTTTGACGGAGCTTGTGAACAGCGCGCCGTCGTAGGCCACGGCCTTTACGGTCACCGTCTGTCCGGCAAAGGCGGTCAGGTCTATGGCGCCGGAGGCGCCGGAAACCACCGCGGCGGATTTCGCGTAGCGCGGGTCGGTGCCGTCCAGCGTGTAGCGCATGGAATCCGCGCCGGAGGAGGCCACCGCCACGCTCTTTGTTCCGGCGGCGTAGGTCAGCGTCGGCTCCGCCTGCCGGGTGGAGGCGGCCACAGCGGCGTAAACGCCGTTAGCGCGCGCGCCCAGAACGTAGGCGTCGTAGATGAACCTGCCCTCCAAAAGCGAGCCGTTTATGCCGGCCGGGTTCTCCTTTACGAAGAAATCCTGTATCTTCTTGGGCTGGAGGACGGCGTTTTTCTGGGTGATGAGGAAGTCTCCATTCGGGGACCGGTCTCAAAAGAAGAGGGGGATGAAAAGGTCCGATTGATCAGGGGCTGTTCAGAACCGTGGGACAAAAAGTGCCGCTGCACTGCCCACCGCGCCTATTTCGGAGACTCTCTCGATTAATTGTGATCCTGAAGTACAGGTTACAGGCCGCAAGCCATAAGGCGCAAAAGCACCCTGTCTCAAAATCTGAGGCTTGAGGCATGTGACGCTCTTCTCCTGACTCTGTGGTTTCTATGAGAGACAAACCCTTCGCTATTCTGGATTTTCGATATTCAATAGGCTGTAAAGAATGTGTTGAAATCATGCCGCAGGAGCACTGTCGGCCGAACCCCCCTGATTCTCTTCCGCCAGACTGATGATGTCTTCCTTTTTTGGACGATACAGAAACATGGCAATGACAGCAATCAGTATGAGTATGTACAAGTCTGTGGTGCTCCTTCCCAGGAAGAAGAGGATGAGCCCAAAAATCCCGATACCTTCTGACAGTGCCCACGATACGATACTGGCAACGAAATATCTTTGAAGTATGGGATGATCTAAAGCCTGAGTCGTTTGAACAAGTTGACCTTTTCTGGACAGGAGGAATTTCCTGATATACCAAGTGGCAATCAGAATCAGGCACGTAAGTATGTACAGAACCGATTTGAAAACAATATATGTGTCCTCGTTCATTGAAGTTTGCAGGTTCTTTGTAACCTGAAGTCCTACGAAGAGATAGATGGCGAGCGACACCAGCATGGCGCTCCAGATGATTTTCAGTACAAACATCCCTCTGTCAAGTTCCTTGTCATTCATCATCGTTTGCCCTCCTATTCAAAATGTGGTGTCAAGCACATTATTGCTGAAATTGGGGTGTTATTGAGTGCTTTTGAGGAAGAAGCGGACGTCGTTGAACAGACCTGTTTTAATTGTGATGTTAATTTTATCGATAATTTCCTGCTTCATATATTTTAGCTGTGAAAGCCAGAGCGGATCATCTACTTCAACATAGAGAATGCGATTGCTTA
>CAYVPJ010000412.1:0-1576 GCA_964453505.1 uncultured Oscillospiraceae bacterium | reverse complement strand
AAATCATTGAGTCAACCTCTTCGTCGAACACCCTTACATTTTGTTTTTCTAATTGGAGATACCATTGTCTTACCTCTTCTTTTCCTTCATTCTGCAATATTGAATTTGTTCCTCCGGTTACACCACCAAACGTCCAAATTGCATCCCGGTACATTTCTAAAAGTTTCTTTGTAATCCGGTAAACATCCTTTTCATTCAGTTGTTTCACCTTGCAGATTCTTTTGATACAAGCTAACGGCTGTGTCGTACATTCCCCCATGATGCATATTCTCCTTTTTCCCTTTTGTATTGAAAAAGCCGGATTATTATGAGTCCACAACAACTCACAACAACCCGGCTACTTTCCTATAGTCATTTGTGTCTTAAAAATCTATTCATTTTCTCTTTCAAGCAGTCTGCTCCAGTTCGCCCTTCGCATAAACTCGCCCCAGTATTGCATCAACTGTTTAAATGTTTCACACTTTTCGTTCCATGACATATTTGCAACCTGTGCGAGAATATTTATCTTCTCTTCCTTAATCCCAGTTACAACATAGTTCAGATCAAAATGGTATTGTTCACAAATTTTGGCTAACATCTCATATGGCAGCGTGTTGGTGCCTCCCTCATATCTGTGATATTGAGGAACTGTCAATCCCAACAATTTGGCCATATCTCTTTTACTAATCGCATTTTCTGTTCGTAGTTCCAAAAGTCGGCTACCAATTGCAATGTTTATTTCCTTCTTTTCCCTTTGTTCGGATGTTACTATAGTATTGTGTTTGCCATCATTCTCTTTCATCGTGACACGACCTCCGGTTTTCTTACCCAAAGTGTTTATTGAAACATCCCTTCGAAATACTTTTCATAAGAGAACGAAAAGAATGTTTATTTCCTTGTTCCGGCGAACCACAGTATTAAGTGAGAAGTTGTTTTACCAAGCTAGTGCTACCAAATAACCCATTTCGTCAACAAGGTTATTATATTTATAACTAGGAGAAATTTCCACCCCATGTTTTTGACATTTTCTTTGTCATTTTCTTGGGGTGTTCAGACATAATAATACCGGCTCCCCTCTGTGGAATAGCCGGTTACTTTTTTCTAAGCATTTGTATATATTTGAAGTAATTTATAAAAGGCTGCAAGTCTGTTTTTGATAAACCTTCTGCAGATTCTATCAATTCAATTAATTCTTCCGATGGATCTGTAATTACATAATCCACGTTTGTTTTGGTTATCTCTTCGTCTGTAAAGAATTGACCAAGGGTGATATGTAATCCATCACAAATCTCTTGTACAGTAGTCAGGTTCGGTGTACCGTTTCCATGAAATGCATTCTGCAGTGTGTTACGCGCTACATATCCATTACGGGACAATCGCTCCTGGTCCCATCCTCGTAGCTTATGAAGTTGTTTCAGTCTTTTCGAAAATTCTTCTTTTCTCATCCTTATCCCCACTTTTTTGACAACACCTTCACCAGTATTATAGTGAATTATGCCGGATTTGAATAACCCAGGTTTTTGACATTATTTATGTCAGAATTGTGGGGGTGGAGATGAAAAAACATGTAAATAGAAAAAGGAAGCAAACAAAGAAG
>CAYVPJ010000411.1:0-1579 GCA_964453505.1 uncultured Oscillospiraceae bacterium | reverse complement strand
CTGGTCAACAACAATCAGCAGGTCGATCTGCTCAGAGCGAGCATATTCAATGCGCTCATACGGCTTTTTGTGTGCCAGGCGATATTGTATATCCTTCTTCATTTTTCCGTATGTAGGAATTGTGAAGGTCTGTCCGTATCGCGCATTATAATCCGTTATGATTTCCGCGAGGGCTTCTTCTTTTTCAATGCCGGTTCCGTTGTTATCTATGCTCGGGTCAAAGAGCGCCGTTACATGCAAATCGGGAGCCGTATCTTTGAAGCGCTTGTAATACTGTACAGCCTCCGGAATGCTGGATGTAGCAAAGATGCCGTGGAATTTGAAATTATGACTAATGGTGATCCAGTTGGCTTTGATATCCTCAACTACCATACGTTGGTGCTCTTCCGTTCGGTATTGCCCGTTTGTAAGAAGAATGTCCTCTATTCCGCTGACATACCTTCCGTCAGCACCGATAAATCCGGCCATGGGAACGGCTTTCATATACTTGTAGTAGATTTCCTGCTTTTTCTTATCCTCAAAGACTTCCGCGACGTTAGCGGCTTTCGCCTTATCCAAAGCCACGGCCTCACGGATATCCTTCTCCTTGAAGGTCAGTACCTTGTCGGGGTCAAAGCCAAGCACATTCTTGTCCCGAATACCGTCCGCGATGCTGTAGCGGTGAAGCTCGTTGCCGAATACATCCGCCGTCGTGTTGCCTTTTTTCTCATTTTCAACCTGAATCGGCGTTCCGGAGAATCCGAAGAAAAGCGCCTTGGGGAAGGTCTGCTTGACGACCTGCATCATATCGCCGAAGGTAGAACGGTGACACTCATCGACGATAAACACAACGCGTTTGGAGCTTATCAAATCGAGATCTGCTTTTTTCAGCTTGCCTTCCGCATCGTCTCTGATATTGCTCATCTTCTGAATAGAGGTGACGATCAGAGTGTCCGCCGTGTCAGTGCTTTTTAATTTGGAAATCAGAACATAAGTATCTTCTGTTTCCTGTATGGAATCCGTTTCTTCTGCAAAGCCCCTGTACTCTCCGGCACTCTGCGTACCCAGCTCAATGCGGTCAATCAGAAAAACGACCTTGTCGGCATCCTTGGAGTTTGCGATAAGCTGTGCGGATTTGAAGGAAGTCAGCGTTTTACCGCTGCCGGTGGTGTGCCAGATGTATCCGCCGAGCTGGCTGCCGTTCTCCCACTTGTTTTTCGCCACTGTATCGGATATTTTATTGGCTGCGTAGTATTGGTATGAGCGCATGACCTTCAAAATACCGTCTGAATCGTCGGCAACGGTATAGAAGCCAATGAGCTGATGAGCCATCGGGATTGACAGAAGCGTGGACGCAACAGCCTTCCAATCGTTAATAGGCTCGTTATTGAAATCCGCCCAATGAAAATAAAAATCGGGATTGAATCTTCCGTCTGGGCCGGGATTAGCGAAGTAAACGGCTTCTTCCGGGTTCATGGCGACAAAGACCTGCACCAGCGCGAATATGCCGGTGAAAACGCCTTCATGGGCGTATTTTTCTATCTGATTATATGCCTGAGAAATTGGAATGCCGGTCTTTTTCAGCTCCACCATGTCCTTC
>CAYVPJ010000410.1:0-1579 GCA_964453505.1 uncultured Oscillospiraceae bacterium | reverse complement strand
TTTGTAGATTTTTTTTGAAAGTGCACAATTGTTGTGCAGTAAGGTTTGTAATCAGTTATAATATACTTCAAGCAATTTATTTGTCATTAAAGGAGGTATATTATCATGACAAATTATTGTCATTTATCTTATGAAGATAGAAAAAATATTGAAGATGGTTTAAACAATAAAAAATCTATTAATCAAATATCTATAGAGTTAAATAAATCACATTCTACTATTTTAAGAGAAATAGATAGAAATAAAGTTTATTATAAACCCAGTAACTGGAATAATTGTTATAATGGTAAATGCAAAGATTATTCTTGTAATAAATTAACTAAATCACCTCATGTTTGTAATGGATGTAAATCAAGAAGTGGTTGTAGAAAAGAAAGATTTACTTATTATGCAAGAAAAGCTGATGATTCTTATAAAGAATTGATTAGTTTTTGTAGGCAAGGTATTAACTTAACAAATGAAGAAATTTATAATATAAATCAAGTTATTACTCCACTTGTTAAAAAAGGTCAAACAACTAATCATTTATATATTAATCATTCAGAAGTTTTAAATTTTAGTAAAAGTTCTTTTTATAGATATATAAATAATGGTATTTTTGAATTTAAACCAATGGATTTTCCAAGAATTATTAAATATAAGAAAAGAAAAAACAATAAACGTAGAACCAGACAAGAAAGAGAAATTTTGACTGGTAGAAAATATAATGATTTTATTAATTTTACCAGCAAAAATCCAGATTTAAACATAGTTGAAATGGATACTGTTGAAGGTTTAATGTCTGATTCAAAATGTATTCTTACCCTTTTTTGGAGAAAGTCTAATTTTATGCTTATTTTTCTTTTAGAAAGTCAAACTAATGATGAAGTTACCAAAATATTTGAGTACTTACAAGAAACTTTATTAGAATATGATTATAACAGACTATTTCAAATAATACTTACTGATAATGGTGCTGAGTTCTATGACGTTAATAATATAGAATGTAACCATAGAACTGGGGAATACGTTTCTCATTTGTTTTTTGTGATCCTCATGCTTCATGGCAAAAAGGTGGCATAGAAAAAAATCATGAATTTATTAGATATGTATTACCTAAAAAAACAACATTTGAAAACCTTACTCAAAATGATTGTAATATTATTGCTAATCATATAAATAGTTTATGTAGAGAATCACTTAATAATAATTGTCCATTCAAAGCAATGTTGTTTTTATGTAATGAACAAGTATTAAACACTTTAAATATGTATTATATTGAACCAGATGAAGTTCAATTAAATAAAGACTTAATAAAAAGATATTTATAACCACAAATTATAAATATCACTTTGACAAGTAAATTGCCCATCTTATAAATATACATAACAGAATTGTGCACTTTCTTTTAAAAATTGATGCATGTTCTGCCTTTTGTCATGGAACAATAAGCTCTTTGACAGTTAATAATATATCATATTTCTTCAATTTTGTGAATTAATTATCAACAAAATGTTTAAAAAAGTGCAGTTTCATTTGAAATTACACTTTTTGAACATTCGTGCACTCAATTGTGCACTTTACTTAAAATTTAACGTTT
>CAYVPJ010000409.1:1173-1580 GCA_964453505.1 uncultured Oscillospiraceae bacterium | reverse complement strand
CAGATGGAATAAATATAAATCATAATTGTGGCTCAACACATCTTGAAATGTTAAAGGATACAGTAGTTAAAAATAAATGTTCACTTGGAATTGCATATGATGGTGATGGAGATAGATGTCTTGCTATTGATGAAAATGGTCAAGAAATAGATGGAGATAAATTATTAGCTATTATATCTAACTATATGAAATCAAAGGGTAAACTAGCAAAAGATACAGTTGTAGCAACAGTAATGAGTAATTTAGGTCTTACTAAATATGGGAAAGAAAATGACATCAATATTGTCCATACAAAAGTAGGAGATAGATACGTTTTAGAAGAAATGCTAAAAAATGGATATAATTTTGGCGGAGAACAATCAGGTCACGTTATAATGCTTGATTATAACCCAACAGGAGATGGTATT
>CAYVPJ010000409.1:441-1163 GCA_964453505.1 uncultured Oscillospiraceae bacterium | reverse complement strand
GCCTTACTTGAAAGTGGAAAAAAAGCATCAAAAGCTTCAAATATTATGAGAGCATATCCACAAGTTTTGGTAAATGCGAAAGTATTAAATGAAAAGAAATTTGATTTTGATAAAGATGAAGAAATTAAATCTGAAATAGAAAAACTTGAAAAAGAGTTCGAAGGAAATGGTAGAGTACTTATTAGAACATCTGGTACAGAACCTTTGGTTAGAGTTATGCTTGAAGGTGAAGATCAAGATTATTTAAAACAAAAAGCTGAGAGTTTAGCAGCACTAATAGTAAAAAAATTAGGAAAATAAATTTTATATAGGTTTAACTGGTTCAATGTCAATAGTTGGGGTGAAAAATCTTAAATAAAGACTAGAACTATAATAAAGCAACAGGAAATTTTTCCTGTTGCTTTATTATATCGTTAAATATACTTTAATACATGTTTTTAGACATGATAAATAATTACCAAATTCTATTTTGAAAAATTTGATAGCATATTTCAAATGTTGGGGTGTATTTATTTTAGATTAAGTATTAATATTCTATTTCTAAAATTATTAAAATTTCTAAATCCAAATGACATTCTCTTAATTACTTTTATAAGATTATTTTTTCCCTCTGTTGGTCCATTTGAAAGATTATATCTAAAATAATTAGAAATGTATTCGTGCCATTGCCTTAGTGTTTTAATACAAGTTTTAAATTCATTTATTGTAGAACATTCAGCATC
>CAYVPJ010000409.1:0-431 GCA_964453505.1 uncultured Oscillospiraceae bacterium | reverse complement strand
TCCAAAACTATTTAAGCGACTTATGTACAAATCTGGTAATTTATAAATAGCACTTATATTAACTTTATAACCTTTGATAGTTATATTAGTAATATAAAATGTAAGATTAATCTTTTTATAGGCATCTTCAAAGCTATCTACTTTTTTTATTTTAAGAAATTCATTTTTAAGATTATAAGCATATTTTAATATTGGAGATATTTCAAAAGCTTTTAATAATTTTTCTGCATCTTTGTTATTTGCTTTTGAAATATCTTTCATTAAAGATGTTTTTAAATATCTAAGATAAAGTTTATCTTTTCCTTTTGCATTTCTCCATATATTAAGTCTTAACTCATCTAATGAATTCATAATTGTACGTGTAAAATGAAAACAATCTGCTACTATTTCTGCATTATAGAATTTATCCTTAATAATTCTTTTAAATGGAT
>CAYVPJ010000408.1:0-1582 GCA_964453505.1 uncultured Oscillospiraceae bacterium | reverse complement strand
GAGTGAGAGCGATTTTGCAAGAATGGACTTTAGCTTTAAAACCAAAAAGAGTCACAACGGTTGGTTAGCGTTTATGTATCCTCGTCTTTTATTAGCAAGAGATTTATTGAGCAAAGACGGCGTTATTTTTATAAGCATTGATGATAATGAACAAGCAAACTTAAAACTACTTTGTGATGATGTGTTTGGGGAGGAGAATTTCGTTTCTAATATTGCTTGGAGAAAATCAGATAATCAAGCAAACATTGGGCAAATTGCGAGAGTAAAAGAATATATTTTATGTTATACAAAAGAAAAAGAAATTTTAAGTTTAAATAAAATTCCTTTAACTGATAAAGCAAAAAAAGAATATAGCTACAAAGATGATATCGGTAGTTTTAGAAGAGGTATCCTATTGCACAAAACCAGAGGTCGTAATTATTATGAAGTTACTACAAAAAACGGCAATACTTTAAATGGTCCTTGGATGATAAAAGAGGACGATTTTAAAAAATTAGATAATGAAAATAAAATTTTATGGACAAGTAGTGGTGATGAACAGCCATATAGTAAAATTTATCTTCACGAATCAAAAGGGCAAATTGCAAATGATTTTTGGGACACAACTTTTGGAAGTAATCAAGAAGCAAGTTTAGCTTTAGAGCAGTTACTCGAACAAAGACTTTTTGATTTTCCAAAATCAACTAAATTAATTAAATATTTACTTACAATTGGCAGTCAAGATGATTCAATTATCCTTGACTTCTTCGCGGGTTCAGGCACAACGGGACACGCAGTAATGCAACTCAATGCAGAAGATGGTGGCAACCGTAAATTTATTTTGTGCCAAATAGACGAGCCAATCAAAGAAGATAAACCTGCTTACAAGTTTTGCATTGAGAATAATTTACCTCCATTAATTTCAAGCATAACAATAGAACGACTTAAAAGAGCAGGTGAGAAAATAGTCAAAGACATTGAAGCCGAAAACAGTAAAAATGGATTATTTGATGAAGACAAAAAACAAGTTCCTGATATTGGCTTTAAAGTATTTGACAGTGTAGAAGCCCCAAAACTTAAAGTTGACGACAAAGGGCAAATTTCAATAACTGAAAATGAAACAGACGCTTTAAGTCGTATTTACAATATGATTTTTACGGTTGGTTTAGACGAGCCAACACAAGTTCCCGAAGAAGTGGTAAAAGATTGCATTTACAAAATTGGCAACCATTACTACATAACCAACAGCGAGCTTATTACCAGCAATGATTTTTCAAACGCCATTAAAAACGCTTGTCCCGATAAAATCGGGGGCAAAGTATTCATCGACGGTTGGACAGCCAGCCTAAACGGAACTTTACAGAACTATAAAGAAGATGTGAAGATTGTGTTTTAAAGAGAAAAACATCACCCTGCAATTCAACGCAAAATAACGCATAAAAAACCTAAATACCAGACTGTTGCAAGTTTGGGGTTAACTTTGTATTGTCAACGAAAGGCATTGATAAGCCCTTTCGTGTCCGACAAGCAAATGAATGTTTAACCCCAAAAAACTGCAACCATGGGAAAAATCAAACAGGGCCTTTTAGGCCCACTCTCCGGC
>CAYVPJ010000407.1:0-1585 GCA_964453505.1 uncultured Oscillospiraceae bacterium | reverse complement strand
CGATATCCATGCTGTTTACTTTACTGAGGACATCTTTTACTGCTGATGCCGGGTATTCTTCACCCTGTATTTTTACAGTGGGGGAATTGCTTATTTGAGCTTCTACTAGAATCCTTAGGATAGACGGTAGCGCTGCTTCATACGAGGGTTCTTGTATAAGAGCATCATAGCCAATCTTTTTTTTAATTGCGAATTCAATCAGCTCCTTGCCTTTTAATCCATCATTCAATCGATCTGAGCTGCTATCTTCTGTAGGCAAGACTGAAGGAAAGGTGGAACTGATAGAGTTAGTCTGAATCTTGTAATTTTTAATCTCGTTAGTATTATTAGCGTCTGTTTTTTCGACTTCTTGTTTCCGCAAATTCCGTATTCTTGAACTCTGTTTTTCCGACTTCTTGAATTCTGTTTTTCCGACTTCTTGAATTCTGGAATTAGCCCTGCCTGTTGAGCCCTTATTATTGCCGTTATCGGCACTTGCAAAATTAAGGACATATGTTATTGAAGGCAGCCCAAGCCCGCGGCGTTTTCGTTCAATTAGGCCGATCTCTGTTAGCTCTTTTGTTATCGATATAGCTTTGTCCTTTCCGCAGCGAAGAAACTCGGTTGTATCTTCAATAGTAAAAATAATAAATACGCGGTCTTCTTTGTCGAGCCATCCATTTGCAATAGAAAGGCTCATGCGGTCAAGCATGAGGGCGTATAAGATTTTTGCTTCAGATGTAAGTTTGCTGTAGACGGGATCCGTGAAGAGCAACTTGGGTAACCGGACGAATGAAAACTGGTCTGCTTCCTTTCCGTAATAATAATTTAGTTTTAGCATAGCGGGAGCCTTTCTCTGAACGTATTTTTATAACCAATATGTTGACATGCTATGCTTTTCGATGGTAAAATAACCGTACAGCAAAGCGGGGATATGCAACTGGCGGGTTGCGTTTCCCAGTCAACGCTACTGTTCTTGCGTGGGTGTTCGAAAGAACACCCTTTTCCTTTGCCCGTATCTTACCATAGGTTGATTTACTATACAAGGTGTTCTAAGTTTGGCGGGTTTTGGCGGATTTAGCCAATGGTATAAAAAGCAGTATTTCTGGGCGTTTTCTTGTGCTTTCAGTTCCTTTTTTACCATATTTAATACCCATATCCGCCAGCAATGTCTTTTTTTAATACCTTACATTTTCTATCGTTCCTGCTTTTAATACCTATATCCGCCACAGATGCCGTGTTTTACTACCTAAATCCGCCAGATTGTGTTCTCTTGTTTTGCTGAACACAATCTGTTGTGTTTATTTGTTCGTTTTTTTGTATTTGTCGTCCGCTTTTTCACTAATTATTTCATCCTATTTAATATTTTATCGATATTCCTAAGTATCTCTTCTTTTGAAATATAATGGTCGTCTATGGAGTTAATATAGCTTATCAAGTCATTCTTCAGTTTATCTAAAGTGTAGCTGACCTTATTATCAATGTTTATATACCTTTTCTCACCAAGTTTCACTACTGAAGCATTGTAGCCTCGGTCAATCAAGTCCTGTTGAAAACTCTTTAACACTTCTTTTTTGTAAAGAATATCTACTTGAAATACCTGATA
>CAYVPJ010000406.1:0-1593 GCA_964453505.1 uncultured Oscillospiraceae bacterium | reverse complement strand
AATACCTGTTTATCAGTCGTTCGCACTGGTTCATAACAGCAAACATGATAGACTCATCCGCCCGAATAGAAAGATTCATGGCAGAGGAGCTGTCATTTTTCGTGCTGCCAAACAGCAAACCACTCGTACCCGCCGCATTCCAGAATTCCTCTTCTGCCCGTACAACAATATCAGTTTCAGCCACAGCTCCTGATTTCTGAAAATCCCAAGCCTGAAGCGGGAAGGGCGACATAATGCCGCCAATATAGTCAGGCAGATTAGCACACATCTGGTCATAATACTGAGTAGCGATACTCATATCGACAATGGGAATACCATTTGCATCAACGGGTATCTGCATACTCAACGCCTTATAGTTACCTATCTCCGAACGCTCTGCTTGCAGACTTGCGTATGTGTCCAAATCAAAAAGATAGGGGAGAGTGGCAGCAAACGGCGGAGCCGGGAAAGATGTGGTTTCATCAATCTTTATACACCAGCTATTAGCCTCCGGCACGTCTTGAAGCTTTATGTTCGTACTCTTGTACTCATTCCACATGGTTGTGACGAATTCAGGGTATTTAAATAAATCCTCTTCACGTATCTGCGACATATCAATAGCGAAATTATACACGCCATCCAGAACGCTGGTTATTGTACAGATATCGGGGTCAACTTTCTGCAAAAAGAAAGAGTTTGCCGCTGAATACGAAATGCCAAAGAATACACCTTCTGTCCACGCAATAGTACAAGCCTTCTGCATTTCATGTTTAATATTCATAGATTCAAGGATGGCCGCAGTTTTAAAATACTGCTTTTTCAGAGTATCAGTTTTTACCTTCTGCGGGTCATACTGAGAAGGAGCCAAAGTATAATACCACATTGGTGTATACGCATAATACAAACACAATCGCCTATATTGAGGAGAGCGAATGAATATATACCGAGAAGCATTTCTGAGATTCTTAGCATTTGCTTCTGGAGATTTTAGATATGTTAAAATATTCTCTTTTGTGTAAGTCGAATAAGACGCTTTCTTGTTATTGTTGCGTTCACGATTAACAATCTGCTGTTGTGCCATTTTTGCAAACATAGCGAACAATTGACTTTTTGCTTGGTCGAATTCTTCTTGGGTATATTTAAGCTCTTGTTTTTCTTCTTCCATCTATGCCCTCCTTTCGTGACATACTCTCACCACCTACGCTAACGCTTAGAGGTGGGAGCTTCCTGCTCAAGCCCACTACTGCGGGCAGTCTCAACAGGCTATCCCCGTGTGTCCCACGGTTCTAATTTTTATGAGCTACGCTATCTGCGCAAGTCCCACATTTCTAATATTTATCGCCGCGTTTATGTCGCGGTCGTGATGTTCGCCGCACTCGCAAGTCCATTCTCGGTCAGCAAGCGTAAGCTCTGAGTTTACCGCACCGCACACATGACACATCTTACTGCTGGGGAACCACTTGTCTATTTTGATAAGCACTTTGCCTTGTTCAGCAAGCTTGTATCCCAAGAATGTGCGGAACATACCAAACCCGTTATCGTTGGTAGACTTACCAAACTTGAGCGTGCCAGCTAAACCGCGCAGATTGATATCTTCCACGCAGATAATGTCCC
>CAYVPJ010000405.1:0-1594 GCA_964453505.1 uncultured Oscillospiraceae bacterium | reverse complement strand
ATTTTAAGATGGTCGAGCTATACGGAAACCGCATTGCGGAGCAAGCTGAAGAAGCACTGGAAGCAGCCAGAGCGGTTCGCACGCCTTATATTGATGAGGCACCGATTACCGCCGAAGGCTGTAACCCAATAACCTACGCCGATGACATTGAGGGAAAAATCGTCGTCATCAAGCCGAATGTGCTGCGGCGTGAGTACCGTTTCGCCACCCACCAGATTAAGCTGTGTGAGGGCGGTTTCGGCGCGCATGGGAACAGTCGCGGCAATGCCTGCTACTGCGTAGACCTGTTCAGCGGCAACCGTTCTCGGTTTGAGCGCTCCGATGTTCTCGGAACGTTGGACGAGAGCAAGCTGCCTGAATGGGCCAAGCGGGGGCTTGAAAAAACCAAAGCTGAGGCAGCGATAAAGAAGCTACCTCGCGTAAAGGAGGAACGGTAACATGGATATGTCTTTCCGAGCGGCAACACCCAGTGAGCGCAATTACGCCTATTCTCAGAGCCAGCAAATCGCCATGCAGACAGGCTGCATCGGCCATCTGCGCGGAGACATGGACTCCAACGGCAAGGGCTTCTTTACCTCATGGGACGACTTCCGTAAAGACCTGAAGACCGACGAGTTCAAAGCAGAGTTCAATAATGTCATCAACGCTCTGCGGTTTGACACGCAGTACGGTGGCGTCCTGAAGGACCGCAGTTCTCTTACTTCGTATTGCTATAGCCACCCCGAAAGCGGATTTGACGCTAACTACTGCACGGAATATGCGTTCCGCGCGGATACCGAGAAGTACGCATACATCTTTCGCCTAAATCCGACCAAGGGCGATTATAACCTCTACTGCTATTGCTATATGCGGGAGTGGCTGGATAGGCACATGACTAATGCCAAGCGTGGAATCCGTTTTATCACGTCGGACTATAAAGAAATATTCTGTATTCCGGACGGCGATAAGGTTCACATCACCATGTCGGACGGCGAAATGGCAGATCGCACCTGCCGCTACATCGACGACTATCATCTTGAGGTTGGGAACAATCTCTACCATATTTGCGAGTTCGCCGAACGCATGGAACAGGC
Organism: uncultured Oscillospiraceae bacterium; assembly: GCA_964453505.1. Lineage (GTDB taxonomy): Bacteria > Bacillota > Clostridia > Christensenellales > Aristaeellaceae > CAYVPJ01. The sequence continues at coordinate 521 of CAYVPJ010000405.1, read as the reverse complement.
CGGAAACACCGTCGTACCGCTTCGTTCCTCTCTCCCGGAGAAGTGCTACTCTACCTTGCTGGATACCGGAGCTATCGTGATTTTGAAGCGCGGCGAAACCGGCTACTACAAGACGGATATTCCCTGTGCCGGCAAGGAAGATGCAAAGTCTCTTGTGAGCGAGTACAACCGGAAGCTGGGCGTATCCAAGGCGCAGGAGGAAGCCATGCGTACCGGCTCCATGTTCGGCTTTCAGGTTCCAGGAGCTGACCCGAAGAATTACGATGAGAACGGCCAGCCCATCAAGCCTGAGCACAGGGATCGGGGTGATGCCAGATGACGGATGGAGATCACCTCATTTGGAGTAATTACGATCTTGATTACAATGACTGGAAAGCCGATCTGGAGGAACAGTATCCGGAGCTGACCGAAGAGGAGCGTTATCTCAAGATGTACGAGATCAACGGCGATTATCTGGACGATGAGAGAACCAACCTCAATATTCAGCTATCCCAGCCTATCCTTGTAATTGCCGATCTCGG
>CAYVPJ010000404.1:0-1596 GCA_964453505.1 uncultured Oscillospiraceae bacterium | reverse complement strand
CGGAGTGTATCAGGCTTGAGCCGGAGGAAACTGCAATTTTGCTTCAAAACAAAGATGTGGAAACCATTCAGGAAATGTATGAATTGGCTTATCGGTTGAAACAAGAGGTATATGGTAACCGTATCGTTTTCTTTGCTCCGCTGTATATAAGTGATGAATGTGCAAACAACTGTAAATACTGTGGTTTCCGAAGCAGTAACACGGCAATGCACCGCAAGACGCTAAGTATGGATGAAATTGAGCAGGAAGTTCAAATAATGATTGAGGAGGGACAAAAACGCACCGTGCTTGTTTATGGGGAATCTCCCTCAACTGAAGTGGATTTCATGTGTGAAACGGTCAAAAAAGTATATAGTGTAAAAACAGAGCATGGCGAAATCCGCCGTGCAAACATTAACTGTGCACCACTTAGAGTTAATGAATTGAGAAAGCTCAAAGAGGTCGGAATTGGTACGTTTCAAGTTTTTCAGGAAACATATCATCATGATACTTACAGAGAAATGCACCCTGCCGGCACGATTAAGGGAAATTATCGTTGGAGGCTGTATGCTATGGACAGAGCACAGGAGGCAGGAGTGGACGATTGCGGCTTAGGCGTTTTGTTTGGGCTTTATGACTGGCGATTTGAGGTAATGGGTTTGCTTTATCATACAATTCATTTAGAAGAAACCTTTAATGGTGTAGGCCCTCATACAATTTCTTTTCCTCGCATTACACCTGCAACAGGTACTCCTTTTACCGACAATCCACAGTATGCTGTAAGCGACGATGATTTTAAAAAGCTTATTGCCGTTTTGCGTCTGTCTGTACCTTATACGGGTTTAATATGTACCGCGCGGGAGCCTGTTAACGTACGTAAGAAGGTAATTCCGCTCGGAGTGTCACAAATAGATGCAGGAACTCGTATCGGTGTTGGCGCTTATGCACAATCAAAAAAAGCTAATCAGCTTCCTGATAAGGAACAGTTTTCTATCGGTGACTCTCGTTCCTTAAATGATGTGGTGGGTGAAATTTGCGACATGGGCTGTATACCTTCCTTTTGTACTGCGTGTTACCGTGCAGGGCGCACAGGAGAGCAGTTTATGAAAGTGGCAAAATCTAAATTTGTACATAATTTTTGTATACCGAACGCAATTTTTACATTTAAGGAATTTCTGCTTGACTATGCCACGGGTGAAACGAGGATTAAGGGTGAAATCGTGTTGAATGAGCATTTGGATCAGTTTAAGAATGAACCTGTTTATGACAATATACTTGAAATTTTAAACAAGATAGAAAACGGTGAAAGGGATTTGCGTTTGTAAAATGGAAAATAACTTAATAAACATATTAAATATAGCTGACAAAAAAGAACTTTCCGAAATTATTAAATATTTTTGTGAGGATGCACTCTGTGAGGAGCATAAATCACTTGCGATATTAGCAAATAATTTTAGGGATAAATACTATCATTCCAAAGTGTATTTCCGAGGGCTGATTGAATTTAGTAGCTATTGCAAAAATAATTGCTATTATTGCGGAATAAGAAGAAGCAATAGAAATGCGGTAAGATACCGTTTGTCAGAAAAAGAAATCCTTGACTGCTGTGGACATGGA
>CAYVPJ010000403.1:0-1597 GCA_964453505.1 uncultured Oscillospiraceae bacterium | reverse complement strand
ATTATAAATCATGGAAACAATGGTTTTAAAAGAGAAAAATCCTTTTCTGAAAATTATCAGACAGAACGCCCTCACTGTTTTCCAAAAGTCCGATAAAAGTGCCCTGCCTGAAAATATCGCTGTGCCAGAAAAACTCTGCTTTTCGGATGAAGACGAAAAGGATATCCCTGATGATAATCCATCCCTTCCATGCAATATGGAAAAAGAAGATGTGCTGACATGCTTCCTTATCGATGGAAATACCCTCCTCAATGTTGCCGAAATTTTAAAGGAAAGTGATATCAGCCTTTGTAATATTACCGATTTGCCACGACACCTCGAAAGATATTTTGGCAGTATAGCCGAAATTAAAGACAACGCTTATTTAGCACTTAATACCGCTGCATTTACCGGCGGGTTCTGCCTCGAAGTCCCCGACAATACCAAGTGCGAACTTCCTGTCCAACTCGTCTCCGTCAGCAATTCCCCGTTTATGAATGTCAGAAACCTTATCGTGGTGGGCGAAAATTCTTCGGTGAAACTGATTAACTGCGACGACTCTTCTTTTGATAACGACTTCTTTACTAATACCGTTACGGAAATATTCGTAAAGGACAATGCGACATTAGATATCAGTAAGATGTATAATCTGTCGAATAAGGCAAATGTGAATAATGTCGTGTTTATTCAACAGGCACAACACAGCACCGTAAAATCTTTTAACTTTGAATTTAATTCCGGCGTGCTGCGAAGCGATATTAAGGCGCGTCTCATAGGAGAAGGTGCAGAATCATATATCTATGGTATTTATCTCGCCGATAAACATCAACAAATGTTCAATAATGTCCTCGTAGACCACCTCGTGCCACATTGTACTAGCGAGCAGATATTCAAAGGCATTATAGACGAATATGCGCAATCTGTTTTTGAAGGGAGAGTGATTGTGGAGAGAGATGCGCAGCACACTATAGCTTCACAGGTAAATAAAAATCTGCTTCTTACCGATACGGCTAAGGCTGCTGCCAAACCGTTTCTCGAAATTTATGCAGACGACGTTAAATGCAGTCACGGCGCTACCGTGGGACAACTCGATGAGGAGGCAATGTTCTTTATCGGAGAAGTCGTCTCCAAAATAGAAATCGATAAAATAAAACTCCGCGTCAACGACTTAGTGAAGAAACGTCTCAACGGCGAACTCTCGGCATGCGATAACTGTATAATCCGCTGTAGCGACTCTAAAATCAACGACCCGTCAGCTAAGTGCAACTAATTAAATTTTCCCTGTATGGATATATCTAAAATTCGCGCACAGTTTCCGATCCTGACAAAGAAAATATACAGTCATGATCTTGTATATTTCGATAATGCAGCGACTACACAGAAACCGCAACAGGTTATAGACGAACTTGTCAGGTATTATACTGAAGAAAACAGTAATATCCATCGCGGCGTTCATTTCCTCAGTCAATATGCTACGGAAAAGTACGAGAAATGTAGAACAAAGGTGGCTTCTTTTATAAATGCCCCGCAAGCAGAAACGGTGATCTTTACAAGAGGCACAACGGAGTCGATAAATCTTGTGGCTGAATCTTTCGGACAGGCTTTTATCAATGAGGGA
>CAYVPJ010000402.1:0-1600 GCA_964453505.1 uncultured Oscillospiraceae bacterium | reverse complement strand
TTCGTCCATACAGAAGTATATCCAATCTCTTACCGAGCAAGGCTATTTACAAAAGATCGAAGGAAAAACCCGCGCGCTGATTCCACTGGAGGGATAAAACATGTGCGGACGGTATTATATTGACGCCGATGCGGAAAACGATATGTTGACAGAGTATATTCGGCAGGCGCAAGCCCGCGCGGATCGAGCGGGGCTGGCAATGACCAGCAGAGGCGAAATCGCGCCCACAAGTGTCGTGCCGGTCATAGCGACCAGCGCAGCGCGTAGAGAGCCGGGCGCGTTTCCTATGCGTTGGGGATTCATGCACCCTTCCCGCAATGTGCTTGTGTTCAATACGAGGAGTGAAACCGCCGCCGAAAAGCCGCTGTTTTGCACGAGCATACAAGACCGCCGCTGCGCGGTTCCTGCCTCTCGCTATTTCGAGTGGAGGAAGGAGAGCAACGGGAAGAAAACCAAGTATGCCTTTGCGCAGGAATACGGCGAACCGCTGTTTCTTGCAGGATTGTATCTTCGCAGTTCCCAGTCCAAGCTGCCGTGCTTTACGATCCTGACAAGGGACGCTGCGGACGGCATCAAGGAAATACACGGACGAATGCCGGTAATACTGCCCGCTGCAATGCTTGATGCTTGGCTTTCACCGGAAAACCAGTATAATGAGTTCATGGATACGGCTGTTACGGACGTAGTTGCCCAAGCCGTTGTGTAAGGAGTTTTCCTTGCAATGGAACAAACCATCCTACATTGCGACTGCAATTCCTATTTTGCTTCGGTCGAGTGCATCGACAGGCCGGAGCTAAAAAGCGTCCCTATGGCGGTCTGCGGTGATCCTCGCAACCGGCACGGCATCATCCTTGCCAAGAACGAGCTTGCAAAGAAGTATGGAATACAGACTGCTGAGACCATCTGGCAGGCGAAACGAAAGTGCCCCAGTCTAGTCTTGGTTACGCCGCATCATCACAAGTATGAGGAATACTGCGAACGGATCAACGAAATCTATCTCCAGTACACCGACCGCGTGGAGCGCTTCAGCGTAGATGAGTCGTGGCTCGATGTAACCGGCAGCCTGCATCTGTATGGCTCCGGGCGGGAGATCGCCGACCTGCTGCGCAAACGCATCCGGGAGGAAATTGGTATTACCATTTCCGTGGGCGTCTCGTTTAACAAAATCTTTGCGAAATTGGGCAGCGATTACAAAAAGCCTGACGCCACTACCGTTATCACAAAAGAAAACTTCCGAAGCATCGTCTGGCCGCTGCCAGCGCGGGATATGATGTTCGTAGGGAAAGCCGCTGACGGCGTGCTGGCCGATGCCGGCATCCTGACGATCGGCGATATCGCCAACGCCGGGAAAGTACGCATGACCGCGCTGCTTGGCCGCGCCGGGGAATCCATTTGGGAACACGCATCCGGCATGGACGGCGACCCCGTTCGACGTTTTGATGATGTAGACCCGGTCAAGAGCATCGGCAACAGTATCACATTTGCCCGCGATCTTGTGGGCGAAAAGGACATTCGCGCCGGATTGACCATGCTTTGCGACTCGGTGGGCTCCCGGCTTCGGGCGCAGGGAATGTATTGCACAACGGTGCAGATACAGATC
>CAYVPJ010000401.1:0-1603 GCA_964453505.1 uncultured Oscillospiraceae bacterium | reverse complement strand
TGTGTTAAATTCCGACTTTGGCGATATTGTAGAGTATATTCCGAACGAAGAGGTTAAAAAAAACGATAGCAAATAAATTCGCCTTGTATTGTAGCACTAAGATACAATCGACCACGTGTTCATAAATTAATTAATAGAATTTCAAGCCATATCCGTAGGACTTGAAAACGAGCAAATTTCCGGAGCGCGTCACTTATCAGTTCTTTACAGACAAGCTGAATCCGGAGGATTTTCAAAAGCAATGGACTCCATGCGGGATCACTTGTATGGAAAAGCGGATGTTTACGAAGTTGAAAACCGTATTCACGTGAAATAAGGATCATTCAGATTGTATTATGACCGTGGAAAGATAACGCAATTTGATGACAACGGCAGACCTTCATTCCTGTCGGGTATCGTATTTGATATCACCGAAAAGAAGGAAACGCAATTAGAACTGGAATATAAAAACAGGATCTTGGAAATATAAATACAAAATTAGGAGGAATAACCATGGAGAAAAAGATCTTTATCGATCAGATAACTAAACGGTTGGAAGAAATGAAAATTCCTTACGAAATCGAAAATCAAGCGGATGTAACCATTTCTGCATCATTCAAAAGAAAGCAGGAACAGAAAGACAGTAAAGGCGAGCTTATTTATTTCGCCTTGCTGTTTTTGAATCAAGAAAAAAACACAGTGTTTGCCTTCGAAAAAGTTATGGAAGGTGATGTAGAGCTTTCTTCGATACAGGATTGCAGTCAAATTATGGTCAATAGGAAGGATGATGACGATTCTGATTCTAGTATCGCCATTGGTTTCATTTTAAAATCAGTATCTGCTGTTGTGGCAGAATTAGGTCTTGAATATCAAAAGACTGACGATATTAGAATGGCCTCTTCGAAAAATGAAGAACCAATTCCTATTGAAAAAAAAGATAACAATCAAATCGGTGGAACACTTGAAAGTACATGCCCATATTGTAAAGCAACCATTAAAAACAGTAATAAGTATTGCCCAAAATGCGGGAAAGATTTAAAAATTGTGTCAGCTCAATCGCAACCCATGGCAAATAGCGGGCAAAATTCTGATGTTTATTTAGAACACCAAAAAGTTAATTCCGAAAATCCAAACAAACAAAAAAAGAAAAAATCATTAATAGGCTTGATTTCTATAGCCATTTTAATAATAATTGCAATAATTATCGGCGTGGTCATTATGAGCAGAGAACCGAATGATAAGAAAAATGATAGTTATACTACCATATCCTCAAATGCGGATACAGATAGCTCTAAAAAATCTGCAATAGTTTCATTGGGAGTTCAGACATCAGATCTGGGTAACATCACCAACGGGCAGTACTATTTTGCTACCGATGAATATGTTTTTTATTCAAGCTTTGACGAAAGTGACAAAGCTCATATTTATTCGGTTAAAAAGGATGGTACAGGGCTGAAACCTATATTTGACGGATTCGGATGGTCTTTGGTGGTGATCGATGATTGGTTGTATTTTTCAGGAAATCAAGGTACAGCTATTGATGGTACATACAACATATTTAGAATGAAGTTGGATGGCTCTCAGATAGAAAAGATTAATGATAAATATAGTTATGGAATGTTTT
>CAYVPJ010000400.1:0-1604 GCA_964453505.1 uncultured Oscillospiraceae bacterium | reverse complement strand
TGCGGCTTCGCCGCCTACCAAGACGCTATCAGCGGCGGTGGCTTTGCCATCTACTCTGTCTTGTGTGGTTTTGCCATCTGCGCCAACTTCTGAAGCCTTGGCTGCACGAGTTGTGTCTTTCTTGGTGATGATTTTCTTTTCGCCCTTAAAGAAGGCTTTGATGTTGCCGCCCCAGCGATAAATCGCATCCCAAGAAAATTCGTTTTGTCCCATCATGCCCTTTCTCCAGAAGAGAACTACGCACATTAGGATTACTGAGAATACTACCATTCTGAATCCGGTTCTAAGTAGTGGAACCTGGAAATCGCCGATGTACATGGTGCTGTCTAAAAATCTCAGCCACCATTCTTTGGCAAAGGTTACTAGGAAGGCTGCGATAACGCTGCCGGTGATGGAGCCCATGCCGCCGATTACAACGATTAGCAGAATGTTATATGTCATCATAATGTTGAAGGTTGTTGATGAAACTGCACCTAGGAACATTGCAAGCAGTGCTCCGCCGATTCCTGCAAAGAATGAGCTGATAATGAAGGACATTTGCTTATGCTTGGCAAGTCCGATACCCATTGTTTCTGCTGCGATTTCGTCTTCTCTGATTGCCTTAAATGCTCTGCCGTATGAGGACTTCACAAGAAGAACCATGATGGCGATACATATTGCAACGATTATGAATGTAACGAAAAGTGATTTGTAGCCCGGGATATTGTTTAGTCCCAGTGAACCGTTGGTGATTTTGTTCAGCGGTGAGCTTCCTACAACTATACGAACGATTTCTGCAAATCCAAGGGTGGCGATTGCGAAGTAATCGCTCTTAAGTCTAAGTACGGGTGCACCTATTAGTGCCGCAAAGCCGGCGGCTACAAGACCTGCAATGAAAAGTCCTACGATTAATGGAACTGCAACATTGGAAAGTCCGTCTGCTACACCGTACAGATAATATACTATTGGTTTTTTCTCAACCGGAATTGTGAATACTGCATATGCATATGCACCGATTGCCATGAATCCGGCCTGACCTAGTGAGAACAGACCTGTGATTCCGTTGAGCAGGTTCATTGAAACTGCTACAAGTGAATAAATAAGGCTCAATTGCAATACTGAACGAAGCATTGATGATGGGGAAGTTGTCTGGTCAACAAACAGGAAAATCCCCGTTATGACAGCAAGTGCAATTATTGAGCAAATCATTTTGGTTTTCTTTGTCATAATTTACACCTTCTCCTCCATAGTTTCACCAAACAGTCCTGTTGGCTTAAACATAAGTACAACTATCAATATTACAAATGTCAGTACGTCACTGAACTGTGAAAGACCCGCTGCCTTCATGAAGGTCTCGCAAAGTCCTATTATCAGTCCGCCAAGTACTGCACCTGGAACGCTTCCGATTCCGCCGAATACTGCTGCTATGAAGCACTTAAGTCCCGGCAGAGATCCCGCAAGGGGATAAACTGAAGGACGCGGCGTGAAGTATAGCATTGATCCAACTGCAGCTAGGAAGCATCCGATTACGAATGTGTAGCTGATTACTGTATTAATTTTGATACCCATAAGCTGTGCTGTTTCAAAGTCCTTGGATACGGCTCTCATCGCCATACCTATCTTGG
>CAYVPJ010000399.1:497-1605 GCA_964453505.1 uncultured Oscillospiraceae bacterium | reverse complement strand
TATACATAAGAACAGCAAGCGCGCTGAGAAGCCTTATGTTCGCTTTGACTGTGAAGCGACAAGCGCATCGGCATACAGCATGGAGCTGTTTGGGTCGCAAAACGACAGGTATGACCGTCAAGGCATTTTTCAAACCGCATCCGGCGGCACTGTTTTACTTGATGGGATTTCTGCTATTCCGTTTGATTGCCAGCAAGAATTAACTCAATTCATTGACAGCGGAGTGATATCAAAAGGATGCAGCAACATACCTATATTCTCTGATGTGCGTTTCTTATCCATAAGCAATACTGACATAGTTACACATATAAGCGAGAACAAGTATGTTGCACGTCTGTATGGCGCACTTTCATCGGTCAAAATCGATGTATTGCCTCTCAGAAGCCGCCCAGAGGATATTGCATTGCTATCTCTAGCATATCTGGATTCTACGAACAAGAAATACGGTGTCCATCGTTTGCTTGGCTTGAACCTCTTTAACGCGATGCTGGAGTATAATTGGCCCGGAAATGAAAAAGAGCTGATCGAACTTATGGAACGTCTTTCGATTATGTCACGCTGTGATATATTGGATGACGTCGAACTTTTTACAAATCTGAATACATCATATTGTGAACAGGCATTGCCAGCTCAAGTTAATGCGGAATATGAACAGTTGCCGTTTGAGCAAAGGAGTATGTCGCTCAGAGAGATGGTTAAGGATTATGAGCTTATGGTGATTCGCCAGAGCATTCAAAAGTATAAAACGCTTCGTAAAGCGGCTAAGGCATTGAATGTTTCACCATCAATTCTATCAAGGAAGCTCGCTGCGGCAAGGGAGGATATATCCTCAAATTAGTGTTGCAGAATAGCAACGATTGCAGGTAATCAATCTTAATATTGGATTCAAATTTGCCGTTATTGCGACAATGGCCCGTTGGCGTCTTCAAATAATGGTGCAAAATCAGAACATTATTATTGACAATCCAATTTATTTGCATATAATTAAAAGACGCTGTTTTGGATTAGTATGATTTTACATAAATTTTCAAATGTATCAACCTGTTTTTTTGTAATTCTCTTATAAATGATATTTTATAAGAGGATATTTAATTATAGCTTTAATTTT
>CAYVPJ010000399.1:0-487 GCA_964453505.1 uncultured Oscillospiraceae bacterium | reverse complement strand
CATCGAAAGTAATATGGCAAATCAAACGTTTTTATAATGAGGAGACATGATATGGTTTTCGGAATACTGAAGGACATCAAAGAGGGCGAGAACAGGGTCATATGCACGCCAATGGAGGTGCTGAGCCTCGTGGCCGACGGGCATACCGTGCTTGCAGAGCATGACTGCGGCAAGGGCAGCAACTTCACCGACGAGCAGTACGCCAAGGCCGGCGCCGAGATAGTAATGACCGCCGATGAAATGTGGGCGCGCTCGGACATGGTGGCAAAGGTAAAGGAGTTCGCTCCCGTTGAGTGGCCCAAGATCCGCAAGGATCAGATCGTGCTTGGCTGCATACATCCCGCCGGACATCCCGAGGAGGTAGACGCGCTGCTTAAAAGCGGCTGCATAGGCTTCACCGCCGAGGACTGCCACCGCTACGGCTCCCCCAACTGCGAGGCGGCCGGCAAGCAGGGCGCGCTGTTCGGCCTTGAGAGTATGCTCACCA
>CAYVPJ010000398.1:0-1605 GCA_964453505.1 uncultured Oscillospiraceae bacterium | reverse complement strand
CACACACACTTTTTCAGATATTGAGAGCGCCAACGCTTCGGAAGCAGTATCAACCGATGAAACGGCTCTGTGAGATTTTATGGTACGCTTTGAAAACATATCCGCCTTGCTTTTGAATTTGTTTTCGCTGTCAAGGATTTCAAGCGAACACAGCAGATAATATGAGTTGTCGTCAGAGAACACAAGCCTATTTGATCTGTCGTTTATCCTCCCGTATTTCGCTGCAAAGGTGTCATATGTGCTGTTAAGCTGAACCTGTTTTTGCTCAATATCTCTGTCCGAAGAACCGTCATCAAGCTGCAAGTCAATCAGCTCATACACACATCTTCGAATCTCAACCATTCCCTTAATTCGCTCTTTTGCCGTTGTGTTGAGTTCGGGTTTTACCATAATACTGTTCTCGCGGTAATACACTTCACCGTCAACTACGGTATATGAAAAGTTCTTAACATCCGGGTCTGCGGGAATTGTGTCTCTGATGTTTTCGCCTTCGCCAAGCTCCGGCAACTCGGTTTCCTCATATGTTCCTTTTATATTCAAAACCGCGTCGTGAAGCAGCTGTGGAAGTGAATCGTCCTCCGACGGCACTACGGTATAGCTCATACCGTATGCCGTGCTTTCTTCGGTCTGCTCGCCGAGGACCATTTCGGGGTGTTCGACAAAGTAGCTGTTAATGTCATAGCCGGTCTCGCTTGTATTGAGATGCACCCAGTCAGGCTCAATGTCAATAGGTCTGTCGCGCTTTTGAAGAAAGACTATATCCGAAACAACCTCTGTTCTGGCATTTGCCTTAAATGCGTTGTTCGGCAGCCTTATTGCGCCGAGCAGCTCCGCTCTTTGTGCAAGATACCTTCGCACTTCAGGGCTTTTTGCGTCAAGAGTGTATCTTGAAGTGACAAAGGCTAATACTCCTCCGGGGCGAAGCTGGTCAAGAGCTTTTGCAAAGAAATAGTTGTGTATGGAGAATCCGAGCTTGTTATATGCTCTGTCATTAACCTGATAGTTACCGAAGGGTACATTGCCGACTGCAACATCAAAAAAGTCTCTGCGGTCTGTTGTTTCAAATCCTGCCATAGTTATATCGGCTTTGGGATAAAGCTGCTTTGCAATTCTGCCCGTCAGGCTGTCAATCTCAACGCCGTAGAGTCTGCTGCTTTTCATTTCATCCGGCAAACAACCGAAAAAGTTTCCTGTACCCATCGCCGGTTCAAGGATGTTTCCGCCGCGAAAGCCCATATTGTTCAGCGCTTCATAAACAGCGTTGATAACCGTCGGGCTTGTGTAATGAGCGTTAAGAACTGTTGAGCGCGCGGCGGTATACTCCTGCGGAGTAAGTGATGAATACAGTTCATTGAACTCGTCCGACCAATCCGCCTTTGTTTCATCAAATGCGTCAGCGAGTCCGCCCCAACCGACATATTTTGAAAGAACCTCCTGCTCTTCGGGAGTTACCTGTCTGCCGTCAAGTTCAAGTCCCTTTAGCAGCTTTACGGCATCCATATTCATCCGAAATTTTGCCTTTGCTCCGCCCTCGCCGAGATGTTCGTCGGTTATATGGAAATTAACTGATTGCTGAGTATGCACCGCTTCGTTTACTTGATTGGT
>CAYVPJ010000397.1:0-1607 GCA_964453505.1 uncultured Oscillospiraceae bacterium | reverse complement strand
GTCGTCGGCTATGTCGTGACGTTGCCCGTGGCCATTGATCTTCTGCTCGGCGTGAATGAACGGTTTGGCGACGTGGACAATATTCTGCTTTACCAGGAATACATTGATTTCACGCTGCATGTATTGCTGGGATTCGGCGTGGCCTTCCAGTTGCCGGTCGTGATCATCATCCTAGGAAAGCTCGGGTTTCTAACCTCGCGGCAGTTGCGGGAAAAACGTCGCCACGTGATCGTTGGCCTCTTCATTCTGGCCATGCTTCTCACGCCGCCGGATGTTATGACGCAAGTTCAGATGGCGATTCCATTGATCCTGCTCTACGAGTTCTGTATATGGTTTCTTTACTTTACCGAAGGCGGCAGGATCGACCGCAGGAAGCGGGACAAGGGGAGCGCCCCGGATTCCGAAACGGCGGTCGAGCAAATCGGCGATGAACCGAAGGAGTAGGCGATGAACACGTTGGCATTGATACCGGGCATGCAGGGCGGAGGGGAAGTCCTGCTGGTTTTTTTGGTGATTCTCCTGTTGTTCGGCGCGAAGAAGCTGCCCGAGCTTTCCCGATCCCTCGGCAAGAGCTTGGGCGAATTCAAGAAGGGGCAGGAAGAGGGGGCCAAGCCGGACAAGAAGGATCCCAAGGCGGATGCCGAATCGGACAAGCAGGACGACAAGTAATGGGCATGCATCCTTTTGCCAAGTGCTTTTCCGGAGCGGCCCATGGATGATCGGCCCAGGCAGGAATTGACTCCGGAGCAGCAGAAGCAAAACGCCATCGCCGTCGCGGCGCACGTGTTGCCCTTTGCCATCTGGCTGACCTTAATGGTCTATTTCGACAACTACCTGTACCGTTCCATCGGCGGACTGGTTCTTCTCGCCGTCTTTAGGCCGTGGCGGTGGTATCCAAGGCTCAACCCCAAGAATATTCCGGCGGCGGTCGGGGTGGGGGTGCTTATTTTCCTTGTCTGGGTCGGATTCGAAACCCCGTGGATGGCGCGCAATGCCCCGGCCGTGACGGAGTGGTACGACCGGTTGTTTGTCGAGCTCGTCCATCCGTTCAAGACGCGCGAGCTGTACGAGATTCCCCTGTCTGCCGAATCGCCCGAAATCCAGGAGGCGATTGCACTGGGAAGCGAATCGGTCGTGCGGACGCGGGTCCCGTACGAGGTGATCGAGAAGGGCGAGCACGCCGGACGGCACATCTACGACCCCAGGGTAACGGGACTGCTTGCCTTCTGGATCCACATGTTCGGCACATCCGTCGTGATTGCCATCATCGAGGAGTTTTTCTTTCGCGGGTTCCTCTACCGCTGGATGCAGGGCAGTCCGTTCCTGGCCATCGATTCCGGCAAGCTCCGCTGGTCGGTTCTCCTGCTGATCTCGGCATTCTTCGGCATCGAGCATATGGAATGGATGGCCGGCATCGTTTGCGGCATCGCATTCGGACTACTCTACATCAAGACTCGCGACATCTGGGCGGCAATCATTGCGCACGGAACGACCAACTTTATTCTGGGGCTTTATGTCGTGAAGTTTGGCGCCTATCAGTTTTGGTAGTTCATTCCTCAAGGTCTGTCATCTGGCCGGCGAAGTTGATCAGTTCGGTTGAGCTCCTG
>CAYVPJ010000396.1:1327-1610 GCA_964453505.1 uncultured Oscillospiraceae bacterium | reverse complement strand
TTCGGGAGCAAGCAGAAGCAGGAAAGATCATAGAGGTGACCGACATCCACCTGGCCTATCAGAAAGCGATAGGGCATCCGGCGACTCGGGACACGATCTATTATATTCTGAAGAAGCATAAGTGGCGGAAGGCGATGCCGCGAGGGCAGCATCCAAAGAAGGCAAGCGCCGAGGCCATCGAAGCTTATAAAAAAAATCACCGAAACGATCCAAACCCTGAAAAAGAGGCAGCCGAACCTGCGGGTGATGTCGCCGGCGGGCGGGAACGACTGCTCGATGGTGG
>CAYVPJ010000396.1:0-1317 GCA_964453505.1 uncultured Oscillospiraceae bacterium | reverse complement strand
GATGTTTCAGGACGAGGCTGGGTTCGGGCGGATCAATAAGCCCAAGCGTTGCTGGTGCCCAAGCGGGATACTGACCTGGCCCCAGTTGAACGGACAGATCCAGAGTGTGGTAAAATAAGACGCACGAAGGAGATGTACCTATGGGGAGGAAAAGCGAGTTCAACCGGGAGGAGAAGATCGCGGCGGTGCGGCTGACAACGGAAGGCGGCCGAACGGTTCTGAGCGTGGCGAACGAGTACGGGGTCCACGAGAACACGATTATGAAGTGGAAACGCCAGTACAAGACGAACCCGGACTTGGCGTTCAGCGGGCAGAACGGAGAAACGCCGCCGGACGAGACCGAGCGGCTGAAGCGGCGAATCCGGGAGCTTGAGAACGAGGTAGAGTTTCTAAAAAAAGTGTCGGCGTACTTTGCGAAGCACCCGCAGTAAAGTACGCGGTGATCCGGAGACACGCGGGGGAACTGCGCCTGAGCCAGGCGTGCAGGGCCATGAACGTACGCCGTCAGGGCTACTACGAGTGGGCGGCACGGGAACAGGAGCGGCCTGTTCGGTTCCGCCAGGACGAAGTACTGAAGGCGAAGATCAAGAACATCTTCTAAGAGAGCAAGCACCGTTATGGCGCGCGGAAGATCCTGCGTCTTCTGAGGCGGGGAGGCTGGACAGTCAGTCGCAAGCGCGTCCGGCGGCTGATGCTCGAATCAGGTCTGGTCCCAATCACGCTGAGGCGGCATGTGGCGACGACGGATTCGAAGCATGGCCTGGCGGTTTTCCCGAATCTTCTGAACCGGGATTTCACGGCGAAAACCGTGAACCGTGTCTGGGTTTCGGACTTCACGTACCTGCGAACCGACGAAGGCTGGCTGTATCTGTGCAGTGTGCTTGACATCTGCTCAAGGCGCGTGGTAGGCTGGGCGGTGAGCCGGACCATCGACCGGAATCTGGCTATCGCGGCGCTCGAAAACGCCGTGAAGAACCGCAGACCGGGACGAGACTTTATCTTTCATACCGACCGGGGAAGCCAGTACGCCTCCGCCGACTTCCGCAAGGCCGTGGCTGGATACGGCGGGCTTCAGAGCATGAGCGGCCCTGGCAGCCCTTACGACAATGCCTGCGCAGAGAGCTTCTTTCGTTCGCTTAAGGTGGAATGCGTGGACGCGATGCACTTCGCGACCCGCAGGCAAGCAACGGAAGAAATCGCAGAGTACATGCTGTTCTACAACAGACGCAGAATCCATGCTTCGCTCGATTACCGCACCCCTGCCGAATTCGAGCGCGATCTTATGAGCCTGGTTTCTGCGTCCTGATGGTTTATCCC
>CAYVPJ010000395.1:0-1610 GCA_964453505.1 uncultured Oscillospiraceae bacterium | reverse complement strand
GTCATCATGCTCTAAGAAAGGAATCAACGAAGTGCCAATTGAGACAATCTGATTAGCGGCAACACCAATAAAATCAACTTCACTGGCTTCAACAATGGCTGGCTGACCATAACGACGACCTTCCATTCTTTCATTAACAAAATGCCCTAACTTATCAACTGGAGCAGTAAAAGCAGCTGTGGTAAACTTTTCCTCACTAGCTGCATCTAAATAAATAATTTCATTAGTTAAAATTGGAACAATTGGCACAGTAACGGCTCCACCCATTTTATCATGCAGTATTTTGGCCAACTTTTCATCAATAACTTGACCAGCCTTAGCAATTATGGTCGCTTTTTTGGTTTTTTGATCGAGCCAGTCAATATCTTGACGAATAGTTTTACCAATAGTAATAGCTGGTTCATTTTCCACGTCATGCAAAACTCGGCAATAAGGCGCTTCAATAAAACCAAAATCATTAATACGGGCATAGCTGGCTAAATGGCCAACCAAACCAATGTTCGGTCCTTCTGGTGTAGCAATTGGACAAATACGACTATAGTGAGTGGCATGAACATCACGAACCTCAAAACCAGCTCGCTCACGAGCTAAACCACCGGGACCAAGCGCTGATAAACGACGCTTGTGTTCTAATTCAGCCAAAGGATTGGTTTGATCCATGAACTGTGATAGCTGGGAAGACATGAAGAACTCCTTGACCACACTGATAACCGGACGCGCATTAATCAATTTATTAGGAGTAATTTCGCCAATATCTAAAATACTCATACGATCACGGACAATTCTCTCCATACGCGACAAACCAACGCGAGTTTTATTTTGAATCAGTTCACCAATAGCTCTAACGCGACGATTGCCCAGATGATCAATATCATCTTCTGGTTCTTGAGTAATATTTAAACGAATAACCTCCTTGATAATCGCCACTAAATCTTCTGGCCGCAAAATGCGGGTTTCTTTATTATTGGGAATATCAAAGCCAAATCTTTGATTAAGTTTATAACGACCAACCCGATCAAAGTCATAACGATCAAAACGGAAAAACATGGAATGAATCAACTGCTTAGCATTTTCTGGAGTAGCTAAATCACCGGGACGAATACGCTTATAAACCTCTTTGAGGCCCTCAGCTTCATTCTTAGCTAAATCCTTATCAATAGTGGCATCAATATAACTAATTCCATCAGCAATATCTATGTCAGTAAATAATTTTTTAATATCTTCGTCTTCCCCGTGACCAAAAGCCCTCAGTAGCGAAGTGACCGCCACCTTACGCTTACGGTCAATTCTAGCCCACAAGACATTGTTGACATCAGTTTCCATCTCAATCCAGGCACCACGATTAGGAATAATCTTGGCACCATAATACTTACGGCCACGAATGTTTTCGGCTGTAAAAATAACACCAGCGCTACGAATTAATTGAGAAACAACTGCCCGCTCAATACCATTAATAATAAAGGTTCCATTCTGAGTCATTAATGGAAAATCACCAAGAAAAACTTCTTGAGAAACTGATTGGCTAGTCTTTTTATTAACTAAACGGGCCTTGACTCGCAAAGCTGCTTCATAAGTAACATTTTTAGCCTTACTCTCCGCTTCATCAAATT
>CAYVPJ010000394.1:0-1610 GCA_964453505.1 uncultured Oscillospiraceae bacterium | reverse complement strand
TAAATAATAGGCACCATAAAAGATACTTTTTATGATACAATTATAAAGAGGTGATTTTATATGCTAGTTATTTTTGAAGGATTAGATAATTGTGGAAAAACTACATTAGTAAAAATGATAAAGGAATATTACCTAAAATTAGGATTAGATACAGAAGTTTCCAAAGAATTTGAAACCAATATTGGCATAGAATTGAAAAAGATGGCAAAAGAAGGAACTTTGGATCCAATTCTAAAAACTTATTTATTTGCAACAGATAGATATATAAGAATGAAAAACATAAGTCAAGATGATTTAAAAAATAAAATAATATTATTTGATAGATATGTGCCTTCTGCAATTGCCTATCGCATGGCTGAAGGAGTTGATAAAGATTGGATAATTGGTATAAATTCTGTTTTTCCCAAAGCTGATATAGGATTTTTTGTTGATATAACTGCAAGTGAATCTGTAAAGAGAAATTTGGATACTAAATTTAATATAATATCAACACCCGAGCATTTAAATAAAGTTAGACAATCTTACCTATCTATTCTTGATGAAAATAATTTGATCTGTGTTAATGGGATGCAATCAATTGAAAATATATTTGAAGAAATAGTTAATAAGATTGAGGAGTATAGAAATAAAAATGAAAGAAGAATTTGATGCTTTATTAAATGATTTAAGAAAATGTGAAATTTGTAAAGAAAAATTTGGATTTCAACCACATCCTATTTTTTTAGGAAATGTTAATTCAAAAATTGTTCAAATAAGTCAAGCACCATCGGCAACTGTTCATGAAACTTTAAAACCTTTTACTGATCAAAGTGGAAAGAAATTAAAATATGAATGGTATAAGATTGATGATGAAGCATTCTATAATCCAAATAATTTTTATATTGCATCTCTTGCTCACTGTTACCCTGGAAAAGATAGTAAGGGAAATGATAGAACACCACCAAAAATTTGCTATGAAACATGGATTAAAAAAGAGTTAAAATATATAAATAATGAAATTTATATAATAATTGGTGCTAAATCGGCGAAAGTTTTTTTTCCAAATGAAAATTTTAATGAATTAATTTTTAAAAACAATTATATAAACGATAAATTGACGATTGTCTTACCGCATCCATCACCACTTAATATAAAATGGTTTAAAGAACATCCGGAATTTTTGGAAAAAAGAATATTTGAAATAAGAAAAATAATAAATAATGTATTAAAGGAGAATTAATAAATGATAGATTTAAAACAAATTCAAAAGGATATATATCAAAATAAAGTCGATAAAGGATTTAATGTAACTGATATTAATAAAGAATTCTGTCTAACATATGGAGAACTGTCTGAAGCTTATGAAGCATGGCGAAAGAAAAAAAATGATGTTGGAGAAGAAATAGCAGATGTAGTTATTTACTTAATGGGACTTAGTGAAATACTAAATATAGACTTGGAAAATGAATTACTTCATAAAATTAACAAGAATAGAAATAGAGAATACAAAGTTATCAATGGAGTTAATACTAGGATTAAAGAATATGATGAAAAAACTCAAGAAAATTAATTCTTGAGTTTTAAAATACAAAAATTGGAGCGATAACCATTAGGGTTTTTCACTTTTGACA
>CAYVPJ010000393.1:0-1613 GCA_964453505.1 uncultured Oscillospiraceae bacterium | reverse complement strand
GCCCCGACCATACGCTCCAATCAGGATACGTGCACGGCGAGCCGATGGCGATGCGGTACTAAGCATCACATCCTCGATGATATCTATCGCAGATATTGTAGGTATGAAGCTTTTGGCTTTTTCGTCACCATATAGGTCATAGGCAATGTTGACAGAGGTTTGGAAGCCCTCCGCAACACTGATAAATTCGTTCAGCATACTTTTATCTCCCATAACAGACTTTAGTTGTTGATCGCCCGGTAATACTCCCTGACACAACCTAAAAAATCAAGATCAGTCCGTATTTTTACAATATCCAAACCGGCAGTTCTCTCGACTTTAATATACCCAAGAAGCTCAATCTTGTAGAGCAGAGCCGTAAGGGTGATAATATCGAGATTGAACACTCTGCCGGCATTGCATGGATCGTTCTGTATGGCAGATATGCGAATTTCCTTTTGACCGTATGCTTGATTTACGAGCACAGCCAATAAAATCAAAGGATGAATCGTGTCCTTTTTCGGGGTTGCCTTTTTATAGGTTTTGGTCTTTTTATCTGCAATATCAATCAGGTCAAGCTCTCCAAGCGGGCAATCAATATTGCTTTC
Source organism: uncultured Oscillospiraceae bacterium (assembly GCA_964453505.1). Classification (GTDB taxonomy): domain Bacteria; phylum Bacillota; class Clostridia; order Christensenellales; family Aristaeellaceae; genus CAYVPJ01. Next base: position 1,026 of record CAYVPJ010000393.1, on the reverse strand, counting down.
CGGCTGTACCTTTTCCGGGCTGGATTTTGTGCGTGGAACGTAAGTGCTGATAATGCAGTTATAATCGTCTCTCAAAGACTTCTCAGCGATTTCTTCTCCGTTCAGGCGGATATAGCTGGAGAGCTGGGCAACGAAGTCCTCCCGCGTATATTCATTTAGCCTAAACTCATTGAAAAAGTAATACCATGCTGTTGCGTCCGCTTGATTGGTCGCCAGTTTATAATGAAGCAGCCACAGAGTGCCGAGTTCCTCAATATAGGGGTCATGTTCGGCAATGATCTCTCCCAGCGGCGTCAATGTTTGCGTTCTGCGCCCCACATTTGGTTCTTGCGTCAAGCCAACGGCTTGAAGCCAATACCTGAGGGCTTTTACCATGTTTGCACCTATGCCGAGAATATCCATGGGATTCCCGTTTATACCCATAAACACGGCAGGGTCGTTCTGCACGTTTCTAATACCTTTGCTCAGCCAGCCTTTTCTTATAAAAAAGGTGTCATGCGCTCTGAATCTCATGTTTGGCATATTTTCACCGTTCCTCACTCTTTGGTTTTGAGGTATTTCACCATCATGCAGCCACCGTCTAAATATTTGGCGGTCACACACATTTTGCAGCGTTTACACTTATCAGGATTGATTACATACGCATCGTTGGTAATGGAGATCGCTCCGGCACGGCACAGCGATTCACATTTCAGGCATTTACGGCAAGCATTAAACTTGCGAATCTGATAACCCACCATGCGCTGCAAATCTTCGTGTTTTGCGACATTCATTGTCTTTACCTTTACCGAATACGCATATCCATCCTGTGCGAAAGGTTGAACAGAAAGGATGGGAACATTGGTTTTGATATCAACAACAATGGTTTCGCTGATGAGCTTGCGCCCAAGCTCAGGAGCTATCTTTCCGAAGGGGGCAAACATTCCAATCAGACTGTCATCCATTGGTTTTGTAAGTTCGTACACCTTTGCGTGATCCTCAGTCGTGCAATTAGTAAAGCGTATTTTTATATCCTCGGCTGCGGCT
>CAYVPJ010000392.1:0-1614 GCA_964453505.1 uncultured Oscillospiraceae bacterium | reverse complement strand
TCGTGTTCGAAAATGTGCCGGGCGCTATGTCCTCTGCATCCGGCCTTGACTACAGGCAAGTCCTCGAAAGCCTCGTCCGGGTCAAAGACCCCGAAGCAGTTATTCCTATGCCGGATAAAGGCAAATGGCTGTCAGCGGGCGAGGTCATGGGCGGTAATTACTCCCTCGCTTGGCGTATTCTCGACGCTGCGAAGGGCTGGGGAGTCGCACAAAGACGGCGGCGTGTATTTATTGTCGTCGATCTTGACGGACAGCGTGCCGGACAGGTTCTCTTTGAGTCCGAAGGCGTGTCAAGGTATACTCCGCCGCGCGGCCAAGCGGGGCAAGGAACTGCCGGAGGTGCTGCGGCTGGCGCTGGAGAGACAGGCGAACGAGGAGCAGCCCTAGCCCTTGAGCCGGGCGTCGCGTCAAGAGAAGGCGGTCACGTCTGGGAAAAAGTGTCAAGCGCCCTCCGCGCCGAAATGGGCGATAACCAAACCTGCGTGGCGCTGGACTTCAATCCTACAGACAGCCGCATCAAGCTCAAAGAGGACGGCATCTGTCAGACGCTGACAAACCGAATGGGAACAGGCGGCAATCAGGTGCCGCTGATGCTTGCGCTGAAAGCCTATGGTATCTGCTCCGACCAGAGCAACTCCATGCTGTCGGACAATCCCCATTCGGGTGTGTACGAGGCGGATACCAGCCGAACGCTCGACTGCACCGGTGGTACGCCTGTCTGTAATCAAGGCGGTATTGCGGTTGTTCAGCCTATCGCCTTTACCCAGAACCAGCGTGATGAACTCCGAGACCTTCATGATGTGGCGGGCGCACTCGCCGCGAATCCCGGCATGAAGCAGCAGACCTATGTCGCCGCCTTTATGGGCGGACAGGGTGAAAAAGCCGGTGGGCTGGGCTACCGTGAAGAGCAGTCGCCTACGCTCAAGGCTACTCCTTCGGGTGGGAACACCGTCCCCGATGTGGTCTACGCCCTGCAGGGCAACATGATCGGCCGCAAGGACGAGAACGGTCCGCAGGGATGCGGAGTGAATGAGCAGGTCTGCTTTACGCTTACGGCTGCAGATCGACCGGCTGTCGCCGCGCCGTCTTACAGCGTCCGTCCGCTCATCAACACCGATGTGCAGCGTGAAACGACGCCCTCGCTCATGGCGCGGGATCATAAGGACGCGATGCTGGTGGCAGCGCCTTCCTATTGCATGACGGTTGGCAGCTATGGGCAGATCGCCAAGGATAAAACGCCTACGCTGGAGGCGCGAGGTTATAAAGACCCACCTGTCGTAGGTAAGCCGACTAATACCAAGCCCCGTGAAACCAGCTACCTTGTACGCCGCCTGACACCTGGCGAGTGCTGCCGCTTGCAGGGCTACCCTGACGGCTGGACTGAGAATCTGGGCACAGAGGAGCCGACGGATGCGGAGCTTCATTGGTGGGCAGGAGTGTTTGAAGAGTGGCATCGCGCGCAGGGTAAAAACGCCAAGCCGCCCAGCGAAAAACGGCTGCGCAAATGGCTCAAAGACCCGCGCACGGATGCGGCTGAGTATAAAGCTCTGGGGAATAGTGTCGCGGTTCCCTGCGTGTTTTTCGTGCTCGCCGGTATCGTCTGGGCGGCTGAAA
>CAYVPJ010000391.1:1395-1615 GCA_964453505.1 uncultured Oscillospiraceae bacterium | reverse complement strand
TAGATATTTATGGTCAACAAGAAATTTTGCTATTGTACCACTAAATGTTGATATAACTTTGTTAGCTAAAATCACTCAAATGAATTATCACAATAATAAATTCCCTCCGTACCTACTATCAACGTCAAATGCACGTTCATATGACGAGCAAATCGAAGAAGCAGTTTTGAGTACCAAAGTAATACAAATATTAAAGAAAGACTTTATCAAATAACGAAAT
>CAYVPJ010000391.1:0-1385 GCA_964453505.1 uncultured Oscillospiraceae bacterium | reverse complement strand
TATACAAAAAGCTTTTCCATGGCTCATAGAGCAATTGTGTAATTGAAATAATTTTATAAAACTAAGTTGCTAAGAACGGAATTACGTATTATGTTTAATACATACCCCTGATTTCACAAAAATCAGGGGCTATTTTTATGCACAAACACGAAAAAATCAAAACGCACTAATTTACATTGACTTTAAGACTTTAAAGTGATATTATACTAAAGGAGGACAAAATGCAGACAAAACTTCAAATGTATCAAGAGGTTTCTGAACAGGCTTCAAAGCGGCTTTGGAGCGATACGGATTACTTCCGTTCGTTCCTTGTAACATCGGCAAGGCTGTATAAGTACCGTTTCAAAGACCAGATGATGATACACGACCAACGTCCGAATGCCGTCGCTTGTGCCGAATACGACACTTGGGGGCGTGAGGACATCGCAAACCGATTTGTCAAGCGTGGCAGTAAGGGTATCGCCCTTATTGACGACAGCAAGGACAAAACCCACCTGAGATATGTGTTTGACTTCACAGACACAAGTCCTAGGGATGACCGTTCAAAGGAGCCTTTCTTCTGGAGCATTACAGAGGAAAACAGACAGCTTGTCGGAAACGCTCTCGGTTCTTCAACCGGAAGTATTGACAGTTGCCTTATCAGCAAGGCTCACGAGCTTGCAAGGAAATACTCGGCAGACTATTCAAAAGAGCTTTTGAATGCAACCAATGGCACATTCTTAGAGGAGCTTGACGATTTCAATGTTCAGGTTAAGTTTGAACAGCTTCTTGAAACAAGCCTTTCGTATTCTCTCTTATCCCGCTGCGGATATGAACCGTCCGCATATTTCGATGAGGATGATTTCAGAGGAATACACGATTTTAACAGTATCGAAGCAATGACGATACTCGGAACAGTGGTAAGCGACCTGTCTGAACAGGTTTTAAGAACAATTGAGCGAACGATCAAGGATTTTGAAAGGAGCAAAGAATATGAGCGAAATGACATTACCCAAAACAATCACGGAGAACGGAATGGAGTACATTCTGGACGAGGAAACACAGACTTATCTCCCGAACCTGAGCGTACCGGAGGGCGAACCGATTGGCAAGTACGGAATGCTCCGCAAGAAATACCTCAAGGAGAACCGCAGTCCGTTTTATCAGGCGATGCTGATAAAGGGAACGCTGGACGAACATCTCAGGGAGATAGACAAGACGGCGAAGGACAGACTGGACAGAATGCTTCCCGATATGATGAAGTCGGCGGGCGTGACGGAACAGCTCAAAGCGACAGACCAGATGAAATGGGTGGGATTGATGAACAACATCAAGCACTCAGCAGAGGAAATAGTTCTGAACGAGCTGATTTACAGCTAAATACAGAAAAAGCAGTACAGACGGAG
>CAYVPJ010000390.1:0-1615 GCA_964453505.1 uncultured Oscillospiraceae bacterium | reverse complement strand
GCGACAGCGATACCACCAGATCGCGGAGCGTTTCGCTCAAAGTTTCTCACCTGCCAATCTGTATAAATGAAAAAGCACCCGCTGCCGGATGCTTTCATCGGGGCTTCAGATTGCCCCAGACCTCATCGATATACCGCGCTTTAGGCGCGCTCTTTGTTTTCTCCCTGCTTGCGTTCCACGCGCGGATGCGCAGGAAGCCGGGCATGTCCATCTCGTCTATTTCCTTCATGCGCCACCCCTCCTCCAGAAGGGAGTTATAGGTGGAATAGATGAAGTCATGCAGCGTCAGGCGGGAGTCGTGGTCTCCGTCGTCTTCGCCGACAGATGTTCCGCCCCCGCCTTCGTAGGGAACTCGTCCAGAATCTCCGTGGTCTGCGTCTGCACCGCCATGAGCGCCAGCGCGATGTCGTGCATCAGACGATCCACAGGATAACCGTCCAGCACGTCGTCCGGCGTGAACTGGTTCCCGAACAGCAGGCAAAACCAATGGATCATCACGTCCATCGCTTCGGGGATCGCAACTTGCTGATCTTCCGGGATGGTTTCGCCCTTCACGGCGGCGTTGGACAGGGCAACGATGCGACCGTACATTTTCGCGGCGGGCTCCATCTCGCGCAGAGCGCGACCGGGGATGTAGTCGACCGTGTATTTCTTGTCTTTCAGGGTGCAGGTAATCATGCAAACCCTCCTTTCGGGCATGAAAAGGCCTCACGGCGCTTGGCCATGAGGCGTGTGTTACAGCAGGTATCCGTCTTTCAGGGCTTCCTGATACTGGCGTTCCCGCTCTTCATCTTCTTTGCGCACCATGTCGATGAGCCATTGCGGCGCGCCTTCTTTGAACTCGTTCTTATCAAAGTCGAACCACTTGAGGAAATCCTCATTGTTGCAGTAATCTGGCGCGGGTCTTGACATTATCGCAGCCTCCTTAATATCTTGTCCAGTTCAGCCATGAACTCTTTAGCCATCCGGCGCGGAGCGGCGGAGCGCATACCTTCCGCAAAAGACTCCGCGAACCACTCCACGCTTTGGGTTGCGCCATATCGGGAAACCTCTCGTGCGATGCTCGCGCTGTCTGTGGAAACACCCAGCTTCGACGCGATTTTCCCGCGCAGTGTCCTCGAGTTGTAGTCCCAGTCCGTATAGCTTGCGTCCGACAAACGCATTCGCTGTGAGATATATCCGTCAATAGCGTGCCCGATCTCATGCGTGACGATGGCCGACCAGTCCGTTCCAACAGGATGCCAGTTGGAGCGAAGGTCTGAGGCATACTGTTGGCGTAGCGCGGCTACGCTTTGGTACATAGAATCGCTGACACGAATGGTTCCTGACACCAGATTACAGTCGGCATAGGTACCAGAACCGAGTGAAAAGGAAATGACGCCATTGAAGAATCCCTTCAACTGAGGATACTTATCGAATACCTGCTTGTAGGCCTCCGCAATGCCTCGCGCGGCAGCGATGTCGATACCATTCAGCGAAATACGGCTGTGCGGCGCGAACCAGTTCTGATTCCGAAGCCATTGATTAACCTGATCGACTGTGGTTAGGTTTTGTAAGCTCCCGCCGCCACCCGCGCGGTGGCTTGATCCACCTCGTCCGCCCATAGCTTACCTCT
>CAYVPJ010000389.1:0-1620 GCA_964453505.1 uncultured Oscillospiraceae bacterium | reverse complement strand
CCTTTGTTTTTCCTTGACTTGTGATTCAGGTAGTTCGGAGTGAAAGTCTTTCTTGTCAGAACCTCTCCGCAATGCCTTTCATTGCGAAGTACCTGAACAATCGAGTTGGAAGTCCAAGTAACATTTCCAAGATAGGTTTTTCGCCCCAGCTCAGTCAGAGCCTCCGCGATTTCCGTAGTTGAGTAACCATAGAGATACATGAAAAAGATGAGCTTTACCGTTGACTGCTCATCTGGGTTAATGACCAGTTTTCCGTCTGCATCATGGGAATACCCCAGAAGCTTCGGCGTCAATGGAAGTCCGCCGTCGAGCCGCATACGAAGCGAGGTCTCCATGCTGCGGCTTCGGATGTGCGACTCCTCCTGCGCCATGGTCGCCTGAAAGGACAGTGCCATCTGAGAGTCATCCTTCAGGGAGAAAATGCACTCGCTCTCAAAGAATACGCCGACCGGGTGTGTGAGCTCGGCCAGCGTTCGCACCATGCTGATACAGTCAACGACATTTCGGGCAAATCTGGAAACGCTCTTGGTTATGATCATGTCAATCTTCCCAGCGCGACAGTCGGAAATCATCCTGTTGAACTCGTCCCTGTGTGCCAGCGAAGTCCCGCTTATCCCTTCATCTGCGTAGATTTTCACCAGCGTCCAGTTTGGATGATGGACTACAAACTCTTCATAATACTTCTTTTGCAGCTCGTAGGACGAGGTCTGCTGGATGTTATCTGTCGAAACACGGGCATACACGGCGACGCGCTGCGGAACATCATTGTCATAGTAATCGATCTGCTTCTTAGCCGGTATGAACTCGTAGTTGTTCGGATCAACCTCGGCATAAACCCTTCTGTGGACACGCGCCTTTTGCTCCGCTAATTTCTGCTTTTTGCTCTGATCAATCATTGAGTAAACCTCTCATATCGAGAGCATCGTCAGGCAGCAGTTGCCAATCAGGGACAGGGAGAAAAAACGGGTCTTTCAAATCCTCCTGATAGTATGAAGCCAGAGTGTAGATGTCCTCAGAAATAAAGTAGATGCCAACGGGTTTCTTGAGCGAGGCGAGTATCCTCGCGCAGAAACTGAGTTCCGTTTGCTTCTTGGAAACATTGCTTGCCTTTTGGGTAATAATGAGGTCGACTTTCCCCTCGTAACAGTCCTGAAGGAGCCTCGACCATTCCTCGGCTGTTTCCATGTTCGGCGCGGTTCCACCCTCATCCACATAGAAACCGACAAACTCCCAGTTAGGGCAGAGACCGATGGTATCCAGAAACTGCTGTTTGTGAAACGCGAGGTAGTCCTCGTGTTTTGTCTGGTTAAAATAGCGGATATAGACCGCAACCTTGAAGTGATGCTTCGGCAGGGGGCGTTCATGCTTAATGCTCTTAAGCCATGCACGATGCTCTGCGATTTGCGTCTGCTGCTCGGCCTCTTTTTCGAATACGAAGTCAAAAGACGGCATGACTTCGAGATCAGCGTCATCGGCTCGTTTTATCAGATCAGACATAGAATCCCTCCGGAACATAGTGTTTTCTTGAAAATTATATAAACTGGAGGCTAAGAAAGAAATAAACCAGAAGTCAAGATGTTGACCTCTGGTTTAGATTTGAAATAAAAAAACGGATTGGAT
>CAYVPJ010000388.1:0-1633 GCA_964453505.1 uncultured Oscillospiraceae bacterium | reverse complement strand
AACTGAATTATTATGATGTTCATTACAACTCAGCCCATGTAATCGGGACAACAGGTGGTAACACACAGGACATGATCGAATCCCTACAGCTGACAGCAGAAGGTCGCATCCGCCCGGCTGTCATGGTAACACATGTTGGTGGTTTGGACAGCGCCGGTGACACCACACTCAATCTCCCTATGATACCCGGTGGTAAAAAGCTGATCTACACACACATCAGCATGCCGCTTACAGCCATTGACAGCTTTGCGTCGCTTGGCAAGCAGGATGAACGGTTTGCCGTACTGGCGGATATTGTCGCGCGTCATAACGGACTGTGGTGCTTGGAAGCAGAAAAATACCTGCTGGCAAACTGGAACTGAATAAAGCCTATCTTCATGACAGAACTGATTCTGTTGCTAAAAATATCATAGCACAAGATTTCTGAGCATCATTTTATTGCGGGAACTAGATCAATCATCGGCAGTATAACGGCAGCCTTATGATAAATACTGCTTGGATTAATGCCTGAAATCAGGTTATAATGGTTTGAGTAAGGTTACGCTTTACGGCTCATGAGGCAGACCCCGGACAGAAGGCATGATCATTTCCACGGACAGGAATAAGCATTTAAATAGCGCAGTTGTGCTGCAGAATAATCATGGCAAGGAGAACGCATGATGAAGATGGAAGCCCGCAGAAAGCAAATCGTTGAGATGGTTAACAGGGAAAGCAACGTAAGCTTCAGCATGTTAATGGCTCAGTTCAAGCCGATTTCAGAGATGACGCTTCGGCGCGATCTGGAGTATCTGGATAAAGCGGGTTCCATCGTGCGTGTTCATGGCGGCGCGAAGTCTGTAGATGTCGTCATCGGTACGGATGATTTGTTGATGAAACGAAGCGTTCGCAATATTGAAGCCAAGAAGCTCATCGCTAGAAAAGCTGTTGAGTTGCTGCGCGTGAATACCGCTATCTACCTGGACTCGGGGTCAACTACAACGCTGCTGGCGCGACACATTCCGGATAACCGCTACATGGTATTCACTAGCGGACTCACCTGTGTACAGGAGATGCTTCAGTTGGAGCAAGTCCAGATTCATGTAGTTGGAGGCAAAGTTAATCGAGCCAGTCAGAGCACCTGTTCCTCTAAAAGCCTTGATTATCTTGATAATACAAACTTTCAGATAGCATTCCTCGGTGTCACAGGGTTTACATTGGAACACGGTTTCACCTGCGGAACAGAAGATGAGTGTGAGCTGAAGCGGGCGGCTATTCGCAATACTGACGTGGTTGTTGCCCTAATGGACTCCACAAAGGTCGGCGTTGTAAGCACATTCACTTATGCCATGCCAAGGGATGTGAATATCGTTGTAAGTGACGGTGAACTCGACAATAAAACCAAATCGGCGCTTGAAGAAGCGGGTGTCCGTATACTGTAATCCCGGTATCGATATGATGGTTGAACCCAACTTCTACTCATATCAAAATGAGTGATAATCCATATAAACACGCGGAAATGTTAGTTTCCAACAAATCAACCAAATCGATTATGAAAACGACGCCCTTATATTTATATGTCTTTTTCGGCTTATTATTCGTGTTTTAAACGACATTTATATTTTACATAAACGATATATATATGTTAATGTAGCTA
>CAYVPJ010000387.1:0-1636 GCA_964453505.1 uncultured Oscillospiraceae bacterium | reverse complement strand
GACACGCTCTTTTCCCGTGAGGCGACCATCGCCGCGCTCAATGCCGCCGACATCACGGGCAACGAGTACCTGCGGCTCATGGTATCGAGCAAGGCCGACGCGGAGGATGTGAACGCGCTGACGCAGCGGCTCTCGCAGGCCGAACTCAAGATCACCGACGACGCGATTGTCTCGACGGTCACCAGCAGTCCCGCCTACCGGGAGGCGCAGGAGCAAATCTACTCCGATATGGATACGCTGCTCGGATATCGGGTCGAGATCGTGGCGGGAACGGTGTTCCTGACGGAGAACGTCCGCTCTACCACATTGACCGCGCGCGTATGGCATGGGAACACGGATGTGACGGATAGCATCCCCGCTTCACGCTTCCAGTGGCGGCGGCAGAGCGAGGACAACATGGCTGACACGGTGTGGAATGACGCGCATCAAGGGCTAAAAAGCGTGCTCGTGTCTACTGCGGATGTTCTACAGCAGGCTTCATTTTACTGTGAAATGCTGGACGGGTAAGGGATTTTGCGGTATACTGCCACTGGTAGAGAAATCGGCGTTTGTAGGTCTAAACTGAAGCAAGATTGGAAAGGGTGTGTGTCATGTTAGAAGTGGTATTCAATGATAGCGTCGCAGGAGCCATGAGTATGGCGCTTGGACACAAGAACCACTTAGGCGGCTCGACTGCTGTGATTTTCACCCATGATGAAGATAGAACGATTGACCAAACGGACATCGAAAAGTTCCAGCGTCAAGTGGAAGATCGAGAGCGCTGTGGTTGGGAGAATGCCATACCATTAGAGGGTGACCGAAAGAATATAATCAATCTTCCTCTGGCCTTGTCTGTTGGGAAAATTTCCGAAACTGGAATTGGGTCAGAGCGAGAGGCGGCAATATCCTTGCTGATGGGGATATTCCCCAGTCTGGCATTTCAAGTTGTGAATGAACTTCTGAATAACGCGCACAAGAATTATGCTATGTTGCTGGAGCGGGCTCAAAAAGGTGAGCCAATTCGCGTATGGGGAAGTTGTGTGCCGGATGATATGTGTGGCCTGTATTGGCTGATGGAACAGCTGAGGCCTGTTGGGCTGGAAAAATTGGATGTTACCCTTGTAGAACTCCCGGCATGGGAAAGTAGGGCGGATGGTTGTATCATGCAGTACGCCGGTTGGGGAGAAGTTGCGCCATATCGTTTTGGGCAAATGGCATTTCTGGGGAAGAAGTTGCCTGCAAATTATCTTCGCAGTTTGGCAAACCGTTGGAAAGAACTGCAACAGGAAAATACGCCTCTGCGTGCTGTGTTAAATGGTAAATTGGTCAGTGCTCCCAAATCTCTGTACGACACATTTATTCTTCGAGAGTTGGAAAAACAGGAAGATGAATTTATGGAGGCACGGCTTGTCGGACAGGTGCTGGGAAAATACCAGCTTGGAATCGGCGATGCTTGGATCGCTCTGCGTATTGAACAATTCATTAAAGATGGGCTGCTGACCCCCGTCACATCAGCAAAGCCAGACGATCCTATTTATCACCGTATCTTGCAAAAAACTAACAAGTAGACAAATTCCTGTTTGTCGAGCTTAATAGAGTCCGTTCTCGAGCGTCCCGCCACCCGGCGAGGCGCTTTTCTTATGCCAAAAATCGAAGG
>CAYVPJ010000386.1:0-1639 GCA_964453505.1 uncultured Oscillospiraceae bacterium | reverse complement strand
CAACCTTGCGTGGACGCATGGCCAGATCGCTCTCCAGCAGATCAATGCAATGGAGGATTCTGCCCAAATATATGGCCGGCTTGCCAGCGCAGTCGTCTATGTAAACCCGGCCTGGCGGGCCGCTCCGAGCGTGCTGAAGAAGAATTTCAGGGGGCAAAGCGATCTCTGGGGCTACAGCATTTCCGGCGACCTGCCAATCGTCCTTGCGCGCATAGAGGAAGGCGAGAACATCCAGCTTATAGCCCATCTGGTGCAAGCGCATTCCTATTGGCGAATGAAAGGCCTGCGGGTGGATCTCGTTATTTGGAACGAAGATCATTCGGTGTATCGCGATGCAATGACCGAAAAGATCAACGATCTTATCTCGAAGCACAGTGCAGGGATGACAAACAAGCCCGGCGGCATATTCCTCCGGCGTGCCGACCAGATGTCGGAGGAAGACAAGATATTGATGCAGACGGTAGCGCGCGTCATCATTACCGACAGGGGCGGGACGCTGGCGGAGCAGCTGGAGCGTAAGATTCCGATCCGCGCCCCGCGCCCTTTATTGGCCAGCATAAAAGGACTTGGCCAGGACAGGGAAGAGGGCGACTCCTGCATGCGGACGGATCTGGAATACTATAACGGCTATGGCGGTTTTACCCGGGATGGACGTGAGTATGTAATGAATATGTCTCGGGGAATTGCAACGCCGGCTCCCTGGGCGAATGTCTTGGCCAACAAGCATTTCGGCACCGTAATTTCCGAAAGCGGGAGCTCTTATACCTGGAGCGAGAATGCCCACGAATTCCGCCTGACTCCCTGGAAAAACGATTCTGTTACCGACTCCTGCGGGGAAGCGCTGTATATCCGGGATGAGGAATCGGGAAAATACTGGTCCCCTACCGCCTTGCCGGCCCCGGACGCCAACTCCTACGTGGCCCGTCATGGATTCGGCTACAGTGTGTTTGAGCACAAGGTCGGCGGCATCCAGACGGAGTTGACGGTGTTCGTTTCGCTAGAGCATCCGGTCAAGTTTGCGCTGCTCAAGATACGGAATGCTTCCGGCCGACGCAGGTCCTTGTCTATAAGCGCGTACCATGAATTGGTAATGGGCAGCCTGCGGGATAAAAATCTGATGCATATCGTAACGGAAGTAGATCCCAAGAGCGGGGCCCTATTGGCCTATAACCATTACAACAAGGAATTCCCGGACAGGGTGGTGTTCCTGGATACTAGCGAAACCAACCGCTATGTCTGTGGAGACCGAAGCGAGTTCCTGGGCAGGAACGGAAGTCTTGAAAGACCTGCAGCTATGCAGCGGGATCGGCTGTCCGGTATAACCGGAGCGGGGCTGGATCCCTGCGTTAGCATCCAGGTGCCGTTTGAACTGGACGACAATGATGAAAAGGAAATCGCGTTCAGCTTTGGCTCCGGGAAGACCCCTGAGCAGGCGCGAGCGATACTCCTGCGCTGTGCGGGGACAACCCTGATCCAGGGCGAACTGGAAGCTGTCTGGGAATACTGGAAACACCGGCTAGGCGTTATCTACGTGGAAACGCCGGACAACTCGCTCAACTTCCTGGTGAACGGATGGCTTCAGTATCAAACCCTCAGTTGCCGTCTGTGGGGACGCAGTGGGTACTACCAGTCCGGCGGG
>CAYVPJ010000385.1:0-1639 GCA_964453505.1 uncultured Oscillospiraceae bacterium | reverse complement strand
TGGGCTGATTATTATGAACGCTTTTACGATTGGGCTGAAAGCACACGCATCAGCAGAATGTCCGGCTTGACCGATTTTGATTCGTCGAGCGAAGTGTTTGAGATAGCACAGGAATTTACTGATGATAAAGTGGCAATTCGGCTCGTCAATAAGGCTCTTGCCGATGGTGTTCGGTTTGCTCCTGATGAAGTGATGGCGCTGATGTTGCAGATGGACAAGCCAACGCTGACAAAGCTCGCTGACACCGTGTCCGAGCCCTTTTCAAAGGATGACCTCGAAGAGTTGTATGTGTCTATCGACGATGATGTTTTTCAACAGATATGCAAGCGCCAAAAAATCGATATTTCTACAAACGAAGAGGATATCGGCTATGAGGGCGGGAATGAGCCAGCTCCGAAGATGGGTTTCTTTACAAAGATGCTGTTTGCTATGGGTGTTGCCGGTGAGCTTTCCGACCACACAAAAAAGCACAATGGCAAATGTAATGGGGACTGTGCTCATTGCCCACCGCATTACGGATACCGCTATGGCCGCTGGTACTACGGGCACAATCATCAGCATGGCTGCGAGTTTGGCGGAAATAAGGGACTGTAAATTTGACGAGTTTCGTTATAATAGGCCGACCCGAAATAGTGCGTGAAAGATGTATTGACAGCGGGACAAAGCGTGTTCTGATACCGAGCATTTCGTTCACCGATTTTTCCACAGTACCACCAGAGTTGATGAGCGCGTTCCAACTGATACCATACCAAAGCGCTGAAGATGCCGTATTTAAGGCTTTAGGCGTAGAATAAGGCGGATGTTATAGGACTTATTCTTTACCATGCTCAGCAACACATCAAACATTATAGCCAAAGCAATCTGGCGTTTGTGAAACACAGTAATTTTGAGGAGGAAAGTAGCATGTTGCTATCCGATAACGAAACCAAAGTAGATATGCTAAACAATATGGCTATTGCCAAAACAATCGCCAGTATTATTCGTGACTGTGATGAACGCCCGATATCAATCGGCGTCCACGGAGACTGGGGTGCTGGAAAATCCAGTATCTTGGAAATGGTAGAGTCTGAATTTTCCGCAAATGATGACGGCATTGTCTGCATCAAGTTTAACGGTTGGAGGCATCAGGGCTTTGAAGATGCCAAGACCGCGTTGATGAGTTCAATCATTTCTGAACTGGAGAAAAATCAGAAGATAGCGGACAAGGCAAAGGAAACTTTAAGTAAGTTGTGGAAAAACATTAATTGGCTCTCCGTCGCCAAAGCGGCAGGTGGCGCAATTTTCTCTTTGGCTACAGGCTTTACCCCTGCAGGCTTGCTAATAGCAAGTATCGATAGTGTGAAAAGTGCTGTTGCCGACAAAGGCAGTGCCGAAGCTACAATTGAAACCGCCGGACAATTCTTGAAGGACGCAAAGGTGTTTGAAAATAACAATTCTGTTTCGAGCGTGTTCTCCGAATTTCAGATGAATTTTGATGAACTCCTCAAAAAATCGGAAATAAAAAAGCTCGTTGTGCTTATCGATGATTTGGATAGATGCCTGCCAAAAGTTACTATAGAAACGTTAGAAGCAGTGCGACTGTTTATGACAAACAGTCTTGCACTGCCTACGCTGATTGCACTATGCTCCATCGCACTCG
>CAYVPJ010000384.1:0-1644 GCA_964453505.1 uncultured Oscillospiraceae bacterium | reverse complement strand
CTTATTTATCGATCATTTGAGCGGGAAAGCTTATGGAGTGAATGTCACGTTTAACGGGACAATCCAATCTCCCGGTGATGGCCACACCACAGCAGGACATGGCATTTACATCAATGGCAGTATCCAGGATCCTGTCAATTCACCCAATATTACCATCGGCGGTACTGCCGACATAACTTCGGTAGGTACCGGGATCTATGCCGCGGGATATGCTAACTGGACAATAGCAGCTGGCGCAGCAATAAGCGGCGGTACTTCTGCTATTGAAATTAAGGCCGGCGTAATGACCATAAACGGTGGAACAATCACCACCACTGCAGACCCAAGCCAGGCGCCTAATAATAGTGGCGGCTCCACCCACGGCTATGCGCTTGCGGTAGTGGATAATGAGGGCTATGCAGGAGCAACGGTTACCGTCAACGGCGGCACCTTCAATGGTCCCGTGGCGTGGCTGGATGATGACGAAGATACCGGCAACAATAAATGCACGCTCCTCATCTCCGACGGCAAATTCAGCACCGACCCGAGCGCCTATCTCCAAAGCGACAAAGCTATCTCGACGAAAACTACACCCGGTTATTTCGTTGTCGTTGCAAAGCAAGTCAGTGTGTCGGCAGTAAAAGAATTTGATAGTAGCCCGCTTCTTGACAATACTGCGGTCAAGCAATTTGGCGACACAGGCATTCAGCGTATGACCGATGTTGACAGACTGACGGTTGTACTGACGGCTGTTACGGCTGTTTCCGGGAGTACCGAAGAGGTCGCAAGTATCACTTACGACGTCACCCCGATGTTGGGTTTAAATCCCGAAACCACTCCTTCCGAACCCATCACCTTCCGTCTGGCGGTTCCGAGCAGCTGGACCGGCGCCGTGAAGGTTACCCATACGCACGGCACCGAGACTACTACGACCTATTGCCCGATTCTCGGCACCGCTCCCAACAAGTATATCGAGCTTTCGAGCGCACAGTTCAGCCCGTTTACAATCGAAAGCCAGACGGACGAAGAGCTTGCCCTGGCCGGCTATGTCGCGAGGACGGCTTCCACAGCTTACGAAACAGTTGCCGAAGCTTTTGCCGCCGCCGTCAGCGGAGAAACCGTTACCCTGCTGGCTGACTGCAGCGGCGCGGCAACGGTCCCGACCGGAAAGACCATAACCCTTGCGCTTAACGGAAAGACCTTTGCAGTCACCGTTACGAATAGCGGAACGCTATACGTTTCCGGCACCGGCACCATCGCTGCCACCGGCACCTATAACAGCAATGTCACCTCACTCATCGACAACGAATTAGTCAACTGCACATACGCGGACGGTGTTTGGACTGTCGCTGCCAAGGACGGCTCCAGCTATACCATTGACGCAGTTGTCAGCACCGCGACCGACCGTGATACTGAGACCGGAGTACAGGTATACGCGGGCGACACCGTCACAGTTAATGTCTCTGTGAACGGCGGCACCTATGTCGGCGCTGCGGCAAAGCTCACCTACGATGCGGGCAAGTTTGAGCTGGCTGGAGACCTTCCCACAGGGTGGTACGGCTCCGACGGTGTGTTAAATTACTACAACGTCAACGAAACCGTCAACGGTGACGGAAGATATGACCCGTCCGGCGGAAACGGCCGCGCTGGCGATCGAACTGAAAA
>CAYVPJ010000383.1:912-1645 GCA_964453505.1 uncultured Oscillospiraceae bacterium | reverse complement strand
CATATTTAGGGCCAGACCACCTGAATTTATGACTATGGAATCAACCCTTACTTTGCTTTAAATGAAAATGGATCACAACAAGGTAAAAATAAAGTTTACGGTAAGTTTGAATTGAAATACAATATTCTTGAAAATTTAAATGCAACTTATCGTTTTAGTGGTGATATTGAAAATTCAACTACTGAAGCTTGGATTGCGAAGTATAAATTTTCGCCTACTTCACCTAATTTTGGGACAAATGCTGGATCTGTAGGTAGTTACGAAAGTATTAAAAGAACTCGTTATGAATATAGCCATGATTTCCTACTGAATTATAGTACAAATTTTTCGCCTGATCTATCTTTTAATGCCATTGTAGGTACTAATATAAACGAGAGGGGATATGATTATATCAGTGGAAAAATTTCATCGGTTGATGTTGATGGTTATTACAACTTCTCAAACTCTTTGACCGATGCTGTTGCTGAACAATTCCAAAGAAAAAGAAGACTCATTGGTGTATTTGCCAGTGCCGATATAAGTTATAAGAACTATGCTTTTATATCACTTACAGCTCGTAACGATTGGTCTTCTACCTTACCATTGGATAATAATTCATTCTTCTACCCGGGTGCAACTGCCAGTTTTGTTATTACTGATTTCTTGGCAGAACAGTCTATTGAATCGGGTATTTTAAGTTTTGCAAAAATACGTGCTGCCTATGGATGGACAGGTAATGATGCTGATCCTTATC
>CAYVPJ010000383.1:0-902 GCA_964453505.1 uncultured Oscillospiraceae bacterium | reverse complement strand
GAAATTGACGATTTAAAATTTCCTTTGAATAATGTGAATTCATACACTGTTAGTAATCAGCTTGGAAACAATGAGTTAAAGCCTGAGATTACTAAGGAAGTTGAGCTTGGTATTGATGTGCGTTTCTTTAATAACCGTTTAGGTTTTGATGTCGCTTTATACGACAAAACTACACATGGTTTGATAACTACTTTACCAATTGATCCTTCGTCAGGATACACATTCCAATTAACGAACTTGGGTGATGTGAACAACAAAGGTATTGAGTTTATGACAAATATTATACCTGTTAAAACCAAAAATTTTGAATGGAACATTAATTACAACTTTTCAAAAAATGTCAACAAAGTTGTTGAGTTAGCCGAAGGTGAAATCACAATTGATGGTTTTGGTAATGCTGTAATTATAGCTAAAAAAGGCGAAGAAGTTGGTTTATTCAAAACCTATGTTCCACGCACTGTAGAAATTGATGGTGTTGAAAGAGTTATTGTTGATGGTAACGGTAACGTAATGCAATCGGCCGACATGCAAGTGACCGACAGAAGTGTAAATGAGGATTTTGCGATGGGTTTAAGTAATTCATTTACTTGGAAAGGTTTAAGCCTTAGCGCAACATTAGATTTTCATTATGGTGGTTATATTTATTCATATACAAAAGATTATATGCATTGGACAGGTTCAGCATTTGAATCAACTATGAATAACCGTAATCCATTTGTAGTGCCTAATTCAGTTGTTGAGAATGCCGATGGTACCTATAGTGAGAATACTACTCCGGTAACTCAAAATACACAACATACTTTTTATGGCGATTATGGAGCATTCGAATCAGATCTGTATTCAGTTATTGATCGTTCATACTTGAAATTACGTGACGTAGGTTTATCGTACCAAATTCCTAA
>CAYVPJ010000382.1:626-1645 GCA_964453505.1 uncultured Oscillospiraceae bacterium | reverse complement strand
TTTTCTGTACCTCCGCCACCATCTTGTCGAACTCCAGCGCCTCAACGTTGAGCCAGACGTTCTTGATGAGCTTGCGCGACGTGTCCTGAGTCTGCACCTCTCCACCCGCCGAACCAGCGGACGCAGAGGCCGTCTCGGTCTCCTCCGGCGAAGCTTCCGGCGCGGCCGTGTCGTAATAGCCGTAACCGTAGTCTCCGTTTTCCGTCGATGCGGTGGAGCTGTACATCATGTCCGCCGATTTTTCCGAGGCCCCGCAGGCCGCAAGTGTCAGCGCGATCAAAGCTGCCAGTGCAAGTGCTGTAAAACGTTTCATGGCAATACCTCCCTGATGTTAGTCGCAGGTGTTTCCTTTACGTCTACTAAGAGCGCGATTTTTATAAATTTATTGCATTATTGCGTTAAAGCTCCGGATATATTTTCTCCTCCGGCGCGTCCTCGTTTTTTGGCGGCGGCACATCCTCCAGCCGGCGGATCACGGTCAGATCCTCCTCCGGCGGAACCTCCATATCACCGGGCAGATCGGCTTCGGCGGCGGAATCCTGCTTCTGATACAGCTCCTCCGTCAGCTTCTCCTCCATGGTGCGGCGGCGCTTTATGATGAGCAGGGCGGCGACATAGGCCGCGGCCACCACCAGCGTTCCGCCGGAGATCATCAGGCCCGTTTTAAGCCCCGGCGTCTCGTACCTGAACTCGATCACGTTGTCGCCGCGCCCGGCCGGCACAGCCATAAAGCCGACGTTCACCTTTTCTATGGCTGTCTCCACACCGTTGACGTAGGCCGTCCAGCCCGCGTCATAGGGCACGGAGAAGAACACCAGGTCGTTGTGCCGCAGCTTTATCTCGCAGGTGAAGCCGCCGCTGGCGACCTTGAACGAGGAGGAGGCCGCGCCCGCCCTATCTTCGGCGTACTCGGTAAAGGTGTTGTAGCTCATATAGTAATCGATGTCGTCAAGCTGGGTCAGCCGGTCGGAGTAGCGCTTGACCTGCATATCGCTGAGCACTATGGCGGACATCATCAC
>CAYVPJ010000382.1:246-616 GCA_964453505.1 uncultured Oscillospiraceae bacterium | reverse complement strand
ACCTTGCTGCGGGATTCCTCCGGTATTTCATCGTACTGCGCCTGGGTTATGAAGTGGTCGTAGGTGAAGCCCATGGGCACAAAGTTTTCGTTTTCATAGATGTTGTAGCCGTTTTGGTTCTCGTAAAACTTAAAGCCGGGCATGGGGCTCTGCTCCTCGTTGTCCTCCTCTATGAACAGCCAGCGCGCGGACAGCAGCGAGCGCAGATCGTAAAGATCCATGGAGGGCTTGCTTGAAACGTCCCTTGTGACCGAGACGGAGGGGTAAAACTCCATGACCGAGGCCGGCACTATGCTGTGGAAGCAGCGCAGAGAGGGCATCTCCCAGAAAAGGTTCAGGTTTTCAAAGCAGTCGTAAAAATCCGCCCGCA
>CAYVPJ010000382.1:0-206 GCA_964453505.1 uncultured Oscillospiraceae bacterium | reverse complement strand
TCTCTCCCACCAGCCCTATGGCCTGATCGGTTATCTCCTCATGGTCGCCGGAGTAGCCATAGCCTATCTGCGTGTAAAGTATGCCGTAGACCGCGCAGACGAAGGCCGTAAAGCCTATCACAACGTTTGTAAAATACTTTCTGTCCGCCAGGCGCCACAGCAGGTACGCCATGACGAAGCAGACAGCCGCGAAGCCCGCCGTCACA
>CAYVPJ010000381.1:289-1651 GCA_964453505.1 uncultured Oscillospiraceae bacterium | reverse complement strand
CCCTTAAATCAGTAATTCATTAAATTTTATTACTCTTCGTCATCCTCAGATTCTTCATCAAAGTCTTCTGCAATTTCTTCCTCTTCGATGTCATCCTCTTCGTCAAGTCCTGCAAGGTAATCCTCTTCTTCATCTGAATAATCTGCATCTGGATCAGGACCTGCACTCTTTGGTTTCTTACTCTTAGAGGATTTCATATAGATATAACCACCAATACCACCGACTGTTACAAGAAGAACGATTGCCATAATGCCAGTATAATTAGGCTTATTTTTTTCAGTCACTTCTTCTACTTCTGTGGATTCTTCGGTAGCTTCTTCCACTACTTCCTCTGTCTTTTCCTCTGCATCTCCTGATGCAGCAATTGAGTCAACATATGCCTGTGCTTCCTCATCATCCATAAGGCTTAAAAGATCTGACTCATCAACCATATTTAAAAAGTGAACTGTCTCATCTCCTTCATCATCACGATCAATAATGATATAGAAATAATTTCCAGATTTCGTCACAACCGTAATAAATTGCTTGCCTCCTGCTTCAATGGTTCCATAATCATCTACAAGTGAAAGATTTCCATCTGGTGTCAATGGTCCATAGGTTTCTTCTATTTCTGGTTCTTCCACTGGTTCTGCTTCGGGCTGAATACATGGGACTGGGTTCATCAGTAAATATTCCTTTTATTACCGGACCAAAATATTTACTAAATCTTTTATAATACTTTTCATGCGTAAGAGATATAAATGCATCTACTGCTTTAGGATTAAGTAAATCAGCGTAAAGAGGGACTGATGATATTGACCAAAAGTAATTATTTTTACCCATGTTGACAGGATTTGAAAATACGGAAATTTTTTTACCTGCAAAATCTTCATCTTGTTTTATTACCTGTCCTTTACAACTACCGGAAGGCCAATTATATTCATCATAAAGCCAAATGTGCATACCATATTCTGCAGCATATTCAAGAATATATTCACAAACATCCAGCCATTCATCACTCATATATTCAAGTTCCAATCCCGAACGGGGATATATTAAAAACTGATCAATACCAACACTCCGAAAGCTATCCAGGTATTTTATTATTTGATCTTTAGTTGGTTTGCCGGTTATTGATCCAAATGGAATTAACGGACAGGCAGCTTTTGGAGGAATATCTCCCTTTTGTTTAAATTGTGATAAACTTTTTAATGCCTCATTATTATTTATCCTTTCTATCCTGTGTGGCTCATTAGATTCAGAATTCAGATCTTTGTTTGTGTTTGCAACAGCAAAATCTGAATTAATGGCTATAAAAAGAATAGTTATTAACCAATAAAGCTTTGAAATTTTTTTCATTTCTTTAAAATTTTATAATTTATT
>CAYVPJ010000381.1:0-279 GCA_964453505.1 uncultured Oscillospiraceae bacterium | reverse complement strand
CACTTCGTTCTCACATAAACTTTTTTAAAAATTTGATTTTGTGCAATTTTTGTATAAAAAAGTTTATGTTCGTTTCATCTTTATAAAATTTAATTTTTTTTATATGTCCCTGATAAGTTTTATCTCCCAGGGTGATAAATTTATTTTAATCTTTTTTCTGTTCCGCGAAAGATTCCCTGTCTGATTTTGATCAGTAATATTAACTACGATTACCGCTTCACTCCCATCGGGTGCTCGGTAAGCATTATGCAAAATAGCAGGCCATTCCCGTCGTGGTTG
>CAYVPJ010000380.1:0-1652 GCA_964453505.1 uncultured Oscillospiraceae bacterium | reverse complement strand
CAGTCCCAGACAGGAAGCATTTTAAGGAAAGGTGCGAAGCTGAAAGATATTTAAGAGCTGGCAGAGCATCTGTACGAAAAGACCTAATAGACCTAACTCTGGGAAGCGCAGGCTTTTCAGGGACTCTGGACTTTTCAGGTGAGATTTACTTCCTTTCTTGGGAAGTCTGTTGCGGGAATCCCTTTACAGATATAGACTCATGCCTTGACGCAGAGCAGTTCCTCTGCGATGGCAAGGTTGCCATAAAGATATACTTGAAGGTAGACCCGTTTGAAACCACAGAGGAGTTTGTCACACTGACATGTGAGGTGATAGGATGAAAACAGCAATAAGTGCAAAAGAAAGGTGTATAGAAAACACAGTAGAAATAAACGTAGAAGAGGACTGCATAAAAAGCTGCAAGTACCTCTGCAAGGTAATAGGTGAAGCGATTGGAGATAGAACAGTTAGCTTCAAAGTAGATAAGGATATCGTAAGACTGGACTATACATTTAGTTCAGGAGCTACTATGAGTCAAAAGTTTCAGAATATCGCAGAGCTGGACACTTTCCTTCAGGGTATGTGGGAAATGTTCTTAGTAAGAAGATGGATTAGGGGATAGAATGGAAAATGTACACAACTGTAAGAATTGGGACTTGTGCCTGATTTGCAGATGCTGTGATAGTGAAGTTATGCCTCTTAGAGGATGCAAGCTTTACGAACGAGATTCTCAGACAACCCTCTGGGATTTTGATGGAGTAGTGGAGTTCCATGATGTGGAAGCCAGCGGAAAGATTGTGGATAGAACAGGTGAGCTATTCAACTTCAAACAAGATGTAGAAATCTACAAAGAGGTTTCGACATTTGAGGGGATAACTCTTACTGAGCGGAAAGCGGCTCTCGTGTTCATGGAGAAGAGGTTTTCCGATAGACATAGAGTAGATATCAACCTCACCCAGTTTTTGCTTGGGAAGGCGTATAAGGACGATACAGAGTGCTACATGGCATACATCCAGAACCTTGTATGCAGACATAGAAATACTACAGATGATGAGAACACCTGTTTAGATTGCGGGAGAAGAAGATGAGTATCTATTACAGATATGAAAAAACCGGAGACGAGTATGCCCAATTAGTTATCTTCAAGAGCGACAGTAAACGAATTGAGCGCATTGTAGATGTTAGCTATATGGGAGGCAAGGTGCACATGCTTTCCAGTTCAGTTTGGATACTACTAAAAGAGCGACTTATTCAAGTTAAAGTTAACGGAAGAAGTTATGTTCTGGATGACTTCAAAGAAGGAGGACTCTTTAAAGTTACACCTTCAGACTAACTAAAAGGAACAGATATAAGCCCAGACTAACCCTCTGGGCTTTTTTTGAGCTTATTGTAGAAATAGATTCAGTTCCAGTATAAAAAATAGTGAACGTTTGAAGGCTAAGATGTTAATACAGTTATATAAACAGATTAGATAACGATAATAGTTAGAAACAAAGAATAAAAAAGCTGTGCTTTAGGTTTTATTTAGATGTTAGCACAGCTATAAAACAAGTCTAAAGAATAGGGTTTAGATAAAAATAGTTTTATAGGAATGAATTAGATGTTAAAAATAGCACAAAAAAATAGCACAAAAAAATAGCACAAAAAAATAGCACAAAAAAATAGCACAAAAA
>CAYVPJ010000379.1:1450-1656 GCA_964453505.1 uncultured Oscillospiraceae bacterium | reverse complement strand
CAAAATCATTTTATATTGGACTTTATATTTCTTTATTTAGTACTCTTTTTTACTTGATTTTATATTTAAAAAATAAAAATAAATTCTTATGAAGTTAAAAATTATTATTTCTCTATTAATATTTATAAGTCTTGGACTTTTTACTAAAAAATTTTATTTCAATAAATGGATAGGTTACGAATCAATCCCAAATACTTATATTTTTG
>CAYVPJ010000379.1:0-1425 GCA_964453505.1 uncultured Oscillospiraceae bacterium | reverse complement strand
AGTTTGACGGAATTAATATTACTTCAAATGGAAATAAACCAAATTTAAAAAATATCAGTGATTTTAATTATCCCGTCACCACAGTTACCGACGTTGATATTGGTAAAGGCACAGAAACAATTCGTATTGTTCAACCATTTTTTGATCATCCCATTTTTGGAAGCTGGTTATTTTCTTTAAAAACTAAAAACGCAAATTCTTTTGATCAGGTACTACCAAAAGATTATCGACAAGTTTCTTTATATTTATCAATAACTACTGGTTTTTTGTTATTTTTATTCTCTTATTGTTTGTTTAATAATTTAATTATTTCTTTTATTTCATTTATCATTTATTCAATTGTTCCAGAATATATATTAATGTCACGATTTTCACTTTTAGAAAACATAATTATTCCACTTAGCTTATTAAGTTTTTTACTCATAAATATTTCCAAATATGTAAAAAATAAATGGAACAATGTATTTTTATTATTAGCGGGTCTTACTTCAGGGTTCGCTTTTTTAACTAAAGAATCAGGTGTTTTTATTATAATAACCGTTTTAACTTATGCTGCTTCTATAGTTATATCACTCTTTTTTGGAAAGTATTTTCTTAAAGATAAGCTTATCGGCATTGTCCTTTTAACCTTAGTCTTTTCATCGACTTTTGCTGGATTTGTCGTTCCGATAATCTTTAATGAAGGATTGCATAATACTGTAATTGGAAACATTCTTTCCGCAATTGCCAATCTTTCCGAAGCCTTGTCGATTCTTTTTCTAACAATCTTAATGATAGCAGTAGATGTTGATCCACAGTTTTGGTTAATTATTGTTTCTGTCATTTTTGTTTTGATAATCTTTAGAGTGTTTAAGAAATATAAAATAGGTTCTTCCTTAAGTAAATTAACTCAAGGAATTGACCATTTAGCGACCAGAGCCATAATTGTTCTCATTTTAGTCTTGGTTCTTTTAAGTGATTTATCTGGTGGAGAATATATCTTTGGTGCTTTCTTGGCAGGAATGATTGTTCGTCAAGCTCAATTTTCGGAAAAGACAATTAAGGGTTTAATGCGAATTATTTATGGTGTTTTTACGCCTATGTTCTATGTTATTATTGGAACAAGGATTAATATTCTCGAGTTCTTTAGAGATGGTTCCTCATGGCTCTTAGTTATCTATCTTTTTATAGGTTTGTTGCTTGCGGAAATACCAATGTTTCTTCTTTTGAAACACTATCGTTTAAGTACGGTTCTTCCTTCAATGGTTTTAATGGGGTGTACCGTGATTGTCCCAATCGCTGTCGCTCATATTGGTGGACCGGAAGGTTTAGGTGTCTTCTCTGAAACCTTCTCTCAATCTTTATTCCTGGCTGGAAGCTTGGTTTGTGTTATTGGGGCAATAATTTTTGAGTTAAATTTCCCCTTTGGTGACTATCGAAAAGAAG
>CAYVPJ010000378.1:658-1658 GCA_964453505.1 uncultured Oscillospiraceae bacterium | reverse complement strand
TTTAAAAAACGTCCGAGACTGAACATAGATTGAAGTAGGTGGTAGAGAAGAAAATCTCTTACCGGTCTGATAATATATATCTTAAATTTAGTGGCCATTTCCGGTTTTTGATATTTGGTATGCAAAAGTACATTAAACGAGAGATAATGCTGGTATTTCGCATCTAAAATTAAGGATAGATTTCAAGTACATATTACCAAAGGTTCTGTTGTGCATTATTTTTTATTAAAGGACTGCCAAAATCGCAGGCTTTTGAAAGAAAATCAGTATTTTTGTCAGTCATATAGTTTATGTTGTTATGAATATTGAAGATGTACAAAGAATAAAACAACGCTTCCAGATTGTCGGAAACTCACCTGAATTGAATCGTGCAATAGATGTTGCCATGCAGGTTGCTCCTACGGATTTATCTGTTCTTATAACGGGAGAAAGTGGAGTAGGTAAAGATGTATTTCCAAAGATTATACACGAGAATAGCATAAGAAAAACCAAAAAATACCTTGCCGTCAATTGTGGTGCTATTCCGGAAGGTACTATTGACTCAGAATTGTTTGGACACGAGAAAGGTTCCTTTACAGGTGCAATAAATGATAGGAACGGTTATTTTGCAGAGGCGAATGGCGGTACGATATTTCTTGATGAGGTGGCAGAATTGCCTTTAGCTACTCAGGCACGTTTACTACGCGTGTTGGAATCAGGTGAATTCATAAAGGTGGGTTCATCAAAAGTGGAAAAGACGGATGTGCGCATAGTAGCCGCAACTAATGTTGATTTGTCCAAAGCTATCGATCAAGGTAGATTCCGTGAGGATTTGTTCTATCGTTTGAGTACGATTCCGATTAAGGTACCGCCCCTATGCGAACGTGGTAATGATATTGTTCTGTTATTTAGAAAGTTTGCTGTGGATTGTGCTGAGAAGTATCGTATGCCGGTAGTTCAGTTGACGGATGATGCAAAAGAGATGTTAGTGACTTATCATTGGCCGGGTAATATTCGTCAG
>CAYVPJ010000378.1:0-648 GCA_964453505.1 uncultured Oscillospiraceae bacterium | reverse complement strand
CAGCTGAAAAATCTTACTGAACAAATATCCATAATGGCAACTCAACGTTTAGTGACAAAAGAGGTGTTGCACGATTATCTTCCTGATAGTAGAAATAGATTGCTACCTACTTTGACGGGTGGTAAGGGGCATACAGAGAGTTCATTTGAGAATGAAAGAGAAATATTATACAAGGTTCTTTTTGATATGCGTCGTGATATTACAGACCTTAAGACTCAAGTGAATAATATATCTCAAAAGACTCAGGTTCAACCCGCTCCTGTTTCCATAATAACTCAAAATGAAAATGAGCCGGTAATGCAGGGTGCTTCGAATAAGCATTTGGATGATGATATTCAGGATACTGAAGTATATGTAGAAGAGACTCTTTCATTGGATGAGGTAGAAAAAGATATGATTAAACGAGCATTGACAAAACATGGCGGTAAAAGGAAAAATGCTGCTGAAGATCTGAATATCTCGGAGAGGACATTATACAGGAAGATTAAAGAATATAATTTAGGTTTAGTAGATATAGGCGCAACTCATTGTAAATATAGAAATCCAGATTGTAATAGTTGCCCAATTATTAAATCCTGTTATTACTATAATAAATAAATTATTTTTGCTAACCATTTGCTAAAGAATTGGTGTTTTACAATTGAGCTG
>CAYVPJ010000377.1:0-1661 GCA_964453505.1 uncultured Oscillospiraceae bacterium | reverse complement strand
CCTTCGCCGGAAAAGGATCATATCACTGCGGCGAATGGTGCGGTTTCTGTAAGGCAAAGCACGACTGCCGCGCCAGAGCCGAAGCTAATATGGATCTTGCCAGATACGAATTCAAGCTACCGCCGCTGCTTACAGACGAGGATATTGAGGATATTCTCGCAAAAGCGGACGACCTCGTTGCCTGGGCCGGCGATATTAAGGAATACGCCCTGCGGCAGGCAATCAACGGCAAGGAGTGGGCTGGCTGGAAACTGGTCGAAGGCCGATCCAATCGTAAGTACATAAATGAAGCGGCAGTAATCAATACCGTAGAGGGTGCTGGCTTTGACCCCTATGAACGCAAAGTGCTCGGCGTCACAGCCATGCAGAAGCTGCTCGGCAAATCCCGCTTCGACGAACTCCTCGGGGCATATATCGAAAAGCCGCCGGGTAAACCGACGCTCGTACCAGAAAACGACAAACGTATGGCAACAAACACAGCCAAAAATGATTTTATGGAGGAAATGTAATATGTCTACCAATAACGCAAACAAGATCAACAATCCCATGAAGGTTATCACCGGTCCCGACACCCGTTGGAGCTACGCCAACGTCTGGGAACCCAAGTCAATCAACGGCGGCACACCGAAATATTCAGTCAGCCTTATTATCCCGAAGTCCGATACGAAAACTGTCACCAAGATCAAGGCTGCCATCGAAGCCGCTTACCACGAGGGCGAGTCCAAGCTCAAAGGCAGCGGCAAGTCAGTTCCGCCCCTGGCTGCCATCAAGTCTCCACTTCGCGACGGGGATATTGAGAGACCCGACGATCCCGCTTATGAAAATACTTACTTCATCAACGCCAACGCCACGACCGCTCCGGGTATTGTAGACGCTAACCGCAATCCCGTTCTGACTCGTTCCGAGGTGTATTCCGGTGTATACGGTCGTGCCAGTATTTCTCTGTATGCTTTCAACAGCAACGGCAACAAGGGTATCGCCTGTGGCCTCAACAACCTTCAGCTCATTCGCGCCGGCGAACCGCTCGGCGGCAAGGTCAGCGCCGAGTCCGATTTCATGACTGACGAAGATGACGACTTTCTCAGATAAAACAAAATCCCGTGGGTGGCGGCGGAGAGATCTGCTGCCACCTAAGGGGCTCAGAATGGAGGTTTCTATATGAAAAACCGTATCCGGCAACGTGAAAACCGCAAGAAAAAGCTTTTAAAGGAAAGGGTACTAAAACAATATGAAGACGCTAAGCGTAGACCTGGAGACGTTCAGCAGCGTACGGGCCGAAGTTCGTTGAAAACATCGTACAGGCGACTGCCCGTGACATTCTCTCCTATGCCATGCAGACACTCCATCATTGTTCTATTGTTATGCACATCCACGACGAGGTTGTAATCGAAGCCGATCCTCGGATGTCACTGAAATCGGTTTGTGAGCAAATGGGCAGAACGCCGCCTTGGGCGAAAGGTCTGCTGCTCCGCGCTGATGGCTATGAGACGGCTTTTTATATGAAAGACTGAGGTGAATCATTATGAGCATCAACATATTCAACAGCGAGGGTTATTACGACCCTACCGCTTATGAGGCAATGACACTTGTTGAAAAGGAAGAACGCGCACTGCGGGCATTTCGGCCTATTGTTTACATCTGCTCTCCGTTTTCAGGAGATG
>CAYVPJ010000376.1:0-1664 GCA_964453505.1 uncultured Oscillospiraceae bacterium | reverse complement strand
TGACAACAGCGTTTAGGCTGGCCTTTCCAGATTCGGACGTCATCAAGGATGAATTTGCCTTCTGCCCACGGAAGAATAAATTCGCTGGATTGTATAATGACATCTGCAGGTTTTCCTTTTATGAGTTCCGTCATAATAGGCCTCATAGACTGTGCTTTTTTATCCGACTCCTCTTTTACTGCTGTTATTCTGTCCTCGGATTCCTTTCGCATGCTTGAAAACTGTGAGTCAATGTACTCTTTCAAGGTCTGGGGCTGTTCTTCGGCGGGAATTGCTTTATCAACTAATTCTCCGTTGATAATTTCTTTGTTCAGTGGCAATGGCATATATCCGTTCTCGATGCACCAAAGAATGGGTTTCAGTGTTCCGTCTTCGTTATAACAGCGAATATCAGCATACGTTTCGAATTCAGCCGGGGAATCAATCGCCACAACCGTATCATCTTTGAGTCCCGGATTTGATGCAAATATACCAATAGTTATTGGAGACATGCTTTCATGTACGCCAGTTATTATATTATTTGCGTTTATTGTCAATGCGTAATACATTATGCTGTTCTCCTCCAAGCGTAGACTTCATAAAATTCTGGAATATTATCGGTAGACCCTGTATCACCATGCCCATGGACTGCGCCGCTACCAGAATTTTGTGTGAATAATGGTCCAAGATTCGTTCTATACGTCCAGGCCATGCCGAAGTCATTTCCTCCTGTTGGCATATGCCCACCAGCATTTCCGCCAGACGAAGCCTCACTGAGTGGCGCCCATGCGTCAGCGATTATTCCATTCCAGTCATATCGTTGTTGCCTATGATTGTGGGTTGCCAGCTGTGCTGTAGTAAGAGCCACCGCTGTGGTAGAATGAATATGTGAATTGCTTCCCCCCGTAGTGCCGCCTGTGCCTACTCTCAAAAACTTACCAGTTGGTAATTCACTCCACGTTCCACCAAAGAGGGTTGCGGGGGAAGTTGAGTCATATGACATATAAATTGAATTAACAGGATGTACTGCAAGGATGACATCTGCAAGGTGAACGCCGTCAAGTTTATCGGAATCCGCCGCTTTTGCCGAGACGCCAAGAAACGCAGTGTCTGCTTTGCCGTTGAGTTTTGCCGCGTTGATGTTGCTTGTCCAATCGTCTGGTAATAAGAAGGTTTTTACTCCATCCGCCAGCCGGCCAAGCGCTGCGCGGTCATTGCGGAAATCAAACGCAAACTGCGCCTGGCGGATGGTCAATACATGCGTCGAAACGGTACCGACCGTATCCGTGAGCTTGATCTCCACCTCATAGGCGTTTTCTATCAAGGCACCTGTGAGAACGATCTTGGTATTGTGAGTTATGGCAAGGGCAGTCTCCCAGGTCCCGCCTGCGATGCGTTTGCGTACGGTCCCGGTTCCTGAGTTGCCGGCAACAGCCGCCACCAAAAAGCTCGCTGTCACGGCGATGTTGCCGCCGGTATCGAGCTTATTGCCGCTTGCGTCCGA
Source organism: uncultured Oscillospiraceae bacterium (assembly GCA_964453505.1). GTDB lineage: Bacteria > Bacillota > Clostridia > Christensenellales > Aristaeellaceae > CAYVPJ01. The sequence continues at coordinate 181 of CAYVPJ010000376.1, read as the reverse complement.
GCGGTAGGCCGACACATTCAATATGGATGGAGAAGTGTACTCCGTGACCGTGATGCTCTGTGTCGCTGTCTTTTGCCGGCTGCGGGAGTCGGTGATCGTCACAGACATCGTCTGTGTTCCTGCGGTGTTCAGAACGCCTGTTGTGAAAGGACTGCTGGTCCCTGAGTATCCGCCACCTGAT
>CAYVPJ010000375.1:0-1671 GCA_964453505.1 uncultured Oscillospiraceae bacterium | reverse complement strand
GACGCACTGGGACTAGCTGAACTTGTTCGCAAAAAAGAGGTTACATCTCTCGAACTGGTCGAGGAAGTAATCTCCCGCATTGAGGCATATAATCCAAAAATCAATGCAGTTATTTATAAAATGTATGACAGAGCCCGCGCACGTGCGGGAAGCGAATTACCGAAGGGTAGCTTTACAGGCGTACCGTTCCTTCTAAAAGACTCCCTGGATACTTTGGAAGGCGAACCGACAAGCTCCGGTACAAGAATTTTAAGCAAAATTATCCAAACACATGACAATGAAACCGTCCGCCGATTCCGAGCAGCGGGGCTCGTTTTTATTGGAAAGACAAACCTACCAGAATTGTGCATTTTACCGTATACGGAACCCGAGGTCTTCGGACCGACGCATAATCCTTGGGATCTAAGCCGGACGCCCGGCGGTTCTAGCGGCGGTTCGGCTGCGGCAGTTGCTGCATGCATGGTTCCCGTGGCGGGAGGGGCTGACGGCGGCGCGGGGGAGCCGCGCGCTGGTGGTCTATCACATCAACGGCGCGCACCTGCCGTGCAATCTGGACGAGTACGGCCGTTTCGTGGGCGACTGGAACAGCACGGCCCTGGAGCAGACAAAGGGCGTTTTCCGCTTCCTTGCGCGGTATCTGGAGGACATGAAAACCATCGGGCTGTACGACAAAACGAACATCATCATCACCGCCGACCACGGGCGGTTCGACGAGGGCCCGGCCTGTCCGATCCTGTTTGTCAAGCCCGCCCATGCGGCGGGGGAGATGGCCGTCAGCCGCGCCATGACCGGCGCTGCCGACATGCACGCGACCATCGCCGCGCTGTGCGGCGTGGACCATGTGCCGGGGCGCGCCGTGACGGAGATCGGGGAGGACGAGGAGCGCGAGCGCCGCTTCCTCTATTATCCCACGACGCGCGAGAACGGCGGCACGCTGCCGCCCTTGACGGAGTACCGCGTCCTGCGCGGGCCTGTTTTTGAGGAAACGGGCGTCACTTATCCCGGCGGAACGCTTGAAGCCGACGGCGGAACGTGATATAGTACGCATATCAAACGAAAGCGGAGGCATGCGGTCATGGAAAGAAAAAACGCGTGGAAGACGTATGACGAAGGGCAACTGAGGGATGTGGAGGCGCTGGGCCGCCGCTACCGGGCGTACCTGGACGCGGGCAAGACCGAGCGCGAATGCACGGCCGAAACGATCAAAATGGCTGTTGCGCGCGGGTATGTGGACCTGGCCGAGTGCGTGCGCGCGCGGCGTTTGCTGCGCGCGGGCGACAAAGTGTACTCCAACTGCATGGGCAAGGCCGTCATGCTGTTCCATCTGGGCGAAAAACCCCTAACGGCGGGCGTGAACATCGTCGGCGCGCACATCGACTCGCCGCGCATCGACCTCAAACAAAACCCCTTCTACGAGGACGCGGATTTCGCGCTGGCCGACACGCATTACTACGGCGGCATCAAGAAATATCAATGGGTGGCGCGCCCGCTGGCGCTGCACGGCGTCGTGGCCAAAAAGGACGGCACGGTGGTGAACGTCGTCATCGGCGAGGACGAAGACGACCCCGTTGTGGGCGTGAGCGACCTGCTGATCCACCTCTCGCGCGATATGATGCAAAAGAAGGCCGCCGAGGTCATCACCGGCGAGGATCTGGACATCATCGTGTGCGG
>CAYVPJ010000374.1:436-1673 GCA_964453505.1 uncultured Oscillospiraceae bacterium | reverse complement strand
GAAAAACCGCTCCTGAGGCTTTAATGTTTATTCCTAATGATGGGGTTTTTGCGTTTATTCATCACAATTGCCGTGATGTTATAGATTATGCTCGAGATAAAAAAGTTGTTTTAACCTCTCCAAGCACACTACCCGCCATACTTGTGACCATAAATATGGTTAAAATTCAAGTGGAGAGAGCAAAGAATGTTGAAGAAATTAATCGTCAGCTCAGACGTTTAAGCAAAGACTTTGAAATGTTTGCCCGTGAATGGGACAAATTCTCTGATAGCTTAGAAAAAACGACAAAATCAAGAGAGCAATTAGATACGCGTGTGAACAAGATTAATAACAAATTCGAAGCCATTAGAGGAAACAGTAAACTTGGCGAAATCGAAGACACACAAAATGAATCTTATGTTGAATTAACGGATGATGAAAATGGAACTGAAAAATAATCATACAATCGTCAACTTTTCTAACTCCTTATTGAAACACTTTTCTGCCCCCACTTGGCACGAAACAATTCCCGAAATTGACCAAAAACTACAAGGTCACAACAAGGTGGTTGTCATGCTTTTTGATGGTCTTGGCAGTTATATTATTGATAGGCACTTAAGAAAAAAAGGCACAATTCGATCTCATTATTTAACAACAATAGATGCCACCTTTCCTCCGACAACTGTTGCTTCCACAAATGGGTTTTTATCCGGAAAATTCCCTATTGAGACTGGCTGGTTATCATGGAGCCAGTATTTTGAAGAATATCAGTGTGATATTGAGGTTTTTAGAAACACAAGGAGCAGTGATGGGTCACTTATTAGGGACAAAGACAATCTAATAATTGCTGAAAAGTGCCCATATGAGAATATATTTCAACAAATAAGGAAGGCCAATCCTTCGGTTAATTTATTCGATATTTTTCCACAAAAAGTAAGATCCAATAGCGAAGCGACAGACCTAAAAAAATCTCGTCAGATAATTAATCAGGCTCTAAAGGAAAGCGACAAAGTTTTCGTATATTTTTATTGGACACTTCCAGATGGTTATATTCATCATTATGGTGTTGATCACTTTATGGTCCATTTTGTCATTAAAAAGATTCAAAGATTTGTTAAAAAAATTGTAAAAAATAATTCTGATACCATTTTCTTTACTTTTGCTGATCATGGTTTAATTGATGTCAAATATCTAGATATTTGTGAGCACAAGGACCTGCAAAATTTACTATCCCTTCCTCTATCTTTCGAAAAGAGAG
>CAYVPJ010000374.1:0-426 GCA_964453505.1 uncultured Oscillospiraceae bacterium | reverse complement strand
TGCAGAGTTGCCATATTGGTATGATTCGAAAAGAGAGTTGTTAATTTCTTTGTTAAATCAGATAAGAAAGATGAATTTGTCACTTTATTTAATAACTATTATGGAGAACATTTTGAATTAATAGACAGGGAATCAGTATTTAAAGGCGAACTCTTTGGTAAAGGCCAACCTCATCCAGCCTCTTATAATTTCATTGGTGATTTTATCGCAATTGCCAAGGACGTTTATTGCCTCTATGCATCAAATGAAATAAGTCCTGAAAAGTTTGTTGCGCATAAAGGTCATCATGCCGGTGGAACAAAGGAAGAGATGGCAATTGATATCAGCGTTTTTAACGATTGAAAAGCATCAATCAAAGTATTGAAAAGGTTATTAAAAAAAAGTAAAATAATCGGGCTGGTCGAAAATGGGTCTGTAGCTCATCTG
>CAYVPJ010000373.1:0-1675 GCA_964453505.1 uncultured Oscillospiraceae bacterium | reverse complement strand
CAGGACATAGTCGCCAATCGAAAGCTCCTCGTCGATCAGCGCCTCGCGAACGCGTTCGTCGATCCCCTCGTAATGGCCGCACACCAGGATCAAATGATGGTGCTGGTCCGCCAGTCGGCGGGCATCGGACTGATGGAAGGTCCTGCCTCCCGGCGACATCAGGACGACATGGCTTTCCGGCGTCCGGACCGATTCGATCGCGGCAAACAACGGCTCCGGCTTCATGACCATTCCCGGCCCGCCGCCAAAGGGACGGTCATCGGTCGTGTTGTGCTTGTCGGTCGTGAAGTCGCGCGGATTGATGCCGCGGAATTCGACAAGTCCCGCCGCGGCGGCGCGCTTCATCATGCTCTCCTGCAGGAAACCGTCGAGCATCTGCGGGAAGAGCGTTACGACATCGATCTTTAGTACAACACCCATGCGACAATCAACCCGGGGTCTGATCCAAAGTAAAAAAGAGCGGGCACGGGGCTCGCTCTTGCATGCACATCAACAGGTGGGGAACCGCCTAATCGACTATCTCAAGAATGGCCTTGCGTCCCTGCTTGGCAGCCATCGAGTTGAGAATCGTACGAATGGCACCCACCGTCTTGCCGCTTTTGCCGATAATCTTGCCGACATCCTTCGCGTTGCAGCGCAGCTCGTAGATGATGGTCTTGTCGCCATTCACCTCGGTGATCTGCACTTCGTTCGGGGAATCGACCAGCGATTTGGCTATTGTTTCAAGTAGCTGCTTCATGCCTTACGCTTTTTCTTCGGGGGCTTCCTCTTCAGCTTCCGCCTCGACGGCAGCGACAGGAACCTCTTTTTCGGTAACGGTCCCGGAAACGGCCTTTTCGACCGGAAGGACCCGCGCCTTTTCAATCAGACTGTTTGCCGTATCGGAGGCCTGGGCTCCGATTCCGAGCCAATAGTCCACGCGATCCAGGTTCAGCGAAAAGTTGTTGCCTTCCTGCTTGGGATCGTACCATCCCAGCGTTTCGATGAAGCGACCGGTAGTCGCGTAGCGTGAATCCTGAACGATTACACGGTAGAATGCGGCATTGCGGCTGCCCATTCTGCGAAGTCGAATCTTAACTGACATATCGTATTATCTCCGTAGTGAATGCCCGTTTTATCGGGTAAAGGGGCTACTTTGTAGTGAACTTCCGGAGGTGTCGCAACCTTTTTTCCATCTTTTTGAACTGCTTCCCCATCTTCCCCATCTGCTCGAACCGCTTCAGCAGCTGGTTGACGTCGGCAAGCTTGCGCCCGCATCCCTCCGCAATGCGCAAACGACGGCTCCGATCGATCTGCTTCGGATTCCTTCGTTCCCACGGCGTCATGCTCTGGATAATCGACTCGAACCGCTTCATTTCCAGCTCGGAAGCGCGCGCCACCGCCTCCTTTTGCTTGGCATCCATCTTCACGGCCTGGTTCGGCAGCGCATCGAGCATGTTAGTGATCGGCCCCATTTTCTTCATCATCTGGATCTGCGACAGGAAGTCCTCGAGATTCAGCTCGTTCTTCGCGAGCTTTTCCTGCATCTTGAAGGCCTCTTCATGGTCGACCACCTCCTGCGCCTTTTCGACAAAGCTGACGACATCGCCCATGCCGAGGATGCGCGAGGCCATGCGGTCCGGATAGAACGGCTGCAAATCCTCCATCTTTTCGCCGACCCCCGTCATCAGGATCG
>CAYVPJ010000372.1:0-1676 GCA_964453505.1 uncultured Oscillospiraceae bacterium | reverse complement strand
ATTATAATGCGGAGATTAAAACTAATATAGTGCGTTATATACTGTTTAGTGAGGAGCTGATATAATTCATCTGTAATATAATCTACTGCTTATACGCTTGGAGGTGGCAGGTTGACAGATAACGACAGAGTACTGTTGGCGGGAATCGGTTCCCGAATCCGCAATGTGCGGATATCAAAGAAAATGAGCCAGCAAGAACTTGCCGACAAATCCGGTTTGTCTCTGCCTCATATAAGTAATGTTGAACTCGGGAAGACGAACCCGTTGCTTCTTAGTTTTATCAGAATCGCAGAGGCGCTTCAGGTTTCAACTGATTCGTTGCTCCGTCCCGATGTCCCCGAAGTGAAAGACTTGTACAAAACCGAGGCGATGGAAGTTCTCGCAGATTGTTCTGCGTCTGAAATCGAATCGATCATGAAGATTGTCCGCGAGTTGAAATCAACGCTTCACAACGAAAAATCGAAATACACAGAGAATTGAGAACGGTTTTCCGTTCTCTTTTTCATTGTTAACCGGAACCGTGATACAGAAAATCACGGTCTTTTTTTATCTTTTTTTGCGTTTCATAAACCGAGAGTCACGGTGTTGACTTTCGGTTTATTCCATTTATAAGCTCCTGGTTATATAATAATGCCGAACTTATCCCAAGATGGAAGTCAGGAGGCTTTTTATGTCTGATTCAGATAACAGCATGGAGATAATACCGGCATTTCCGTTCTTGCCTGCGGAGGAAGCAGTTAAGCTCGACCGTATCAGCGAACACAAGGCAAAGATGGATATGACGAAGCGCGAGAGACCAGATCCCCGCCGTCACATGAAAGTTGCGGTATATATCCGGTATTTCAACACTACAGAACACGAGAATTATCTTGATGTGATCAAGAGCCGATATGAAGCCTTGTTTGCCCAATGTGTTAACTGGGAGTTCGTCGGATTCTATGTGGATAACGGTGCGACGGCACCGGTAATGGATAAAGCGGATGCATGGGGTACGCTGTTATGCGACTGTATTGAAAAAAGCATCGACCTGATTATCACAAAGAAGATCAGTAATGTTTCAAAGGATATCGGTGAAATGACCTTCTGCGCGAGGATTCTTGCCGCGCTTGAACATCCGGTAGCTCTTTACTTTGAATCTGACGATGTCTTTACTGCTGCCTCATATTATCAGCATGACTTGAAGGATGACTATTTGCTGCCGCTAGGGTGGGAAAAAGAGAGAATGTTGGATTCGTCGTTTACAGGAGAGCTTCATGATTAACAGAAATAACCGCAACAATATCGAGGAAGCAAAAGAAGCTGTCCGGAAAAGGTATCAGACCAAGGTAGACACCACCAACCGAGATGTAATACCAGCTAAGAAAAAGCTCGACTACTACGATAATGACGAAGCGCAACGTGTCGCCGTGTATGCCCGTGTTTCCACAGACAGTGTGCAACAGACATCATCCTATGAGTTGCAGAAAAATTACTATGAGGACTTCGTTACCCGCCATCCGAATTGGACTTTAGTCGATATATATGCCGACGAGGGCATCAGTGGGACATCCCTTGATCATCGGGACGCGTTCAACAGGATGATTGCCGATTGCCGTGCCGGTAAGATTGACATGATCATTACGAAAAACGTATCTCGATTTGCCCGTAATATCGTTATCTGTATCGGTCTGATACGA
>CAYVPJ010000371.1:312-1684 GCA_964453505.1 uncultured Oscillospiraceae bacterium | reverse complement strand
CACCAACGAGGTCAAAATTGATAAGCACGGCATCGCAGTTTCTAATGCGGCGTCGTCCCAGCGGACAGTTATCACGAATACCGAATTTGCCGGTTACTACAACGACGAAGTCATTTTCACCCTGAACAAGGATGAAACCCAGACAAAGAAAACCACAGTGGACGGTGAACTCACTGTGGGCAAGACAAAGTTCGTACCGATGTCGACAGCCTCTGAAGGGCTGAACATCGTAATTCTCGACTAAGAAAGGAGGCGACCGATATGGCACTAAGCGGCAGCTTTCAAAACTTGCCAGTAAACAACTTCGGCCTGTATTGCACATGGTCGGCTACACAAAGCGTCACTGGAAACTACTCGGATGTGACGCTCAATGTTTACCTAAAATATTACACATTGGAGGTCGGCTCCCGTGCCGATTCGACTATTTCCATCAACGGCACCTCGGAAACGTATACAGCTCCGGCTATCAACGATTACTCCTCCGGGCAGCATACTAAACTCCTGAAAACGAAAACTGTCCGGGTCAATCACAATGCGGACGGCACAAAAAGCGGTGTTGCTCTTTCTGCATATTGGAGGTTTTCCGGTACCTACAGTGGAACGCCCATCAGCTCGGATACCATTGATCGTGCCGCACCAACGGTATCACTTTCAACGTCCAGCATTACGGCCAGCGGTGTCACGATTTCTGCGACTTCTTCTGCAACGGCGGATATCTGGCAGTACAGTACGGATAACGGCTCCACATGGACGCAGTTTTCCACGACAGCCGGAACCTCGGCAAGCAAGGCCATCACCGGGCTTTCTCCGAATACGACCTACTACATCAAGGTCAGAGCGAGGAAAAAGAGCAATCAGGTCTATGGTACATCCTCTGCTGCAACGGTAAAAACGCTCGGAGGTGCCGTGGTCAACAGCGTCACAGCCCTTACCGCTGATGCTGCCACAGTTAAGGTGGTAATTAATGTGACCGTGTATGAGGCCAGCTATACGAATACACTGGTCATCAAAAATGGTTCAACGGCGTATCTCACCATCAGCGGCCTGTCGTGGTCAAAAGGAACAGCAGACCGGACGGTTACGCTCACGGCGGCACAGAGGACCACGCTTCTAACGGCGATGTCCACTATCAAGTCGTTCACAGGCACCTTTGCAGTTTCGTCCTACAGCGGCTCAACGCAAATTGGCTCTACCTCATCGAAGACAGCAACGGTGTCCACTACCGCAGCAAACTCCGGCCCGACGCTTTCCGGATTCACCTTTGCGGACAGCTACGCAACGACAACCGCCATCACGGGAAACGATCAGCTTTTCATTCAAGGCTACTCCAAGCTGACTGTCACTCCCGGAACGGCAACAGCGAAAAATAACG
>CAYVPJ010000371.1:0-302 GCA_964453505.1 uncultured Oscillospiraceae bacterium | reverse complement strand
CTATACGGCTACCTGCAACGGCGTCTCAGTGTCCAACACAACTGGTGATGCTCTAACCGTTGGAGTGGTTTCCAAAAGCGGAACCGTAGCGGTGGTCCTGACGGTTACGGATAGTCGTGGCTATACAGCAAGCGTCTCGAAAAATATCACAGTTCTGGCTTACGCCAAGCCCAAGGTGAGCTCTCTGACGCTACGGCGCACCAATGACATCGAAGCCGAAATGCAGCTGGTCTTTAATGGCTCCATCTCCGCAATCACCGTGGACAGCGTACAGAAAAACTCACTCCTATATGTGCGATACC
>CAYVPJ010000370.1:0-1684 GCA_964453505.1 uncultured Oscillospiraceae bacterium | reverse complement strand
TAGATATGAGCAAAACGCACCATTCTGAAATCGCAAAAGGTGCATTGTGCAGAGTAAAAGAGTAAACGAGGAGTAACCGAGCTTAAAACGGCACAGCAAAGCAAGCCTTCAACAAAAATGTTGAAAACTTGATAGAAATATTGAAATTAGTGTTTAAGCAGTACGCTTGCAGGATTTTAAGCATCTGTAAGATTTTTGCGATTTAGTGATAACAGCAGCTGCGGCAACCGCAAGCAAAGCAATATGAGCAAGCGAATTTAAGTTTCTTGCGGCATTGAACCCGTGAACCCAAAGACGTTCCTGCCCTGTCTGCTTGAAACGAGAATTGTACCGCTCAGCTTCCGTTCTGAGAGAATACAGCTTTTTAAAGGAAATACATTCACGGTCGATTGAAAGCCTGTAATCATCGGGGATTGTGACATATTTCGTGCAGCCACGATTTTTCTTGCCATTGTTCCAATTCTTGTGGTTACAAGGACATTCGGAAGATTTCGATTGTCTGAATGGGCAGCAGTATTTCTGACGGGTTCTGCCATTGTCTGAGAATTTACCGTCCTTGTGCATAGCAAGCCCTGCTTCACAAATAGGGTGTCCGCTTGGCAGTTTCTTGGGATTTCTCGTGTTTCTCTGATTAAGAGGAATAACACATTCACCGTGATAAAGGTCGTAAACGGTGTTGTAAATTGCCTTGACATCGTAGCCCTTATCGGCTAAAAAAGTACATTCGTCAACAGATAAAAATTCATTGGTTTGGCTTAGAATATCGAGAGCAACCGTGCTGTCGGCAACATCGGCGGTAGTGGTAAGCTCGCAGATTGGTAAGCCTGTAATGCAATCAACCAACACATGGTTTTTGTAGCCCCAATAGTATTCAAATTTACGTTCATTTATCTGATTGGAAGCAGTATGAACACCCAAACCACAGTCCTTATCGCATTTTGGATGGTTTTCTTTTGAGAATTTGTTTCTTTTAAATGATTTAGGATTATTATGAGAAGTGTTTGCGGAAATCGGAGTTGAATCAAGACCGATGAACGAAGTATCGATAATACCGAGCTTTGCAAGCTCCAGAACCTGCGACTGCATAAGCTTTTGCAGATAAGTGTTATCAAGATTTCTGATAAAGCGGTCAAAAGTCCAATAAGACGGTAAAGGCTTCATAATGTCAAAGCCGCAGTAATGAGCGATGATCAGATTGTTTTGGAGATAGTCCAAAAGGTCTGTAATGCAGGAAAAGCATTCACATTTCATAACAATAAAAGCACAGAGCAAGGTTCTTTTGGAATAACCGTTTCTTCCTGTTTTAGCAGTGGATTCGGGAAAGTCCGATAAGTCCAGATTCAGAAAAAGCTTGTCATAAAAGCTTGCTTTTGGTGCAGATGTGAAAAGTGAAATGTCCTGCAAAATTTCTTGACGATAGATAACAGCCAGCCCCTTTCGTATTGTTTTCTACAAATTAATTATACCAAATTCGGCTGGCTGTTTCTATATTTAATAGTGATAATTTTATGAAATATGTCCTGTAATGCTTGATTTCATGCGGATTTGCGAGTTTTGCACGGGGCTAGATACAGTCTTTTAAGGAGGTGGGAAATGTGGGCGAAAAATCGCTGAAAACCGTTGCGGAAAACAGGAAGGCAAGACACGACTATTTCATTATCGAAAGCTTCGAGTGCGGTATAGA
>CAYVPJ010000369.1:331-1692 GCA_964453505.1 uncultured Oscillospiraceae bacterium | reverse complement strand
AGCGTTATGTCATTCAGGGCATGGCAATGTCGGGTGTAAAAGGATAATTGTAAGATTGTAAATAATATTGGGGTTCTCATAAAACGGGATCCCAATATTTTATTCTGCCCATTAAGCCGTAAATGTTCTAATTTTGAGTAAAGGCGGAGGCACTTCATGGCTGGAAAAGGAAAGTATATCGCAATGGTGGTGCTGTCTGCCATTCTCTACGGTTCAATGCCGATAATCGCGAAGCTGATCTATGAGCACGGCGGGAACAACTACAACGTCACATTATATGAAGCGTTGTTCGCCGCGGTATTTTTGGCTGCGATTCTAAAAAAGAAGCATATCAGTCTGCGCATCAGCCTGGATGAGTTCAAAAAGCTCGCTATACTTGGCGCCTTTGGAAGCACGTTTACCATACTGCTGCTTTATTATTCCTATTCGCTTATATCCGCAGGACTGGCGACCACGCTGCACTACATATACCCGGTGGCAGTAACGTTGATGTTAATTGTGTTTTTCCGTGAGAAAGCCTCTTTAAAAACTATGCTGGCACTTGGCCTGGCTGTAGGCGGCATAGCTCTGATAAGCGGAGCCGGCGGCAGGACCAGTGCGGCCGGAGTCATCTGCGCCGTACTTTCTGGCATTTGCTGGGCTTTTTATATAGTTTATCTCGACAAAAGCGGCCTTACAAAGCAAAACGGATTCCTTGTATGTTTTTATGTGTCTTTGATAAATATACCTGTCTGTGGAGCGGCCGCTCTAATTACAGGAAATCTAAAACCGCTTGATGATCCGTTCGCATTGGCGCTTATAGCTGCTGCCGCTTTTATTGGCAGAGTCGTTGCAGGCCCACTTTTTCAAAAGGGCATAGGCAGAGTCGGGTCAATGTCGTCCGGCATACTCTCAACGCTTGAGCCTATTACCTCCATGTTGCTGGGCTGGATAGTGTTACGTGAAGCATTGACGGCGCAAAAAACAGCGGGCGCCGCTATGGTGCTGTGTGGAGTGATCGTCACCGTGCTGTCAGAAAAGCACACCGGCTGCGTAACCGCAAATAAGAACCAGTGACATGTGCAGTATCATAAAAACACTGAACAATATTGTACTAACAGCTTGATCACGGAGCGATACCGCATGCTCAAGCCGTTTTACTAAGCGGATAAATAATATCTGCCAGCTGCGTGCATCCTGTGCAGAAAGAAAGTGCTCTTTGCCCGGGTAGTGTCAAGGTTTATGCGGCTCCGTCGTCCGATGCTTCGCAAAAGTTAAGACGGCCCTCGGCAATGTATAAAGAAAGCCGGTAAACGGTCAAAGCGCCGCTTACCGGTTTTTAAATACAGAAAACTCTATGCCCAGTGCCGCCAGGAATCCTC
>CAYVPJ010000369.1:0-321 GCA_964453505.1 uncultured Oscillospiraceae bacterium | reverse complement strand
TCCATATTGCATCCTTTTTGACTTATATAGCCTTTCATCGGCAATTTTTATGGCTCTTCTCAAATCGTCCGTATCCTTAAGCAGGCTGTGCTGATAGCCGTAACTGATGGTAATTGACTCCGTTATATCCGGTATATTGATGGACTGAACCGCTTCTTTCCATAGGGCTGTTTTTTCCTCAAATTCCTGTTCTGTGTACTCGGGGATAATTATAAGAAATTCGTCGCCACCATATCGGTATACATCTCCATCGTAAAAGGTTTTCCCTGTGGCCAACGCGACCATCCTCAGCACCTCGTCTCCGACCAGGTGGCCATATAT
>CAYVPJ010000368.1:0-1692 GCA_964453505.1 uncultured Oscillospiraceae bacterium | reverse complement strand
AAGGAGCGTAGTATAATGGAAAAAATAGAAATGACAAAGCGCGAACATGATGTGTATAACTACATACTGGAGTATAGAAAAGAAAAACGCTTCTCTCCCAGTATGCGCGAAATTGCAGAAGGCATCGGTCTGCATTCCGCATCTACCATTCATGTCCATGTGCATAACCTTGTAGACAAAGGCTGGCTTCTGCCCTGCGGACAGATGAACAGGACTATACTGCCGGTTGATGATGGTGTATAATATTATGGATGTTAAAGTATATGTGCAGGTCAATGCAGATTTCAATACCGATGGCGTGATGCTGCCCAGAGAGATAATCTGGGAGGACGGCGAAAAGTACGCCATCGACCGTGTTACGGATATCCGGCAGGCGGCTGCTATGAAAGCGGGAGGGCAAGGCGACCGATACACCATCGAGGTGCGCGGTCATAGAAGCTACCTCTTTTTTGAAAGAGTTCCGCAGCTTACCGGCAACGTCATAGGCCGTTGGTTCGTGGAAAGGAAGAGCGCATGAAAAAGATAACGCTTGCTATTGCCCTCGTTGTTTTGCTGTGCCTCACCGCTTGTGGAAAGGTCGAAACGAAACCCCAACCTCCCGACCAAACGGATGCGGGTGCATCGGAGGAACTTCCAGCGCAAACACCTGAAGTGCCGTCAGAGGATAATGTGATCGATGGTCATACCATCGATGATGTAATGGAAGAAATCGAAAGCGACGGTATTGCGGAAAAGTTGATTTCGCTTGGTCTCACAGAGGAGGAAGCGGACGAGGGAAGCAAAATACTCCGTCAATGCGGTGTCCCCTCTATAGACCTATGCGAACCTACAGACCCGAACGCAACGGTGGACGGATTGGTGTGTTTCCGTGAGAAACTGGACGATGATAGAGTTCTCATATTCACAATGGAAAATCGAAATATTTTCTATGTTGCGCTGAACGGTGAGGATTTGTACGACGAAGACCTGGGCGGCTTTTTGAAACGCTTTGACGATGTCCATATCCCAGAAACATATCTATCAGAGCCAGTGAAGATAAATTTGAGGGACAAGACCGAAAGCGTACTGGATAAGTATTTCCCGAACGCCACCCGATACTATGACGCATGGGGATTTGGACGAGAAGACAATAAATTCATGGTGCAATGCCAAGTATCCGACGGCAGTATTCTTTCCGGCGATTGGATTTATGCCTACGTCTGGTATGAGGCGCAGATCGAGGGTGAGTTTACGGTCGTTGGCGTTAAAATAAACGGGCAGCAATACGCATCACGGATTGCTTCTCTGGTCGTATGCTTTTTATCGTCAACCCGTCCACGCGGCTTTAGTGGTAGTTTCTTGATAATCTTCATGCGTTCACCTCCTCCCTCTGTCGGATTGCAGCGTGTGTGAAACCCACATCACTGCGACAGCAATGGAGCCGGTGCGTTATGATTATAAAGGAAAACGGGAGAATAGTTAATATAAACGGTATTTACCACTATTAGTAGTGGTACAAATCGCAAAAAAAAGAAGCCCTGCGGCTTCTTCAGCCTGTCAAAAAAGGTCGCAAAAAGCGATCTTTTTTGACAGGCTGAAGCCCAGTATTACTGGGCTTTTCGGCTACTCGTCATTGTATCAATAACGACGTTTAGATTTGTGTTTCCTGCACTACTTTGATACAATGCACCATTTTCTGCCGTCGGCGAGCTT
>CAYVPJ010000367.1:0-1693 GCA_964453505.1 uncultured Oscillospiraceae bacterium | reverse complement strand
ATAGACTTGTAAAACAGTCTACGAACTCCATCGATCTTTTCAGACATTCGCCAAAGTTTACCATCCAATACAGAGATCGGATAGTTTTTGATGTTCTCGCCAAGCATCGGTGTAAGTTGCATGTGCCGCCTCCTTTCTTTTAGTGTACGGTCATTTCTTGAATAAACAATAGGGATTCGGATTCATCTTCACCATCAACCAACCTTCCACTTTTCCTTTCGTTGTTAATATATAATTCGGCTTTTTCTTTGGTATCAAACAACGATTCCACACTAATTTCCATATAGTCTACCCAAATTTCATGCATCACGGCGTATACGGTCATAACTTCCCTTCTTCCTCAAATATAAATTATTTAGATGTGTCAACAGTGAACGCTATTCCGCCGTCTCGTTCTTCAACCTTTGTTACCGGATAACCTTCTTTTGGCCAACGTTTAAGATAAGCGGCGATGCCTTCGGTAATTGACAAATTGTCAAACGTGTAAACACCCATGTTTAAACTTGGCAAAGTGGAAGAGGTATCTCGCATATCAATGACTGTATCATTTTCTTTTGAATATTCATACCCGCCATCCTGTGTTTTGTTTTGAGCCATAATAACCCTCTTTTCATTATGGAATATGCTATGCTTTAAATGTAAGAGAAAGAAAAGAAGCGTATAGCGATCCTGTGTTCCGTTTCACCTGTTTATGGTCTGATCTTATCGTTTTTCATACTCTATACTTTAAATATTTTTCTTATCCTCTATTTACTTCTTTCGAAGAACCGGCAATTACCCGGCAGACATATACTTCCTTTCATTATAGAAGGTGATTACTTTGCAAAAAATATAAATGAAAGAATACGGTTAGTCGCTTCGAACGACGTCTCCGGTTGCCCGGCGAGTTACCATTACTCCATACATTTAGCGTATTCTTTCATTATATGGAATGTTTTAACTGCGTTTCTGCAGAATCCATCCCTTGGCGATCTTGCCATTCTCCCGATTCTGAACCACTTCGTATGTATCCGGGTTCTTGAGGAAAGTGAGTTTGGCGAGGGCTTCCTTCTTGGTGTCAAATTTCCAGGTCTTGCCTTTCTTTTTCGCGATGATACTCATAATGTTTTCTCCTTTACATTTTTACTTGAAAAAGAAGAGGAGGCTTATTCAGCCTCTTCCTCTTTGACAGTCTCTTCTGTTTCGGTTTCTTTCTTCTTGAAAATCTCTTTGACCTGCGTTACTGTAGATCTGACTTGCTTGTCGACATAGTCCGTTACTCCGTCGACGGCCATGCAGGAAATGGCAGTTCCGGCAAGCCCGACCGCTATCTTTTTGACAGCGCCGAGTTTACTCGGTTTCACCAATACCAGCGCACCGCCTACCAAAGTGCTCACACCAAGTGCCACCAGCAGTTCAACTCCTCCAAGTACCATATCCAGTTTCTTTTCCATAAAAAGCTCCTTTCAAATATAACTTCATTATAGGAGAAGTTTTATTTGCAGTCTCTGTACCAGACGATAAATTTACCGTCTTTGGTCTTGGTTATGTTGGTTTCAAGCTCTGGAAGCATGGGTTCATTATGCCTTGTGATGCTTCGCTGATAATCGCGGGTATCTTTGAAAGCCTGAGCGACCAGTCGAGCATCCTTGATGTTGTCGATGTTCATCATGTCAACTTTGGTGAACTCCTTGAGTTCAATAGCAGTACTTAA
>CAYVPJ010000366.1:620-1697 GCA_964453505.1 uncultured Oscillospiraceae bacterium | reverse complement strand
TACAGACTTATTTGATAAGATTGTCTGCGAGGTGAAGCCGTGAAAAAGCTATTGATTTTAAGCGGTAAGGGCGGCACGGGAAAAACAACCGTCGCATCGGCATTCATTCGTTTTGCGCAGGCAAAAGCGTTTGCCGATTGCGATGTTGACGCACCGAATCTGCATATCGTTGCAGGTGTCGATGCAGAGCCGCAAAAATCGGATTATTATGGCTCTCAGAAAGCCGTAATCGATACGGATAAGTGCATATCATGCGGTATGTGTCGGGAGAAATGCCGCTTCGAAGCCATAGAAATCGCCGATGACAAATACAAGGTCAACGAATTTTCCTGTGAGGGTTGCGGCGTATGTGTCGCCGTTTGCCCGACAGGCGCGGTAACGCTTGCTGATGATGTCGCCGGAAAGGTTGAGCTTTACAATGGCGAGTGTGTGTTCTGTACAGCAGAGTTGAAAATGGGACGAGGGAACTCCGGCAAGCTCGTTAGCACGGTGAAAAGTACCTTACAGAAAAATGCACACGATGCGCCGCTTGCCATCATCGACGGCTCTCCGGGTATCGGATGTCCGGTCATTGCATCGGTCAGTGGTGTCACGATGGTTCTTATTGTCACTGAACCGACAATGTCCGGGTTAAGTGACTTGAAACGGATTCTGAAAACCGTTACGGCATTTCACTCAAGGGCAGCAGTATGTGTGAATAAAGCCGATATCAACAATACAATGACTGCCGAAATTGAAAACTATTGTGAAGAAAACAAAATACCGTTTGTCGGCACTATCCCCTATGACAAACAAGCGTCGGTTGCAATAAATGCCGGAAAAAGTATTGCCGAAACAGACTGCACGGCAAAGCAAGCCATAAAAGAAATTTTTGACAGAATGATGCGTATGATGGAGGTGACACCGTGAAAATCACCGTACTCGCGGAAAACACACCGTATTCGCCGGAGTTCGCATTTGAACACGGACTGTGTATCTATATTGAAACAGTAAACCATAAAATTCTGTTTGATACAGGTCAGAGCGGCATATTTGCCGATAACGCCGAAAAACTCGGAATCGATCTCGGAGCGGTGG
>CAYVPJ010000366.1:0-610 GCA_964453505.1 uncultured Oscillospiraceae bacterium | reverse complement strand
ATAAGCCCTCCGACGTAAAAGCCATCCTCCACACCCACGGTCACTACGACCACGGCGGAGGAATCAAACGATTCTTTGAAATCAATGACCGCGCACCGATTTATTTAAACAGAAATGCGTTCGGTCAGTATTATAACGTTTTGGAAAAATACATCGGGTTCGATACTTCGCTTGCCGATAACAACCGATTGATTTTCACAGACGATACCTGCCGGATTGATGATGAACTCGAGCTTTGCACCTGTAACCGACGTGACAGGAAATATCCGACAGACAGTGCCGGACTTACCGTCAGAACGGAGAGCGGATTCGAGCCGGACAGCTTCCTACATGAGCAGTATCTTATTATACATGACGGGAATCGACGCATCGTGATAAGTGGTTGCTCTCATAAAGGAATCCTGAACATCACAAAATGGTTGAAGCCCGATATTCTCATCGGTGGATTCCATTTTATGAAGCAGGAATTGACCGAAGAAGGAAACCCTGTGATTGATAACGCTATCTGTTTACTATCCGAATCGGATACGGTTTACTATACCTGTCATTGTACGGGTGCCCAGCAATACAGATATATGAAAAACAAGATGGGCGAGAAGCTGAATTATCT
>CAYVPJ010000365.1:1490-1701 GCA_964453505.1 uncultured Oscillospiraceae bacterium | reverse complement strand
CCAATGCAAAGAAGAAAGAAATTATCAATCTGATTCGCCAGGATGTTCACAGGTACATGGAAGGAACCCAATAACTGCAAAAGAGTGAAAAAGATGAATGAGCTTACTAATATAGAACTGGCTTTCCGCCTCCGGGAGAATGCTGAATGGTGTGACGCCAATGAATGGGAGATACCTATCTGTATGGGCGATGACCAGCGCGAAGCAGCCA
>CAYVPJ010000365.1:0-1480 GCA_964453505.1 uncultured Oscillospiraceae bacterium | reverse complement strand
AAAGTGACCTTTGATGCTTGACATGGAAGGATATGATTGGTTGAACACCGGTAATACTTACATCATGTCTGATATTCACGGAAACTCTGAACGGTTCGATTCTGTGATGAAGCAAATACTACTGAAGCCGGAGGATAGGCTCTATGTCCTAGGTGACGTGATTGACCGGTATCCGGACGGCATTCGTATTCTGCGCCAGCTGATGGCTATGCCGAATGTGCAGATGCTGCTCGGCAACCATGAGTTCATGATGCTTAACGCGCTCTATTACAACGCAGACTGTCCACTCGATTGGTGGGGACAGAATAAGTACCTGCGCGTATGGTACTCCAATGGAGGCGACATCACGCATTCGTATATAAAGCACATCCGCAAAACACTCCGGCTCGAGCTGTTCAAGTTTTTGCATGCCTTGCCGCTAAACTATGATATCACCGTGAACGGAGAACACTTCTTGCTGATTCACGGCGGTATTGATGACAAATCCGATTGTATGGGCACCGATGAGATCGTGTGGAAACGTATCAGGGGTTACGAAACAATGCCAGATGGCAAGACGGTCATATTCGGTCATACCCCCACTTCGTACTACCAGGAGTCTGTGCCGATGAAAATCTGGTACGGGAAGCAGATGATCGGAATCGACTGCGGCTGCGGGTATCCGGAGGATGGACGGCTCGCGTGTCTACGATTAGATGATATGAAGGAGTTCTACTCAAAACAGTAAGAAGAGATTGGAATGCAAAATGATATATTTGACTGGTGATACACACGGCGATTTTAATCGAATTCTTGATTTTGTATGCAAGAATGGCGTGACTAAAAACGACATAATTATCATTCTTGGCGATGTTGGACTAAACTATTATGGAAATGATCGTGGCGACAGACGATGGAAGCGCAAGCTGAATAGCTTAGGAGTACAATTCTTTGGACTCCACGGAAACCATGAGCGGCGTCCGGAATCATTGTCGTCATACATAACGGCAGAATGGAACGGCGGAACGGTTTACGTTGAGGCGGATTATCCGAACTTGGCATTCGCCAGAGATGGAGAGCTATATTGTTTAGATGGACATCAAGTGATAACGCTCGGTGGAGCATATTCCGTAGACAAGTACTATCGTCTCGAAAGAGGACTGGCATGGTTCAGTGATGAACAGCCTTCGAACGAGTCAAAAGCTCGTGCAGAGAAAAACCTTGGTTCTGTCGGATGGAAAGTGGATTACGTTTTTTCTCATACCTGTCCAGAGCGATACGTTCCAATTGAAGCATTTATTCCTGGCCTCGATCAAAGCACCATTGATAGAAGCACTGAGCAATGGCTGGGAGAGATCGAGTCGCGTATTGCATATAAGCGATGGTTCTGTGGGCATTGGCATATTGATAAGCAAATCGATAAAATGACGTTTTTGATGAATAGCTTTATTCCCATGACGTGGCCACCTGAGAATGATTGATATATGACTTAGCGTTTCTC
>CAYVPJ010000364.1:0-1705 GCA_964453505.1 uncultured Oscillospiraceae bacterium | reverse complement strand
ATTGTTGTCCTATTGTGTTTGATAATGTCGTACTTATATTTTTTGTTGGTGTTAAACTATATTGAAACCCAATAGCTTCTGATATTGTTGTTACTCTATCGCTTGAATATACATCCGCTGTATTTCTTATATAGTTAAGATACAAAGTATTTGGAGAAGTGGATGTTGTTAATGCTTGCCAACCCTCTAAATCAGCACTATCTAATACTTCTCCTTTTAAATAGGTCAATCTTTCTGCTGGAACACCCCAAGTAACATCATTAGTTGCAAACCATCCAACACTAGGAAGAACCAATGTAGTAAGTGTGCCACAAGATTGAGCATAATATCGCATAAAGTTATCACCAACACTTGTTATACCTGATGTATCCGGTACACTTAAAGATGTTAGATTACTACAATTATAGGCATAATATCGCATAAAGTTAGTACCAACACTTGTTATACCTGATGTATCTGGCACATCTAAAGATGTTAGTGTGCTACAGCCTTGAGCATAATAGTGCATAAAGTTAGTACCAACACTTGTTATACCTGATGTGTCTGGTACACTTAGAGATGTTAGATTACTACAATTATAGGCATAATATCGCATAAAGTAATCACCAATAGCACCACTTAAAACTGCTTTTTGTGATATGGCTATTCCTGTTAGATTGGTGCTTTGACCTCGAAATGAACAAGTCATATAGTTGCTTCCGATTTTATTCCAGTCGTGAGCAACTTGCATTGTTGTATTAGTTACATTGAAAGTTGTTGCTGTTCCTGACACACTTAAATCAGACCAAGCACCACTTGTTCCCTCTCTTATTTTAACTGTGCCTGTATATTCACCACTAGAACCTCTATATAATCTAATCCTACAAGTACCACTCGCTTCTGCAAATGTTAGAGTTTGTATAATATCATAATCTTGTGCTGGATTAATTGTTGCCATAATCTCAACCTCCTTTATTCATTATTATTAAACTACAAAAAGTTTAATAGTCTAATAGCAAGGAATAAATCCTTACTTATTTAAGTCTAGCGTTAAATCTGTTATTGTATAAGTTCCAGGATTTGTGAATGTTTCATCTGTTACGTCAAAACTTGCATACTCTGTTGTTCCTGCAGTATTAAATAGTTTAACTATTGCTACAGTTTGTCCTGCTGGTATATCAAATGCTGGAATTGAAGTATCGCTTATACTTCCATTACTTGCTGTTCCCCAAGTAATAGTTTGTCTAGCATAATTTCCTCCTGTTACTTCTGTTGAAGCATTACTATAAAGTGCTGCCTTTGTTGCGACTGTTTTTAATGCTTCTAGCATTAAGTTTTTTGCTGTATTATTCATATTATTTTCTCCTCTCTATGAATATATTTATATAACTATCTTTATAGATAGATTATACCATTTCTTTAATGAAGTACAATGCGTCTTCATCTTTATTAATTAAGGTTAATGTATGTATTTATATCTCCTCCTATTTCACCTATTGTATCAAATTCAGTGTCGGCTGATTTTGCTACTAATACTCTGCCACTGCCATATACTTCCCAAGTTCCCCCAAAGTGAGCATTCATTTTTGCTATTGTATCTAAATTGGGTGATGTTGTTTCGTATATCGTTCCGACAGGATAAAACGCATCTAATAATAATTTTGAGTTAGAATAGGTTGAACCTAATACATAAAATCGTTGACCATTATTGTATCTAATCATTTGT
>CAYVPJ010000363.1:0-1709 GCA_964453505.1 uncultured Oscillospiraceae bacterium | reverse complement strand
ACTATAGCGATTGGGGGCAAGAAGTAGAAACCAAGGAAGAATATATTGAGAACAGAGATATACTTGATGATGACGATGATGACGAGTCTCTTGAAAAATGGATTGAAGAAGAAGCAAAGACGTGTTATGATTCCTTAAGTGATATATATTACTTTGATGACTTTTATTGTCCAGTAATTTATGGGGAGTATAAATATTGTGAGAAGTGTGCAAGTTTTTTAAAGTGTTATGCAAGCGAGAGCAAAGATAAAAAAGTGAGTGATGATTATGGTAGATAAGAATAGTGTGATAATTGTAGAGAGAGTAAGGGTATTAAAGGACATGCACAACATGATGATTCATATGAATAATGAAAATGCCTATATGGATTGGATTGTATTGGGTATGCCTGATTGCCTAATAAATGCGAGGTGATTAAAATGAAAATAAAAGAATTGGATAAGTTAAACAAGATGTGTACGGCAATATCTGTTGTTATTGGTTTGTGTGGCGATGCAATTTATTGGGGCGATGATGCTTTTACGAAAGAAGATTACGAAGATTGTGTTAGTATTATTGTTAGAGAACAGATAAGAAAAGCAAGGCTAAATACATAGCAGAAAAAAGGAAGAGCAGCCCTAATTATGCAAGGTAAACAGAGGAGTGATAGATTATGAAGAAGATGAGAGCGGTAGATGTAAAAACAAGAGTTGACGCAAAAGGATTGTACTACGATGTGGAGTACATGGATATAAGAGATATAGCAAAAGAAAAACTTGAAGCCTTTTTCAAAATGTATCCCAAGTATGATTGGAACGGCAAAGAAAAGTATTGGGAGGAGGCAATTGATAGGTGCCCCGAAAGGGTTTATGAATTCTTCGACAACAACAAGACGAAGATTATTTCTGATGTGACAGATAAAACAAAAACAAAGCTATACAGAGAAGTAGTAGATATACTTTGTGATTGCGTAGAAGCCTCAAAATAACAATCTAACAGTATTTTATGTAAAGGTGAATAACTATATCCGCTTTTATATAAAACATCGTTAGAACTTAAAATAGAGGCTCGTAAAGGAGGATACTATGATATTAAATATGATAATTGATTTCATAAGCACCTATGATAACTCAAAACCGAGAGAAGATAGTTTATGGTGGAGGCAGTTTAGAAGTATATTTACCACATATTGTATTGCGTGGCAGATTAATGCTGATACTTTATGTTGCGACAATATATTAACAGGACTGTACAACAAACTGGATAACAGCAGTGTTATTTATGGTGGATTTGAAAACTTTATGCTCGCAGACATAGTATAAGTTTAATATTAAAGCACGCACGATACATTGTGTGCTTTAATATTTTTTTTTGTTTTTTTTAAAAAATATGTTGCAATTATCACGAAGATGTGTTATAATGCATACATAAGTTAAAAAAACACAGAAATGTAAGGAGCGTGATAGTTATGAAGCACGAATGCAGCGGAGTTGATTGGGGATACTTTGACAAGTTTAAAGAAGTGATAGACAAGTATATGCTCCCAAGGGGAGAGGGCGATACTGTAGCAAGTCAGATTGTTACGGCAATTAATAAACTGGTATACAAGTGGTATAATGATGGCGATGTGTATGATAATACTTATATTATGAATGGTTGGTGTAACGATTTGTCAAGTTATGCTAATTGGCTTGTGAAATACACAGGCACCGATATTCTTGACAGAATTG
>CAYVPJ010000362.1:0-1717 GCA_964453505.1 uncultured Oscillospiraceae bacterium | reverse complement strand
GAGCGAACATCTTCATTTTCTGTTGCCAGCACCCCTACAGAAGCGGTCTTTTCCAGCATTGACGCTCTTGTGTCCACTGTAAATGTTGAAGCATCGTGCAGGTTTTCAAGCTTAGCAGCTTTTTTCAGGCCGTCCCGAACAGCAAGCATTTTCAAAATTTGTTTTTCAATGGACTCATCGTCAAAATTAGCGTTGGTGATTGTCATGAAAAGACTGTTCAGCATTTCATAATTTGTGTTGCCAAGGTCTTTTACATCCAGCTTTCCTTTAATAACTATTTCTGAAATTCCCTTCAGCGTATAAATCAAAAGGTCCTGAAGCCTTGCAACCTCTTCGGTTTTTCCGCATACACCGCGTACCGTACAGCCTTTGCCTCCTGCGGTTTCCTGACATTGATAACAAAACATGCTCATTTGGTTTTCCTCCGTTTATTCTTCAATAATTTCAAACTCGTCCTTGCCTACAAAGCAAATAGGGCACTGCCAATCATCTGGGATATCTTCAAACGCAGTACCGGGCGCAATCCCGCCATCAGGATCGCCAACTTCCGGGTCATAAATGTACCCGCAAGGGATACAACGATATTTCTTCATCTTTCTTTGCCTCCTTTCCAATTGTTATCTATAGAATTTTCATTCCATATCAAAAGCTTTTGCCCAGGTGTCAATCATAGCGTGCAGTTTTTCATGGACGCCATGTCCTATAACAGTCTCTTCATACTGCTCAAATTGTTCAAACATAAGGCTCTGCGATTGTTCATCAATCACATTATCCGCCATCATGAAAAGCACATTATTCTCCTTGTCGATATGTCTGCACAGCAGATCTCGGTATTGATCAGCAGCGTTGTTAAAGCTGCTGATGTTCTTATCCTCAAGGAATTTAGTCATTTGTGCAATGTATTCTCTGCCTTGAGTGTGCTCCTGCAGCATGACACCGACCGGTCCTCCCTCGTTAGGTATTCCTTTATTAACCAGTTCTTTGAACAGGTAATTCTCCTCTTTGCCGTGGTGGCATTTATCCGCAAATGTCTTGAGGAAATAGACAACCTCACCGTAATAGTGAAACAGGGTTTCCGCATCACGGTTATCGGACTCCGTCATTTTATCAAGTATTTGCAGAACATAAAGAATGGCCTCGTGTTCTTTCCGCAGATCTTGTGTCGCTTTTCCCATTTTGAATCCTCCTTCTAAAAATACAGCATAAAATTTGCAAAGCTTGTCCGTCAGCTTTTTGGGGCAGGTGCTTTGACGATTATAAGCTCCAAAGTATCATCATGTAGGTTTTTTACATTCATTTTAGTTTGATAAGGGATTTTCAGCAGAGTACCACCCTCATATTCATGTATCTCCTGATCATTCAAACCGATAGATAGTATCCCGCGAATAACGGTCATATACACGTTTGAGTTGGAGAAGTGTTCCGGCAACCCTTCTGTTTTGTTAAACACCATGTGCAGATAGTGCAGGTTATCATCGAAAATAACCTTCTCGACGGCTTTTTCATTGCCCCTTGACAATTTGAATATCTGTTCAACCATAATTATGCCTCCTATTTTATAATCATTTTACCACAAGCACAACTTCAAGTTTGGCTTGTCGCTGTCATAAAAGCATTTTTTCATGCCTACATCTAAACTGACCACACAACCTCGGCTTTTTCAAAAAACATCTAAATCGACCACTCGCAAACCCATGTTATCTAAATCGACCACTCG
>CAYVPJ010000361.1:1352-1718 GCA_964453505.1 uncultured Oscillospiraceae bacterium | reverse complement strand
AGCAGATGGTTGCGCTGGCCCGGGGGGATAAAGGATTCCCGGATAAGGCTTGCGTGGTGGGCGTTCATGGGGAATCCATGGGCGGGGCAACGGTGCTGCTCACCGCCTGCATGGATTACCCGCCGGATTTTGTGGTGGCGGATTGCCCCTATGCCGATTTGTTGGAACAGCTTACCTATAATATAAGGCATGTGAAGCACCTTCCCCCCCAGCCCTTCGCCCCCATTGCCAACCGCATCACCAAATGGCGGGCGGGCTTCCGCTACGGGGATGTTTCCCCCCTGCGGGAGCTAAAAAAGAAAAACGGCCTGCCGGAGGTCCCCATCCTTTTCATCCATGGGGAGGCGGATAAGCTGATCCCCTGCG
>CAYVPJ010000361.1:0-1342 GCA_964453505.1 uncultured Oscillospiraceae bacterium | reverse complement strand
AGTGAAGCGGGGCGAAAAACAGCTTTATCTGTGCCCCGGGGCGGAACACGCCAGAAGCATTGCCAAGGATCGGGAAACCTACAGCAAGGTGCTCAACGGCTTTTTGGATCATTGCGGATTTTGAACGGGATCAAACAAGATTACAATACAGGAGGAGAACCAGAATGAAGAAACTATTCATCAGTGCGGACATCGAGGGCACCTCTGGCATTGCCCACTGGGACGAAACGGAAAAATCCAAGGCCCACGATTACGATTACTTCGCCGCCCAAATGACCCGGGAGGTGTGCGCGGCTTGCGAGGGCGCCCATGACGCCGGGGCGGAGGAAATCGTGGTGAAGGACGCCCACGACACCGGCCGCAACGTGAACCCCCGCCAGCTGCCTGAATATGCAAAGGTCTTCCGCAGCTGGTCCGGCCACCCCTATTCCATGATGTTCGGCTTGGATGAATCCTTTGACGGCGTGGTGTTCACCGGTTATCACAGCGGCGCGCAAATGCCCGGCAACCCCCTATCCCACACCATGAACGGCCGGAACAATTTTGTGAAGATCAACGGCGAACTCGCAAGCGAGCTGATGATGAATTCCCTTACGGCGGCTTCCCTGGGGGTGCCTGTTTATTGCGTGTGCGGGGATAAGGGCCTGTGCGATTGGATGCAGAGCGTGAATCCCAACATCGCCGTGGCGCCGGTTTCCCAAGGCACGGGCAACGGTTCCTTAGGCGTTCACCCCGATGTGGCGGTGCGCATGATCCGGGAAACGGTAGCCAAGGTGATCGCCACCAAAACCAAAGAGGAATGCATGTTCCCCATGCCTGGGCATTTTCACGTGGAAATTTCCTTTAAGGATCACTTCCGCGCATATAACGCAAGCTTTTACCCCGGCGCCAGGCAAACCGACGCCCGGGAGGTGGAATTTGATAGCGATGATTGGTTTGAAGTGCTTTGCTTCACCCATTTTGTGTTGTAACCGGTAAAGGATGATACGCATAGAAGGATTTTATTAAGAAAACAGGCCCGGAAACGCTCCGGGCTTGTTGTTTTACACACAAATTATCCAAGCACGCGGCACAGAAAACGTAAAAAATTATCATTGAGGAGCAGCCGGTTTGTGACCGATTTGTAACCGCCGAGTACTATAATTATCATATAGTCAATATGTATATACTGAGAAAGGTGGTTTATTATATGAAAAAGCTGATTATGCGTTTGGTGACGTTGATGCTTGTGGCGTCGCTGGCGGTGGGGGTATTTGCCACAACAGCGTTGGCAGGCAATGGAAACACACAGATTCATTTGCATGGGGCCAGCGATGCGACAACAGTAGTAGTTAAGTTAGAC
>CAYVPJ010000360.1:1414-1721 GCA_964453505.1 uncultured Oscillospiraceae bacterium | reverse complement strand
TAAACTTTAACTATCCCACCATCATATCGTTGAACAATCCAAGTTGTACCACCAGCTTGGTTTCTTTTTATATGCCACACAAACTGACCCGGCTTAATAGAGGTCTTTGAAAGATAGCCGGATTTAAGCTCAACCCATATTTCCTTTCCTCCTTTACAGGCATTAATGTCGGGAACACCAGTTGAGGTTGCTTCAGACTCAATAAGTTGAATATGGTCTAAAGGATATAATTCTTTAAACCATTTTACAAAGTTCTTTTTAAATAATTTTTCAGAGTATATTTCTGACATAAAAATCTACGTCATGC
>CAYVPJ010000360.1:0-1404 GCA_964453505.1 uncultured Oscillospiraceae bacterium | reverse complement strand
ACCAGGAGAGAGTCGATGTCAAGGCCCCACTCCTTTATTTCAGCCCCTTTAATAATATCAGTTTGTTTTTCTTTTTGGGACGCCTTGTGATTGCTTAGAAGACTTATGTCTTCCCCGTTGCGTATAGCCTCTTGTGTATCATAGTAATGCTTCTTGCTTACGGCGCCCCATTTTTTATTGAAGTCAGTAGCGAGATTATTTTTTGAACCCTTTTCCTCTTTTGCCATTACCTCTACCATGCTCCTTACCATGTTCGCTTCTTGTTTTTAATTCTAAATTACCTGGTGAGTTATTTTTATTATTGCCATCTTTGTGATGAACAGTTTTGCCTTTGATAGCCTCTTTGCCGAATTTCTTTTCTGCAGCTTTTCTCCCATGGTAACGTGTTAATCTTTCATCGGCGTCTTCTTTTTTAGTTGCTGTTTTCTTTAGTGGCATCTTCTTTCTCCTTTGCTTTAGCAGCTTTAATAGCATCCATTTGTTCTTTAGTCTTGAATATGTGCACTGTGCCGCCTAATACATTTTTCTTAACAGGCATTTCTATTACTTTGTCTTCGTCCATATTCTCTCCTTAAGTTACTATACTTATTTATTATAACATGTTTTTGATACTTGTAACATAGCTATCTTTAAATATTACCATATAACAGCTAGTTACTCTTATATAAACATAAGCCGATAATTTTAACAAAAATAAAACGCGATATTTAATCACGCCTTATTTGCCCCATTTTAACTGTAAATTTAAAATCTATTTTATTTTTTAGCTTCTTCTCGTTCCATTTTAACTTTTATATTATTGAAAGTAAGCCACCATATTAAAAGTAATTCGTCACTTGCTAAAATCTCCTTTTTATTAAATGATTCTAGTAGCTGTTTAGCTTTTATTTTTTGTATTTTTGCTGCAGTAAATACTATATCATTTAACCATTCTTCAGGGGACATTTCCTCTCTATCTATCATTTCCTCTGGGCTAAGGTCAGTACCACACCACATACAAAAGTTTCCATTTGAGCTATTTAATTGATAGCATATAGGACAAATTTTTGTTGTCATAGTTTTCTCCTTTATTGTTGTAATGAAGTTAAATGCCAGAACCCGCATTTCTTGCATTTATATACCCATTGTCTTTTGTCATATCGATGAGCAAATCTGTCTGCATATTTTAATGCTCGCTTTCTCGTACGGTAACTTATCTTATTTGAATATGAACAGATATCAGGCGGTTTATATTTATCCATTTAGTTACTTCCATTTTATATTGTCGCTCTTATCTTCTAAGCCTTCAGGTGGTATACCTAAAGTTCTAACCAACTCAAAAACTACATTTCGCATTTGACATGGCGTCTCTAATGCGCTATTTGGGCATCTAGAACAAGAACAGCCTAGTTTATAACAAAGCAT
>CAYVPJ010000359.1:0-1722 GCA_964453505.1 uncultured Oscillospiraceae bacterium | reverse complement strand
AAACACCTGCGCGGTGATGACGGCAATTGATGAGCAATCGCCGGACATTGCGCTCGGCGTGGATCGTTCTCTGGAGCTAAAATCCGGGGAGGAGGATGTCCTCAACAGCAACGGTGCGGGTGATCAGGGAATGATGTTCGGCTATGCCTGTGATGAAACGCCGGAATATATGCCCTTGCCGATTTCTCTTTCGCATAAGCTTGCCAAACGGCTCGCACAGGTGCGCAAGGAAAAAATCCTCCCTTATCTGCTGCCAGATGGCAAAACGCAGGTTACGGTTGAATATGATGGGGACAAGCCCGTTCGCGTTGAAACGGTTGTTGTTTCCTCACAGCACGCGGCGTATGTTGAATTGGAGCAGCTCAGAGCAGATATTCTTAAAGAGGTTATTAAAACCACGGTGCCCGCTGACCTGATGGATGCAGAAACAAAAATATTCATCAATCCCACAGGGCGCTTCGTTGTTGGAGGGCCGCAGGGAGACACGGGATTAACCGGCAGAAAAATCATTGTTGACACTTACGGCGGTTATTCCCGCCACGGAGGCGGTGCTTTTTCCGGCAAGGATCCCACAAAGGTTGATCGTTCGGCCGCTTATGCCGCGCGTTATGTTGCCAAAAACATTGTTGCCGCCGGTTTAGCGCGCAAATGTGAAGTTCAGCTGGCCTATGCAATCGGTGTTGCACACCCGGTTTCGGTTTTGGTTGAAACATTCGGCACGGCCACGGTTGAGGAAAGCAAAATTGCAAGCGCAGTGCAAAAAGTTTTTGATCTTCGCTCGGCAGCAATTATCCGCGATTTGAACCTGCGCCAACCCATTTATCGTTCGCTTTCTGCTTATGGACACATGGGCAGGGAAGATCTGGATGTTGCATGGGAGAAAACGGATCGGATAGAAGCGCTGAAAAACGCTGTGAAATAAATATGTATAGTGATTATTTTACGCCATTCCCGGTTTTGCAAACCGAGCGGCTTCTTTTGCGCCGCATGAAAAGGCGAGATGCTCGCGATTTATTTGCCTGCTATTCGGCATCGGATGCCAGCCGCTATTCAGAGTGGCGGCCGCATCCTAACCTTGCCTACACAAAGGATTTTGTCCGTTATGTGATTAGGGGTTATCGTTTGCGGGAGTCTATGGTATTTTGCATTGTGTTACAGGCCGAAAACCGTGTGATCGGTACCTGCAGCTTCACCGATATGGATGCAGACGGGAAGGTTGCCGAGATAGGGTATACCCTTTGCCCGGATTATTGGAAACAGGGCTTCGGCGGAGAGGCGATTGCAGCTTTGTTGCAGTTCGGCTTTGAAACGGTTGGCCTGTGGCGAATTTCTGCCCGCGTTATGTCGGGGAACCGAGCATCCATTGCCCTTTTGCAGCGGCTAGGCTTTCGGCAAGAGGGTTTTTTGCCGGGTGGCTTATATTGCAAGGGCGTATCAAGTGATCTATGCCTTTTCGGGCTTTTGCAAACAGAATACAGAAACGGAACAAAGAATATGAAAAAAATTCAAAGCTTTCAAGTGAATCATAACACATTGGCACAAGGGCTCTATATTTCGCGCGTGGATCGGGGAGTTGTTACCTACGACCTGCGTATGAAAAAGCCAAACAGCGGAGATTATTTGGACAATAACGCCATGCACACCATTGAGCATCTTTTTGCCACTTATGTTCGCAACACGGCATTCTCCGAGAATATTATTTATGTTGGGCCGATGGGTTGC
>CAYVPJ010000358.1:0-1724 GCA_964453505.1 uncultured Oscillospiraceae bacterium | reverse complement strand
TGTTGTCGCCCGATAATGTCTTTTTTGTCTTTGAAATCGTCCAGACATCATTGCTGCGCTCGGTTGGAACTCTCTCTTCCGATTTCGCGCAGACATTCATTAACTGCATGCTGCGTGCAAATAGTTCGTTATCGTCTCTGATTAAGTCGATAACATTCATTAAAGGAAAGTAAACTCTACTCGCAAATTCATCATTGAAAAGAGATGTAATAGTTATGTTAGAATACAGATCCTTTGCGATAGCCTCTATTTTCTTGAGCTGTTCAACTATTTTGATTTGAACACTCTCTCGAGCAAAGGGAGACACGAACATGATTTCCGCCGGTATGCCCCTGAAGAAGAGTTGGGCAGCGCCGACAGCACGAACCAGCTTTTTGGCGATACGTGCCTCGTTATCGGTATAACCCAAGCCATCTTTATGAAAAGCAGTGTCAACTAGAAATATTTTTTCTACTTTGCCAGTAGAAATTCTCGTTCCAACGACATCGATCTCCGTTTGTTTAATTAGCTGAGAATCTGTGGATTTCTTAAAGATATCAGTCCCAACCGAAGCTTTCTTCACTTCCTCAATAAAGAGAGAGAACAATTCAGCTTCCTCTGCATCGATTGAATAGCTGTCAGATGGCATCCAGTTGCTTTGAACAATTTGGCAGCCTTCAACGTGTCTTAGCCAGGATACAATAAGCTGTTCGCACACTTCAATTTTCATGGATTAATCCTCCTTTAATCAGACGGATATGCCGTCAGAACAAATTCCTTCCGTAAAAATGAAACCACTGTGATATGGTCGTATATGTGTCCATCCCCATGTCTTCCCCCTGCGTAGCCGGCACATTTATATGGGAATCTAAATTTTATTACACTGTGTTCAATATTGGAATCCTCTGACTTTAATCCTGAGATCAGCGCGGAAAGTGTATCCTCGGGAATACTAAAAACGCCATGGATATCTTTATAAGTGTTATTAAGAAAATGTTTTCTTATATGTAACTGTCGACTGGCTGTGGGGTCTGTTCCTAAAACACGCTGCAAAACTTCTATTCGCGTAAGATTCTTTTGTGCTTTTTCATTCTCTTGAGGCCCGAATTGCAGGCTCAATTCTGTATAATGCTTTGCCATTTCTATATCGCCCGTCAGTAAATAAATATAGCCCATGTACGATAAAAGCGAGTGATTATAGGGAGATTCCTCAATGCAACTTGACATATAGCGTATAGCTAAACTGACATTTTCTTGCTTAACATAGGCTTTTGCTATTAAGAAACCCAAATAGGAATTGAAACCGTTCGTATCCATGAATCTTTTAGCACTACAGATTAATTCTTCATACCTGTTGAGGCGTAGTAGACATTCGCAAATACTCCTCATGACGTATGGATTATAGGGCTCTTCCTGATGACAAGTATCAAAGCACAGAAGGGCGCTTTCATTCTTATTGCTTTCAAGGAGCTCCGTTCCCAATTTGTATATTGTTTTTGATGCAGCGGGGTCTGAGTTCAAATATTTTAACAGATAGTCCTTTGAATTATGGTTATCATCATCAAACAGTATGATTCGAACAACATTAAGTAAAGTATTTAGATCAAAACCTTCAGGCAAAATCCCTTTTGGAAGGAACATAAGTGCTTCTTTTTTCCCTGACTGTGCCAAGAGCGTGCATAGCCTGTCTTTTACTGCAGGATCGGACAATATTGTAAAAACATTCTCAGGCTCACAGGTTTCAT
>CAYVPJ010000357.1:0-1730 GCA_964453505.1 uncultured Oscillospiraceae bacterium | reverse complement strand
AAAATCAAAAGTTTAGCGATAATTATTTTGCCTTTTTATTTTTTATCGGACAGCAATATTTATTAAATGACTATATAGCATTATGGTCATTTTTTAACATATTATACTGTTCGGCAAAAGCCTTATTATAAAATTTACTTTCTGTATTTACATACTCTGCAACATATTTTTCTGTCGCTGGATCTATGTCCATTCCATCCGGATCAACATACTTCACCGGATTATTCGCACAATACGCATACGGGCTCACATTCAAGTACTTCTCCAGCCAGCGGGTCCACGCTTGTCCAGCGTCCTATCCACGCCGCATAATAACGTGCGCCGTAGTAATAAAATATAAAAGCGCCTTTACCATGTCCCGTTAATTCTATTTATTTATCGCTATAATTGTTTAGGTGATTGAATTAAAATCCACTCTTGTTTCTCACAAGAATACTCATATACAAATATATATCCCTCCGGGTTAAGACCAATCAATAATCGATTCTCGAATAAAAGCATTTCCTCACTTGCGAAATATAATCGAATTTGATTTCCATCAATTTTTACTCCAGAGAATCCTATGCCATTAATTCCTCCCTCCTTTTGTTTTTGAGTTAGGCCATATTTTGAGACAAATTTCAACTTTAATTTTAAGTTAAGTATTTCTTGACTAAGTTCAAAACCGGCGGGATAATAATCAATCCAAATGTAAAAATCATCATTGATTTTGCACTTCGCAATACCGTTATCGATATACCCCTTTTCTATTTTTAAAACCGTAAAAAGAGCATCTTGTATCATTTTGTTAATTTGATTCTCTTTAATAATTGTGTCTTGCATTTGTGCTTTTCCAATTGCACTAATTGAAAATAAAATAAAAAAAAAGATTATTGCATTTTTCATAATATACTATTTTTTAAAGTTGACAAAATATTTTTGTGGTATTGTTGCTTGAACGCCCTGATAATTATAAACATACACAGTACCATTCCCCATGCCGAAAACATAATTTGTTCTGCTTCCCGCATTAGTAATATCTGTCTGTGATGGAGATTGTTCCCAAAATTTTATTTCTTCAGATTGGCCAAAGGTATTAATATCAACCATTGGTGAATATGTACCACTTGCATGACTATGAAAAGAAGGAGAATCTCCATGTAAATCTATTGTCAAATACGTATCCTTTTCTTTAACATTACCAACAGCACTTGGTAAAGATGAAATTATAGAGCCATTTGAGATATTGCCTCCAAACTCCATATTATTTGATGGGTTACTGCATAATCCTCTACCGTTATCTGCACTAACGATATCAATCATCTCTTGTCTTAAATTCACTTCGCCCACTATTTCAACGCTATTTCTATATGCAATATCGTCCTCTTGAAAAGCCGCTGTATTGCCTGAATTATTTTTTATAAACAATCCTGTAGTATCTCTTTCTAAAGTTGTTATGCCAATAAAAGTTGTTTCTAAATTTTCATGTTTATAATTAACATCAGGTGTTGTTTGAGTGGTTTTTATCAAATAAACTTTACCATCGTTGATACCATCATTGCCCAAATATTTACCTGCCTCACTAATAAAATCTCCATCCAAAGTCCCCGTCGGGTCAACTCTTCCAATAGGATTATTCTGGCAGTAATTATACGGAGACACCCATATTCTTTCTCCTGCCAGCGGGTCCACGCTTGTCCAGCGTCCTAACCACGCCGCATAATAACGTGCGCCGTAGTAATACAGCCCCG
>CAYVPJ010000356.1:0-1733 GCA_964453505.1 uncultured Oscillospiraceae bacterium | reverse complement strand
AAAGCCTCGAAGGACTCTTTACTTGGGTATGCGCTGATGCTCTTGAGCAGTCTGACATCGCCATGCTTATCCTCGAATCCGATCAGAACGGCATAATACTGCTTTCCGGAGCGGGTATACGTATCTGTCAACAAATCGGCGGCATGCTGCAGTGCCTCCTGAATCTGTTCTTCGGTAGCTTTCAGCGTGTAATACGGAGAGCGCGGAGCGGCGATGCCTTTCTTTTTGCGATACGCGGCGAAGGATATGATTTCACCCATACTGACACCTCTTTTCCATCCAATTATAACAGACGTCTTAAACCTTGTCTATCAAGAAACGAAAAATGGAGGTCAACATGACAGAAACCAATCGGGCGCTCATTCCCTTCACCAATGAGCATTTCGCGGCATGGTGTCAGAAGATGATCGGGCAGCCCTACTGGTACGGCTGCGTCGTCTATAAATGCACGTCGAGCTTGCTTTCCCGCAAGACTGCGCAATACCCGTCGCACTACGGTTCGAATCGTACCGCGCGCTATAAGCAGGACATTGCCGCCAAGAAGGTCGCGGCGGACTGTATCGGCGGCGCAAAAGGATACGCATGGACGGGCGGCGGGCAGGGCGTGCTGGAAGCCATTGGGACGGACAAGACCTTCGTCAGCAAGTATGGCGCGAATGGCTGCCCCGACAAGGGCGCGAACTCCATGTTCTCCTACGCCAAGAGCAAGGGCATGGACTGGGGCGCTATCGGGACACTGCCAGAGATCGTGGGCGTCGCGCTGCATAAGTCCGGGCACGTCGGTTACTACATCGGGAACGGTTATGCCATTGAGTGGCGCGGTTTCGCCTACGGTTGTGTGAAAACCAAAGTCGCGGGGCGCGACTGGACGCACTGGTACAAGCTGCCGTTCATCAACTATGGCGCAGTCTCCGTGACCGAGCCTGATGTCGATATACCTGTTACTGATACCGTTCGCAATCTTTCCTACAAAGCCGGTAAGCCATTGCTGCGCGGCGAGGATGTGCGCGAGCTGCAGGTCGGTCTGAACACACTGGGCTTTGACTGCGGCGCGGCAGACGGTATCTTCGGTAAGAAAACGGACGCCGCCGTGCGCGCATTTCAGGCGGCAAATAACGCATGGAGGGAGGCCGCAGGCCGACTAGCGACCGAGATTCCGCAGGAATCGAATCGCGTAGCCACGGCGCAGTATGCGACGTGGCCGAAATTGGAGGTGGATGGAGTTGTCGGAGCAAAAACGAGGAGCGCGCTGGAATTGGCGACTGAACCCGCTGGCACGCCGGGCGGCGAACCGCAAGCTCCTGCGGACAAACCCTCTGAAAGCGATGCGGATTCTGGCGAAACGCAAACGCCCGAAGAACCCGTAACCGATTCCGATGAGGACGATCCTGACGAGGATGGCGATGAAGACTATACCGAGCCGGAAGTGCCCGAGACTTTAGATTACGGCACGCGCCTTTTGCGCTATCGCACCGGGCGCACGATGCTGACGGGTTCGGATGTTGCGGCAGTGCAGACACGGCTCATCCAGCTTGGCCTGAACCCCGGTACGGCGGACGGCATCTATGGCGCAAAAACTGCCTCGGCAGTCAAGCAGCTTCAGATGCTTGCCGGTATCGAAGTGGACGGCATTGTCGGGAACGATACCCGCAAAGCACTGCGGGAATGGAAACCATCGGACGAACCCGCACCGATGGAACAGCCGGTCACCATACGTATCAAGATGACGCGGG
>CAYVPJ010000355.1:0-1735 GCA_964453505.1 uncultured Oscillospiraceae bacterium | reverse complement strand
CTGGGGAGCAAGGGCCAAAGGGTGACAAAGGAGATAAAGGCGACAAAGGCGACCCTGCTGACTTGGCTATTGCCACAGATGCGATTCTCGGCGGTATTAAAGTGGGTGAAAATTTGAAGATTGATGAAAATGGCGTTCTATCAGTCGATACTGCTACAGATGTAGAGCAAGACAACACAAAGCCTGTTACATCAGCGGCAGTACACGTACAACTCGGCAATGTAGAAACCCTGCTTGCCGCATTATAAGGAGGAACAATTATGAGTATAGCATCTGAAATTACCAGAATACAGGGTCTGAAAGCTGATCTGCGCACAAAGCTGGTTAGCATGGATTTAGCGGAAGCAACCGCAAGCCTGCAAGATTGTGTGGAAGCGGTTGAAGATATCACAGATAACGGCGCGGTCAGCGCTACGCTAACAGTAGCGTCCCCGTCTTACGATGTGCCGGAAGGGTACCATGACGGATCCGGCGCAGTCGGGATTGTGTTAGAAGAAAAGTCGGTATCTCCGGGAGCATCCTCGCAACAGGTCACTCCGTCTACGGGAAAGGTGTTGTCAAAAGTAACAGTCGCGGCAATCCCCGGCAATCTTGCGGATGTATCTAATGTTACCGCTGTGGCTGGTGATGTACTGGCAACAAAGATTTTTGTTACTGCGGCTGGTGCGGAAGTGGCAGGAACCATGCTCAATAACGGCGCTGTATCAGGTAGTATTAACGGAATGGTCACTGACACATACACCGTCCCAGCAGGATACCACAACGGATCTGGTTCCGTTACGCTGACAGGGGATATTGAAACAGCACTAGCGGCAATTTAAGGGGTGATACTGTGAGTATATCTTCCGAAGTTACAAGATTGGGCAATGCCAAAACAGCCATCGCTTCGGCTATTGCCAATAAGGGTGTGACTGTTCCGTCTGGGACTAAGTTGGATGGCATGGCTACACTGATTGGGCAGATTGAGGGGGGCGGCGGTGGAGGGGATTGCCCCTCTGCTTCACCAAAGGAAGTAAATTTCTATGATTACGATGGCAAATTACTATATTCCTATACGTTAGCAGAAGCACAGTCACTTGCCGCGCTCCCAGCCGCACCTGACCATTCATCTGATACTATTCCACTGACATTTCAGGAATGGAACTATACTTTAGCGCAAGTAAATGCGCTCACCGATAATGCCAATATTGGTGCAACATATATTCCTACGGACGGCAAAACACATCTTGTTATTACCCTATACGACACGGCAAGAAACGTTGTGCCGCTTTATTGGTCGCAAACTGTCGCCAATGGTGTAACGATAGATTGGGGCGATGGGTCGAGCACGGAAACATTTGCGGGAACTGGCAACAAAAACACTACGCACACTTACGCCGCTGCGGGAACATACGATATTACGCTTAATGTGACAAGCGGAAATCTGGGGTTTGGAGCTGAATCCTCAAGTTATTCCGTAATGGGTGCGACAACTGGCACAGGGCGAGTTTACTGTAATATGCTGCAATCGGTAAGCATCGGGAGCAGCGTGACAAGCATTGGCAACTATGCATTCTATAACTGCTACTCCCTTGCAAGTGTCACAATCCCGAGTAGCGTGACAAGCATTGGCATCTTTGCACTCAGTGGCTGCTCCTCCCTCGCGAGCATCACAATCCCGAGCGGCGTGGCAAGCATTGACGGCTATGCATTCTATAACTGCTACTCCCTTGCAAGTGTCACAATCCCGAGTAGC
>CAYVPJ010000354.1:0-1740 GCA_964453505.1 uncultured Oscillospiraceae bacterium | reverse complement strand
TGGAGCCGAAGAAAGATCGCGACCGAGAGATAGGCGTGACCTTCAACCAACGAGCAATATGCCGATGATTGAGTGAGTGCTCCGCTCTCGATGATTTCGATCGTGTTGGGAGCCGTCGCTAGCGACAGTAATCGCTTCCGCGTGTTCGCCAGCAGCCTGTCCGTGAGAATATGTACGCCATACGCCGAATCTCGCGCGCGGTTGGCAAACAACGACGTGATCGCCACAGCGCACGGCATGGCGTAGTTGTCATCGCAGGCGAATATGACGGGAATCATTACCATTCAATTGGTGATGCCGGGAACAATTAAACGTCCCAACATCGAACATAATTATATACGGCGAGGGCGAAAGAGTCAACTCTCGGCCACGTTCGAATCATCGCCATCGACTCGACCACGCTGATGCTATCGCTCGACAAACTCGACTGGGCAGGTGCCTGCGCAGAAGGGCGACGGCCAAGACGCACATGCAGCTGAATGTCGGAAGCCTGTAGCCCCCCTTCGCCATCGCCGAGTTCTACCGTGCCCGCTGGGCCATCTGAAACTTTATCAAGGAACTCAAGTAGACGCTCCAGCATGTCGACTTCGTGGCTACACCAAGAAAACGGTCAAGTGGCAGATCTGGATCGGGCTGCTGGCGCACTTGCAACTGCGCTTCCTCAAACACGTTTCGAAATAGAGCCAGAGTTTCCCGCGCCCTGCGGGAACGGTTCAGTCGGCGTTCTGGATGAAGAACAATCAGCATTGCACCCTGCGTATCTATGGCGCAGCAGGCGGCCCCAAGCGGCCTGAAATCGTCAGACGTTACTCTGTTTCCAAGGGTCTGAATGTTTCTCGAATGTGCCTGTGGGATAGCACCCGTCGAAAACCCTTGGTTCCAGGGTTTCCGGTCTTCGCCGTCAGAACACACACTGCCCGATAATAGTCAGATCATACCGAATTAGCCCATTGAATCAAGGGGGAAAGTGGGCCGTGAGTCCTTTTCGATCCGCCTATGGGATGTAGTGGTTCAGTTAGTCGGTTCTCTCAGCCATGCCAGTGTCCACCTGCTGGGCACACGATAACTCAACGAGCGTATCGATCTGATGCACCACTTTAACGCTAACCAGTCCGAGAATTGGATTGTTCAAATAGTCCCTTTCTGGCAAGACATCATGCAGTAAAATTCTAGCACTTCGCTGTTCTTTACACAGCAGCTCAACTACCGCATGCCGGATGTTGCCATCCACAAGAACCACGTCGAATCTCTTGGATTTAAGAAGACTCTGGATGCCCTGTAAATAGCCTGTAAACTCTTCAACCTTGCCATAATCACTCAGTCCGTTTCGGTTCTTCCACTTCTCATTGCCTCGGTCGTCGTATGCACAAGGTTCAGGAGGGAGCAAAATCAGTTCAACATTGGTCAATTTGTTCCTATTGATCAGCCTATTAATTCTCAAGAACCACTTTTCACGAGTCTCGACGGACACAATCCGTGCTGCACACCGTGAGAACCAGAGCGTACTATAACCAGATCCTATTTCCAAAAAATTACGGCCATGTATAATGTCTGCCACATATTCCCGCTCCCGCGGAGTCATTTGCATGAGCCTGGCCCATTTTTGGGGCGGATGTTCCCACGCTCGATAAAATCGCGATGCAAATTTCCTCAATACACTGTCAGACATCGGGTTCTCCTTGCTCGTAGTGAGCGATCGTTATTGATGCAAAGTGGAAACAGTCTGCCGTGGTCGTTGTA
>CAYVPJ010000353.1:0-1745 GCA_964453505.1 uncultured Oscillospiraceae bacterium | reverse complement strand
GATCGTGCAGCCCATTTTAAATCAACTGTTTACGGACAAGGGGCTACTATGGCATTACCTATTTGGGGAATTTTCATGAAGAAATGTTATGCTGATAAAAATTTGTACGTGTCAGATGAAGAATTTGAAAAGAGAATTGGCCCTGTTATATACACTTCTGCTACCCCAGGGAGAGAAGAGAAAGATGAAAGTAAGCAAATAGTGGAGCAAATTATTCGTCCTACAGGATTAGTAGATCCTGCAGTAGTAGTAAAACCAGTAAA
The DNA here is from genome assembly GCA_964453505.1 of uncultured Oscillospiraceae bacterium. Taxonomy (GTDB): domain Bacteria; phylum Bacillota; class Clostridia; order Christensenellales; family Aristaeellaceae; genus CAYVPJ01. The sequence continues at coordinate 1,482 of CAYVPJ010000353.1, read as the reverse complement.
TGAGAATTTCTCTTCTCACTACCAAGGACAGATTCAAGATTTTATCAATGAAGCTGAAAAGACAGTAAAGCAAGGTTTTAGAGTCCTTGCTACTACACTTACAAAGAAAATGGCTGAAGACCTATCTATTTATCTTAAAGAGAGAAAAATAAAAGCAGAATATCTTCACAGTGATATCAAAACTATAGAGAGAATAAGAATAATTACTCAATTTAGGAGGGGGGAATTTGATATTTTAGTTGGGGTAAATCTTTTAAGAGAAGGGCTAGATTTACCAGAGGTTGCTCTCATAGGTATTTTAGATGCAGACAAGGAAGGGTTTCTTCGTTCAGAAACAGCCCTTATCCAAACAATAGGTAGAGCTGCAAGAAACAGTGAAGGTAGAGTAATACTTTATGCTGACACTATTACCATTTCTATGAAAAAAGCAATAGAAGAGACAGAGAGAAGAAGGAATATTCAAATTGAATATAATAAAAAGTATGGTATTACACCAAAAACAATTGTAAAAAATATCAAGGATATTACAGAAGAACTTGATAGTGTTCACAACAAAGCAGTAAGTGAGGAACTTTCTCTTGATATAGAACTTTTTAAAAAAATTTACGCAAAAGATTTAAATAGAAAAGAGAAAAAAGAAAGCAATGAAATTAAAAAGTTTTCTCTTTCTGATGAAGAAAGAAATGATTTAGTTTATAAAAAAATAGTAAAATTAAAGGAAAAGGAAATGAATAAGGCGGTGAAAGAACTTGATTTTGAAACTGCTGCAATTCTTCGTGATGAGATTATGATGCTTCAGGATAAGTTTAAAAAGAAATTTTAAGATTTTATCTTTTTGTGCTAGCATTGTGGTAATAGCAAATAGATACCCTACCTATAAGAGAAATAGGAGGGGTTTCAGGTTTATGTATAAAAAATGGCAAACAAATCAAAAGAAAACAAAAGTATTGAGCAACTAAATAAAATAGTCATAAAAGGGGCAAGAACGCACAACCTCAAAAATATTGATGTAGATATGCCGAGAAATAAAATGATTGCCATCACCGGAGTATCTGGTTCTGGTAAAAGTTCTCTTGCCTTTGATACTATCTTTGCAGAAGGACAAAGAAGATATGTTGAGTCTCTTTCTTCCTATGCAAGACAGTTTTTAAACCAAATGCCAAAGCCTGATTTAGATGAGATTTCAGGACTTTCTCCTGCTATATCTATTGACCAAAAATCTCGCTCCAATAATCCTCGCTCAACTGTTGCTACTATCACAGAGATATATGACTATCTAAGAGTAATGTATGCAAGGATAGGTCATCCACATTGTCCGATTTGCGGAGAAGAAATTAAGAAACTTTCAAATGAGGAAATACTTAATTTTATAATTGAGAAGATAAACATTTCAAACAAGAAGAGCAGAAACAAAAAATCGGTTCTTGGTGTAGAATGGAATGAAACAGAACTCAATATATTTTCACCTGTAGTCCGTGGAAG
>CAYVPJ010000352.1:0-1751 GCA_964453505.1 uncultured Oscillospiraceae bacterium | reverse complement strand
ACAGGAGTCCTGCAAATAAAAGTCAAGGCCTAAATTAAGGGGAATTTGCAGGCAGCGGGGTAAGAAAAATGGTAAAGCAAACAGGCTGTCGTGCAAAACGGCAGCCACAGAAGTACGGGTAGCACATCGTCAAGTCCAGTCAAGGACAAGCGGCAAAGCCGTGTCTGCGGCATCCTTGACAGTCCGTGCCGATTGTGCTGAACGGCGAAGAAGAGGCGGCAAAGCCACCTCCGTCAATCACTGGGGATTGACCAAGGCAGGATCATCGGAAGGGTCGTCCAATGCGGCCAAGCACTCTTTCACTCTGGCGTAGTAGATACGCAGGAACTTGTTGGCGGCAGCTGTCATGTACACGTAGTAAGGCTTGCCTTCCGACCGCTTCTTGTCGAGGAACTGATACACCGGCTCGTTATCAGGTGACTTTTTCAGATAGGTTTGAATGATCTGAAAAAGAGTTTTACGAAGATGTGGAGAACCGCGCTTGGTTGACGGATTGCTTTTGGAAATCTTTTTGCCGGAATCATCTATAGCCGGGTCAACACCGGCGAAAGCGACTATGGAACTGCGGCGAGCGAACCGACGTACATCGCCAAGCTCAGCGATAAGCTGTGTGGCTGTAATATCGCCGACGCCGTACATGGCTCTCACAGTATCGTATTCGGGAAGCTGCTTGGCAAGGCGAAACATCTCGTTTCGCATGACGGCAAGCGTGGATTTGGCAGAGGCAAGCTGTTGAGCAGCAGTGGTAACGAGCAGCTTGGTATTGTCATTCTTGGGTAATGTGACGTAGTGACTGCAGCTATCCGCATATAGGTCAAAAGCCTTATCCTCGCTAAAGTGATAGCCTTTGCGCTTGCACCACTTACGGTAACGCTCTGTAAACGACTTTTCGCTGACATTGCATATACATTCGCAATGCCAGAAGGTCGTGAAGAAGTCCACCCATTTCAGACTTCCGTCGGCACGCTCCGGGCTTTTGAACAGCTCGTTTACACCCGGGAAGGTCTTGTCGGAAAGCGAAATGAGATTGTTCGTGAGCGCCACGATGGTTTTCATGTAGAGGTTGTACTGGCGATTATACAGCTTGAGTTGCTGCCTTACTGCTTCCATGGGAGTATATTCCCGCAGGTTAACCCAGTTGTCAAGCCCGTATTTGGCAATCTTCAAAGCATCTGCTTTGTCGGTCTTGACCTTGCGAATGGAGCCGCCGCCACTCTGCTTGATGAGTAACGGGTTCAAAACGGCAATGTAGATCCCGTATTCATGCAGAGCTGCCGCTACAGACTCGTGATAACGGCCGGTAGCCTCCATGATGACACGAGTATCCTCGCCAAGAGCAATGACGTCGTATGCCAGTTGCTCAAACCCGATTCCCGTATGCGGATACTCCTTTGGCGAAAGAACGATCTCACCCATTGGACGCAGAGCTGCCACCATGCTCTTTCCTTTGGAAACGTCGATTCCAACAGCGTTCATGTTGTGCCTCCCGTGTGATTGGATTTGGCATCCCGCTTTACTCATTGCTTGTTCAATCTCCTGCGTGACACGAACGCACCGAAAGACGGCGGTACTACCTGCGTAAATCGAATGCTGCGAATGAGAGAGGCGGCTGACGGACTCCTGTGCGGACGTGTTAGCCCTTGGTAATTATCGTCAGGCCATTACTCTCCCATTCTAACAGCTTCAGCTATGAGTTGGAAAATGACACGGCTGGCTGCCGTGCCTTAAACCTTAAATATTATTGTAGGAGG
>CAYVPJ010000351.1:0-1752 GCA_964453505.1 uncultured Oscillospiraceae bacterium | reverse complement strand
CTCCTACGCCGTGGGCTGTATGTTCGGGCGGTACTCGCTGGACGCTCCCGGACTTGCCTATGCGGGCGGCGCGTGGGATGCCTCCAAGTACACCACCTTCCCCGCGGACAGGGACAACATCATCCCCATCTGCGACGATGAGTATTTCGACGATGATATCACCGGTCGTTTCGTGAAGTTCATCGAGACGGTCTACGGCAAGGACACGCTGGACGAAAACCTGCGCTTCATCGCCGATGCGCTGGGCGGCAACGGTCAGCCGAAGGACGTGATCCGTAGCTATTTCCTGAACGACTTCTACGCCGACCACCTGAAAATCTACCAGAAGCGCCCCATCTACTGGCTGTTCGACAGCGGCAAGAAGAACGGCTTCAAGGCGCTCATCTACATGCACCGCTACGCGCCGGACACCATCGCCCGTTTGCGCACCGACTATGTACACGAGCAGCAGGCACGCTATCGCACCGCCATTGCGGACTTGGAGCATCGTATCGCCAACGCCTCCGCCGCTGAGCGCGTGAAGCTCGGCAAACAGCTCACCAAGCTACAGGATCAGACCGACGAAATCCGCGTGTTCGAGGAGAAAATCCACCATCTCGCCGACCAGATGATCCGCATCGACCTCGATGACGGTGTGAAGCACAACTACGCGATTTTCGGGGATGTGCTGGCGAAGATTAAGTGATGACGGAAAGGAGAAATGACGTATGTGCGAAGTGCTCGACTATATTAGCGATGCTGAACCATGCCCTTGTGGTAGTGGAGTACCGTTCTCCAAATGTTGCAAAGATCGCGCACCAGTAGTGAATGCATCACGTAAACCTCCTGAAGTTCAAGCAATGGAGATGTTTCGTGCAGGCTTATTATGTTGCTGTATGCACCCAGACCAATCAAACTGTCATGGATACATTAAGCAAGCACACGCTTTACAGAACAACAAGATTATCTCATTGTTGGCAGGGAGCAGTCGACATGTGTATATGCTCGATCCTAAAAGGAAATCGCACTTTTTGCCGATGCAAGATGGGAGTGTCTTACCATTAACGTTTATTAATCGGGTGAGCGCAAATGATGCCACGACAGAAACATGCTTCTGTGATAGACATGACAATACTGCATTCACTGCTATCGAGAAAGGCGCTCCGGATTTTGATAGTTCTAATGAGGAAATGAAATTTGTTTATGCATATAAAGCATTCATTTTCGAGTATTACAAACTATGGAATGCCTGCGAAATGTACAAAAAGTGTTTTAAACACAATCCGCCCGCGTATTTAGATAAGGATTCCGTTGGAATATATAGAATGCAGCAACTGCAAATGCAAGAGTTTAACCCGATAAAAGCATTCTTTGATGCGCAAATCATGGCAGGTACGCACACAGGAGTATTCACGCAAGTGATTAAAGTACCGAAACAGTTAAAGTTCGCCGTGTATGCGTACATAGCACCAACCTATGATTTGAACGGGTACCGAATCAATAACGTTGATAATGGCTATATGCATCGGATTGCAATAACGGTTATTCCTGAAGCAACGCAATCGTGGGTGCTAATGAGCTGCTTAGAAACTGAAAAGAAGTATTACTCCGAAAATGCCGACTTCCGGTATCGTATAATCCATATTGTAAAGATTTACCGCCGGAGCAAAACCGAATAAATCAAAATAAAAATACAAAGTCGTTATGATAGCGCCCAAACCTATAAGCCTTACTATATCGCCGATATACGTAAGTTCGAATTTGGCCACAAGC
>CAYVPJ010000350.1:0-1756 GCA_964453505.1 uncultured Oscillospiraceae bacterium | reverse complement strand
CATAATTTGCTGAAGTTAATCTATCAAGTCTATTTAACATACCTGAATTGTATTCAAGTGTCACAACCCTTCCATCGGGTCTTTTAATGGAAATAGTTTCTGTTAAAAAATTTGAGCCTTCAAGAAATAGAACATATGGAAAATGAGATTCTGATAACATAAAATTAGCCATTTCAGATATATTTTTATGCGACCGTTCTATCGCATTACCAGCAGCCATTAGGTCTTGATTGTTACCCGTACCTACTTGTTCACCCTTTTTGATATTTTCAATATCTTTCCCTTGGTGTTTAGCTTCCGACACTAAAACGACCCTCCAATTTCCGTTGTCGTCTTTTACTTCAATTATTCCACCATCAGGTATAATACTTGAATTTGAAACAAAAAGTGTTTGCCCTAATTCTGGGTCAACTTTCTTTAATGCTTCATTTATTTCTTCTTTTTTTATACTTGTTCTATATTGAAAAGATAATTGAGGAAAATCCTTTTCAAGCTGCTCTTTCACAAAGTGTGAGATTTTTCCAACGGTTATATCATGTGATTTTGCTTCATCACCAAATATGCCAACTACTCCTTGAGACTCCTTATGTTGATTCGTTAATCTATTTGATTGATTCTTTTTAGCCATTTTTTCTTTCCTATCTTATTTTGAATACAAAAATACAAACTTTATTCTATTGCAAAAAACACAAGACAGTATCTTCAAATTTGCACTGTCGTTCATTTTTTATGCTTGCAGGTAACGGTTCCGGGCTTTGCGTTCGGGCGGGTTTCGGAGCACAAAATTTCAATTTATTACTAAAGTTCATTAGATGCACAAAGATTCAAGTTTGCACGTCAGCCCGCCTGACGCAAAACCCGTGTTAGGCACAGTTTTTATTTCGTGAATGTCTTTAAGTATTTGATAATGTCTTTTGTCAAGTTCGTTTTGTTTGTCATTTGTATATGTGCGTCTGGTTGTCTGAGTTTCAAAAATTGAATAATAAACCAATAATTATTTAAATGAATAGGCTCCAGTTCGTTCATTAAGTCGCAAGGACAAGAGTGATTTGTTCTAAATACTTTTTGGTAAACTTCTGAATAATAGTCTGAGTTTACCATTTCAGAGTTTTCTTCAAATTCACTTGCTTTAATTTCTGTTTTGATTGATTCGTCTATAAATATTGCAATCTGCTTATTCATTGAATATGCAATCATTATCTCTGCGATAGTTCCATATAATTCATCACGCTCTAAGTATGCAACAATCAAATTTGATTGCGAAATCATCCTAAAATCTTCTTGAACTGTTTCAGAAAGATAAATTCCTGAGTGGTCGCAACCCGAAAATTCAGGGTGGTAAAATCCAATTTTTTTATTTAGGCTTTTAGATTCAGATTCTAATTGAGCCCTCCACCAAGTAACTGCACCTCTTATTGCTTCTGACGGCATTTGTCCGGCAGTGTAAATTTGCAAGTCAGTTGTTTGATGTAGAGATTGAAATGTTGGATTTCTTTCCTTGTTTTCAAAGTAGCTTTGATACAGACTTGGTTGTCGTTTCATCTGTTCTTCTAACCAGTCTATGTCGAATATTTTAATTTTAAACGGATATTGATTTTTCACACCTTCAAGCCAGTCGTGAACATTTGGATTTAATGTGTTGGTTAAAATTATTGCATAATAGTCAGGAGAATGCATTCTGACTTTATTCAATTCTTCACCGATGTCTGTCAAAGTCAAATTTGAATTTACGTACCTTTTACATTGAAAAACCCAA
>CAYVPJ010000349.1:0-1758 GCA_964453505.1 uncultured Oscillospiraceae bacterium | reverse complement strand
GTGACGCTGGCAGCAATCAAGATGCCAGATGTTAGATGCCAGATGCCAGATGCCGGATGTTAGATGCCAGATGTTAGATGTTAGATGTTAGATGTTAGAAAACTGGGGCTGTTGCGCTCATTTCGCAGCAGCCCCAGTTTCTTATATTATACAGTTACCAAATCAAGGAACAGGTATCGTTACCGGGCGAAAAACCCCTGTTTTCAACTCATTTTCGAGCGGTTTAAAGTTCTTTTTGATACTTTTTCTTTCAAGAAAAAGTATTAATCGCTGCTTGTTGGGCCGTTTTCGCTGTAGCGGGCTAAGAATTGCTTGGTGCGCTCCTCCTTGGGGTTTACGAAAACCTCCTCGGGGGGGCCTTGCTCTACTATCACGCCGCCGTCCATGAAAATGACCCTGTCCGCTACCTCGCGTGCGAACTGCATCTCGTGGGTGACGATTATCATCGTGGTCCTTTCGGCGGCAAGCTCCTGAATGACCTTCAAGACCTCGCCCGTAAGCTCCGGGTCGAGGGCGCTGGTCGGCTCGTCGAAGCAGAGGATGTCGGGCGCGAGGGCAAGGGCGCGCGCTATCGCCACGCGCTGCTGCTGACCGCCGGAGAGCTGATGCGGGTAATAGTCCAGCTTGTCCGTAAGGCCCATCTTCTCAAGTGTCGCCCGGGCCTTGGCGTCTATCTCGTCCAATATCTTCCTTTTGTTGCGTTTGTAATCCTCCCGCTCCTTGGCCAAAAGCTCCGAGGCGAGCTTAACGTTCCTCAAAACGGTGTACTGCGGGAACAGGTTGAAGCTCTGGAAAACGAGGCCGAAATGCAGCCGCTTGCGCCTTATCTGCGCGTCGCTGTAGCTAAGCCCCGCGGCGGCGTCGAACAATAGCTCCCCGTTTACGGACATCGTGCCCCGGTCGGGCGTTTCAAGGAAATTGAGGCAGCGCAAAAGCGTCGTCTTCCCCGAGCCGGAGGAGCCGATTATCGCTATGCACTCGCCCTTTTCCAGAGAAAAGTCAATATCCCGCAGCACGGTGAGCGAGCCGAATATCTTTTGAAAGCTGCGTACCTCAAGTACCGGCATGAAATGACCTCCAGTTAATTGCTGTAAAACGCTGCCGGGTGAAACGGCAAGGATGATTAAGCTGTTATACGCGGAAATAGCCGAGCTTCTTTTCAAGCCAGCCCAAAAACAGCGTCAGCAGGCCGCAGGCGGCGAGGAAAAACACTCCGCTGAAGAAAAGAGGCCAGATAAGGCCCTTGGAGGTGTACTCCTGAGCCATCATTATAACCTCCTTGTTGGCGATGACGCGCGCCAGCGAGGTGTCCTTGACCAGCGTCAAAAGCTCGTTGCCCATGGGCGGGATGATGTGCTTGAGGACCTGCAAAAGCGTGACCTTGAAGAATATCTGCGACTTGGTCATGCCCAGCACCTGCCCGGCCTCGTACTGGCCTCTGTTGATGCTCTGTATGCCGCCCCTGAAAATCTCGGAAAAGTAGCAGGCGTAGTTGACCACGAAGGCGGCTATCGCGGCGTCAAGGCGGCCCATGGCCTCTCCGCCCCAGATAAGGCCCGGGCCGAAGAAGACTATTATGACCTGCAGCATCAGCGGCGTGCCGCGGATTATCCACACAAAGGTCTTGACGGCCCACGAGACGGGCTTCAGCTTGCTCATGGCGCCGAAGCATATCAGCAGACCCAGAGGCAGGCCCAGCGCCAGCGTTATGAAGAATATCTCGCTGTTTATAGCGAAGCTTTTAAGCAGTCTTGAAAG
>CAYVPJ010000348.1:0-1759 GCA_964453505.1 uncultured Oscillospiraceae bacterium | reverse complement strand
GGCCCAGATGGACTGGGGGATTTGCCAATATACCGACAGCAACGGCAATCTTCACAAAGTTCCGGCGTTTGTGATGATTCTGGGGTCTTCCCGCGTTAAATATGTTGAGTTCGCCAGTCGCTGCGACTTGAACAGCCTTCAGCGCTGCATGGTGAATGCGCTTTCTTACTTTGGCGGTGTACCGAAGGAAGTCCTGACGGATAACATGAAGACCGTCATCGTGGGGCGTCAGGCAGGAAAGGCAATATGGAACACACGGTTTGAAGACTTCGCAGCGGATATGGGATTCACACCGAAGGTGTGCCGAGTACGTTCTCCACAGACAAAAGGCAAGGTGGAACGGCTCGTCTATTATGTGAAGGACAACTTCTTGCCCGGCCGGAAGTTCGAAGATATCTCCGACCTGAACCGTCAGGCGCTAGACTGGTGCAGATCGGCGGATGAGAAACCCCATGGCACCACGGGCAAGATCCCTCTGCAGGAACTCAGTAACGAAGGATTGCAATCTCTACCATTACAAGCGGTGCTGGACAAATACCGTTGGGAAAGCCGAATCGTAACTCGTGACGGGATGGTGAGCTTTGACGGCGTCCGTTACGGTGTTCCCTGGCAGTACAGCGGCAAAGAGGTTCAGGTCCGCTTGTGCGCCGGCTTTCTGGAAATCTACTATGGTGAGGTTTTACTGGCCAAGCACAAAGCACAGTATCGTTCGGGCAACATCATCTATCTGCAGGGCCAGTATGAGGGGCTCTCCGAGCGAAAAGGAATCGCGACACCCTTTCCCTGCGCCCAGCAACGGAACGAGGCTGTTGAGGTACGTGAACTGAGCATTTACGATCAACTACTGGGAGGTGTCTCCCATGGTTGAATTGGAACATGCCAGGGAGCTTTTGAGCGGTATGGGACTTGGTACCGCCGCCGATCTCCTGGATGCACAGATAGAACGCTCTCTGCACGATGAGCATACATACATTCGTTTTCTTGATGAACTTCTCACGCTGGAGCAGAACGAGCGTAATCGGCGGAGTGAAGAAACACGAATTAAAATGTCCCGGTTGCCGCACAGAAAAGGGCTGGATGAATTCGACTTCAGCTTTCAGCCCAGCATCGATAAAAGGCAGATCGACGAGCTGGCTACTTTGGCATTTGCAGCGAGGGCTGAAAATGTCGTCCTGTTAGGACCGCCCGGCGTCGGGAAAACGCATCTGGCCGTCGGTATTGCCATAACGGCGCTGAAGTCCGGCCTGACGGTTTACTATACGAGCCTAGCTCGGCTCATCGAGGATCTTAAACTGTCGTCGCAGCAAAACAGGCTGGAAAAACGCTGGCGTGTGTATCTTCGTCCGGCAATCCTGATCATTGACGAGGTCGGATACATGCAGCTAAATCGCCAGGAGGCCGAACTCCTGTTCCGGCTCGTTTCTGAGCGCTACGAGCACGGGAGTATCATTCTGACCAGCAATAAGTTCTTCAGCGACTGGGGCGAGCTGCTCAGCGACACGGTAATCGCCACTGCCTTGCTGGACAGGCTGCTACATCATTCTCATGTCATCAATATTCGCGGTCAGACTTATCGCTTAAAAGACCGTCTCAAATCCGGCGTTCAGATAACACCGCCGGCGAATGTTCCGGCGTTGGGGTGACCGGCGGTAGGGTAACCGGCGTTTTGGGTCATTTTTGTCCGGCGTTTTCGGTCAATTTAATTCCGGCGTTGACAACAGATCTGGCACAGGCATTGTCCATGCATCCAGTGGACCGT
>CAYVPJ010000347.1:799-1760 GCA_964453505.1 uncultured Oscillospiraceae bacterium | reverse complement strand
TATTTTAGCTGTCGGGGAGCCAGAGAAGTCCGAATCCTTATATGCGCTTGCATCGGCTAAGCCGGCACGGAGTATAGCAGCACGACGTACTAAACATGGAAGGCAGATGCCACAGTGGCGCGGTGGTTTTTTATCGAATCGCTCACCATCCGGATGCGAACAAGACATTGTGTAACAATAATTAGTCTTAAGAAAAGTTTGATCCTTACATCCGATTAGCATTTCACCTTTTGTAATAAATTGATATGGATTATATAGCTCCACGTCAATGCCTAGGTCGACGATTAATTGTTGCAGTAAGCGCATGTAATACGGATGTGTTGTACGAGTGCTACTACTGCCAAGACGCGAATATGTCAAAGGAATGTTTAATGATATCAAACCATTTTCAGGGATGATTAATGTTATATGTCGTCTTAGACATGAGGCTACCGCAACCGCATGCCCGAAGAACATTAACGACCGAGTTCTGGTCGAATCTTCCTCTCCATTTGTTTTAACGGCATAGTATTGATAGAACCGTGATTTATCGACTCCAAAGGTATCCGAAATGGCACTGATCAATACGTCCTGATAAGGTTTTGTACCTTTGCCGCCGCCGTAAAGACTCACAAAATACGCATTCTTCGTTGCGGCCAGCAAATCAACCGCGCCAATGAATGAGTCGAGGCCGCCGGAAAACATACAAACCGTATCGACTCCAGACTCTTGTATGCCATGCCGAGCAAAGTGTTTCTCTGCCTTAATTTCATGGTCGGTTGGTTCACGTTGATAAAACTCTATTGACCAAATATCTCCACTAAGAAAGTTAAGCATATTAATAACTAACGGTATCTGAGCGTCCCATTTTTCTTTACACAAAACTGGCACAATGAGTTTGATATTCCTTGACCAATTATCGCCACCTAATTCTCTTCTTATTTTTCTGTCGGCGGCAAAAACAAGCATGGAAAGATAAAGT
>CAYVPJ010000347.1:329-789 GCA_964453505.1 uncultured Oscillospiraceae bacterium | reverse complement strand
TCAAGCGCTTCTGGCGTTATCGTATTGGGTAGATCTTTCATGTCTTGTTTGATTGAATATCGAAAATCGTCTGCATCCGAAAGATTAACAATCGAATGCTGGCCATACTGGTCGGGTATATTGCCATCCAAAGTACAAAACAGCGAAAAATCATTCATTACATCAATACCTCATAACAGTCACGGAATATCTTTTCAACATCGAAACGGGCATTAGCAGCGGCATTACCTGAGCTTTTGTGTACCTCGACTGATACTTTTGCATAGATGTAGTCTTTAAAATCTTTCTCAACCTCAGCGGCACGCTCAGGCGTCTGAGCCTTTTTCTCAAAGCAAACCTGCAGGTCGTTTAGCATTCTTCCCCAAATATATTCACTAACGTAAGTCGTAAATAGCTGCTCCTGAATTGAAGCGTCAAGATTACTAAGGTCAGTTATCTCGAGTTTATTAGCATCCATGTA
>CAYVPJ010000347.1:0-319 GCA_964453505.1 uncultured Oscillospiraceae bacterium | reverse complement strand
GGTATTGACTATTGCTTCCCTTGCGACGGCATCCTCTTTTCCTTCAGGCACTGGCGAAATGATGTCGGCTATTTTTGATAATGCCGTCCTAATATCGGGCTCGGATTGTAGGATTGCGTTTATTCTTCCGTATTCAGAGCCTTCGGGATTGCTGCTAAGGAATTGACCAAGTGCGTGACCAGCACTTATGCCGGAGCCGGATGAGCGCATCATCCCGGCTGTTCCGCCGGAAGCCCGACCATAGCTTCTTATTATATGATTGACACCACTCGTACCGTTTGATGAACGCCCAGTTATGTAGTTTGAAGTTGCAGTCTTA
>CAYVPJ010000346.1:0-1761 GCA_964453505.1 uncultured Oscillospiraceae bacterium | reverse complement strand
TACCGATATTCCCTTGGATATTAAGACCTGCTTCGCCGGCGAAATGGGACTAAATGGCGAAATTCGCCCCGTTTCTCGCATCGAACAACGCATCGCAGAAGCCGATAAACTCGGATTTAAAAGAATGTTCTTGTCAAAATATAATCTAAAAGGATTCGCCAAAGAAAACCTTAAAATTCAACTGTTTCCTATTACCAAAGTTGAAGAAATCTATAATCAACTATTTCCCGTTGATTGATTTTAAAACGCAATATTCGAGAATCTGATAAACATTCCGTTCAGAGCTTTTGTTATTATCAGCGTTATAAAATATAATTACATGGAAAAATCAATTAAAGGAACACAAACAGAAAAGAATTTGTTGGCTGCCTTTGCCGGAGAATCACAAGCCAAAAACCGTTATACTTTTTTTGCCAAAGCAGCGAAAAAAGAAGGATTTGAACAGATTGCCGCCATTTTTGCCGAAACTGCAGCGCAAGAAGAGCAACACGGCAAACAATTTTTTAAATTCTTGGAAGGTGGCATGGTAGAGATTACCGCTTCCTATCCTGCTGGGGTGATCGGCACAACGGAGGAAAACTTGTTGGCATCTGCCGAAGGAGAATATGAAGAATGGAAAGATTTATATCCGCATTTTGCAGAAATTGCTGACCAAGAAGGATTTCCCAAGATAGCTGCCAAATTCAGAGTGATTGCGCGTGCCGAAACCATGCACGAAAACAGGTATAGAAAATTGTATCAAAATATAAAAGAGAATTCCGTATTTGAAAAAACTGCGCCTACAAAGTGGGTTTGTCGGAATTGTGGTTATGTGCATGAAGGACAGAAAGCTCCCGCTCTTTGCCCATCTTGCGAACACCCGTTGGCTTATTTTGAAGTAAAATCCGAAAATTATTAATACCAATATTGTTAGTAATTCATCTATTTATTTAATAAACAAATGGTTATAGGTATTTTTGTCGTTTCATGATTTTTTTGTAAAACAAGAAATAGATATAAAAAAAACTTGTACCTTTGCCGCGAAATACTAACCAAAAATTATTCATTATGGCTTATAAAATTTCTGATTCATGCGCAGCTTGCGGTACCTGCATTGGAGAATGCCCCGTTGAAGCAATTTCTGAAGGTGATATTTACAAAATTGACCCCGACGTTTGCATAGAATGTGGCGCATGCGCAAGCGTTTGCCCTTGCGAAGCTATTCATTTAGACTAATCAAGGCTCACAACTAACGAAAAAGCGGCTGTTTAACAGCCGCTTTTTTTAAACCGAAGTGTCAGCGAGAATAGCGAAAACACCTTACCTTTCAAGTAATTGTTGCTTTTTTTAAAAAATCAGGTTTTTATTGAAAATAATAAAAAAAAAGTGTAATTTAGCAGATTGTTTTAGTAAAATATAAAATATTGATAATCAACGTAATATAAAAATTAAATTAAAGAATTATGGCATTTCAAGGAACATTGGTAATTGATACCGAAAAGTGTAAAGGATGTGGCGTCTGTGTTGAGACCTGCCCCAACAAAGTGATTGCTTTGTCCAAAAAAGTAAACAAAAAAGGATATAATTACTTGGAAATGGTAAAAGAAGAAGCATGTATCGGCTGTGCAAACTGCGCAGTGATTTGCCCTGACGGGGTAATTGAAGTATATCGCGCTAAAAATTAACCATTTAAGAAATCGAATTAAACACTAATTAATAAAAAAATTATGGCAAAAGAACTCAAATTAATGAAGGGGAACGAAGCCATCGCGGAAAGTGCTA
>CAYVPJ010000345.1:0-1765 GCA_964453505.1 uncultured Oscillospiraceae bacterium | reverse complement strand
CCGGGGCGAAAAACAAAGAATGCGCCCTGCCGGTCGTTACGGGATTCGTCACGACAGGGGGCGCATCTTCTTCGGGTGCAATGATTTCGCTGGAAATTACAGGCGCTTGCATCTTTTCAGGTGCGGGTTCAGCATACTCCTGCATGGGAGGCTGAGGCTCTGCCGGGGTAAACATAGAGGTATTTCTTTTCTGACCTAACATCCGAACACCTCCTTCAGCATCCTGTCGAGTTCTTTTCTGAACGGTCGGCTATCCTTCATGGAGAGATCGGAGAGAAGGCTTCCCGCCAGATACTGTTCCTCCAGCTCCAGCGAATACGGCAACTTGAAGGACACAGAGCCCAGCACCTTGCCAATATGCTCGGCGGCCTGCTGTGGCTTCACATTGGATGCGACCTTGTACTGCTTGTCCGCATTCCATTTGGTGTCCTTGAGGAGTGGGAGCTGACTGGAGAAGTAGCCCACAGACTTGAGGTCGCAGTTGGCAAGGCGCAGAACGCTGTCGGCCTCCATCAGCGCAACGGCAGAGAGGATGTCGTTGGCGATATAGCTGCCGCAGTCTACGATGATGTACGGAGCCAGCTCCCGCAGGCCGTCCAGCAGCTCTGTTGCCTGACGCTCGGTGTAGGGCGGATATGTGTATTCGTTTTCACCCTTTTTCATGCCGAGGAAGGTCAGGTAGGACATCCGTTTGTGGGTGACGCAGTTGTTCTTGATGAGCGCGTCAGTGATATGCGGCACGGCGAGGATGCCGCCGAGGGAGCGTTCACACTCCAGCTCGGAGGGTGGGCAGATGCAAGGCAGCATGGGCGCAGTCATGTCGCACATGAGCAGTGCAACATTTTTCTTTTTGTCGGCAAGGGCTTTCGCCAGCTTGACCGCTGTGATGGTCTTGCCGCTGCCGGGGCTGCCCCAGACGGCGAGAATACCGCCGCTTTGGACCTGCGCCTCCTGCTCATAATCGTCATCCTCGTCGCGGTGGAAGATACTCTTTTTCTTAAAGTTCATTGTCCTGAGTCACCTCGCTTTCCGGGGTGTTCTCAGACGCAGGATCGGCGACCTCACTTTCCGAGTTTTCCTCGGTATCTTTCTCCGGCTCGGCGTAGAGCTCCTCAATCAGCGCATCCTGCGCCGCTATAAACTCTGCGGCTGTTTCCTGTACGCCGCGATAGACCAGCGCCAGATGGAGCTTCGCGTCCTGCTCCAACTCCGCCAGCACTCTGGCCTGTTCGGGGAGGACGAGGAAGGTCACGGTCGAGGGCAGTTCCTTCTCATCCTCCATATTTGCCTCGCCGGTGTTGGCGTCGTAGCCGGTAGAGGCGGTCACGCTGATGATCTCCACATATTGCAGTTCAGGCGGCGTGACCGTTTTGCCTGTTTCCATGTAATCGGCCACAATAACGCTGACAATGTCGCCGCTCTGGAGTTTGCCGGAGAGACCTGTGGCAAAGCTCTTGATGGTGACACTCATGGCCTGCTTGGTACCGTCCAGATTGTAAAGGTACGAGTTCTCGGCTGCGGGCGCATCGGAAAGCTTGGCGGTGAGGATATAGTCGCCCACGGCAAGGTCGGCGGCGGCGTATTTGCCGACTACTGAGGCTGTGTCATGAAAGATGTCGCTGGGCAGGTTATACGAGCCGACTTCCACGGCCTGCACCATATCCGCCGTGATTTGTTCCCCAGCGTCGATGGCCTTCGTCACACGGACGATTTCTTCTTTCTGACTGATGGATTTGTTGAAAAGCGGCGTAATGCCAAAGCAGAT
>CAYVPJ010000344.1:0-1766 GCA_964453505.1 uncultured Oscillospiraceae bacterium | reverse complement strand
CCAAGTGGTTCACAGAATAATCCTACGGGAGCAAATAGCGGGTCTTACCGTGTGTGGCGCGGCGGTAGCTGGAGCATCAATGCCAACTCCTGCACCGTTTCCAGTCGGTACAGCAACTTTGCGACCAGCAGCTACAGCAATTTAGGCTTCCGCTGTGTCAGGGTTTCCCCTTGATTTTTGTTTTTGTCCTTTTTGCCTTATGCAAATTTCAGGGCGAAGGGACAAAGCTATGAATCTGCGATCCCGTGGGGGTGCAGGGGGATTATTCCCCCTGCCCGCGGGGTTTTGACTTATAATTCCGCCCCAATTCCTCTTTTAATGTTCTACAATTACCCGGGGCGGAATAGCAAGTTAAAACCAAGCTTACACACGTGAAAGCAGTGTTTGAGAATGGAGACCAATGTTTAAACTGATGTTAGTCCGTTTCGACCGTGACAGTGGTGAGTTTGCGGATCAGGATTTTAACAAATTCTGCCATGAACATAGCATCATCCGCATCGACAAGGAATTCATCAATAGTGATGGGAACATCTACTACTCTTTTTTTATTGAGTTTGTAGCCCGGAAAACGGGATATGAAAAACCTGACATGGCTAAACTGAGTGATAGGGAGCAAGAGCAATACAACCGACTGCGGGATTGGCGAAATGAACTGGCAGCTAATGAAGGTATTCCGGCATATATCATCATGTACAATTCCCAAATCTATGAGATAGTAAGGCGACAACCTGTAGCTAAGGCAGATTTTGCAGCTATCAAAGGTATGAAAGGCAAATCCGATAAATACGGTGAGCAAATCATCAAACTCTTGCAGGAGACAGACAACGACCATGAAGAATAATTACCCTCTGTATGTGAAATGGATGGACACTGTGCCTTGGATTATGGCGAGAACAGAGCGTTTTCCCAAAAACCTGCGCTATTCTCTGGCACAGAAGATTGATAATATCTGCCTTGAAATCCTGGAACTGATAGTACAGGCGATTTATAGCCAGTCTAAGCGAGAGTCACTGCTAAAAATCAATCTCAAGCTGGATGTCCTGCGTGCTCTCATCCAGATGGCTTTTAAGATGCAACGCCTTAGTGAAAGCCAGTATGAATATATCAGCCGTGAATTGCTGGAGAGTGGTAAAATGGTGGGAGGCTGGCTCAAAAGTGCCTAAACGCATCGGATACCTATATGAAAGCATCACAAGCTGGTCAAATCTGTATCTTGCTTTCAAAAAAGCTTGTAAGCATAAAAAAAGTAAATCTGAAACCACGGAGTGGATGTATAACTGCGAGAAGTATCTGTTGGAGTTGCAAGCAGAACTGATTGAGCAGCGTTATCATCCACAACCTTACAAATATTTCACCATCAGAGAACCCAAAGAGCGCATTATCAGTGTTGCTGCTTTTCGGGATAGGGTGGTGCATCATGCTTTGGTAAATATCATCGAGCCGTATTTTGAAGCAGCTTTTATCAAGGATTCCTATGCCACCAGAAAGGAAAAGGGCTTGCATCTGGCAGTGAGTGCTGCCCAAAAGTATGCCTGCCGCTATAAATGGTATTTTAAGCTGGATATTGAGAAGTATTTTGCCAGTGTCAATCACGCTATCTTGCTTAATCTGATCAACCGCAAAATCAAAGACCCTACCGTGATGTCGCTTTGCCGGATAATCCTGAGCAACCAAACAGTTAGCATGGGAATGGAAGAGAACAAGGGATTGCCAAATCCAAGACTCTAAATACTACCTAACGAAACACGTACTGGTATATTGCATAT
>CAYVPJ010000343.1:0-1767 GCA_964453505.1 uncultured Oscillospiraceae bacterium | reverse complement strand
TCCAACTGGTAATTCTTTTATAGTTATTTTACCATTTTCATCAGTTCTTCCAGAGAATATTAATTCATCTTTTTCAGTATAGATTTCAATTAAAGTATTTGGTAATGGTTTATCATCAGAAATATCAACTTTAGAAAATTCTAAATCGCCTTTTTTCAAATAATTTAATTTACTTAAACTTTGATATACGATTGGAGTCATATTATCTTTTTCTATTAATGTAATATCATGTGCTTTGCTATCTAATACATAATTACTATTAGTTTCAACTTCTACAATGTAATATTTTCCTAATGGTAATTCTTTAGAAATAGCATATCCTTTGCTGTCAGTAATTATAGTATCTACTACTTCATCCTTTGAATAAAATTTAATTCTACCATCTGAAGACATTATATCTTCTTTAGCTCTTATTTCAAATTTAACTTTTGATAAAGGAATACTTTCATATTTAATTTCATTATTTTCAATAACTACTTTTTCTCCTGTCTTATTAACTTTAATTTGTCCTTTAATTTGTCTATCTTTAAAAGTTAATGTTAATACTAATCCATGATCAGTATTTTCATAATCAGAATCAGTTCCTATTTTAAAGTTTAAACCTTCAAGATTAATTAAATATCCTTTAGGTGATGAAACTTCAACTAATTTATAATTTCCTGCTTCTAATTTTAAGTAAGTCATAAATTTACCTTCTTCATCAGTAGTAAATTCTGTATATGTTTTTCCTCCAACAAATTGACTTACATATTCATTTGTATCTGTATTTAAAATCTTAAATGTTACACCTGAAATAGCTATCTTTTCTTTTGTTTCTTCATCTACTTTAAATACTTGTACATAACTAGCAATTTTATTATTTAAAATATTATAATAATGTTCTTTTGGAGTATTATAATCTACTGTAATAGTAAAATCTTTTATCTTTTCAAATCCTTCATTTGTATTTACTTGATGAAATGTCCATACACCAAATGGTAAATCAAAAATAGCATATCCTTTATTATCTGTTTTAACTTCTTTTAATTTATCTCCGTTTGGATATTTAATTTCAAATACTATATTTTCTTCTGGTCTTAAGAATGTTGTATTTCCATCAACATAATCATATTGTTTTAAAATACTAATTCTGTTTGTAACAACTCTTTCTGTTACATTCATATTTACTAAAAATTTTCCTTTACTATCAAAAGAATATTTAGTTTCATCTAAATAATATCCATTACTTGGACTGATTTCTTGTAAATAATAAGTTCCATACTTTAATACATTTTCACTTTTTGCATATCCGTTTTCGTCTGTTGTAAGTTTTGTTACTAATACACCATCAGTTCCATATACTCCATAAACTGCTCCTTTTAAAGTTGCTTGTCCTTGAGCTTTTTCTGTAACTGCATCTGCTTTAGTCATTTCAACTGAACCTAAGTATGAATTTACTTTTACTGTTGCTACTACAGGATCAACTGTTCCTGCAACTAACATATTTTTTATCTGTGTACATTTTCTTAGTTAATTTAATTGTTACTTCACCACTAACTGTTGGAGTAATAGTTAAATCATTTCCATTAACATTATAATTAGCTCCACTTACACTTACATTATAGTTTCCTAATACTCCATTAGAATCTGTTAATGTAATACTTTGTCCTACTTGTAATGTATGTGTAGTTCCATTAAAGCTTGGTTTGTCATAATGATGGGCAACTAAATTATTAATATTATTTCTTTCATTTGTTAAATCAATAACTGTTCCAGCTCCCCATCTTT
>CAYVPJ010000342.1:0-1771 GCA_964453505.1 uncultured Oscillospiraceae bacterium | reverse complement strand
CGGCGATCCGGTTGCGGCGCGCCGGCTGCTGGAGGACCTGGTCGAGACCCTGCCATTGATCGAGGCCATGGGGCGGGTGGAAGGCCTCGACGGCCACGCGCGCGCCGCCTCCATCCGGTTTGACACGGCAACGCCCCCCTGAGGCGCTGGCAGAAGTCCTGGTGGAGTTGCTGGCCGCGAGTATTCAGAAGTCAAGATTCAGAATGAACCGCCATCGAGCGACCTCCTGACTGGGGAGGATGGCCTGTTTCGGCCTGGTTTTGGGCGGTTGGGCGTGGGTTTTCTTGCGTCTAATGCGTCTGGTGCGCTACAAGGTGACCAACCATGAAGAATTTCATCCGTCCATCCGTCCAGGAATTGGCCGCGTACACGCCCGGCGAGCAGCCGAGGGTGGAGGGGCTGATCAAGCTCAACACCAATGAGAATCCGTATCCGCCGAGTCCGGCAGTGGGGCGTTTCATGACCGAATGCGCGGCGGAAACGCTGCGGTTGTATCCCGATCCGGTTTGTTCGGCCTTGCGCGAGCGGATTGCGGCGATCCATGGCTGCGCGGAGGAGCAGGTGTTTGTCGGCAACGGGTCCGACGAAGTATTGCGGGTGTGCATGAGGGCCTTTACGCGGACGGGCGGAGCGGCGGCGGCCTTTGAACCGTCCTATTCGCTTTATCCGGTGCTGGCAGCCGCCGAAGAGGTGGAATTTCGGCGGGTTCCCCTAGGGGAGGGGTTTGCGTGGGCGGAGCCCCCGGAGGAGCTGGATGCGACGCTTTTCCTGCTGGCCAATCCCAACGCGCCCACGGGTGTGTTTTATCCCTTGGAGCGCATCGAAGACTTCGGCCGGCGGTTCCAAGGGGTGGTGTTGGTGGATGAAGCCTACGTGGACTTTTCCGGAGGGCGGAATGGCCTGGGGCTGGCGCTGCGGCTGCCCAATGTGCTGGTCTGCAGGACGATGTCCAAGTCCTTCTCCTTGGCTGGGTTAAGGCTTGGATACGCCATCGGGTCCGCGGACCTCATCCGTGCCCTCTACAAGCTGAAAGACTCCTACAACGTGGACCGGCTGGCGCAGGGGATCGCGTTGGCGGCGCTGGGGGATTTGCCCTGGATGCAGGCCAACGCGGCGAAGATCGTGGCGACCCGCCAACGGGTGGAGAATGAATTGCGCAAACGGGGGTTCGAGGTGGTGCCCTCGGCGGCGAATTTCCTGTTCGTGAAGCCGCCCATGGGGCTGACGGCGAAGGACCTGTTTTCAAAACTGCGAAACGCCAAAATTCTGGTCCGGTATTTCCCGGGTTCCCGGACGGGCGAATACCTGCGCGTGTCCATGGGGACGGACGAGCAGATGGACGCTTTTTTGTCCGAGCTCTGATTTCCCGCGAGCCGTCGGGGGGCGGGGGAGTGAAAACGCGGCAGGCTTCCGGGGACGGCCGAAGAGGTTTTTCCTCCGGCCATTGTGCGAGGACAGGGGCCGGATGGCGGATCTGGAGAACGCTTCCGGGGAGAAATGCTCCAACGGATTGTCCCATGCTGCCATCGGAGGCGATGGTGCGGCGTTCGGGGGGGCATTTTTTGGTTGCCATGGGTGTATTTTTTCGGTCTACTTTCCCTTAAATGGGCATGAATGCCCAGTCAGTGTGTGTCCAGGGAGAACGCGTGATGAGAAAACGAGGTCCGGGTTTGTTGCGATCGGGGTTGGGCATCTTCCTGTTGGGGTTGTGGGGAATGGGGACATGGGCGGAGGAGGGGGCATCCTCGGCGACGGAACAACCCGTGCCTGA
>CAYVPJ010000341.1:0-1777 GCA_964453505.1 uncultured Oscillospiraceae bacterium | reverse complement strand
CAGCCCGCTGCCGCCGTCGCCCGCGTCGAGGCCCTGCGCGACGACCAGTCCACGCTCGCCGCCGCCCGCCAGCTCGCCAAACGAGTCCGCGCCGGGAAGCATGCCAAAGACGTCGAGGGGCTCGCCGACGCGGAGCTTGTCGCCGTCGCCGACGACGTGCTCGACACGTCCGCCAAGGACAAGGCCGCCGCCGGTGCCATCGGCGCGGCCCTCGCCGCCGCAGCAGCTCTGATCAAAAAAGGCAAGCCGGACAAACCCGACAAGCCCGACGACAAACCAAACAAAGGAGTCAAGTAATGCAAAAGATAATGCTCATCGGTTTTCTTGCTGTCACCATCATGTCGCTGCACATGGCAGGCGGCTGCAAGTCTCTCGTCGATCTCGCCGACAATCCGTCCGTCCAGGCCGAGTTCGAGCGTGCCGTCGCCCGGATACGCGAGGCACTCGCCGACGATCCCGGCAGCGTCCCCGGAGTCCCCAGCGTCCCGGATCCAGTCGGTCCGCCGGCCGTGCCATCTGATCAAACCGACGCCGTCCCCTACAGCTCCCTCAACTGGAGCATGGGCGGTTTCAAAGGCTCCGGGGCGCTGATGCACTCCGGTGCCGTCATCGGCTCACTGTCCGTCAAATCAAACGGCATGAGCTACAAGTGGGTTTCCGGCGGCTGCGAGACGATCGGGGCAACCAGCAAGGGAGACGCCGACCACACCCTGGCCTGCATGTTCTACAAGGATGCCGGCGGCAAATGGCAGGGCGGCAAGTTCGACTGGATCTCGACCAGCCGCACGACCCGCGATTACAAAAACATCCATGATGGGTACAACGGCTGGAATCCCTCGGCATTCGCCGCTGCCACCGAGTACGCATTTGTCATCGTCGGCACCAACGGCCGCCGAACCAATGTAATCAAGGGGGCTAGATGAGCATGGACCCCACCACGATCGCGTCAACCATCGCCGTAGCCCGCAAAGTCTACAAGTACGGATCCCAAATCATCGAGTACATCCGCGACGACCAGTCCGCCCGGCTCGGGCTGCTCGCTCCGGTACGCATCGTCGTCGAGGGGCCGGGCGTCGGCATCGGCGACTATCAGTCCGCCGACCATCTGTTCAGGATGTTGTCTCCGGACCTCAACCGCGTGGAGTTCACGATCCAACCATTCCCCGCCGACGCCAGCAGCCCCTGGAATGGGCCAGACGCCATCCGCAACGATTTGCGCGGCGGCTCTCTCCCGGCGTCCCTGGTGCATGATCTCATCACCCTGCATCGCGATGCCATCGCCTACGAGCTCGGCCGCAAGCCGCGCGAGATCTGGGCGTGGTCGAGCGGCATCCTGGCATCAGTCTGGGATTACTACGGCGGCGACAACCCCAGGTCTCGCCTGGAGTCGTGGTTGGCCTACCATCTGACCAAGCGTTTGGGCCGACCCTACACATGGCTCAAGCGCCACCTGACTCTACTGGCGCTCCTTGCGTCCCTCGCCATCCTCCCAGGCTGTGCCGGGTGTGCAGCCCCTGACTGGCACGTCACCGAGGCTACGCCCGTCATCTCCGTCGAGGCTGGAGTCCCCGGCGTTGTCACCAACGGCATCCCCGCAGATTAGCCTGCATCCATCCTGCTAGCCTCAAGCAAGAGCCCTGCAAAGTCCCTGCGAGGATTTTGCAGGGCTTTGATTATTCTCAACAATTTGATTTTTTTTCTCAACTCGCGTGGCGGAATACAGCGCCAGTCGCCGTCCGCCGCCGCCCAGGCGCGGACGTCGCGGTGGATCTGGGCG
>CAYVPJ010000340.1:0-1781 GCA_964453505.1 uncultured Oscillospiraceae bacterium | reverse complement strand
TCCACGCTCAGCCAGATGCTGTAATCCGAAGAATAGTACCGCGCTCCGAAGTAAGAGTACCCCGTTTCGCCATCCCGTTCCTTGCCGCTGAAGGTGTAGCGGCTGTTCCACGTGGTGCTCCGCTTTTCAAGGAAGGGCTCTCCAACCGACGCAGGCAGTGAGTGTAAAACAAATTCATTTGTTTTACCGAACGCCAAGGAGGAAAAAAAGCGGAGCTTTTTATAGGGAAGGTACTCACAATACTGTATCCCGTTCTTCGCACTGTCCGTTACCCACGAAGTGGAACCTATGTGGTCGGGGTGGTAGAAGTAGCGGAGGGTTTCGGGGGTGGGCCGGAAAATTGGGTTGGTTTTATCTTTAATGGTTGGTTGTTTTTTCATTGGGAGCACTGTGGTTATTGAGAGCAAATGTAGGAGTTTTTGTGAGAAACGGGACAGATTATTTTTATTTATTGATAATTTTTTTTGTTATCCTAATTTTTGGGGGCATTAGTCTTAGAATATGCAGCAACTTGACACAACTATTCTACCAATATTTCCATTCTGGTATTCATTTCTTGATAACTAACACTATCTTTATTTAAAAAAATTGGATGAGTTTTTCCACAACTATATAAATCATAGTTAGAAAACTTACACTCAGACAGCAGGTGCAATTTCAGATTTTTGCATATATATCTTGAATAATTTTCAGCAAACTCATCACTTCCATAAAAAAAGTGAATCTCAATACGAAAGATAAAACCACTTTCAATATTTAAAAACTCAATAAGCCTATCTATACCCTTTTCAGGTATAAAACGTCCATCATTATGAATTGGTATATCAAGGATTATTTTGTCCCCTTTTTTTATTTCATCCTTTGAAGTCGGATAACCAAAATATATTTGTTGCGGATACATACTTAAACAAAGGAAACTCAATCCAAAAAGTAAAACAATTGATCTCATTTTAAAGAATTTATGATATTTATATGAAATGGACTTGGGTTATTTGAAATCCTCGGTGCGGAAAAAGAACCAGAAACATCAGAATCTATAGTAAACCCCCAAGCTACAGTAAAAGATCTATTACCATTAATTACAACTGAAGATTGAGCATTCCATATTACACTTGTTGTTGCACCATCATTATATTTTCTCATAGGCATATCGTTTAAAATTCGAGAGTCTTTTGCTGGATTCCAATAAGGCACATTGGCATTATTTTTATCCATCGTCTGAAAATCAACTCTATCCTCCATATTAGCTCCCGGCATTTTATACCAAACATCACCACTATTCGCGTCAGGTATATTACTACTAGTCGTTTGTACCCATCCACAATCACTACTATTATCAGAAGGCATAAATTCAAGATTAATACCAGGTCCCGAACAACCATCCGATACGGGAGTTTCCTTCCATAAATTTACAAGCAATTTGCCATCTCCATTCGGTAAAGTATAAGCATTGGGACTATCTGAATCACTGACATAAGAATAGCCAGATTTTCCCGCATAGTTTGTATTGAATTCTTCTTGGCTATTCGTGTTGACATCCCAAAACACATTTCCATTTCCATCATCAATCCACCCATCGACCATCCCATTCGGATCAATTCTACCTATCGGATTATCAGAACAATATACATAATTTGATTGATGTGGGTACTTGTCACTCAAGGGGTCCACACTCAGCCAGATGCTGTAATCCGAAGAATAGTAGCGCGCGCCAAAGTAACTGTACCCCGTTTCGCTGTCGCGTTCTTTGCCGGAGAAGGTGTAGCGCGAACCTTCGTAGT
>CAYVPJ010000339.1:0-1783 GCA_964453505.1 uncultured Oscillospiraceae bacterium | reverse complement strand
CGCTATGGTCAAGGGTTTATGGCGGTATCGGCGATGATGTTGGAAATTCTGTGACGCAAACAAATGATAATGGATATATAGTTTGTGGTTATACCACCATAGGGTCGAATTTGGATTTTTATTTAATAAAAACAAATAATGATGGTTATACTGGCTTCAATGCATACGAACAAAGCATGTTGGATTTTTATCTATATCCGAATCCGAGTACCGGAATTTTTCAAATTCAAATGAATGGATATAATAATGAAAGTATACAAATAAGAGTGATGAATTGTTCTGGTCAAATTATTTTAAAAAAAATAATTGATTTTAATCAAATTGATTTAACAGAATATGGCAACGGGTTATATTTATTGCAATTTATTTATAGAAATGGCTTTAACTTTTCTCGTAAAATAATTGTTCAACATTAAAAAAATAAAACATGAAAACATTTACTTATTTGTTTGTATTAGTGATAATTCTTATTACCATACATGGTAAACTTGAAGCACAAAATCAATCTATTTTACTCCCTTTTTCAGGAGACACTTACCCAACTGCAACAGGTTCAAAAATGATAAATTTTACTAATTCATTAAACCCGATCGTTGAATCTCTACCTCGCTTTACATTTACGGTTTATGATCCAACAATACCAGGAAACCGACCTGGTAACCCTCATGATGTAAGTGATTTACATGCGCCAGCAACTGACCCAAATAACATTTATCTTTTCAACGAAAAATACCTCGGCCAACACCCCATGTTTGCCCAGCAGGTGGTGCATGATAAGGATGGGAGAATCAGTGAACAGTTATCAGTAAACAGTTAATAGAAAAAAATCAATTTATGAAAACAAAAACCTTTTTACTTATCGCTACACTTTTGCTATCGCAAATGGCGGAGGCGCAGATAATGTTTCAGAGGCATTATGGAGGGAATGCTGATGATTATGGCAGCAAAGTATTACAAATGGATGATGGTGGATATTTGGTTGCATCCATAACCGAAAGTTATGGTGCAGGGTACGGGGATATCTATTTAATCAGAACAAATGAATATGGAGATGTGTTATGGACAAAAACCTATGGTGGTATTGACGATGATGTTCCAAATGCGATGATAAAAACCAATGATGCAAATATAATAATAGCAGGAAGTACCCGCAGTTATGGTGCAGGAAGTAAGGATTTCTATTTATTAAAAATAAACCAAAACGGTGACACTTTGTGGACTAAAACTTATGGAGGAATTAGTGAAGAAAGTGCGTATGACGTAATTCAAACTTCAGATGGTGGTTTTTTTATTATTGGAAATAGCTTAACTTATACATTTGGTTTTAGCAGTGTGTATGTAGTTAAAACCAATAGCACTGGAGAAATAATATGGTCAAAATCCTATGAAAAAGCAAATGCAAATTCGGGAGTATCTGCTATACAATTATCTGATAATGGTTTCTTTTTTTGTGGAGTAGCGCAACAGTCATTAATTAACACCTCAGATTGTTATTTTATCAGAACCAACGCTCAGGGAGATACCATATGGACTAAAACCTTTGGCGGAAATGATTATGATGGCGCTTTTCAATGCTATGATGCCGGAGATGGAATAATAGTTTCGGGTACTACAAAAAGTTTTGGCGCAGGAAATAATGATATTTTCTTAGGCAAATTTGATTATAACGGAAATAATATCTGGTATAAAACATACGGAGGTGCTGGTGATGAAATTGGTGGCAGGTTTGCCCGTACAAACGACAATGGATATATTTTAACCGGTTACACATCAAGTTACGGCA
>CAYVPJ010000338.1:316-1784 GCA_964453505.1 uncultured Oscillospiraceae bacterium | reverse complement strand
TCTTGTCGTCGAGCGTCCCGAGGATGTGTGCGATGCGCTTTTGCTCGGGGAGGGGCGGGAGTGGGATCGGTAGATATTCCAGCAAAGGTATTCTCAGATTGCTGACTGTGGATCCAGTGCCCTCGTTAACAAGAATCTCGTGTTGAACCACCGGTGATTGAATTGAATAAAGCAGGAACCGAGAATCACATTTTGCCGGATTTGGTCGAAGCATCACCATGCGCTGCCCAAGGCAACATTTCAGTTTGGGAGGGACTAAACATACTTCGCCCATTGGAGCTTCACGTGTTATGACAAGATCACCTTCGCGTAGTCGAGCACGGCGGCTCCGTTGTTCAAAGGTAATCTCGTCGGTGTAACTCGGTGAACTCAGGTCCAATCTTCCATTACGGATGTTGTGGCTCCGTAACACGATGGATCCGCTGTCGGTCCAATTAGGTGTCGAGTGAGGGCAGTCTGCGATCTGTTCGCAGATGTTCACTAACCGGTCTGTCTTCCACTCACCCATGCCCACCTCCTTGCCCGTCCTCTGCAAGGAAGGTCATGACGAGGCTGAGCATGGTTTCGCGCTCGGCGGGCTTGGACTCGGCGATGAGGATGGTGAGCGCGACCAGCGTGTGGTCGGCTAGGCGCTTGTGTCCGTCCGCGGTCAGTAGCGCCCCGTTCTTGTTGAGAAAGTGGAGGAAGAGTGCGGCGCCGATGCGCTTGTTGCCGTCTGCAAAGGAGTGGTTCTTGACGATGAAGTAGAGCAGATTCGCGGCCTTCTCCTCAACGGTCGGGTAGACCTCCTTGCCGCCGCAGGTCTGGTAGATCGCGCCGAGGCTTCCCTTGAAGGACTCGTCTTTCTCACGTCCGAACAGGGCGGACTCGTTGCCGAAGCGCATGGCGTCGATGAAGCAGCGGCACTCGTCATAGCTCAGCCGTGCCCGGCCCTTGCGTCCCCTGGGCCTGCCGACGCGCTGGTGATCGTAGGCGTCCAGCAGGTCCAGCGCGGCAGTGTAGCGCTCGACCACGCTCAGCACCTGAGCGGCGTCGAGTTGCTTTTCGGCGCGTTTCAGGATTGTGACGACTTGGCCGAGGGTCTTGAGCCGCTGGCGGTTGAGGGCGTAGCCCTTGAGCATGTAGTCGCGCAGCACGGTTGTCGCCCAGCGGCGGAACTCCACGCCGCGCTGGGATTTGACGCGGTACCCAACAGAGATGATGACGTCCAGGTTGTAGAAGGCGACGGGCTTGTCCGAATGAGGAATGTGCAAAAAATGCACATTGCTTTTCTCGTCAATCTCGCCCTCGCTGACGGCATTGCGGATATGCTTGGTGATGACCGAGCGCTCCTTACCGAAGAGGTCCGCCATCTGCGCCTGTGACAGCCAGACCGACTCCCGTTCCACAGTGGCGGGAACCGAAACAGCGCCGTCCTTGGAGGTGAACAGCACGAGCGGGTATTCGCCCGCCTTCACTTCGGCTTTGG
>CAYVPJ010000338.1:0-306 GCA_964453505.1 uncultured Oscillospiraceae bacterium | reverse complement strand
ACCGCACCGTCCTTCGAGATGAAAAGGACAAGCTCTATCTTGCCGCTGTCCGCTCCAGTACGTTCCAACATGGTACGCATGCTTTGTTGTGCCGGCTTACCCGCCATACCCCAGCCCCTTCAGGTTGGCCTTGATGGCTTTCTCCAGCTTGGCGGACTCCGTGAACTGCTGGTTCAGCTCAGCCACGAGTCGGGTCATCTTCTCTGCAAAGGGCTCGCCGTCATCCTCGATTTCCTCGGCGCCGACATAGCGGCCGGGGGTCAGGACATGGCCGTGGCTTGCGATTTCCTTGGCGGTGGCGGACAT
>CAYVPJ010000337.1:0-1791 GCA_964453505.1 uncultured Oscillospiraceae bacterium | reverse complement strand
TATGGAAAAGGAAGAAAATATTGCGCAACTGCTTACCCTGGAAAACCCTGAAAACAAAATCGAGATTGTGGTGCATGTCAATATGCTTAAGGAAGGTTGGGACGTTAATAATCTTTATACCATTATCCCTCTGCGTACCTCTGCATCTGAGACATTGACCGAACAGACCATTGGCCGAGGGCTGCGTTTGCCTTATGGAGAACGTACTGGTAATGATAAAGTGGACAGGCTCTCCATTGTTAGTCATGATAAGTATGAAGCCATAATAAAACTGGCAGAAGATCCGAATTCACTCGTGCGTCGGGTATACTTCATTGATCCAGACGAAAGTCAAAAAGAAGATCAAAAAGAAACGGTTCCAATGCCATCCAGATATGAAGAATTTATGAACGATCATTCATATACTGAACAACTTGCCCTGTTTGTACCGGAGTCTGTTGGTGTGACTAAAGAGACAAAGAACGAAATTGCAAAGTTTGTGGCTACTATCGCCAATAAGTCCGTAATGGAAATGAATAAGCAAGTAAAGAACATTAAAGAGATAAGTAGCCCTTCAATGAAAAATCTTCTTCAATCATCTATTTCTTCCATAACCCAGCGGGAATTTTCAAATCTTAACTTATCCACCGAAGATATTGCTAAAGTAGTAGAAAAAGCGATTGAAAATGCTGTGCAGGCTTTAACAGATGTTGTTATACCAATACCCCAGGCAATTATTCAAACAGTAGTTGAAATTAAACAAGGTTTCCATGCTTTTAAGCTCAATACATATAGCATGAACTGGCATCCTTCTAATGATACTTTGGTTGGGACAGAATTACAGGAGGATGGAATAACCTTTGATTTAGAAATCTTCAGTGCAGACATTAAGGATAGTGATACTCCGGAAAACACTATATTGAAACATATTCTTGTTCATGAAAATGTGGATTATGAACAATGTGCCGATTTGATATATGATCTTATAGGCCAACTCAAAGCTCATTTTAAATCTTATCTTGGATCAGATGATGATGTTGAAAAAGTGTTGGTTCAACGCAGGAAAAGTATTGCTGATAATATCTATGCTCAAATGAACGAGCATTTTTATAAAGAGGAAGTCAATTATACAGCAACGGCAATGCGTCCATTTAGCAAAATTGAAGTTGGTTTCGGCGGAAAGTACATATCAGATGACATATTTGACTATAAGGCCAACATACCAGCGCAGGAAATCAAGTCTAAAATCTTTAAAGGCTTTAAGAAAAGCTGCCATTCAATGTATAAATTTGATAGCAATACCGAGCGCACATTTGCGATCGTATTGGAAAATGATAACGAAGTATTGAAATGGATGTGCCCCAATATTAAACAATTTCATATCTATTATGATCGGGATAGCAACAGTCAATATAAACCGGACTTTGTGGTGGAAACAGAGGATAAAATCTTTATGATTGAGATAAAGGATAGCAGGATGTTAGAGGATGAAGTTGTTATTAAAAAAGCCAATGCGGCCAACGAATACTGTAGAGCCGCATCGAAGTTCAATAGTCAGAATGACGGCAAAGTATGGGAATATGTTCTAGTTTCCCATGATGAGGTCAGGGCGAATTCGAGTTTTGATTATCTGATTAAAAATGCTGTTAAGATTGACCGTAAGGCAGGTATATTGAATGAAAGAACTATTGGATTATTTTAAAAATGAATTTCCTGATAGTGTTGTCGAAATTCGTGAAGGCATTGAGTTACTTTGTCAATGCTTGGACAATTCAGCCCAGAGCATTCATGAGAAAGCAAGTAAAGCTTTTG
>CAYVPJ010000336.1:0-1794 GCA_964453505.1 uncultured Oscillospiraceae bacterium | reverse complement strand
ACGCGGCGATTACCACGGCAAAGATCGTGGACGGCGCTGTCAAAAACGCGAAGATCGATGACGCCGCCATCAGCACCGCAAAAATCCAAGACGCGGCAATCACTAATGCCAAAGTGGCTGGTGCGGCCATTGGAACGGCAAACATTCAGGACGCAGCCATTGTGGCCGCAAAGATTCTGGACGGTGAAATTGTCACCGTGAAGATTGCCGACCTCGCTGTAACCGGAGCAAAGATCGCAGACCTGGCCGTTACGACCGCCAAGATCGCGCAGGCAGCGATCACTAACGCGCAGATCGCCAACGCCGCCGTGGACACAGCGCAGATTGCCCTTGGTGCCATTACCACCGCCCTGATTGCCCAGGGTGCTGTGGGCACCGCTCAGATCGCGGATGCCAGCATCACGGACGCGAAGATCGTAGAGCTCACCGCCAATAAGATCAACGCGGGCACACTTTCCGTGGAGCGCCTGATCATCCGTGGCAATAACCAGTCCCTGATCTATGCCATCAACAATATGGACCAGCTGGTTTCAGCGGAGGTCGATACCATTGACGGCTATGTGCTGACGGAGCGCACCATCACGGCGGACAAGATTGTGGTGCACAGCATCACAGCAAACGAGCTGGCCGCGCATACGATCACCGCGAATGAAATCCTGGCCGGGACGATCACGGGCAACGAGATCGCAGCCGCTACCATTGAAGGCAGCAACATCAAGGCCGGGACGCTGACCACATCCCATGTGGCGGCGGACTTTGGGCAGTCCCTGGATCTTTCCAGCAATCAGAGCGTGGCCATCAGTGTAGAACGGGCTATGGTCGGGATGGAAGTCGGCGGCAGGAACTATGTGCTGAACTCGGATTCCGAGAATACAGGCACCGCTGATCTCATCGCCCGATACACTCTGGCTGAAGCCATGGAGGAAAATGAGAAATACACTATTTCCCTGTCCATTTCCATGGAGGATTTGTCGAGGATCACGGTACGCATATCCGACGGAGACAAGGTACTTGCGACCATTTCACTGGATGATGTCGGAACCCAGACAGTCAAAACCACATTCACAGCGGAATATGCCAGCGGCAAATCGCCGGAGGATAATCCCAGCTATGGCGATATTCTCATCTATCGGGTGCCGACAGGCGATGCCGATCCCGGCACAACCACCGTTCATTGGGTCAAGCTGGAACGCGGGACACTGGCGACGGATTACACTGCCGCGCCGGAGGATGGCGAGGCATCCCTGGAACAGAAACTGTCCTCTGTCCGGGCACAGATCAGCAATGAGGGTGACAGTATCAGGCAGGAAGTGCAGGCTACCTACGCCCTGGCCAGCGATATGTCGCAGGTGAAGACGCAGGTCGGCACTCTGTCTCAGCAGTCTGAGAGCAATTTCACCTGGGCCGTGACGAGGATCAATCAGCTGCAGGAAGACCTGACCAACGCCCATGAGGCAACTGAAGAGGAACTGGCGATTTTCCGCACCTACATGTCCTTTGATGAGAACGGGCTGGTCATCGGCAAAACCGGAAACCCGTTCACCTTCCGTGTCGTGAACGACAGACTGGCCTTCTACATGAACGACACCGAGGTGGCGTACCTGAGCAACAACAAGCTGTACGTCACGCAGGCTGAGATCCTGTCCAAGCTCATCATCGGTCACTTTGCATTCGAGCCGCAGACAAACGGTAATCTCTCCCTGATTTATAACGGTTAATGAGGTGATCCCATGGCATCTACAGTATCCTACAGCGCGTCCCTGTGCACGAGGCACTACAATTCATCCTCCAATG
>CAYVPJ010000335.1:969-1797 GCA_964453505.1 uncultured Oscillospiraceae bacterium | reverse complement strand
GGAGTGGAGCCCCAAGAGGATCTCCTGCAAAAGCTCCTTGGTGTAGAGCTGGTATCTGTTTTCGTTGAAACCCTTGTACTCCGCCTCGATCAGTGCGTACAGATCCGAGAGGGTGGGATAGTCTGTGGGCGTCAGCTTGGCGAAGTTCGTGCGGTCGCTGATACCCCATTTTGCGTACAGCTTCGCCAGCATCAGCTCAATGACGTCGATGTGCTTATCATCGAAATCCTTGTAGCAACGGAAAAAGTCCTTTAGGAAGGAGATGTGCTGACTGAGCTTGGTGGTCTGGCGGAAGGTCTGAGGCGCATCAGTGTCGGCGATATCCGCTGCATCGCTGCCATCGTCCCAGGCCTTAGGTTCGAGCGGGTTTATCATGTGCTGGCCGCTCATGAGGTCGATAAAGCATCCGCCAAGGTTCTCCGCGAGGTCAATGTACTCGTGCTCCGGGTCCAGGCACAAGACATTTTTGCCGCTCTCCAGAATGTTGCACAGGAGCAGCTTGAGCAGATAGCTCTTGCCCTGACCGCTGTTGCCGAGGATGAGGCAGCAGGGGTTGGTCTTGTCGTCGTCCCGCTTGTCGAGGTCGACGAGGATGTTGGAGCCGAATTTGTCCCGCCCGATATAAAAGCCGTGGGCGTCGGTCTTGCCGGAATAATTGAAGGGATAGAGGTTGGCGACGGAGCTGGTGGGCAGGACGCGCTCGAACTGTGCGCCGAAGGCGTTGTACCCGCTGGGGCCGACGCAGAGGAAGCCCTGCTGCTGACGGAGCAGGAGCCGATCCACATTGAGCTTGCTTCGTACCAGTTCCGTCAGCACATCGGTCTGGAG
>CAYVPJ010000335.1:0-959 GCA_964453505.1 uncultured Oscillospiraceae bacterium | reverse complement strand
AAGCAGCGGTTCCCGGTTGCGGTGCATGGTGGACACCAGTGCGGTCACATCCTGCAAATTGCTTTCCGCCGTCACCGTCTGCTGCAGGTCGTTGGTGTTGGAGCCCGCCATACGGTTTTTGTTGGCGGCGTTATGGATGATGGTTTTTTCCTCCGTGGGCGTGACCTGCCGGGTGTAGATGCGGAGCGTCACACCGTCCTTTTCTCCGAGGTGGCGCAGGATGGCCTGTTCGTCCGTCGCCGTAGGATATTCCCGTAGCGCCCACACGCAGCGGTAGGTGTTGCCGCAGATGAAATGATCTACATTGAACTTGATAATCCCCGGCGCGATCATGTCGAGAAACTCCTTGATCTTGGTGTCCTGTGCGGGAACCGCATTCTTTTTGCTTTGTTTTGACAATTGCGATACCTCCTTACTCGCCGAGGATAATCCAGCGATCCCCGTCGTTTTCCTCGTATTTTTCCGTGGTCACGTTCTGTTCGTAATAGACGCCCAGCAGCCGCTTGATATCCTCGCTGCCGCAGCGCCGCACCGTGAAGCCCTGATCCTTCAGGGATTTTTCAATCGTCATCAGGTAGGACTGCGCGTCGGAGCCTTTGTCCTTTCTCAGCCGCACAATGATGAGAAACTCCCGCGCGGTGGCCATCTGCACCTGCAGCCGGTCCAGGCTGACCGCGTCCAGCTCCAGGAGCTTTCGCACGGCGGGCAGGTTCTCCGCCTCCGTCCGCGCCTTGAGATAGGTCTTGTTGTCCTCAAAGTTCTCCCGGCTGTTGATGCAGAGCATCTCAATCTCGGCCATCCCTTTTAGAACAGTCATCAGCGCGTAGATCCGCGCCGCCACGCTGGAGTCGGACAGAACGCTGATGTTGGTGGGGCGGATCGAAAAAAAGACCAGCTCGCCGTGGCCGGTCAGCAGGCTGTATTCGGAAATGCCGTCGATACCGATGAGCTGGCGGGTG
>CAYVPJ010000334.1:0-1818 GCA_964453505.1 uncultured Oscillospiraceae bacterium | reverse complement strand
TGCTCATCGTGGCGGCGGCGGCTCTTGCGGTGACGGCGGTGGCGCTTATCGTGCTGCTGCTGACAAACGCCATGGGCGGCGGGCCGGGAGTATACAACGTCAAAATTTCAGAGGTGGAAATGCCAGCCGGAACCGACGCCATCTTTTTCAAATTCACAAACGGCTGGACGGCGTACACAACGAGCGATACGGTGTGCGTTGACGATGCCGACGGAACGCGCATACCGCGAGGAACAGATTTTTCTCCCGGTGAGAGCATTGAGGTGCGGGTGGGCGAGAAGGATAACCTGAACCGGTATCCCATAGAGATGATCACAAAGAACCCGGGACAAACGTCTGCCGCATCAAGTGCATACGCCGCCTCAGGCGCGGATGATTCGCTGCGCGACGCCGTGGCCGAAAGCAACCGGGAAAAGGTCATGGGCGGCATGGAAGCGGATGCGGGCGGCGACACGAACACAAGCGTGAGCACGGATGAGAGCGCAAGCACCTCCGCGTCCTCCGGCACGAGCACGGATTGGGATCAGGCTCCCGCCGGAGAATGCAGAGCCTGCGGCGGCAGCGGCAAAGAGGTGTGTGGCACATGTCTTGGGCCGGGACAGGTGCGCGGGCGCGGCTACACCGAAACGCGGTGGACCACCTGTTATTCCTGCGGCGGCACTGGCTGGC
The DNA here is from genome assembly GCA_964453505.1 of uncultured Oscillospiraceae bacterium. GTDB lineage: Bacteria > Bacillota > Clostridia > Christensenellales > Aristaeellaceae > CAYVPJ01. The sequence continues at coordinate 1,149 of CAYVPJ010000334.1, read as the reverse complement.
ATGAGTGCAGCGTGTGCCATGGCACCGGGCGCATCGGCTGACAGTTTCCGGGGATGGCTTTATGGCAAAACGTAAATACTGCAATCACAAATGTGAGGACCAGTTATGAAAAAAAGGGTTAGCTGTTGCCCTCAAAGGCTTTTGTGGAAATAACAAGCGCCGCATTATGGCGAGGCCGGTTATAAACATGGTACATGAGCTTGGAAGGCGGATTGTAGCCGAGTGAGTGGAACCAAATACGTCGCAGTCTGTGACGCTATTCAGGACTTTTGCCTTTACAAGCCGGTGCCCAAGTCGGATCTTGAGCGGCGCTTAGATACCGGCCGATAGTGTACTTTTGATATTGATGCTCACTAAATAACAGGGGCGCGCGCGGGTTATAATTCCGCACACGCCCCTGTTATTTAGCTATTTCAAGTTTTGTTTGGGTGAACCTAACAGGACTTTTCAAAAACGGATGATATCCACGAGGTCATCTTTTCAACCGCGTCCTTGCTTTTGGGCAGATACGGTTTTATTGCCGGAAATGCGTGGGTAAGTTCAGAATTATCCGGATAATCAATCAGTTAAAATCTTTACCCGCCTTGCTGAAAGCATCAGCATATCTGAGCGTGTAATCTCTGAGAAAATCCGCCTTGCTGGTAATAAACATGGCGGGCAGAAGCGCCGATAGGGTTTCGGGCTTTTCCGGATCCATCGTTTTAATAAAAGCTCTATCCCATCGCTTCGTTCCATAGAGTGTGCCGGGATAAACGGCTCCTATTAAATCAATGTTGGTGGTGTAGAACATACCGCTGATAAATACAATTGCTTTTATACACATATCAGCCGTCGAACCGCCGATCAACCCGCGCATCTTCTCGGACTGCTGCATCGCCACAGCGTAGACGGACAAATATGCTCCTGCGCTCTCCGCAACAAGGCTGATTCGAGCAGTATCTCCGCCATACTCTATGATTTTTCCAGCTATGTTTTCAAGGCCCGCGCAAATATCCGATATTTCGCCAAAGGCGTCCGTTTCCGTGAACAATCCGTATTCAGGCACAAATACGAGAAAGCCCTGCTCCACAAGCATTTCGCAAAATCTTCGGCTAATTTTTCGGTTGCCTACGAAAAGCCCGCCACCGTGAACCATAATGATAACAGGGA
>CAYVPJ010000333.1:0-1821 GCA_964453505.1 uncultured Oscillospiraceae bacterium | reverse complement strand
ACTTCATCGAAAATGATCAGCGAACGTGCCTCCTCATGCGATCCTCCTCTGGGAGTTAGCTTGCGCCTGAAATAAACTTCAAGGTTCAAGAAGAGTGTGTCAAGATCATCTAAATAGATATTGAAGAATTCGATCACTTGCGGATTCACTTTGCTAAAGTCCACGAGCATATAAGAGTCGTATTCCTTGTGAGCAAACTCCTCCACGATATAGCTCTTGCCAATGCGCCGTGCGCCTTCAATCAAGAGAGCCACTTCGCCTTTACGATTTTGCTTCCAATCAAGCAGTTGCTGATATATTTTTCTCTTCATAGTTACCTTAATGCACGATTATGAGATTTTCAACATTCACATTTTCCACCTTTTCGAGGTTTTCAATAATGCAAACATACACATAAATGAGATCTAATCGATATAAAACCATAAGAAAAATCACACTTATATGATTCTCACTCTCTTTTCTTGTAGGCAACATCCTTTAATCTATCAGGCAATTCTGTTTTATTTCATCCGTATCTTTACCCGGATCATGGGAACTTTGCCGCGTGACTACCGGAAACGAGACAAAGGGTAATACCATTATTGGGAATTCAATTATTGAAAAAGCAATAATTAGATTTCCAATAATATAAGAAAACACTCTTGATATATGGAAGACAGGAATAATAGTATTCAGCAGTGAAAAGACGATGAACTCATTGCTGCTTAAGTCGTCATTGCGGGCTTGTTCTTTCCGTCATTGCGGGCTTGACCCGCAATCTCCCCCAGGCAGCAGAAATACTATAATCTCATTGCTACCCAGTATCCACTACGTTTAGAACCTATTCTCTTCAATAACCCAAGATCCTGCAGACGAGTGGTATTATATTTAATGCCATTTAAGGTAACATTCTTAATTGCATCTAGCAATTCTGTTTCCATAGCTTGAGGGTGACTGGCTAGATAAACAAGTATCTTCTCCTCGATATCCGTCAGTTTTAGATTAGTGTTTAGATTGTTTTTAGATTAGTCTCCTTAAACTCTAATACTGTCCAAAGACTAGTTCCATCATATCGAAACTCAGGCTCTTTGCATCCGGCTTCTTTACAACTCTGAAATAGAAACTGGACAATCCATCAGGGGTTTCAAATCCTTTTTCTGTTGTATTTGCAGACATATCATTTGGTCAAGTAATTCATAAATGATTTGTTTACCTCGCTCAATTCGATCTTCTGCGTCTATACCTTCAGATTGTAGTATTTGATATTCCGTTTGAAGTCCATTTTGAGAAACCACATATTTATTATTAAGACACTCAATCTCAAAATCGGTATTTATTATCTTTAGTTTATCCCCTTGATATGCATAATCACCTAACGATAATTTCCCTGAAAACTCAGGTAATTGATGCAATGTATATAAAAAGATATTCCAGTTCTTACCATTAAAGCTTTTTTCGGTATTCATCATAATAACGTTGTACTCTTCATCTGGTAAATTCCCCAAATAATGGTACATACCAAAATTCCCTTTTCTCATTGATTCGTATTTGACTAAATAATAAAGCAAATCTTTGGGTGTTTCCTGATTATCAAGGTATTTGTCGATCGAGTTCTTTACGTATTCATCGTTTATATTTGATTCATCAAGAGTGGATAGCAGGTTATTGATAATTTTAAATGAGTTTTCAAAACCAGATCTTTGTTTTGTTGGATGAAATAGATCAAACCAAACGGATTCATTGTATCTTGCCCCAAGCTGAAATCGCGAGGATATAGATTGAGAATAATCACCAATAGTTAATAGAGCTCTGTTTATAAGGTCTTTATTGCAATCATTGAAT
>CAYVPJ010000332.1:0-1824 GCA_964453505.1 uncultured Oscillospiraceae bacterium | reverse complement strand
CAATAGAACCGTTTTGCTATCGACCGCTCCGGCCAAGAATTTGATGTATTCCTTGCTTATGCAGCTTCCGAAACGCCTGTAAGCAGCGTACCCGAGACGCTCCCGGCGGATCTTGGCGGCAAAACCGTGTACGGCTATGTGCTGGATTTGATGAAGCAATACCTGCCCGATAACGTATTTACAAACGGAAGTGTCGGCAAGCAGGAAAAAGCCGACGCGCGTGCCGCCATTGCGCTCATCCTGCAAGTGTGCGACGAGCAGCTTTCTCAAAAGCAAGATCAGTACTGGCTGCACATCCGAGGCAGGTGCTATGCGCAGCAGTTCTTCGATACGAAGGATGCGGCCTATAAGGTGCTGGCGCTGGCGGACTACCAGGCGGCGCTGGATATGGGCTATATTGCCGTCAAGAGCGATTACGACCGCATCGCCGCGGACGATATTCTCTTGCCGCCGGGCTGGAGCATGGAGCAGGCGCTTACGCTTGAGGAAATGGGCGTCATCCTCGGAATCCCGGGCAATGAACTTAGGTTTGTGGAGAACCCCAAAAACTACCCGCCCAACGGTATGCCGGAGGTCGGCTATGCCATCATCGACGATCCTGAAGCGGAAAAGAACCAGATTATTGTGGCTGCGGACGTCCAGGGCGGCAAAGCTATGTACGAGGGACGCAAGGCGCAGGCCGTAGGGAATAAAGCGGAAGAGATCGCCGGTATCGGCGACGCGGCGTTTCTGTGCGGTTTTACGGATATTGACGACGCGGGTACGCACTACACGGCGCTGGTTCTGCTGCGGGGAGATATTGTAGTACAGATCTGGATTCCTACCAAAGCGTGGACGAACGGCCCCAGTAATCTCCAGCCCGATCAGCTTGCCTGCATTATCGGCATTCAGCTTGTGGATAACATGACCAACGCATACCGCAATCTGCCTGAGTGGACAGGGATTCAATAAAGCAGCAGGCGCCAGCGGTATATTTAACCAGGCGGCCCGGATGAAGGGCGCACGAGCCAAGCCCATGCATCCCCTTCTCCGTATCAAGGCATATAGGTAGGGAAAGAAAGGAGGCATCGAACGTGACGGATTTGACGGTTTCCATCATCGTGATTGCCTGCACCGGCGTGGCGGCAGCGCTGATATTTCTATTGGTGGGAAAGCGAAAACAGAGCAGAGAACGGGCAATAGAGGATTACTGTAGGGCTAAAGGCTATTCCTGTAGCATTTCCAGGGAACCTCTGCGCGTAGACCGGCGCGTGGAAGGGGCTTCGTTTACGCTGATAAGCAGCATGGTTTCGCAGCGTCTGGATGAGGACACCGGCTCGAGCGGATGGAAAAAATCCACACAACTTACGGCGCGCTGTGTGCAGGATGCGCCTTCCTTCACGCTTGGCAACGTTCCCGCCGCGGAAAACTGGGAGCGATTGCCGGATTGGATTAAGCACGCCGCAATGGAAAAACTCATGCGCGAAAGCGGGATTATTTTCCAGACCGGAAATGTGCAGCCCCTGTACATAACGGGAAAATCAACTTTTCTCCTGTTTGAACAAATACCGGGAGAGGGCCGCGACACGATACAAAGGCTTAGTCCTTTACTGAGCGAATGGCCCCCCCAATTTAAGTTGGTCATCCATAGCGGCCCGGCGGAAATTCGTATTCAGGTAGCGGATTGTTTTATTCAGGACGCTGAATTGCTGGAAAAGTTAATACGTCTTGGAGCGGCCGCGGGAGGTATGTGATGAAGGCTGTATTGATCAGGAATCAATACCTCCACAATGATAAGCTGGAGGACATGCTCGGACATCTTCCTGATATCGAAATTGTCATGCA
>CAYVPJ010000331.1:0-1828 GCA_964453505.1 uncultured Oscillospiraceae bacterium | reverse complement strand
AATGCTCGAATGTCTCGCCGTTCTGACGGTATTTGTGTTCCCATATGTCAATGCCTAGCTGGTTATCTACACCTAGCCAGTCTTTCACAGTCATTTCACTCATCATTACCCTCCGATTCTCGGCTTCGCGTCAGCCGCCTGATGACAGCGCCATACCCGCCCGGCTGATGAGGCAGGAGGCAATTGGAGCAGTCCTTTACGCCCTTATCGGTGAGAGAAAAATGCCCGCCGCAATCCTTGAAGGAATACAGCGGGCAGAAACAGAACAGACAGTTCAATGGTTCCACGGCCTCATGGCAGGGATAGTATTCGCAGTCTCGATTACAGAAAAAGGAGTATCGGTTCATGCTTTCTGCTCGTCCAGCGCAATGCAGGTCATGATCGCATAGTTAGCCAGATCCAATAAGGTATCTCGGATGGTTTCATCCTTCACCAACGCTTCCCGCTGGCACAGGGACTGAAGCCGGTTCGTTTTGTCCGAAATGCGCGTAACGGCGCTGATAAGACCGAGCTTACGGAACAGTTCTCCGAAGGAATCACCGTAATCCGCGTTCTTGGCAACATAGATATCATTGAGCGTCTTGCAAATTTCCGCATGACGCTCTGCTTTTGAGACAGTTCCGGAAGGGATGCTCATCTTACTTCCTCCGCTCTGTACGGTTTTCCGCAGCTCATTTTGCCCTGCTCACAAACACCATGAATGCAATCCGGACCAGCGGAGGCGAACAGTGCCGGTGCCGCTTTCTTGACTAGACGCAGCATTTCCCATGCCACCGCGCGAATCTCCCACTGAGCGCGATTGCAGCAACGCAAAGAAAAGAAGTGCAGAAGCTCCCGCGCGTTCATGGTGACGATCATCCTCGTGGCGGCGGCATTGGGCAGCACAAAACGTGCGTCCTCTTTCTTATCAGCACCCAGCGCGGCAAGCCACCCCCGATACCATGCGCCCATTGTGCGCATCTGCTTGCGGTACTCGCTCATCGCGTCCTCGCCAAGCGCGATAATGGTTTCGGGAATCACATAGTCAAAACGAGCGTCCGTCTCTACAGCGTTCCTATCCGAACGGTCGTCATAATGTTCGACGCGTGGTTTCTCCGCATCGACATACCGCTGACTCTGTACGCTGAAAGAGGCAATCCGGTGCCGGGTAATCTGTGCGAGCAGAGCACGGGAAACGCCCTCGATGCCGAAGGTAAAGCTGACATGTTCAAACGGAGACAAATGGTTCATTTCAATCAAGCGGGCAATAAACGTACCTTGATCTTCTTTGGATATGCCCTTCATGAGTGCGGACAGATTGGACGCAGAATAACAGAGCTTCGCGCCCATAGCAACCGCTTGTTCCGGGTTGGGCGTGGAGCATAACAACTCCACATGCGGTTTGACGTGCATACAGACCTCCAAAAGCGGGCCGCCCATCTGGACAGCCCGCTGCGTTTCATTAAGCGTTGTAGTGATCAGTGACGACCGCGCCCTCGTAGTAGAAAGCCAGAATGGATGCACACGATACGCCGTTCTTCGCCGCCCACATCGCGCCGTGCTGAGAGAGGCCGATGCCGTGACCGAAGGAGGTCACGTTACGCTCCTTGCGCGCGGCTTCATCCCATTCGTCTATCTTGGTGACATAATAGGGATAATGCGTGCTCCACACGTCCCCGCTGCGTTTGGTCACGCCCTTGTTGGACGCGCAATAGAAGCAGTTCACCAGCTTGCCGTCGTAGGTCAATACCTGACCCTTCGTCGAGGTGATCGCCTCGTCCGAGCGAGGATTCTTGCCGATCTTCCCGGCATGGAAGGACTGGTGGTTGGTGGTATCGGAGAGGACGCT
>CAYVPJ010000330.1:1610-1831 GCA_964453505.1 uncultured Oscillospiraceae bacterium | reverse complement strand
TTTAATGATATTGTTCGATTGATTTCCTTTTCAGTTTGAAGCATTGTCATCACCTTAAAATATTATATCAAAGAAAAAACAACATTTGTGTTGTTTTTACTTCTCAAGCTCTACACTCAATTCCTTGATTGTAGCACTTAATAGATGATCTCCTTCAGGGGTCGTAAATATTGCATCATTATAATCCACTCCATTATCAGGTCCATATACGGCTTTTATTA
>CAYVPJ010000330.1:0-1600 GCA_964453505.1 uncultured Oscillospiraceae bacterium | reverse complement strand
CATAAAAAAATTCACCGGTTTCCATTGATTGGACATAAAATTCACTAAGATAACTCTTTTCCTCATCTGTCCATGTTCCGGTTTGAGGTAAGCCACTACTTTCAATAACTGCCGGAATTATATCTGCTCTTAACAGCGCCAATCCTTCAGCATAGCTTACTTTATTCATTGAAACTGTTCTTGCGATAATTCGTTGTTGATTTAGTTCTGGTCCTAAGTCCATAAATAATCCTCCATATCTAAACTAATTATACTATCAGTCCGATTGCATTTGCAATTAATACGTAAATGTCACGTCAATATCTTGTAAATTTTTTGATAGTGGCCAACTTATATTACCTGATGAGAATTCATATAGTTTTATAGGTGAAGTTTATGATTTTTAATATTGTTAACATGATCAGGGATATGTTATTTTTTATTGGCAGTTATTCCAATAATATATTCCCCGATCCGTTAAATCCTGATGATGAGGAAATCTATATCAACTTGATGTTAAAGGGTGATAAGAATGCCCGTAATAAATTGATTGAACATAATCTACGACTGGTCGCTCATATTGTTAAAAAATTTGAAACAAAATCTGCCGATACCGATGATTTAATTAGTATTGGGACAATTGGTTTAATAAAAGGAATTGATTCATATTCATTACATCATAAAACCAAAATAACTACTTATGCTGCCCGTTGTATTGAAAATGAAATATTGATGTTTTTTCGAGCAAACAAGAAAAATAATAATAACGTTAGTTTAAATGATTCAATTGGTTATGATAAAGACGGCAATGAAATTAATCTAATCGATGTTTTAAAAGATAACTCAAAAGATATAGCTGATATGCTCCATACCCAAAATAACATTAATTTATTAAATAAATATCTAAGTTTACTTACAAAAAGGGAACAGGAAATAATTATTAAAAGATATGGTCTTAATAATTCAAAAGAAATGACCCAGAAAGAAATAGCTAAGGAGCTTAACATATCCCGTAGCTATGTATCCAGAATCGAAAAAAGAGCAGTAACTAAAATACTGCGCGAATTCATTAAAAGTAAAAATCTTTTATAATAATTGCATATCATTAATAATATGCAATTAACAATGTTTATTCAGGACATATTTCATCAATAGTTTTTGAAGAAATTATTTCTGGTTTAGCAAAATTATTGTTTCCCAAGTAAATTATTTTATATTCTGCTGAATAAATTTCATTACGATTAACTTGAGTAGAACTGCATGTCGAATTAAAATCAATTTCTCTTTCACCATTAATTATAATTCTATCATTATTGATAAACATAAAGTCTGGACCTTCAAGATAAGCAGCTATTTTCATATCAGGATAGTTTTCATCCAGACTAGCTAAAGAATATATTTTATTTCCGTTTGTATCAAACGCCAAAATTTCAAAAGATACATTATCATCAAACTTAACCACATTTTTTTCCGGCACAACTACATATTCCGCAAAGCTTCCAAATTCTCTCGAACCGATAAAACTATAATGTTTGCACAGTGAATAATTACCTTTTTGGCAATCTTCACATTTCATACATGGCACCAGCGGCACACCAGCTACACGATTACCGGGTTCTAC
>CAYVPJ010000329.1:0-1831 GCA_964453505.1 uncultured Oscillospiraceae bacterium | reverse complement strand
AGACCAACATAGAGATTTTGCGTAATCGCAAGATTCGTTCTTCGGAAAACTGGCAAGTACGAATTGGATGAACGAACTGGCGAAGACGCGCCCACTGGGCGCGGCTTCTGTTCATGTTCATCCAAGGGATGCCAGTCCCTCGAAGAGAGCGTGGCAGTTGTCGCGCCTCTTTTGTTGTCAGGAGAGGAACAACCTCACGGAGGAATGGGTGATGAAAATTCAGTTGGGGTTATCTGTAGTGGTTATGGGATGCGTATGGGCGGCTGTGGCCTCGGCCCAGACGATCCAGGGGACCGGCGACAACTTTGGTGGAGGCTGGGCACCCGATGGTCGAGGAGGCTATCAGGGGACTGGCAACAACTTTGGCAGCGGGTGGGTATCCGACGGCCGGGGAGGTTATCAAGGGACCGGGAACAACTCCGGCAGCGGGTGGGTATCCGACGGCCGAGGTGGATCCCAAGGGACAGGCAACAATTTTGGCCGGGGCTACAGCTCGGACGGCAACGGCGGGCTCCAGGGCACAGGTGGCAATTTCGGCGGCGGCTGGAACTCCGATGGGCAGGGGACGGGCAAGAATTTCGGCGGTGGCTGGGAGTAATCAGATTTAGGTGAACACGAAGGAGACAACATGAGCGATATTCAGTTCAACTGTCCAGAGTGCGGTCATAGTTTGGCCGTGGATTCAGCCGGCGCCGGGATGCTTGTCTTGTGCCCGGAATGCCAGAAGCAAATCGCCATACCGGCATCACCTTCGCCGCCGCCACCGAGTGGCAGTAATATGGCTCCCCCGGTCGTGGACAAGCCCAAGAATAAGAGTCGCCTGCCCGTCATCGGCCTTGTCCTCGGGATATTGGGACTCTGGTTCATGGGCTGGTGGGCGGCAATCCCCGCCGTGATCTGTTCCCATATCGCCAAGGGCCGTGCGCGAAAAGACCCGACAGGAAACGGCAAAGGGATCGCATCGGCGGGGTTGGTGGTTGGGTATATGGCCGTCCTCACAATATTTATGGGGCCATGCGGAATTGTTGGGCCAGGATGGGGCGAGGGTGAAAGTGGGTTGGCGGCACGTTCACCGATCATCACGGCGGAAGCATATAAGCAAAAATTGCAATCGGAATTCAATTCCACGGATAAGGGAATATTTATACCTCAAGCTGTTTTCGAATGGGTGCACCCGGTGGGGACAGCTTCAAGGATAGTCGTTCACGACGTTGCTCTCTCTTGGAAAAATGGGCAGGCGAGCAGCAGTGCGGAAGACCTCCTGTCGTGGACTGCGCGTCTTACCGTCTATTGGAGCGCGATCCTGGTCACAGATGGTTATACGAAGCTCCAGGTAACTTATGACAACGAAGTGGGGCGGATTACTGACGTCAATATTTTGGCTACGAATGGTCAGACCCACGATCAAGTGAACGAAGCTGCGTGGAATATTGGAACACTGATTGGGGAAATGCTGGCGGAGTAGACCACAAGGACGAGTGTGCAATTAACGACATTCAACTCACTTGTCCAAGGTGTGTGCGCTACTTGATCGTGAATGCGGCGGGGCCGCGCCTCCATTGATTAAACGGAAGAGAAAGAGTTATGGGTGACATACAATTCAACTGCCCGAAGTGCGGGCACAACCTAGTCGTCGACGCTGCTGGTGCCGGTATGTCTGTCCCGTGTCCAGAGTGCAGCGAACCCCTCATCATACCCGGCCCAGAAGAACAGACTTCTGCACAGGTCGATGACGCGACCGCGGGTGTTAATCCAGTATCGGCGGTGAATACGGCTACGAGTGAGCCGCCTTTGGAAAAGCCCATGGCCGACGAGCAAACCTCCAAGCGGA
>CAYVPJ010000328.1:369-1835 GCA_964453505.1 uncultured Oscillospiraceae bacterium | reverse complement strand
TTTATACCCACAATCTGGCGGACAAGCACGAAACACATGTCGGCGTGGTTGTTAAGGTTATAAAGGCTTTAAGAGAGCTTAGCTACGTTCCTGAGGGCGTTTTTGGGTGTGAGGTATGGAGAAGCCTTGACTGGATGAATGACAGCGACAAGGTCAAATTTAACGTCGAGGGGCATGCCAATTTAGAGGCGGCTCTGCTCGGAGTGTTCGACTCTCAAATTGCCGGCGGAAAAAGGTACGACCTTGCAACGGCGGGAAGAAGGCTTGCCAACGCAACGTACTATGAATCGCATGGTGTGGACGATACAACGGCTTTAATGTATGCAATGGATTTGACCCCTCTTGTAAAAAATGTAAGTCTTGACATGGTGGAATATTTGCTGTATTATATTAATGGCTTTTCAAAGGATATATCCGAAAAAATTAGCAAACTGCTGTAAAGAATACCGTAGTTTCAGCGCACTGCCGCGCTCACGACAGGGGCGTTGATAGGCATGCAGTTTAAACCAATGTGAGCGGAAAGGTAGCAGGTGTATCCATTTGAAAATTGTAAAATGCAGTAATTATAACGAAGTATCAGCGGTTGCCGCGGAAATTGTGGCATCCCAATTAAAACAAAAACCTGACAGCGTGCTTGGTCTTCCCACAGGCTCGACACCCATAGGAATGTACGGCGAGCTTATTAAAATGTGTAAAAATAATTCGATTGATTTCAGCGGCGTTACTACCTTTAATCTTGACGAATACTACCCGATAAAGAGAGATAATACTCAAAGCTATTATTATTTTATGCACAAAAACCTGTTCGACGGTATAAATATTAATCGGGAAAGCATACATATTTTGAACGGAGAGGCGCCGGACGCCGAGGCTGAATGTGTGAGCTATGAGAAAATGATTGAGCAAAGCGGCGGAATTGACCTGCAGGTTCTCGGAATAGGGCAGAACGGGCATATCGGCTTTAACGAGCCGGATGAAAGCCTTGAAAGCCTGACGCATATAACGGGGCTTACCGAAAATACAATTGAGGCGAACTCAAGATTTTTTGCAAGCAAGGCAGACGTTCCCACAAAATCACTGACAATGGGAATTGCAACTATAATGAAGGCACGAAAAATTATTATCCTTGCAAGCGGCAGGGAGAAGGCAAGCGCGGTGCAAAGCCTTCTTAGCGGTAAGATAACCACTAAAAACCCATCGACAATACTTAACGCCCACAGCGACGTAACGCTTATTGCTGACAAAGACGCTCTCGCTTAATAAAACTACAAACAAAACGATGCTGCGGCTAAAGCGGCATCGTTTTTTGATAGAGATGTTTGAAAAAGAAACTTAGATTCAACCGTAATTTAAAGGATGTGTTAGCGTGAAAAACAAGTTGCTTTATTATATTGAAACCTTTTCTGCATTTGTTATAATTGCTCTTGGCATATTCTACGTCGGAAAAACATTTTATTTTTGCGACG
>CAYVPJ010000328.1:0-359 GCA_964453505.1 uncultured Oscillospiraceae bacterium | reverse complement strand
CCAAAGCAATATATATAGCAGAATGCATGAAAAATATGCAGTGGCCCTCTTGGTTTCCGAACTGGTATTGCGGTTCTTCGGTAAGTCAGTATTACCCTCCCCTCACATACATAATTCTTGCCCCCTTGGAGTTTTGCCTGCACAATCCAACCTTGTGCCTTAAAATATATATCTTTTCGGGGCTGTTTATAGGAGGAATAGGGGTATGGAAAATATACTCCAAGTATATCGGTCGTGGCTTCGGCATTTTAGCAGGCGTTTTGTACGTTATGCTGCCATACTTCACCATATCATTTTTGTTTTGGGGAACTGTTGCACAGGTGCCGATTATTGCAGTGGCACCGTGGTATGTTATTTGC
>CAYVPJ010000327.1:239-1835 GCA_964453505.1 uncultured Oscillospiraceae bacterium | reverse complement strand
GACCTGGGATGCGTCCCGCCGCGCAGTATTGTGTCACACGCCGCTCTGACACGTTCCATTTATAGGATGCTTCTCTTATTGAGATATACCCAATTATTCCATCCATCTTCTCCCCACCTCAAAAATAATTATCACAGGCTACATTATATACGAATATTCGTATCTTATCAAGATGAGAACATCAAAATTTAGAGAAATGTTACATATCGCAGTGTTGGAGCTTGACCGCACAGGGATTGAGTTAAGTAACCGGCAAGCAATGCCTTGTGGTACCCACAACGCCAAAAATGAAGCCGCCCGCACCGCGGCGGGCTTCATTTTGCTTGTTAGGGGCAGCGCCCCCAATCCCCCTTGAACGCACATTCTGTGCGGCAGCGCATCCTTCGGATGCTTATGAGCGTGAGCAGCTTACCGCTGTTCATGCTCTTTTTGTTTCTCGGCTTCGCGTTCCTCTGTGCCGAGAATCTTGTCCACGTTGGCACGGTGCGTAAGCAGCTCCCGCATCTCATCACGCGCCTGCCGGTAGTCGGCATACGCCGCCTTTTTCTCTGAGAGCAGACGGGCATATTCCTCCTGCAAGCTCTTGACGGTTGGCAGCTTCTTGATGTCCATATCGTTAAAAGTTTTCTTGGCGGCACGGTGCAGGAGGATGTCCGTCTCATGCTCCGCGAGATACTTTTTCGAGTATTTAGATGCTTTGTAGCCGTCGAAAACCTCACGGGTTTTAGCGTAGTTGATGATCTGTGTTTTGAGAACAGCAATCTCCGCCATGCGCGTTTCAGCCGCCTTGATCTGCGCGGAGAGCGTGTTAAATCTCGCTGTGGCTGTATCCGTTTTTTCTTTCAGCTCGGCATAGTCCAGCAAACCATGCTCCCGCAGATAATTCATTGTCTGTGCCATCTGTTTCAGGTTATAAACCTTCGCCCAACGCTCATAGTCCGCACCCTTACCGGCATCGAGCTTTGCTTGAATGTCGATGAGCAGATTGGTTTTCTGAGCGGGGGCAACGACAGCTTTTTTGCGCGGCGCGTGTTCCTTTTTGCCGGAGATAATGGCAATCAAATCGTCCTCGGTGTAGCCCTCTTTGAGAGAATCCAGCCGTGCCGGTGACTTCCATCCCGGCGCTCTGAGTGAGATCGCTTTGCCCCGGCGCGTGACCTCGCAGCCGTCCTCTTGCAGCAGCTTCAGGAGTGCGTCGAGACTGTCCGGCTTTTTCTCCAAAGCGCCGTCGATGATGGCGCGCAGCAATTCGCGGTGTCCGGGCTTCGCCTGATCTCCAAGCCACTTGTTATAGCTCTTGCCGTGCCGCTTCGGATTCTCCACGATGGATAGTTGATGCTCCACGCAAATGGTGTCGCTGAGATTGCGGACGGCTTTTGTGCTGCCCCAAAAGTTGCGAAACTTACGGTCACAGGAGAGCGTCGTGGAGTTCCAAATAATGTGATTGTGCGTGTGCCTGCGATCTACATGGGTGCAAACGATAAAGGCGTTGTTGCCTTTGAGAAACCGCTGTGCAAACTCTACGCCGATACGGTTTGCTTCCTCCGGCGTTACCTCGCCGGGGCGAAACGACTGCCGGAAGTGATAGGCGATCAC
>CAYVPJ010000327.1:0-223 GCA_964453505.1 uncultured Oscillospiraceae bacterium | reverse complement strand
GCGTCGGCAATGCGGCTGTCGCAGCCAACGCTTGTGATGAGCCTGCCGCCGTCCGTTTTCTGCGGATTTTTTACATAGTCGAGAATGTCGCTGATTGCTGTACCAACGCTCCGGCCTTTGCCGGTGTGCAGCGGCATGATGCGGGTTGTTGCCATAGGTGCGACCTCCTTTTATCCTTACTAAACTTTGCAGTGAAGTTTAACTAAAATCTAACCCCTAATAG
>CAYVPJ010000326.1:0-1836 GCA_964453505.1 uncultured Oscillospiraceae bacterium | reverse complement strand
TACAGAGTTTTTCATACGAAAATTACTGGATTTTTCCATGAGGTATTCAATTTCAGTAGATTAAAAAAACCCATTTTTTACAACCTACTTTTCTAACATCCTCCAAATAAGTAAACCACTTTTTTGAAATCATCAACCATTTCAATCTGTTCAATATCTGCGCGACATAGATTCCAGAGATAAAACCATGGTTCAAAAACCCTTCAACGCTCTTTTTTTCGGTTGCTTTGAGCGGTTTATCGACGGGTATAAATAACGTCAAAAATCCCTTTTTGTGGCACTATTTGTCGAAAAAGAGCCTAAATCAGGCAAATTGCAAGCAAGCGGGAATGGACACCTCGATGGGATTTGTCGTCTCGTTGGAGCAAATATTACTTTTCCAGAGTTTCCCCGAATTGACACAACAACTATCATTCAAGCAAGTATTGCAATTGCTTGTGAAAAAGCGTCTATATCTGGATTCTGCATGATGAATTCCGGGCTTCCATCACACACTACCTGCCTTAAAGCCATACATCAGCTTGATTTGGATGAGATGATCCGTCAGTCTACATCAATTCTGAAACAGGCTGGAAAAAACGTCATTAATCCAGGCAAAGGCTATTATTTTGCCATTGATAAAACTGACGATCCATATTATGGTGAGATAGATAAAACTAAAGGATCTTATACGGTTGGAGGCAAACGAAAGGCATCTACGAATTATTTCTTTTCATATCTCACCCTATCAATTATCGATCCTGATCGTCATATTACACTCTTTGCCATACCCTGGCATTCTGGAATGAAGAATTGTGATGCAATCCAAGATTGTATTGATGTTATTTATTCACTCAACCTTAAAATCAAAGGTCTTTGTATCGATAGAGAATTTTATGCAGCAGAAATCTTTTCATATCTTCAATTTGCCAATATTCCTCACATTATTCCCGTGAAGGAGCATGGAGTCGAATTGAAAAGTAAACTAAAGGGAAAAAAGTCTAATGCCTTTAAATATTGTTTAAATGCCAAATCGGAAAATCCTGTCGAAGTAACGATAACTGATTGTTTGGTGTATCTCAAAGGAAAAAAAGGGAAACACGGAGTAAAACACCATGCCTTCGTCGTTTTTAGGATATCTACTTCTCCCAGGTTGATTAGACAGATATATAAACACCGTTTCGCTATTGAATCGACATATAGGCTTAGGAATACTACTAAACCGAAAACCTCAAGCAAGGATCCTGTCCTTCGTTATTATTATACACTAGTGGCATTCATCTGTCAGAATTGGTGGATATCATTAAAATGGAGACATTTTGTTAAGAATCAACGCGGCCCCAAAGTAGTCGATAGCAAATACCTTCCACTCCAGCATTTTGTTAAAATCGTAAACTCTGAACTACAAAACCTCTTCGTTGTCCATCAAATTAGCGAAATTGTAATATCAAAATAAATTTACAATTTTAATTTTTCTTGAAGGATAGACGAATTCCACTAATATTAGCGCAAGCTATTTTTTAAAAATTCTTTTTTGCACAGATTTTTTAGGTGACACCTCTTTATTGGTACGAATTATGGGGGTGGGCACGTATTGCAATATCTGCGTGAATAATATTACTTGACCAAAGGATTTAAATTGAAAAATAGTTTACTTTAGCCATTTTCTTTAAAATTGATACACGGGCTTTTTTCCGCATAATGAGTTCAAATAAGCCCCTGTTCTCCCGAAGAGTATTTTGTTTAAGAAAATTACAATCTGTGAAATTTTAAACAGCTGATATGTACACTCGCACTCCGGTTGAAAATTGCACTGCGAACTATGCTGACTGAAATCAAAGAGAACAAGGTAAGTGT
>CAYVPJ010000325.1:0-1837 GCA_964453505.1 uncultured Oscillospiraceae bacterium | reverse complement strand
GTTCGGAGCAATGGCATGTCGGATAATGTTATCCATGATAAAACCCTCCTTCTTCAATCCTTATCCAGTCCTTCCTCAAGCAATCCTTATCCAGTCCTTCCTTAATCCATCCTCGCTCAATCCTTCTCGATAAACCAGATGCCCTCGTCATCAAACAAGTACAACTCACGGCTGGTATCCCCGCAGGTGACGGACACCTCGTAACGCTGCCCTTGGCCACCGGCTTTCAGAGATGCTGCCTGTCGCACATCAATGATTCTGTCGATCGCGACCTTCGTATCATCCGGCAACTGAAATGAAACGGGCCGGATGGTTCCGTCTATGTCGTGGTCCGCTCGCACCTTGACCAGAACCTTATGCGAATTTACTCTTTCCGGTGTACAAGCATGCCTAGCATTCGCCTCGCTGTTTTCAAAGCCAAATGGACACATGATGCTTCACTCCTTCCTGCTGCTCCTCTTTTCCCCTCGTTTGGGCTTTGCTCGTTGCTTGTAGGCTCTACGCGCCGACGTTCTTCGTCGCCGGACCAATATGGTCGTCGATGGGATTAATTCCCGCGAAAGCCTTGTCGTGATACACGACTCCTCGATGGATTGCCTGCCTGCCAAACCGCATGGTGATGCTGTCTATCGTGCGCTCCAGCCGTTCCGCGCGTTCCCGTCGCTGGGAATCACCAAATATATCAAGCTGTATGGGCCCGTTCTCCGGCACCAAATTATCGCAGTGAATTCCGATGCTGCGTAGAGGGAAGAAGCGCATATAGTGCTCCCGGAACAAAGCAAGCGCTGTGGTAGCGATCTCGTCCGTCAGATTAGTGGCGGGGCTGATTGTCCGTTGCTTCCCGTACCAGATCAAATCGGTAGTGCGAATGCCTAGTGAGATAGTGCGAGATTTGAAACCGCCGTGCCGCAGTCGGCTTGAAACGCACTCCGCAAGCATATACAGCACACATTTTGCATCCTCAAAATCCACCATGTCGCGTGGTGTAGTCGTAGAATTACCTACGGACTTTTCTACGATGTCCGCGTCGGAATTTGCTATCGCCGTCATATCCAGCCCAAGAGCAAAACCCTGTAGCGTTAAGCCGGACTTTCCCATGACGCTGGTAAGCCACTCAGTGTCAGCGTTCGCCAGATCGCCAATGGTCATGATGTTCCATTTTGCGAACTTCTTCATAGTATTCGGGCCGACGAAGAGCAGATCGCTTGCCGGAAGCGGCCAGACCACGCGCTCAAAACCTGTTGCCGGTATCACGGTAGTTCCGTTCGGTTTCTTCATATCGCTGCCGAGCTTTGCAAAGGCTTTACTCGTAGCGACACCTACTGAGACCGTGATGCCCAACTCATCAATCGCACGCTGACGAATCTCATCCGCAAGCTTAGTGCCACGCTCGATATCCATGGTAGGACTGGTCATGTCGACCCAGCACTCATCGAGACCATATGACTCGACGCGGTCGCTGTATCCCTCATACATTCGGCGAAGCTTACGTGAGAACTTCCTGTACAGGTCATAGTGCGCGGGCACTACGACTAAATTCGGGCACTTCTGTCTCGCTTTGAAAATCACCTCTCCGGTTTGGATACCATATTTCTTGGCAATGTAGTTCTTTGTAAGCACGATGCCGTGCCGAGCCTCCGGGTCGCCGCAGACGGCTACGGGCTTGTCCCGGATATCCGGGTTGTAGAGGCATTCGACAGAGGCATAAAAGCAGTTAGCATCCACGTGGAGCACAACACGGTCGCGGTTGGGGTTCTGCCTGTAGAGCTTTTTCAGATCTATAGTTGGTGTTTGCATACGCTTCACCTCGTTCGGTCATCAAAAAAGGGTGCAATAA
>CAYVPJ010000324.1:0-1841 GCA_964453505.1 uncultured Oscillospiraceae bacterium | reverse complement strand
CTCACGCTTCGGCGGGTGGTTTGACAAATACCATATCGAAGGTAACCCATGCGACGGGCGGACGCTTCCAGCGGTACGAGATAACGCAGAAACCGACAGGGGGTATCTTTAGCAACACAAAATGTAGCCACTGGGATATTGCGCCGCCTGCCGAGTATTTCACCGAACTTGCCCGTGTAAGCAAAAATCAGATTATCTGGGGTGGTAATTATTTCAACCTTCCGCCGACGCGCTGCTTTTTAATCTGGAAAAAGCTGACTATTTCCGAAAATTTTAGCATGGCAATGTGCGAATACGCTTGGACTTCTTTCAATGACAACGCAAAGTTGTTTGAATGTGCGCCGCAAGACCCGACGCGTTTTCACCCTACGCAAAAGCCAGTAACAGTCTTGAAGCGTTTGATTGAGATATTCACCGACGATGGCGAGTTGGTGAGTGCTTGTGATGATTGCCCACATAATAGTGCGAATTGGGAGGATGAAGATGAATAACACATTATTACCCTGTCCGTTTTGCGGGGGAGAAGTATCAATTGCTTTGTGTGGAGATGGATTCAACGCGTGGTGGTTCACAACGCGAGGACACGGAGAAAACGCTTGTAAATGCAGACTATTTATGGAAAGTGAGAAGTTTAACAAGGATTCAGAAATGGCAGATTTCGTTGCGGATGACTTAATCGCCGCGTGGAACCGCCGCGCCCAGCCGGAGATAACCGGCGAAACATCGGACGGATACCACACATTTAACGAACTGTATCACCATCGGGCGGTATTGTTTTCGGTAATTTGCAATGACCGCCCTGCGCTGGCGTGGAAATCGAAACTGCACCACGACGGCACGATGTATGACGACATGTTTATCGTCGGGATTGAAACGCCAGACGGACAGGCGACATATCACTACGACATAGAGCCGTATTGGGAAATGTTCAGCGTGCAAGAACTTCCGCAAGCGCCGGAATGGGACGGACATACACCAGCGCAAGCTATTGAGCGCATCGGAAAACTGATCGCCCAGCCGGAGAACGAGCCGCTGACGGTGGACGAAATGAACGCATTAGACCATGAGCCGATATACGTTCTGCACACAGGCGGCAAGTGGACAATGAACGGTTGGCACATTGCAACTGCATCAAGCTATCAGAACCACGGGCGGTGTGACCTTGAAATCGACAACGGCAACACCATAATTGATATGCAGAACTACGGCAAAACATGGCTTGCCTACCGCACGAAGCCGGAAAGGAGCGAGGGAGAATGACCAACGCAGACAAAATTAGGGGCATGAGCGATGAGGATTTAGCAAGAAATAATGTTCGCAAACGCAAAGGATATGTTATCTGGACAACATCAGACGGCAGAGAGTTCAGTTCTTATCTTTTTGGGGGCACATATAGCCCGGATGAAGAAACTATTGCGATTGCAATACAACATGAACTTAACTGGCTCCGGCAGCCAGCGGAAACGGAGGGGACGGAATGAGTGAATTTAAGGTTGGAGATAAGGCGCGTGGAATGCGATGGAATAGAAACGACGAGCCTGTGGAAGACACCTGTAAAATTCTTTCAGTTCACGGCGAGTTCGTTTTGATTAAATGGGCACATGTGAAAACGCCCGTCTTAATTCGGGCAAGCCTTTTGGAGGTGCAATTATGAAAGACCTAATCACCGAAGCGCGGGAGCTGTGCGAGGGTGCCACTTCTGGAAAATGGAAAAGACATGATACAGCCGACTATGCCGAAATCCACAACGGAGATACTTGGGGCAAAAATTTAAACCCTATTGCCTTGGTAGGCCATACCGATGACGCTAATTTCATCGCCCGTTCCCGCACCCTCATCCC
>CAYVPJ010000323.1:0-1847 GCA_964453505.1 uncultured Oscillospiraceae bacterium | reverse complement strand
AGAATGCCAGGCAGAGAACGATCCTTTCCTCAAGGGACTCTTTGGCATGCACGCAGCCTTTACTCTGAGCGACAAAAGCCTGGAAACCATCGCCACGCTGGTGCAGGAACTGGATTGCGGCACCCACATCCACGCCGCGGAAGCTGATTCCGACCAGCTGTATAATCTGGAGCATTATGGCAAGCGCGTGGTGCAGAGACTGGATGGCTTTGGGCTGATCAACTCTCAGAGCATTCTGGCGCATGGAGTCTATCTGGATGAGGCTGAGCTGGAGATTGTGGCAGCCCGGAAAGCCGCGATTGTGACCAATCCTCAGAGCAATCTGAATAATGCCGTGGGAATTGCCGATCTGGTGAAGATGAAGCAAAAAGGCGTGATGGTGGGCCTGGGAACAGATGCCATGACGGTCAATATGCTGGAAGAATTGCGGGTGGCAATGTGGGCTCAGCATCTGAAGCAAAATAACCCCACTGCTGCCTTTATGGAAGTGGCTTCCACGCTGCTGTTCAATAATCCCACCATAGCCGCCAAATACTGGAAGATGCCCATCGGACGCCTGATTCAAGGAGCTCCGGCCGATCTGATCCTGGTGGATTATGATCCGCACACCCCGCTCAACGAGGAAACCTGGGTGGGGCATGTGATCTATGGCATCTCACAGGCTGCTGTGGATAGCACCATGGTGGCAGGACGCTTCCTGATGTGGAACCGTGAATTGCTCTTGGATATCGATGAAGCGGAAATCAAAGCCAAAAGCCGTGAACTGGCAGGCAAACTCTGGGATAGATTTTAGGAGATAAACATGATCAAGAAGATTAACGAGCTTAGTAAGAAATATGAGCAGGATACTGCCAACTTTCTGATGGATATGATCCGCATTCCCGCTTTCTCCACCAAGGAAAAGGACGTGATCTACAGGATAAAGGCCGAGATGGAAAAGCAGGGCTTTGATGAGGTGAGAATAGACGGTCTGGGCAATGTGATCGGCAGGATCGGCTCTGGCCCCCGCGTGATCGCCTTTGATGCCCATATCGACACCGTGTATCCCGGCGATCTTTCGCTCTGGGATTTTGGTCCCTTTGATGCTCATCTCAAAGACGGCAAGGTCTGGGGACGAGGTAGTGTGGATCAGGAAGGCGGAATGGCTTCCATGGTGACGGCTGGACGCATCATCAAAGAACTGGGTCTGGAAAAGGAATTTACCCTCTATTTCACCGGAACCGTGATGGAAGAAGATTGTGATGGCCTGTGCTGGCAATATCTGATCAAAGAAGAGCAGATCAAGCCGGAACTGGTGGTGATCACCGAGCCTACCAATATGAATATCTACCGGGGACACCGGGGACGCATGGAGATCGAAGTGCACGTCAAAGGTCTTTCCTGCCATGGCTCTGCTCCGGAACGCGGAGATAATGCCATCTACCGGATCAGCCGGATTGCTCTGGAGATCGAAAAGCTGCACGAACGTCTGATGACGGATCCCTTTTTGGGCAAAGGCAGCATCTGTGTGACGGAAGTATATTTCACCGGTCCTTCACAGTGCGCTGTGCCGGATAGTGCCTATATACATCTGGATCGCCGGCTCACCTGGGGCGAAACCAAGGACTCGGCTCTGGCCGAAGTGCGCGAAGCCTGTCTGCTGGCAGGACAATCCGAGGCTGAGATCAGGGTTCCGCTCTATGAAGAAGCAGCTTTCACGGGCTTGGTCTATCCCACCGAGAAGTATTTCCCCACCTGGGTCACCCCCGAGGATCACTTTGGTGTGGTGGCAGGTGCAAAGATCTATAAAGAACTCTTTGGCAAAGAAGCCTTGGTGGATAAGTGGACCTTCAGCACAAACGGGGTGG
>CAYVPJ010000322.1:0-1847 GCA_964453505.1 uncultured Oscillospiraceae bacterium | reverse complement strand
ATGCCTACTGACGGGCGTGGACAACGCGCCGACAAGCGTGGGGGGAGACGGTCGTTGACCTTCGTCAGCCCTGCGTCAAACCCGGCAGCAGCCGTCGGCACGGCCGGTGTTCGGCGTGCGCGGCGCGTCGGGCTGCGCTGATTTCGTGGCGCATTTCGTGTCACATTTATTGATAAAAACCTATTGCGAAGTGAAAAATATGAAACGAACTAAACGGAATGAAACGGCTGAAAGCCTTGATTTTTACTGGGTAATAGAAAAAAACCCGGCGTTTGCCGGGCTTTTCCTTGGTGCCCCAGACCAATCCAAATCCGAACCCGTGAGCCCTTGATTTACAACGGCTTTCACATCGTCGAAGTTGATTGTTGTTTCTCCATCCTTGTAATTGAAGCCAATGACCACCTTATCATCAAACAAGAAGATCTTGCTCACGAAGGTGTCGATCAGCATCTTGCGATGACTTTGCTGCTTCACATCCAGCTTGCGAAAACGTTGCAGCCAGAACGTTACGAACTCCGCGCTAACCTTTGGCTTTGCTGGCTTCTCATTGGCGATACGAATTCCGATGTCTTCCTTTGCCAATTCCAGTTCGTCCAATCGTGCTTTGGTGGACTTCGCGAGGATACCTTGCTGAATGGCGTTGAGTATGTTATCGATGCTGGCGTTGACCTCGCTTAGCTGTTGCTCATACAGCGGGAGATTCGTGTTCTCGCGATCTTGCAAGTCCATCACCATGGATACGATGGCTTCAATGGCCTTGTCATCCATGACCATCTTCATCGTTTCGGTGACGACCAAGTCTTCCAGCCAGAGCTTTCTAACGGTTTTCTTTTTGCACGTCTTGGCTTTCTTAGCATTGACGCACTTGTAATAGTGGTGAACGGTGTCCGTATGGCTTGTTCCGCTTTCGCCGCACAGGTAGGCACCGCAGTAACCACAGAACAGCTTAGTGGTCAACAGGTAGTCATCCTCTGCCTTGTGCCGGGCGGGAGCTTTCTTGTTTACTGCAAGCTTTGCCTGTACGCGATCAAACAGGTCTTTGGGTACGATAGCAGGAAAGCCATCCGGAATCACGATCTGGCGGAAGGCAAACTCGCCGATGTACCGATGGTTCCCTAACATCCGCTGAATGCTGTTGTAGTTCAACGGACGACCTCTCGTGTTCTTGATGCCGCGTTCATTCAACCAGTCCCGAAGCTCGGTCATGGTTGCACCTTCCTCATATCGCTTGAATGCTTCAAGGATAAAAGGCGCTACCAACGGATCGGGCTGCAAGTGTTGCTCATCATCGACAATGTAGCCCAAGGGGCGTGTACCGCCGTTGAACTTGCACTTGAGCGCATTTTCCGTTAGGCCTCGAATCACCTTTTCGGATAGATCGGCAGAGTAGTATTCTGCGTAACCTTCGAGGACAGATTCATGGATGATACCCTCTGCATCTTCGGAAATAACATCTGTTGCGGACACGACCTTCACACCGTTCTTTTCAATAGCGCTTTATATCGTGCGCTGTCGTAACGGTTTCGCGCAAATCTGTCCAGCTTCCAAACGATGATCATGTCAAAAAGCTTCTTGCTACTATCCTTAATCATGTTCTGGAATTCCGGGCGATTGTCCGTCTTTGCAGAATAGGCTCGGTCAATATAGTTGCGCAGCACGGTGATACCGTTCTTTTCGGCAAATGCCATGCACTCACGAAGCTGGCCCTCGATGGATTCTTCACGTTGACTGTCGGAGGAGTATCGGGCATAGATAACGGCGTTCATTTCATCCCCTCCTCGGTGAGCAGCTTCTTCAGCGTATCCTTCAAACGCTCGCTGATAGGCGAGTTTGGATCGAAGCACATT
>CAYVPJ010000321.1:855-1848 GCA_964453505.1 uncultured Oscillospiraceae bacterium | reverse complement strand
GGAGGCCATTCATACGGCTGCCGGTATCAATTTCAAGAATATCGTTTCGACTGCGGACGCTTTCTACACGCAGAAGAAGCAGCGCATTTCCGAACTGACCAGCCTTGCGCTGCTGGACGGTTTGACCCCGCCCATGCTCCAGCAGAAGGACGACGCGTTGGCGAAGATCGAGTTTGAGAGCAAGCCGCCGGTCACACCGCTGCCCGTGACGCCTGTGAACCCCACGCCTACCCCCGCGCCTAAAAAGATCATCAAGACCTTCAACCGTCAGATCGTATTCCCCGCCAAGCAGTTGGAGAGCGAAGCGGACATTGACACATATGTGGAAAAGATTCGGGCGCAGTTGAAAGCGCTCATGCAGAACTGTGACGGCATCAAACTGAACTGACAGGAGAGAAAAGCATGGATAAGAATGCGATCAAGAAATACGCTGTCTGGGCACGGCGGGAACTGATCTCCCGCGTGATGGTGAAGGCCGAGCAGTACGGCATTACAAAGGCAAGCACCGTCGACGCCGCTGCCGACAGCGTGAACGGGCATATCCTGTCCGCTGCCGAAAAGAAGCAACGTCAGGCGCTCATTGCCCGAATTGCACAGAAGGACTACGAGCAGGTGATGGAGGAAGTCGCCTACACATGGTTCAACCGTTTCTCTGCCTTGCGCTTCATGGAGGTCAACGGCTACCTGCCCACGCGTATCCGTGTGTTTACCGACGAAACGGGCGCGTTCAAGCCGCAGATTCTGGCGGAAGCTATTCATCTGGAGATGGACGGGCTGGACATGGACAAGGTCTATACCCTCAAGGACGCGAACCGTAGCGAGGAGCTGTACAAGTACCTGCTCATCACCCAGTGCAACGCGCTTTCCGTGATTTTGCCCGGTATGTTCCAGAAGATTGAGGACTTTACCGAGCTTCTTTTCCCCGACATGCTGCTGCGCGAGGGCAGCGTGCTGGAGCAGATGGTCGCGCTGATTCCCGAAACGGACTGGCAG
>CAYVPJ010000321.1:0-845 GCA_964453505.1 uncultured Oscillospiraceae bacterium | reverse complement strand
TCATTGGCTGGCTGTACCAGTACTACAACACCGAGCCGAAGGACAAGGTGTTCGCCGATCTCAAAAAGAACATCAAGATCAGCAAGGAGCACATCCCTGCCGCGACACAGCTTTTCACGCCGGACTGGATCGTCAGATACATGGTGGAGAACTCTCTCGGTCGGCTGTGGATCGAAGGGCATCCCAGCGATGCGCTGAGAGCAGGCTGGAAGTACTACCTCGATGAAGCCGAGCAAGAGCCGGACGTGCAGGCGCAGCTTGCGGAGATTCGCAAGGAGTATGCGGCCATTAAACCGGAGGAAATCCGCTGCATCGACCCCTGCATGGGCAGCGGCCATATCCTCGCGTATCTGTTCGATGTACTGATGCAGATCTACGAAGCCTACGGCTTCCGCAGCCGCGACGCTGTGGCGAGCATTGTGCGCAACAACCTCTACGGTCTCGATATCGACGACCGTGCTGCGCAGCTTGCCTATTTTTCGGTGATGATGAAGGCACGGCAGTATGACAGCCGCTTCTTCACACGCGGCATAGCGCCGAACGTGTATGCCATTTGCGAGAGCAACCGCCTCGATCCGCATATGGTGGAAGCCTTCCTCCGGCTTTTGAAGTCCTCCGGTTACATGGTGACGCGGCGCGGAAAAAGGTGATGGAAACCATCCTCGCCGAGCTTCACGACGCAAAGGAATACGGCTCCATTCTGAACGTGACGCCGCAGGATTTCTCTGCCCTGTATGCCCGCATGGATGCGATGCAGGACGAGATCAGCATGTTCACGCAGCCCGTGTGGGAGCAACTGCTGCCGCTGATTCGCGTGGCGGAGGCGCTGGCGAAGAAGTATGATG
>CAYVPJ010000320.1:0-1851 GCA_964453505.1 uncultured Oscillospiraceae bacterium | reverse complement strand
TTCATGGCTATTCTACCGTGATAACAGAGACGGGACAGTTATCCCGCGCTTCTGCCGCCGTACCTTTCGCAGATTCAGGAACAGGGTCCGCGCAAATCTCCGCGCGTCCGTCATCGGCCATCCGGAATACCTCCGGACAGGTGGATGCACATAGCCCGCAGGAAATACAGCCTTCCCTGTCAATCATTGCTTTCATATACTGATATTCCTTTCTGAATCAGGCATTCATGAACAGTTTGATATCATCATCAACTGTTCCGACACCCGCAATACCGAATTTTTCAACCAACACCTTGGCCACATTGGGAGACAGGAAGCCCGGCAGCGTGGGGCCGAGGTGGATGTTCTTCACGCCCAAGTACAGCAAAGCCAAGAGAACGATGACGGCCTTCTGTTCGTACCAGGCGATATTGAAAGCAATCGGCAGCTTGTTAATATCGTCGAGTCCAAACACCTCTTTGAGCTTCAGGGCAATGACCGCCAGAGAATAGGAGTCGTTGCACTGCCCGGCGTCCAGAACTCTCGGAATACCGCCGATATCGCCCAGCTTCAGTTTATTATAGCGATACTTCGCGCAGCCCGCCGTAAGAATCACCGTGTCCTTCGGGAGCTTCTCCGCAAACTCGGTGTAGTATTCTCTGGACTTCATACGTCCGTCACAGCCGGCCATAACAAAGAACTTTTTGATCGCACCGGATTTGACGGCATCGACGATCTTGTCTGCCAGAGCCATCACCTGATTATGGGCAAAGCCGCCGACAATGCTGCCAGTTTCGATTTCATCGGGCGCGGGAAGGGTCTTGGCAAGCGCGATGATTTCGGAAAAATCTTTTTTGCCGTTCTCGTCGGCTTCAATATGCTTGCAGCCGGGATAGCCGGTGGAACCCGTGGTAAAGATTCTGCCCCGGACCTCCTCGCTTCTGGGCGGGACGATGCAGTTGGTAGTAAAGAGGATGGGGCCATGGAAGGAGACAAATTCCTCAAGCTGCTTCCACCATGCATTGCCGTAGTTCCCGGCAAAGTTGTCATATTTCTTGAAAGCCGGGTAATAGTGGGCGGGCAGCATCTCGCTGTGGGTATAAACATCAACACCGGTGCCTTTGGCCTGCTCCAAAAGCTGTTCCAGATCGGTCAGGTCATGGCCGGAAATCAGGATCGCAGGATTTTTTCTGACACCGATATTGACCTCGGTGATTTCAGGATTACCAAACCTCGATGTGTTGGCCTCGTCCAAAAGAGCCATGACTTTGACGCCGTATTCGCCTGTTTTCAGCGTAAGCGCCACCAGATCATCGGCGGAGAGGGAGTCGTCCAGCGTTGCAGCCAGCGCCTCATAGATGAAGGCGTTGATTGCCAAATCTTCTTTCCCGATGTTTTTAGCATGCTCGGCGTAAGCGGCCATACCCTTAAGGCCGTATGTGATCATCTCGCGGAGAGAACGCACGTCCTCGTTTGCGGTTGACAGCACGCCGACGGTAGCGGCCTTTTCCAGCATGGATTCTCTTGAACTTACCGTGAAAGTGGCCGCATCATGTAAACCCGCAGAAGCATTAGAATTTCTGAGCTTGTCTCTTACGGCGATCATTTTTATGATCTGCTTTTCAAGAGAGCCATCGTCGAAATTTGCGTTGGTGATGGTCATAAACAGGCTGCTGAGCACCTCATAGTTTGTCTCGCCGAGGCTTTTAACATCGAGCTTCCCTTTGATTACGATCTGCGAGATACCTTTGAGGGTGTAAATCAGAAGATCCTGAAGCTTTGCGACCTCTTCGGTTTTTCCGCAGACGCCGCGCACTGCGCAGCCCTTTCCTCCGGCGGTCTCCTGACACTGATAACAAAACATACTCATTT
>CAYVPJ010000319.1:0-1853 GCA_964453505.1 uncultured Oscillospiraceae bacterium | reverse complement strand
TTGACCTTTGAGAACGTGAAAATCGTGAAGCTCACCGGCACAAACAACTTTGCTATTAAAAAGCTGCTCACCAAAGACGATCTTGACGGCAGCTACCTGATCTATTGCCCGTTCTCATTTGATGACGTTCAAGATGATTGGCTTCAGGACATCGAGCTTTACAGTGAAGAATACCGCGCCGATTTCATCTCCATGCAAATGGACGAGCTGAATATTGCTCCCGCTGCCGCCATGAGAAAAACGGTCAAGCTCTATGGAAAATTCTTTGATAACAAGGAACGCGGGCAGAAACTTCGCAAAATAGGCAGGGACTATCAATCACCCCTCCAGCTCCATATTGATATTATGGCTGTTCTTGCCGGACTGAACGGAGGATCGGCGCAGGACATAATAATTGCTGTGCTTTCTGCCGGTCTCGATAAGGACACAAACCCCGTTTTGAACAGCATAGAGAAGTTCGGCAGCATTGAAGCGTTCTGGCAGCTTGTCCGCAAATATACCGGCTACATAGAAGAAGAGGATAAGCCGCTGGGCTTCTTTGCCTCTCATATTCTGTTGACGGCGCTGTCTCAGACCATGAATGCAAGCGTCCTGAAAGGTTTGGAGCGTTTCATCTCTGAATCCAACAAAGCTTACTGTTACAGTATCGTCCACGAATGGCGCAACCGCGACGATAATCAGGATTTATTCGATATGTGCCGCAGCGTTGAAAGTGAATTGCAGCTTCCGGCGCGTTTCGACAAATTAGATCCTGAGACACTGATCGGCGGGGACATCTTCCCGTGCATCAATGAAAGCATCTTGAAACGTTTCTACGGAGAGATCGCTGAGCATGTCGTAAAGATCGATCTTATCATGAAGGTTTCTGAAAACCGCAGAACCGCCGGATGGTATGAGCGTTTTGCCGATTACTTTGACTGCCTCTACTACATTGGCAAGATGCAGGAGTTCTATCAGGAACATGCCGAGGGCTTCCATATTGTTGAGCCTAAGAAGATTTGGAAGCTCTATACCACTGACCTTTTCAATATGGACAGCTTCTATCGGCATTTCAATTATGCCTTTGGTAACTCACTCAAGAATGCAAACGAAGTCCTTGAGGATGGACTAAAGCACTCTACTGAGTATGTGGAAGCTCTGTATCAGAATTGGTTCCTCAAGGAGTTGACCGTATGCTGGACAAACGCAATCTCGGATAATTTGAATTCACTTGGCTATATCTCAGAGATTGATAAGCAGCGTGATTTCTACCGCAGATATGTAACCACAGCAAGCAACAAGAACACAAGGACCTTCGTCATCATCTCGGATGCGCTCCGGTTTGAGGTTGCCGCAGAACTGAGCGACTTTGTTACAAGGACGCTCAAGGGGAAAGCCGATCTTGACTCCGTACAGGCGATTTTCCCTTCCATCACGAAATTTGGAATGGCGGCATTGCTTCCCAACAAGAGCATATCCGTCAACACTGAAATGGATGTATTAGTTGATGGGCTTCCCACAAAGAGCACCAATGACAGGGAGACTGTGCTGAACAGCACGCCGCGAAGCAGTGTGGCCATCCAGTACAAAGACCTTCTTGCGATGAAGAAGGATGAACGCCGCGAGATTGAAAACGGAAAAGATATTGTCTATATCTATCATAATTAAAGCAACAGGTTGTTTGTCTGTATTTGATTTTTCGATCTCATTGTCTAAAGTTGTATTAAAGAATCTGTGATTATAAGCTCCTGTGAGATCGTCGGTTACAGAAAGCAGTTCAAGTTTATATTTTTGATTCTGCAACTTTCTTTTTTGATTTTCCTGAAAATTTGCGAACATTGCTACTATAATTGAACTGACAATAGTGAGCAATT
>CAYVPJ010000318.1:0-1860 GCA_964453505.1 uncultured Oscillospiraceae bacterium | reverse complement strand
TTATTACAGCACGCCAATAACCCCGTCAACTGGTATCCGTGGGGGAAGGAGGCGTTTGATAAAGCCAAGGCGGAGGACAAGCCCGTGTTTTTATCCATTGGCTATTCCACCTGCCAATAAACTCATTCTATGTAGACGGCTTTCTGACGTTGTCCATAGCCTTTTTAGTATATTTGAGGCTGTTAAGATATTTGACACTGTCAGGTTCCAGTTCAATCGCTCGCTGTTTTTCCAGAAGCGCTTCCTCGTATCGCTTCATTTCATGCAGTGTAACGCCGAGGCTATAGTGATACTGCGCGTTATCAGGATCAAGTTCAATAGCCTTTTTTGATTCCGCGAGGGCTTCTTCGTATCGCTTCATCTCGTGCAGTGTAACACCAAGGCTATAGTGATACTGCGCGTTATCGGGATCCAGTTCAATCGCTCGCTGTTTTTCCAGAAGCGCTTCCTCGTAACGCTTCATTTCGTGCAGTGTAACACCGAGACTATTGTGATAGCGGCCATTGTTAGGATCTAACTTAGTGAGCTTTTGTTTTTCGTTTAATGCTTCATCATATTTTTGATTTCTATGTAACAAAATGGCATTAATATACAGCCGTTGTAGATCTGCTTGACTGGTGATTTGCCGAGCCGCTTGACTAAGTTCAAGTTGGGTCACAGCGTTCTCAGCGGCAGCTGTGTTTTGCCCAGAAAACGATTCCTTTGAAAGCTTATCTGTAAATTCATCAATGGAATTAGAAAGATCCTGAAAACGCTTTTCGGCATCCTTAAGGAACTCCTCCTTTGTGGGCATTTTATAGTTTAAAGCAGCGCCTATCAAATAGAGGACTTCGTCAAATCCGTCATGAATTACATAGTAACCATTAGAATTAACAAGTAGCGTTTTAATTCTATCATCTAATGCAGTCGTTTTATAAGATAGCCAATACGGAAAGCACCATTCTCCATTTAAGAACTTGTGGCTATTCTCAGTAAGAAACTCCATAAGGCTATTATCATTACCAGCATAACCGATAAAAATCGGATGATAATTTGAAAAAACTTTTTCGAGCGCATCCTTCCAGTTCTCGTGCAGTTTTTCGACCTCGCTTGCACTATTTTTGGGGTCAAGTAAAAGATCCCGGTGTATTTTTATTATTGTAGGCCTGACGATGGACGTTGATATATAATGCGCCAAAGCTTCGTGTCCAATTACTAGTGGAATGGTTTGGGCATAGTAATTGACAGCATCCTCAATTAAATGATCAAAGTTTGTTGTGATAACAACATTGTGCGGTGTCTGGGAAAGTAAATAAGCCAGCATAACATATCCGGTGCTAGGTTTAGCATGTTCCATAAGCTTCTCTAAATAATTGTACCCATCCATCGGGCAGCGGCTAAAGCGTCTTTCATAATATTGGCTATAAAAGCGATACTTGTTTCTATCAGTTATTGCTAATTCGCTTTTCCATTTTAAATGCTCTGTTTCATTCCGATCCATGAGCTCCGTTTCCCAAATATCAACCAGTTCCTGCCCCGATTTGATTCCAGAAGCCTTTGACGCCCCCGCACCTAGAACAAAGGCGAACTTTCATCGGTGAGCACCATTGGATACGTCTTTCATTTCTTTTATAAATCCACTCAAAGATAGTTCATTGTAGTTCATAGTAACTCATCCTATTCCAATGGTATTTATTGTTGTAACGAAAGAATTGATATGTGAAAGTAATCAAGGCAGCGGCTAAGCAGATTACTCTATCCTTACTCTAAATGTGCATTGCTGCATTTCCAACCGCTAATTAGCCGTTGAAGCCTAATCACCTTTGGTTATAGCCTTCTATAGTATTTGGATTGCTGTGCATATTTATCGTTTCGCTTTCA
>CAYVPJ010000317.1:0-1872 GCA_964453505.1 uncultured Oscillospiraceae bacterium | reverse complement strand
CTTCGGTTGCCGCTGATTCTGGTTCCACTACAGAGCTGAACTCGTTAAAGTCCGGTCTTTCGTCTTTAGTGTCTCTATCCTGGCCCCTTGCCCACATTCTTAATCGGCGTAGGATAATACTGAATATCTGGTAATGATGATCATCTTTTGATTGCCAGTTGTCGTTGTGTCTCCTTGCGAGATCTTCATGGTGAGAAGGAATAAACTGCAAGTGATGAGCTTTTAAAAGGTCAAAATCAGTTAGAGGCTTGCCTTTTCCGTTTGAGCTATCAAAAAATGTATAAGCTACATCCAGAGCATTTTCGCCCTCAATAATTATTACCGTGAATTTTATTTTATCCGTAAGATAGGAATACAATTTTTCTTTCTCAATGCTATTTTGGTCAAGAAAACTTGCAATCGTTTTCCTTGTATTTTTTAGGAAGACCTTAGACTCTTCGCTAAAAGTGGCATTCAGCAAAGGCAACTTAACTTGTGCACCACTACCATTAAGTTCTTTGCAAAAGATTGTTAGAGTAACTAATCTTTGTTGTCCATCTACGATGTCATGAATTCCCGAATTATTTTTATGGAGTATTAAAGTGCCCATCATATATTCTTTGTCAGAAGCTTTATCTGAACTAAAGCACTCAGAGATATCTTTCAAAAAAGCTGAAACATGGTTTTCTCGCCAAGAGTATGGTCTTTGATAAGGAGGCAATTGGAGTATAAAATCATTGCCACAAACATCCTTAAAAGAGCATTGTAATAGCTTCACATCTGGTTGATTAGTGCTCATAATTTTTCCTCTTTTATTATTTAAACCCACACGAAGTTTAAACTTCTTGGTAAGCGGGCGTAGTTATGCCTTGCCATTAATATTTTTAGGAGATTAGATCTACATAAAGTTTCGTTTGAAACTTAGAAAGGTTGCCTAGCAATCGATAAATGCTCCCATTGCGCAATATTTTATTCATATTAATCTGACCCTCCCTGTTAGTAGTGTTTGCATCATGCCCTGTTTGATTTGCTTGTATTTGATAAGTTTGGCTTGCAGAGAGCCAATCTCAACATCAATGTCCGAAAGTATCTTACCAATACGGCTTTGTTCTTTTTTTTCTGGAATAACGACCTCAATACTTCTCAAATCAATTAATGAAAGGCCCATAACAGTGCTTCCGCTTCCAAGCGCTGATAAAAAAGCCTCATTTTTTTGAAGCCAATAGTATAAAAACCGGGTGTCCATAAAATTCTTGGTGAAAAGAGCTTTCAGATCTTGATTTATAGCAACATCAACTTGGTAAACCCCTGCTTTACCAACCGCCATTCTTGTGGAAATTATTAGATTCCCCGCGGGAATAAGATTGGAAGAACTATTGTTCAAGCCCACTTTGGTGATATATTCTTGCGTATGATATGCATTGAAAGTGGCATAGTCTTTTACAGTTACCCAAGGAATTTCGCCGCCCCAATACTCAGTTTTATTGCGACTTGGTGTGCCTCCACCAACGATTTTTTCAACAATCTCTCCAAACTTTTTTGATTGCCAGCCGGGTTTTGGTTTCAGGAGTTGCTGCATGGCGCCCTGTTTGATCAGGCGTTTTTTGGCTATGAGCTTTTCGAGCTGGGTGATGAGGGCGTCGGCATCGTTTAAGGCGGTGGCAATGGCGATTTGTTCGCTAATTGTTGGTAGAGGAATTTGGTATTCAACGATTGATTTGGAAGAGACTCTTTTTTGCCCAGCAGTTCCTGTCATCTCTGTTTCAAGCTTTTTTCTGAATCGAGAAGATTGTGTGTGGTAAAAAACAAATCTTGAATTTGATTTTTCGTTTGTTCTTAAAACATGGAATTCAGTGCTACCATACCCATTCTCAGTGATTAAAAGGTCTAAAC
>CAYVPJ010000316.1:0-1875 GCA_964453505.1 uncultured Oscillospiraceae bacterium | reverse complement strand
GGAGCCGGAGCTTTCTTCTTTCAGGAAAGGCCCGGTAAAAACGCCAAGATATTCAAAGTGATCAAATTCAAGACCATGACCGATGAACGCGATGCGGAGGGTAAATTGCTACCCGATGCTCAGCGTTTGACAAAAATCGGTAAATTTGTGCGTTCAACTTCGATAGACGAACTGCCGCAGTTATTTAACGTGCTGAAAGGAGAGATGGCTTTGATCGGGCCGAGGCCGCTTAGAACTCATTACTTGCCTTTGTACTCGAAAGAGCAGGCACGACGGCATGAAGTCAGGCCGGGCATCAGCGGATGGGCACAGTGCCACGGACGCAATGCCATCAGCTGGAAAGAGAAGTTTGAGTTGGATGTTTGGTATGTGGATCATTGTACGCTGTGGACGGATATAAAAGTGATTTGGATAACTATAAAGAAAGTGCTTTGTCGTAGTGAAATCAGTTCAAGTACTTGTGCTACGATGGAGGCTTTTAATGGAAATAATTAAATAATATGTATTTATTTGGTGCAAGTGGTCATGCTAAGGTAATCATTGATATTTTAGCTTCAAATGGGATTGAGGTCAATAGCCTTATTGACGATGACTCCAACATTAATACTCTTCTTGATTTCCCTGTCTTACACGACCCAATAGGGTTATCACCGATAATAGTCAGTATCGGCGCAAATGATAGGAGAAAACGCGTTGTAGAAAGATTGAATAAGTTGAATTGTACATTTGGAATGGCAATACACTCTAGTGCTATCATATCCAAATATGTATCTATCGGTGAAGGAACTGTAGTGATGCAAAATGCTGTGATAAATTCCTGCGCTGAAATAGGAAATCATTGCATAATAAACACTTCTGCGAGTATAGATCATGATTGTAAAATAGGCGACTATGTTCATATTTCTCCTAATGTCGCTCTATGCGGCAATGTTTCCGTAGGAGAAGGGACACAGATTGGTGTTGGCTCTTGCGTGGTACCGGGAGTAAATATTGGTAAATGGTCTTTGATTTGTGCCGGTTCTGTCGTTACGCACGATATACCTGATTATTGCATTGCAAGTGGAAACAGATGCGAAGTAATTAAATATAAAGATATGAATATCAATAACTTAATGGGGGGGGTAAATACTTAACTATCAATTCTTTAACCGCGCGGCTTTGCGCATAATGTCACGTGGTTATGAGAGATATAGCAATTTTCGGCGTTGGAGGCTTTGGACGAGAAGTCTTAACACTAATAAAAGATATAAATAAGTTTCAAGAGTCTTGGAATATAATAGGCTTCTTTGACGACTCTCATTCGAAAGGAGAGTTGATAAACGGCTATCCAACGTTAGGAACTATTGAAGATTTAAACAATTGGAATAATGAATTGGCTGTTGCCATCTCAATTGGGAATCCGCAAACAAAAAAGAGAATCATCAATAAAATCAACAATCCACTGATTAGCTTCCCAACATTGATACATCCATCAGTTTTACTTGGAGATACGGACTACATCAAGATTGGGAAAGGTTGTATTATCTGTGCTCATAACATTATCACCACCAATGTAGAAATCAAAGATTTCGTGATTGTAAATCTTGCCTGTACCGTAGGGCACGACAGTGTTATTGGTAATTATTCGGCATTCATGCCATCAGTAAACATTTCCGGCGAAGTTTGCATTGGAGATAGTGTTTATGTAGGAACAGGTGCAAAAATCATAAATCAGTTGCAAATAGGAGAAAACAGCATAGTCGGTGCAGGTGCAGTTGTGATAAAAGATGTTCCAGATAATGCAGTAGTAGCAGGTGTGCCGGCGAAGGTGATTAAATACAACAAGAAAGAGATGCAATAACATATCTTCTTCAAATGAATAAGAGTGTAGTTGGT
>CAYVPJ010000315.1:0-1879 GCA_964453505.1 uncultured Oscillospiraceae bacterium | reverse complement strand
TGGCAGAACTCAACGGATGTCGGGTCGCCGCCGTGTTCACTGCGGTATCTGCGGTGAACACGGCGGCGACCCGACATCCGTTGAGTTCTGCCACAAGCTTGGTCTGACTTATGTTTCTTGCTCACCGTTCCGCGTTCCGATAGCTCGCCTCGCTGCTGCTCAGGCTGCTATTAAGCAGAAGTAGTCATTCGCAAATTGCCTTAACATGGGACTTTACGGTCACATACGAAATGGCAAAAGCGTGGAGAAAAGCTCACGGAGCGTATCTCCGACAAGGTCAGTGGCAAGACATCACTATGAGAATTTGCCTTGACGTTGGATAAACAATAACAAATAAGCTCACCTCGCTAGTGCCACAAGGTATAAAACGGGGTGAGCTTTTGTTAATCAATATAAGAGTATTTCAATAAGACATAGTTTGATTTATATTTACTTATATATGGCTCACTAAATCGCAAAAGTGATTTTATGATAAATATGCAATTTTAATCTGTACACATAAAACGGTTTCACTTACTAATATTGATTTGGAGATTTTTGAGGGATACTTTTGTTGAAATTAATAGTTCGTACGGTACGCTCTCTTGTCTTGCCTCAGACTCATCCTTTAATTATTTCCTATGTTATTGACATATGTCAATAACCATGCTATAATATATTTAAGAGAGGTGAGGCTATGCCCAGACCTATGAAGTGCAAAAAGGTTTGCTGTCTGCCTAAAAACAACGGGTTTATTCCGGTTTTGAATAAGGAAGATACGGCTGAAACCGTAATTATTACCGTGGACGAATACGAAACCATACGTCTGATAGACAAAGAGGACATGACGCAAGAGGAATGTGGGGAGTATATGAGGGTCGCACGGACTACAGTTCAGCAAATTTACAATAGTGCGCGTAAAAAAATTGCAGACGCACTCGTGCATGGACTTGCCGTAAAAATTGAAGGTGGAGATTACCACCTTTGCGATGGAAAAGAGAAATACTGTGCCTGCGGTGGCTGTGAAAAGCACAAATGTATAAAACAAAAAAGGAGTATAGAAATATGAAAATTGCAGTAACTTATGAAAATGGCGAGATTTTTGGACATTTCGGACACACCGAACAATTTAAAATTTACAAAGTTGAGGACGGCGTGATTAAATCATCCTCCGTTGTGCTGACAAACGGAAGTGGCCATGGTGCACTTGCGGGATTTCTAATGTCACAAGGAGTTGATACACTGATTTGCGGCGGTATTGGTGGAGGCGCACAAACGGCACTTGCCGAAGCAGGTATCAAACTGTATGGCGGTGTTACAGGAAGTGCAGATAAAGCGGTAAATGACTTGCTGTCAGGATATCTTAATTTTGATGTTAATGTTCATTGTAATCATCACGACCACGAACATGGTGATGGACAACACACCTGTGGCGAGAATGGTTGTGGTGGTAACTGTACTCACTGATATAAAAGAGCGCACCCGCTTTGAGTGCGCTCAAATTTTATTTCACTGTTTCGTATTGCCAGTCAATAATTCCGCCGAAATCTTTTACGTTGTTGTAGCCTAACGAGATAAGCTCTTTAGCAGCATTTTGGCTACGTCTGCCGCTACGACAATAGACAAGAATCAACTGGTCTTTATCAGTAAGCTCACTTTCTGCACGTTCGCCGATTTCATAATCGGGAATGAGTATCGCACCCGAAATATGTCCTTCGGCGAATTCTTCCTCGGTACGCACATCGAGTATCATATATCCGGCCTGTGTATCCATAATATTTTTTGCTTCTTTCTGTGTTATCTGCATATATTCATTATTCGTTCCGGTATTCTCCGTACAAGAAGTTAGCACTAACATCGCCGTAAAAACAGCAAGTATTACACTAACGACATTCTGTAC
>CAYVPJ010000314.1:0-1887 GCA_964453505.1 uncultured Oscillospiraceae bacterium | reverse complement strand
TTTTTGTATAATAAATGTTAGAAAATACTGACAAATCAATACTTTAGTGATATAATTTAAGTATAAAAAGTAGTGATTTTGGAGGTAAAAAATGAGTTTCAAACCATATGAGCAAAATCAATTGCAAATACCAATGCAATGGGAAATGATAATAGAAAAGGAACATATATCAAGAGTATTAAATGATGTAGTAGAACAAATGAAATTAGACAAAATATTAGAAACATATTCTCCTCTTGGGCAAAGTTCATTTAATCCAAAAATGATGTTAAAAATATTAATGTATGGATATATCAAGAAAAAATACTCATCCAGATCAATAGCAGAAGCTGTAAAAAGTGATATATATTTCATATGGTTAGCAGGAGGAAATAAACCAACAAGAAATGTAATAAATGATTTTAGAAAAGACAAAATGAAAATAATAATAGAAGATGTATTTGCAGAATTACTAACAATACTAGAACAAAAAGGATATATAGATTTAAAAGATTACTTTGTAGACGGAACAAAAATAGAAGCAAATGCAAACAAATATACTTTTGTTTGGAAGAAATCTGTAGAAAAAAACAGAGAAAAATTGCAACAGAAAATACACGATTTAATGGAAGAAATAGACAAACTAAATGACGAAGAAGATATACAATATCCAGATAAAGAAGAAACAGAAAAAGAAGAAATAACACCAGAAGAAATAAAAGAATTTGCAAAAAGATTATCAGACAAATTAAATCAATCACAAAACAAACCAAAAAGCAAAGAAGAAAAACAAAAAGATAGAAAAATAAACAAAGCAGTAAAACAAATAAATACAGACTACTTACCTAGATTAGAAAAATATAATAAAGATTTAGAAATAATTGGAAATAATAGAAATAGCTACTCAAAAACAGATAAAGATGCAACATTCATGCATATGAAAGAAGACCATATGAGAAATGGACAATTAAAACCTGGATATAATGTACAAGTAGGAACAAATAATGAATTCATAGTAAACTGGAGTATACATCAAGATAGAAGTGATTACGAAACCCTAATACCACATTTAGAAAGATTAGAAAAATTAACCAATAAATTACCAGAGAATTTAGGAGCAGATAGTGGATACGGAAATGAAAAAAATTATGAATATCTAAAATTAAGAAAAATAAAGACCTACGTAAAATACACATACTTTCATCTTGAGCAAAAAGCAAGTTTTAAGAAAAAGATATATAATTGGCAAAATATGCACTATGATGAAATAAACGATAATTTCACATGTCCTGAGGGAAACAAATTAGAATATACGTTTACAAAAAATGAAGTAGCAACAGCAGGATATACACAAGAAATACGAATATATGAATGTAAAGATTGTAGTAATTGTTCTAAAAAATCAGAATGTACAAAATCTCAATATAACAGAAAAATCAGATTTAATAAAAAGTTGTGGTATTTTAAAAATCATGTAAAAAGGAATCTTCTATCTGAAAAAGGTTTACAAATGAGAGCAAACAGAGCAGAATATTCGGAAAGAATATTTGCACAAATAAAATGGAATATGGACTTCAAGCGATTTTTGCTTAGAGGTCTTAAAAAAGTAGATATAGAATGGGGACTCTTAAGTATAGCATTTAATATAAAGAAAATGCATAAAAAAGACATATCAAAAGTAGAAGATATAGCTAAACAAATAGCAAATTCTGTAACAAAATTTATACATACAAAAATTCCAGCGATTTCTCACTGGAATTTTTGCTTTGGAGGGTTCCTATTCTAGGACACCCTCTTTACTTATCGGCCTATAAGGCCTTGCTACAAGCTTACGCTTAAGCGTCCCAGTTTGACAGCTTCGCCACTTTCAGTTGCGTTTTTATTACTTATTACCCGTAAACGGGTCTT
>CAYVPJ010000313.1:1138-1890 GCA_964453505.1 uncultured Oscillospiraceae bacterium | reverse complement strand
GCATCGTTGAAGCGCTCCTGCTTGCGGTAGATTACCGCGAGGTTGTTGAGGGCTTCGGCATCGTCGCTCTTGCGGGCAAGGAGAAAGAGGAATTCATCGACCGCCCGATCGTACTTTTCAAGGCGCGCCAGGGTGGTGCCCAGAAGGAGACGGGCGTCACGGGACTCGGGGTTTTCTTTAATATACGAGAGGAGAAGCCGCTCGGCGGCCTGATTGTCGCCAACCCTGGACGAACCGTGGGCGCGTTCCAGGATATCTTCCAGATTTTTACCGCTCATCAATCCATCCTGACCGGGCGGGCGGGCACCGCCGCCGAAAACGCACCGATATTTCGATCTTCAAAGATACCGCTGACGGCGGCAGCAGGGTCTTTACCATTCTGTGCTGGCAGGGTGTCGCAGGCGGCTACCGCAAACCAGTAGAGCCGGCCGTTTTCAAGGCCGTCTATCCGTACGCGGGTACGTGGCCCGACGTCGACCGGGGAATCCATGCCGACCGACGACACACCGAAGTACTCGCCACGCGCCGTTCCATAATACACCAGGTATCCGGTCGTATCCCGTTCGGGCGACGGTGTCCACTCAAGTTCGACAGCCCCGTCGTGCGCACGCGCGACGATGCGGGACGGTGGCGAGGGCGGGGGGTCGGGGGAGACTATCAACAGAAGCGATTCGAGCACCGGGGGGCCTTCCTCCGATAAACCGGGATAGAGGTCTGCGGCCAACTGCACCCAGCGCCCCTTGAAGCGGGAA
>CAYVPJ010000313.1:0-1128 GCA_964453505.1 uncultured Oscillospiraceae bacterium | reverse complement strand
CAGGGCAGTGTTTCGAGACCATCCTGCCACGGGCTGTCCACAACGCGGGCATAGAGGCGGCACTCGCTCAAACCCGGGGTACGGAGGGCGGCCTCGACGCGGGCCAACCGCGATCCCGTCGAACCGAGGTCAAACCACCGGGTTTCCAGGCGTCCGCCGGAGGGGCGAAAGGGGTCCAGCTCGGGGGCCCCGAGCCAACTTGCATGGATGGCAAAGTCATCGAGTATGCCCGCATACCGCGCACCCAATTCGAGGTGGCCATCGGGGCCGGGCCGCGGGACGCTGACCGAACCGCCTTCCCGTCCGCTGGAAGTGGTAAAGCTCGCTGCCTCGAGGCGGCCATCAACAAGGTACTCGAGGAGGCCGGTTGCCGCGTCGAAGCGTATAAGATGGTGGCTCCAGCGCTCGGGAATAATAGGACTGAGCGCCACAAGGGTGCGATCGAGGAGCTGCGTGCCATCGGGAGACAGGAAGAAGCCGGTAAAGTCCCACTCGATACGGTTTCGCAGGACTTGGCAGCGTATCCGCTGCCCGCTGCGGCCATGGTAGCCCGTGCTGCCCCGCCAATCGCGGGGGTAAGCGGCATTCCAGGCCAAAAGCTGCTCACCGTCGCCGAGGGCAGCGGGGTAAAGCCAGAACTCGATGCTGAAGTCTGAAGGCCGGCTCGTCCCGTGTAAAAGAGCACCGGGCAGGGGATCGAGACCCAGGCCCCGCCCAATATCGGACTGGAGGAAAAGGGCCGCCCACTCGCCAACCCGGGAAAAGGCGGTAAGGCTGACCGTCGGGGATACCTGTACACGGTACCGGCCGCGGGCATCGACAATATCCACGCTGCGCGGGGACTCAAAGCCCAGCTGAGCATCGACAGAGGCAGGTGTACTGCGTCGCCCCGGGTCCAGGGTTATGGCAGGCCAGCGGGCCACACGGTCGCTCACAATGACTCCATCCCGCTTGAGGAGGTCTTTCCAACCGCCGCCAGCTCCCACGAGTATGGTCCGCTGCTCCTCCCCGCTTACCGGATCGACACGGAGGTCTCCCGGAAGAGCGAAAATGAGGGGGGACACGATGATCAACGCTGCCAAAATACAGTATATTCTCTTCATATGATGCCGCTACCAACCAGTATCG
>CAYVPJ010000312.1:0-1890 GCA_964453505.1 uncultured Oscillospiraceae bacterium | reverse complement strand
TTAGACGAATAGCAAGCAAATCCGGTGTAGCCACACACGGAGATTTTTGATTTAGGATACCTCCCCTAAATCGAAAAAATCAGCTTGTTGGGATTCCCCAAACCCCTTCAAATTACGACGAAAGGACAGACAAGCATGGCAAACAGGACAAGGCCAATAATCATCCGATTTGCGGTAAGTGAGTATGAAAGAGAACTCATTGAAAACAAGATGGCGATCATGAAAACCCACAACATGGGTGCTTATCTTCGGAAAATGGCGATTGACGGGTACATCATTCAGGTGGACTACACGGAGCAGAAAAAGCTCGCGGCTGCGGTCAACAAGGTCGGCGCAAACTTCAACCAAATCTGCAAGCGTGTCAACTCCACCGGACACTGCTACGAGGAAGACCTTGCCGAGATGAAGGAGCTGATGAAGCAGATATGGCAATTACTAAAATCAAACCAATCAGAGGAACTATAAGCAAGGCTCTTGCATACATCGAAAACCCGGACAAAACTGACGAGAAACTGCTTGTCTCTTCCTTCGGATGCTCCATAGAAACAGCGGCAAAGGAATTCGAGTGGACGCGCAGGATCGCCGAACAGCAGGGCATGAATCCGACAAAGATTATTGCGCGGCACATGATTCAGTCCTTCGCGGTCGGAGAAGTCTCGCCGGAGCTTGCTCATGAAATCGGGCAGCAATTTGCCGACGAAGTTCTGCAAGGAAAATACGAGTATGTTCTTGCAACTCACATCGACAAGGGTCATGTCCATAATCATATTATCTTCAATGCCGTCAATTTTGTAGATTACCACGCATACAAGAGCTATAAAAAGATTTACTACGAAACGCAGGAAATCAGCGACCGCCTTTGCAAAGAAAACGGGCTGTCGGTGATCCCGCCCAGCCAGAGCAAAGGCAAGAGCTACAAGGAATATACCGAGGCTAAGAACGGGACGAGCTGGAAACAAAAACTCAAGATGACCATTGACCGGAGCGTCATCACAGCATCCGGCTACGAAGACTTCCTGAAGCTGATGGAAGAAGCCGGGTATGAAATAAAACCCGGCAAATACATCTCCTTCCGTGCTGCCGGTCAGGAGAGGTTTACCCGTGCAAAAACAATCGGGGACAACTACACAGAAGAGCGGATCAAAGAGCGTATTAAGGGCAGAAGCGCACGGCGTATTGCGTCCCGTCGGGACAGTAAGGGCGTCAGTCTTATCATTGATATTCAGAACTGCCTAAAGGCGCAGGAGAGCAAAGGCTACGAGCATTGGGCTAAGATAAACAACCTCAAGCAAGCGTCGGCAACGCTCAATTATCTGACAGAAAACAATCTCCTGAAATATGCGGACCTTGAAGCAAAGATGGCTGACCTGACAAGCTCATATCAGAAGACCGGCAGTGATCTAAAGAAGCTCGAAAAGAGATTGAAGCAAGTGCAGCTTCTCATCAAGCACATCAGCCAGTATCAGCGCACCAAGCCGGTGTATGACCAATACCGCAAGGCGAAAAAGCGGGATGAGTATTTCAAGCAGCATTCCGCCGACATCACGATCTATGAGGCGTCCCGTGATACTCTCAAGGCAATGCAGACGGGCGATAAACTTCCCAGCCTGTCTTCCCTTGTCTCAGAGCAGGAGCGCCTTGTTCAAGAGCAGCAGCGGCTCTATGATGAACGACACAAGCTGGACAAGGATAGAAAGAAAATTGAGACGATGAAAAGGAATGTAGACAGCATCCTCGGCGTCGGTCAGGAGCGCAAGGAAGCTGACCAAGAAGTTGTCAAGGACAATAACAGAGAATAAAAAAACAGACCGCCGAAACCGGTTAATGGTTTCGGCGGTCTGCGTGTTTCAGCTTCCTTATTTTCTGAGATTGGCGTCTCTGCGCAGGGTT
>CAYVPJ010000311.1:1482-1894 GCA_964453505.1 uncultured Oscillospiraceae bacterium | reverse complement strand
CCATTAGTTTGTCAATAGTATTTTCAAACTAAAACTTTTAATGTTTTAATATAATTTTAAAACTCTAAATTTGTCAAGTCATTTAGAAGTTTTCAAGGGAAAAGGTGGGGAGGGGAAACGTCATTCCTAATATTTCCTGTTTGTATTTAATTCATCCGATTGGAGTAAGATACAATCGGGTATCATATTTTTCAAACTCGCTGATTATTGCATAGCCAAATATCCATAACTTCATTAGCCATGGATGCGTCAGATACCCCCAATCAAACCTCTTAGAGATAAAGAAATAATAATCTCCGTTCGGATAAAACTCGGGGAAGTATACGTTATATCCCCCGCCCATATACTCTTCATCTTCAATGAATCTGCTTTTCTGTAAAGGTAACTTTGATTTCGGATTATATCTGAACCC
>CAYVPJ010000311.1:1188-1472 GCA_964453505.1 uncultured Oscillospiraceae bacterium | reverse complement strand
ATTTAATATACTTTATTTTCCTGTCTAAGAATAAAAGGAACTGACTTCGATGGATATTCAGAAGAAATATATTCAGGATGAAATTTTAATTCACTATATACTATTTTCCAGACATATTCGTATTCATCGTCTTCAAGTATAACCCAGGGTTCTTCTTGCATAAGCACCTTTCCCCTACTCTAATTTAATTTATTTATTCGCCAAATCTCTCCAAATTCCTTGCAAATCCTGCAAAATTATGTAGGGAACGACCCCTGTGTCGTTCCATCCTGTCATCCTGAGCC
>CAYVPJ010000311.1:0-1178 GCA_964453505.1 uncultured Oscillospiraceae bacterium | reverse complement strand
GGGAGCGGGTCTCCTGTCATCCTGAGCCTGTCGAAGGATCCCATTTAGGATAATATACGTGGGATCCGTTCGTCGCTGCGCTCCTCAGGATGACAGCAAAGAGAAGTGTGTGCCGAGGGAGCGGGTCTCCTGTCATCCTGAGCCTGTCGAAGGATCTTTTTTCTCGTGGTGTATATATCCTTCATTCGCTCCGCTCATTCAGAGTCATCACGCACCGAACCCTGTAAAAAAACGTAACTTCTTCATCGAAAGTCACCTTTATTTCTGTCTTAGAACTATTCTAAAAGGATAAACGAGCGTTTATTTAATTTTAAATCAAAATCAATACCCATAGCGGCGGTCAATAATACTGCCGTCAATAGCGCTGATGGTCATAAGGATCGAACTGTCCTGCTCCAGCTTCATTTCTATGGTTTCGTCTCCGTCTTTTTTTGTTCTGGTGATATCTCCGTAAAAATCCCAAACAGGTATCAGGAAATACTCTTCACCAGATTGAACGCGCATCAGGTTCAGGGATATTTTGCTGATATGCCCTTCGATATAATCGGTCTCGCTGTTAATCACAGCTGGTTCTTCATGTATTCCTATTATATCGGTAGAAGAATTACCTCTTTGTTCTCCATTTTTTGGTTCTCTGTTTATTTCAGTTACATATTCCCAATAGCGCATATTTTCATAATTGCTGTATTTGATCAGCGCTGTTTGTGCAAAACAATCCACGATTTTATCAAACGGGAGCATGGATGTATTGTCAGTCAGAATATTGGTGATATACGGATATTTCCACATGACTTTATCCAAACCGTATGCGTCCACCCGCACCTCAAGGCTTTCGTAGCCCCATGATACTTCTTTTGTGTTTTCATAGCGCCCATGAATGTCGGTACTTTTATATGTTTCGGAAAAATAGGTGAAATAGACGCCGCAATGAGCGCCGCTTAATTCCCGCGTGTATATGAAATCACAGCCGCTAAAAGATCCGTCGCGTTTTTTTGTGACGCTCGCATCTGCCAGCCGCATTCCCTGCTGATAGGCGCCGATGCCTTTAACCGTGTCTTCCGCGATTTTCAACGCGTCTTCGTATGTTGTAACACAGAGGGAAGCCTCACGCTTCAGAGGAGATTTTAATGTAACAGAAGCCTGATACGGCTGTGAATATTCCAACTTGCTCCACTTAC
>CAYVPJ010000310.1:0-1896 GCA_964453505.1 uncultured Oscillospiraceae bacterium | reverse complement strand
CCACCATTTTCACTATTGCAAATATTACGAACATAAATACTACCATCACAAATAACGCTTGTATAATGAACGGAAAACATTCAAATATATTTCTTATAAAGGTAAACACCCTTATTATTCCTACTGGTAACGCCATATATCGCCACCGCTTTCACTAAAGATTGAATACAAATCTTCTTGAGTAAATAATTGTCTAAAGCTTGCTATGAATTCCGTTGCATTTATTTGCCCTATTGCCTCAAAAGCTACCGTTACTATTCCTGATAACGTTCCTAATATATTGCTAAATGAGTTAATTATATTGTTAAGGAAACCACCAAACGCGCCACTATCAGGGTTACTAGGCGTATCAGGGTTACTAGGTGTATCAGGAGTATCAGGGTTATCAGGGTTATCAGGTGGAGTAGGAGTATCAACACCACCGATTTCTTCACCGAAACCATTATCTTCAAACATATTTGAGGACATAACTACACTTGAATAATCATATCCCATCAAATTCGACCAAGTTACACCGTTATATATACTAGCGTTAACGCTTATCCAATCAGTTCCGTTATACTGCTGTATAGCAGTAACTTCATAATCTCCATTAAGATATATATATACGTCACCATTTTGCGGGTAAGTAATTCTCGCGCCACCTATGCGAACATTATTTACTAGTACAGCACTTTGAACAGCTATCATATTTTCAACTGGGTTATCAGGCACTACTAATACGCTATTTGTATCAAATGCGCTAGTACGAGGGTTATAATTACTTTCATATAAGCCAGTATCGGAAACGCGCAATTCGTCCAAATACATATATTGCATATTATCGGACGGAATACTAAATACAAATGAACGTCCTAAGTTACGGTTATCATTATTAACAGTCTTTACACATAGACCATTA
This sequence comes from uncultured Oscillospiraceae bacterium, assembly GCA_964453505.1. GTDB lineage: Bacteria > Bacillota > Clostridia > Christensenellales > Aristaeellaceae > CAYVPJ01. The sequence goes on along the minus strand of CAYVPJ010000310.1, from coordinate 995 downwards.
ACAAAATATCGTGTAGTACCATTAGTACGGCTAATGGCATATGATACCCATTCACCATTACCACCTAGACTTTCTCCGCTATCAAAATACTTGTATCTACCAATAGAAGTAGCAACGCCACCGCTTAAACTAACTTCATACCAACTATTAAATATACTTGAATTGTTGTTAATACTAAGTACATAACTACTAGCCGCGCCGTACATTTGACTTAAATTATTAACATAATAATCACTATTAAGCGTTTCTATATTATTGCCGTGTAGCCAATAGCTGTTATAAGGAGTTACCTTATATTTTGAAGTGTATGATATATCTTCTTTGCCCGTTATTTGAAATGAAGTTCTGCAAGTATGACCTTGCGTACAATAATGTATTTGTGTTGAATGAATATCACTAAACGAACTAGTACAATAAGTACCTACGTTCCAGTTTCCATTACTACTTTCATAACTAGTATAGTAAGGACGATTATATGTATTTACCATATCCAAAAGTGTATTACCGCAGTATTCGCAGAATTCCATACCTTTTTGGTATTTTGGCGTTAAAGTATATCTAAATAATGGCTCTATTACTGGAGTAGAGGAATACCCCATATTAGTATATTTTTGCGCCATAGCTTGATACATACGCCATTCTAACGTATAATCAGCCGTTCCAATATCTTCATTTATTCCAACTGTAAAATTGTGCGTATCGTCATTAAGATATAAACACTTATCAAAACCACCTGACATATAAGAAGTACTAGCACCGCTACCCCATACGAATGTTGAATGATTGCTAGAACTATCATATATATCATTATCAAAGTGATATAATGCTTTTGTATGTTCACTTTCAGAAACTTGACTATAATTGACTACATTATATTCAAGCACCATTCCCATTACGTCCTCAGCAGTCAAATTAATGCTGTTACGTCCATCAGGTAATTTATAAAAATATGTATTACACGTTGCATTATCCATATTAGTATCATTTAAAGGCAA
>CAYVPJ010000309.1:0-1909 GCA_964453505.1 uncultured Oscillospiraceae bacterium | reverse complement strand
GATTACCACCAACGAGAAGCAGATCAGAAAACTCAACTTCACGATTGAGCACATCGGCAATATTCAGAAGTACAGGCCGATCTATGACCAATCCAAGAAGGGATTTGACAAGACCAAGGCCAAATATGCCGAGGCTCACAAAACCGAGCTTGCGCTTTTCGGCAAGGCTGTCCGTTATCTGAAAGCCAACAATCTCAACGCCTCCGATGCGGATACTTTGTGCAAACAGCGCGACGAGCTGAAAGCGAAGAATGCCGAAATTCGTTCCAAATTGTTTTCGATGAAGCTCGACACCGAGCTGATTCGGCAAGTCCGGCATTGTGTGGATACGGTGATCAACTATGCCGGCGAAGCTCCAGCCGAGGAAAAGAAAAGTATTCGGGACAGACTGCGTGAGCCGGTGCCGGGAACTGCTGTTGCCCACAAAGGAAAAAGCAAAAATCAAGAACGTGAATGAGGAGCGATAAGATGTATTACACCCAAGACCAGATCGACCGGGCAAACCAGGTCGACCTTGCGGCTTTTCTGCAAGCCCACGGAGAGCCGCTGGAACGCGCCGGAGCTGAATACCGCTGGAAGAAGCACGACAGCCTGACGGTCAGAGAGAACAAATGGTACCGGCACAGTCGGAGCCGCGGCGGAGGGCCGGTGGATTTCGTGATGGAGTTTTTCGGCAGGAGCTTCACCGAAGCCGTGGCCATGCTCTTAGGCGAAGCGCCGCCAGCGCCAAAAACGGACGCGCCGGAGTTCCGTTTGCCGCCTCGAAATGTTGATAACAGCACAGCAAGAAGATATCTCACCGAAGTCCGCCGCATTGATGAAGATGTGACGGATTTCTTTTTGTTCGGCGACGATGTTTACGAGAGCGCAGATCATCACAGCGCCGTGTTTGTTGGCCGGGACGAAACCGGCATTCCCCGGTATGCTCACAGCAAAGGAACAACCGGCAACTTCCGCGCCGATGTGAAAGGCAGCGACAAATCTATCCCGTTTTGTTATCGAGGCGATAGTGACCGGCTCTTTGTCTTTGAAGCGCCGGTCGATCTTCTGTCCTTCCTCTGCCTCTACAAGAAAGACTGGCAGAAACAGAGCTATCTGTCCCTTGGCGGCGTCAGTGAAAAGGCGCTGCTGACCTTTCTCTCTGACCGTCCGAATATCAAGAATGTGTTCCTCTGCCTTGACAGCGATGAGGCCGGGAACGCGGCCTGCACCCGCATCAACGGCCTCATCCCCGACGAGTATGCCGTCAATCGTCTTGCACCGGTATTCAAAGACTGGAACGAGATCTTGCAGCGCCGCCATGAACTCACGGACGGCAAGTTTCTTGGTCAGCCGGTGCACAGCTTGCGAGAGGAAATCGTTGAGATCATACGCATGAGCGAGGTAAACGAGCAAGCGGTTGAATGGCTTTGGAAGCCGTATATCCCGTTCGGGAAAGTCACCATCATTCAGGGCAATCCCGGTGAGGGCAAGACTACGCTGGCGCTTCGCCTCTGCGCAGCCTGTACCAATCGAAAGAGTTTCCCAGATATGGAAGAGCTGGAACCGTTCAACGTAATCTATCAGACCGCAGAGGACGGTTTAGGCGATACGGTCAAGCCCCGGCTCATGGAAGCCGAGGCCGACCTTGACCGGGTATTGGTCATCGATGAGGCAAAAAAGGAGCTGTCTCTTTCCGACGAGCGGATTGAGAAAGCCATCCGGCAAAACAGTGCCCGGCTCATCGTCCTTGATCCGCTGCAAGCCTACCTTGGGGCCGAGGCCGATATGAATCGGGCAAATGAGATCAGGCCCATCATCAAGCGGCTGGCCGACGTTGCGGAGCGCACCGGCTGTGCCGTTATCCTGCTGGGGCACCTCAACAAAGCGTCAGGAACCCAGGCTGCTTATCGCGGCTTGGGTTCCATCG
>CAYVPJ010000308.1:0-1922 GCA_964453505.1 uncultured Oscillospiraceae bacterium | reverse complement strand
CATCTCAAACTTCTTTTCCTTGGCCTCGGGCTCAGGCTCGATCATCATGCCTGTGGAGTCCTCAAGCTCTTCGCTGAGGTCTGTGAACAGCGTCAGATGATCAACTAGAACCTTTGCGGCTATGGATACAGCCTCTTTGGCGTTGAGTGTACGGTCGGTCTTGACTTCAAGAGTAAGCTTATCGAAGTCTGTGATCTGACCTACACGCGTATTTTCAACTGTGTAGTTCGCCTTAAGTACCGGGGTGTAAATGCTGTCAACAGGAATGACACCGATGGACGCGGCCATCTCGGCTTTGTTCTTATCGGCTGAAATGTAGCCTCTGCCCTTGTTGAAGGTAATCTCCATATAGAGCTTGGCGTTCTTGCCCAGTGTGGCAATGTGCCAGTCGGGATCAAGAATCTCTATTTCGGAATCCGGTTTGATGCTTCCGGCTGTTACTTCGCATTCACCCTGAGCTTCGATGAAGACGGTTTTAGGTCCGTCACAATGAAGCTTTGCGGTAATACCCTTCACGTTTAAAACTATTTCGGTTACATCTTCCTTAACGCCCTCTATGGTAGAGAACTCGTGCAGGACACCGTCAATCTTGATTGACTGGGCTGCAACGCCGGGAAGCGAGGAAAGCAGAACGCGTCTGAGTCCGTTACCCAGTGTGGTACCGAATCCGCGCTCAAGCGGTTCAACGGTGAATTTACCGTAGGAACCGTCCTCCGAAAGTTCAACAGTTTGAATATTGGGCTTTTTAATTTCTATCATTTAACCCTCCTGTCAGGCGGTTAAAACCGCCGTATTATCGCTTTCCCGAAATATATTCGCTACGCGACTTTTTTATTTGGAGTACAACTCAACGATGAAGTGCTCTTCAATGTTGAAGTCAATCTCGGAACGCTCGGGTAAACGAATGACGCTTACATTAAGCTTGTCTGTATCAACACTCATCCATACGGGAGTGGGGCGTGCGCCGTTTATTTCGACAGACTGCTTAACCTTTTCGTCTTCACTCTTACGTATGGCAATCTTGTCCCCTGCCTTCATAAGGTATGAGGGAATGTTGACTGTCTTGCCGTTAACTGTGAAATGACGGTGGGTTACAAGCTGACGAGCTTCGCTGCGGGAATTAGCAAGACCCGCGCGATAAACTACGTTGTCAAAACGGGACTCGAGAATGCGAAGAAGGTTCTCACCGGTGACTCCGTTCTGTCGCTCGGCCATCTCAAAATATTTTGCAAACTGGCTCTCAAGAACACCGTAGTATCTTTTGGCTTTCTGCTTTGTACGAAGCTGGATACCATACTCGGAACTCTTTTTACGGCCCTGACCGTGCTGGCCGGGGGCATAGGACCTGCGCTCAAATGCGCATTTCTCTGAATAGCAGCGTTCGCCTTTAAGGAAGAGCTTTTCACCCTCGCGGCGGCAATATCTGCAGACAGATCCTGTATTTCTTGCCATTTATCGATTATCCTCCTTAAATTATACGCGACGCCTTTTTGGCGGGCGGCATCCATTGTGGGGAACAGGGGTGACATCCTTGATCATTGTCACCTCAAGACCGGCAGCCTGAAGGGCACGAATGGCAGACTCGCGGCCGGAGCCGGGTCCTTTTACGTAAACTTCAACTGTTTTCATTCCATGTTCCATAGCTGCCTTGGCTGCTGTTTCTGCAGCCATCTGAGCGGCATAGGGGGTGGATTTGCGGGATCCCTTGAAGCCCAAGCCACCGGCACTTGACCATGAAATGGCATTACCTGTAACGTCGGTAATAGTCACGATCGTGTTGTTAAAAGTGGCCTGGATATGTGCAGCGCCGCGTTCGATGTTCTTCTTTTCACGACGTTTACGGGTAACGTTAGCGGCCGACTTTTTTGTCGTTTTTGTTGCCATGTAAGGACTTCCTTTCTTATTTCTTCTTGTTGGCCATT
>CAYVPJ010000307.1:0-1925 GCA_964453505.1 uncultured Oscillospiraceae bacterium | reverse complement strand
GTAGACCTTGCTGCGGTCATTTGGTCGCAGTTTCCTGAGGCGCTGACGCAGTCTGGGTCTGATGGCAATTTCAAACTTCAGCTTTCGGCGTGCCGTGTTGGGATGCTCCTGCGAAAAATACCTGACGGCAAGATCTCGTTTAAATATCTTTTTCATAGCGGTAGTAGGTTTCTACTTGTTTTTAATTGTTCTGTACAAATTTAATGCTTATAATAACGCGCGCTCGTTGGGTACGGAAGTGGTACGGAAGTGGTACGAAAGTGGTACGAAAGTGGTACGAAAGTGGTTCATAGGTAAGAAAACAGATAACACATATATAAACATATTTTCGCAAAACAAACTTTTTTTATTTTTTTCCATATCGGGATTTGTATGTTACCTTCGCGGCATGCTTTTAAGCAAGAATTAATGAAAAAGGTATCGGGAATTAACGAAAAGATTCTTCGGCAACTGCGTACTCCATGTTATGTTGTGGAAGAAGAGCTGCTCAGACACAACCTGAACCTTATTCACAAAGCGGGTCTGGATGCGGGAGTTGAAATAATTCTGGCCCTTAAGGCGTTCGCCCTTTGGAGAATATTTCCCATTTTCCGCGAGTACTTCGGCTCAACGACCGCAAGTTCACTCAACGAGGCCCGTCTGGCTTATGACGAGTTTAAAAGTAAAGCCCATACCTACTCGCCCGCATATACCGAAACAGATTTCCCGGCCATTGTTGAATATAGTAGCCATATCACTTTCAATTCCTGGGATCAATTTGACAAATTCTACCCCGTGGCATGCGGAAAGGCTAGTTGCGGAATTCGTATCAACCCCGAATACTCCGAGATAGATGTGGAATTATACAATCCATGTTCTCCGGGAAGCCGCTTCGGTATAACACGTGACACTCTGCCGGACACCCTACCCGAAGGAATTGAGGGGTTCCACTGTCATAATCATTGCGAGTCAGACAGTTACGCTCTTGAACGCACTCTGAGTCATATTGAAGCGAAATTCGGAAAGTGGCTTGAACAAATTAAATGGCTTAATCTCGGCGGAGGGCATCTTATGACGTGCGATGACTACGATATAAGCCATCTGGTCTCTGTACTAAAAGACTTTCAAAGCCGTCATAAGAATCTGAGAATCATTCTCGAACCCGGCTCAGCTTTTGTCTGGCGGACAGGCCCATTAGTGGCAAGTGTCATAGATATTGTTGAGAACAGCGGTATTCTCACAGCCATTCTGGATGTCAGCTTCACCTGTCACATGCCCGACTGTCTGGAAATGCCTTACCATCCCGCAGTGAGAGGGGCCAGATTTGTTGAGAGCCACACGCCCGATAGCGGACATTTAACATACAGGCTCGGCGGTAACAGTTGTTTAAGCGGAGACTGGATGGGTTACTGGGACTTCGGTAATCCATTGGCCAAAGGCGATAAGATTCTATTCGAGGACATGATTCATTATACAACCGTAAAAACCTCCATGTTCAACGGTATAAATCATCCGTCTATTATTCTGCTAAAAACCGATGGAGGAATTGACACACTGAGAGAATTCCGATATGAGGATTTCCGTGACAGAATGTGCTAAACTGGTATAAATCAAAAATATACCGGTAATAATTTGCATATTGAACAAAATAGAACTAAAATCGCACTCGTAAAAAACATTTAAAATGTATATATGAAACGTCTGAATCTATTCTCAGGAATCATTGTCATCACACTCATGACCGCCTGCGGGGGAAAGATTAACTACCCCATGACCGTGGAAAATCCGTTCGTCACGTTTTCTCAAACCAGTGCAATCAGTATCACTAAGATGGAACTTTCCGATACAGCCACCGTACTGTCAATTCATGCCACTTACACACCTCATTATTGGATACGTATAACCAAAGGCACTAAATTAGTGACCGATAGCGGAACAGAACTTCC
>CAYVPJ010000306.1:0-1925 GCA_964453505.1 uncultured Oscillospiraceae bacterium | reverse complement strand
GACAGGTTTTAGAAGAGGGAAACCACTTATCTATGGCGATAAGTGAACCGCCCTTCTCCGCGAGCTTGTAGCCCAACATGGTGCGGAACATCCCGAAGCCATTGTCATTGGTAGCTTTGCCAAGCTTGAGTGACCCCGCCATGCCGCGCAAATTGATATCCTCTACACATACAAAATCATAGGAGTTGGCTATCCGCCTACTCAGTTGATGGGTGAAGTCCTTGCGCATGTTGGCGACTTTCTCATGGATAAGGGCTACCTTGACTTTCTGTTTCCGGTAATTACTAGACCCGCGTACCATGCGCGATAGCCGGCGTTGAGCCCGTGCAAGTCGTTCCTCGGCTTCCCTGTAGAAATGCGGCATGTCCGCGCTCACGCCTTGGCTATCGACGTAAAAATGTGGGCTGCTGTAATCCAGACCAAGGGAGTTGCCTTTACTAGGCGTGAGCGTTGGAACAGGTTTTACCTCGTACTCAAAGAGTACGGAGCAATAGTATTTGCCGGACGGCGCTTGTGACACCGTTGCGGATTTTAATGCCCAATTTGGTGAAGGGAGGCGATGCAATTTTGCTTTAACAATACCTAACTTTGGGAGCTTGATACCCTTTGCGGTTAAGGCCACTGTCCCGCCTTGGTTGTTCGTTGTGTAAGTCATTTGGCCTTTGTGACGCGATTTGAAGTGCGGGTATCCGCTTCTCCCTGCAAAGAATGCCGAGAACGCACCTTGCAAGTCTAGTTGCGCATTTGCGAGAGCAAGACTATCAACTTCCTTGAGCCAAGGGAATGTGCCCTTGTACTTCGCTGGTGTTGGGATAAAATGTGTGCCGGTGGAAGCGTAGAACTCCTGTTCATCGGCAAGCATCCGGTTCCAAATGAACCGCGTACAGCCAAATGTACGAAAAAGCAAAATGCGCTGTTCCTCATTCGGGTAGATGCGGTATTTAATTGCCCGATGCCCATGTGTTTGACAAACTTTTTGTATTTCCATAATTGTATTATACCACAGCGCACAGTATAATACAACGTTTTTTCATCCACCACCCGAAGGAGGAAAAAACCTTGCAAACGCTATTAAATCTCTTCTGGAAATATGGAGCTTGCCGAAAATACTGGTGAGCAATATGTCTGCCATGTTTCCGTAAAAAGCGGCCTCTAGCCTCAAAACGCTTTACAAAGCTCTTGTTCCTTTTAGGGAATAAGGGCTTTTTCTTTTTTCTTGGAATTATATAATTCACTGTGATACGGTATTTATATACAACTGTATTTTGCTCGTTCATAGAGCCTAGTTCTCAATCGCAGGTACTTATCCTGCCAACAGGAACGCAGCAATAACAGTTGCGATGCTGGCGTCCATTTTTTGGATGCTATTTTTATACAAAAACCAAAGTTAGATGAAGGAGAACAAACACTATGTACTATTATGAGATCGATTTCAAGGACGGATTCAGTATGGCGATCAAATCAGCCGTTCGCATCACCATGAAGGACAAAGAAGACATTGAAGCGTGGTTACGCAAAGGCAGCAACGCGGAGATGGCAGACGTTGGTGTTGCTCGTGTCATCAAGAGTTGCCTGGAAGATGTCAAATCCGGTTACAACTGTGATAACATCGACAACTGGCTTGTTTACGGTAGTAAATAAGGCCAATACTGTAACAAAACATAGCACTAAAGTCCTCGTTCTTTATAGAATGAGGACTTTTCTTTTTTTCTTGGGGGCTCTTTGTTCCTTATGATATGGTATTTATATACAACTGTGATTTTGCTCTATTACAAGAGCCACGTTCTAAAAGCAAGTTCAACTTGCCTATAGAGCCGCAGTTGCGCTGCTGGCATCCAGAAATGGATGCCGTTTTTATACAAAAATTACTAAATAGGAGGATAACCGATAACTGATGATAACAAAAGAAAAAGTCAAAGAGGGAA
>CAYVPJ010000305.1:917-1926 GCA_964453505.1 uncultured Oscillospiraceae bacterium | reverse complement strand
ATGTTGCGATTGCGAGTGAGAGCGAGGCGTAACAAATGGACGAAAGCAAAATTGCTAGGACAAGAGCCAGAAGATTGTTTGCATATAAACCTCCGAGATTATCACCAGCAAGGTGCAGAAGTGCTGCGGTCGGAAACAGCATCATTTGCACAAGAACAATAAATATAGTACCGGAAATAATCCGTGCCAAAAAAAAGCGCATGGTGCCGATTCCGCAAAGCAGACCTCGGCGCAAAATAGCACCCATTACGTCCACGGAGCTGAAATGAATCAGCGGTAGCATAGATAGCGCTGCAAACAAAGAAAATATTGCTGCTAGGTAGTATTCTACCGGTAAATATTCTCCTGTAAGGGACAGTGGTCCGCCCTCGCCAAGCACTTCACGCCTGTTCATATATTCGTTAATAGCTGAGTTCATTGAAGCATCAAAATACTCATTGGCGCTTGCTTGTGACTCACCCTTTTCTATCAGCATGTATTTTGCCGCTTCCATTACGTTTTGGCCTTGGTCGACTATTGAGAGCGAGCTGTCCATAGTCATTGAAATCAGCGTAGCCTCCAAAGAATGGGCTTTTGTGCTGATTATTGACACTTTCACTTCGGTACCTTTCTGCATATCAGCAAAAAAGTTCTGCGGAATGTGGACGAGAACAGATACGTCTCCGCCTTCTACCAGCTCCAACCCGGCATCTACCGTTGAAACCGGGTAAACGCTTACCATATCAGCCAACGACTTAGAATTCACCATCTGCGTTATAAACTGATTGACTTCTCGCCCCTTATCCTCATCGCATATTGCTAGGTTGAAGTGAAGCCCCTTTGCTGTAAAAATCATGGGGGCAATTATGGTTGAAAAAACTAAAACGACAATAATTGGTGAAAGAAGACACATCAAGACAAGCGCTTTTCCGGAAAACATACGTTTTAAATCGTATATCATAAATCTCATGTAGCTTCTCCGTGTATGATATTGTGCATTAGCTGATTAACACCGACACCTTCCGCCGCT
>CAYVPJ010000305.1:0-907 GCA_964453505.1 uncultured Oscillospiraceae bacterium | reverse complement strand
CTCGGGCCAGTATTTTTCGCTCCTCTTCTTTTTCGCGCTCAGCCATTTCTTTCAGCACTTTCTCAATCCCGTCTGTGTTGTCTGTGTCTACTCCGGCAAAAGGTTCATCAAGCACCAGCAGCTCGGGTTCTCCCAGCAGGGCCACAGCAAGATTTACCCGCCTTTTCATACCTCCCGAAAGTTCAGCTACCTTTTTTTCGTAGATTTCGTGAAGGTTCAGCTTTTCTGCAACTTCCACCGCCCGAGCTTTCGCCTTTTTACCCGGAAGTTTGGACCAGCAAAGCAAATTTTCGCACACTGTTAGCTCTTCAAAAAGCGCAATTTCCTGTGGTACATAACCTATCCTACGCCTTGCCAAGGTCAGGTTTGAGCTAACTTCTTTATCCTCAAAAAGAATCTGTCCGCCGTCGGGTTTTGCCGCAAGCGCAATTATATCCAGGAGCGTTGATTTTCCGGAGCCATTTTTGCCGAACAGTCCCAATATTTTTCCACGGTTCAGCGAAAACGACACATTATCCAGTGCGTTGACATTTCCGTACTTTCTGGAAATTCCCTCCGCACGTAAGAATTCACCGTTCATATATACCCCTCAGAAAAACAGCAACATAAGAGCAACAGATGAACGTGTTGATGCCGGTGCGCGGTTAAATATATCTGGGGTGAAATCTTCCCCAAGTGCAGCATAGAGGCTCGCCTGATCGTTAGTGCTTATGCCAGCCGCCGGAATAAACTGAGGAACGTTAATAGGCACGACAGCGTTAACCTGCTCCATTGACATTGACATATTGAGCGTTGTATATTCCCCGTCGCTCAATGTTGTAAACGACCCTGTTGTAGTGCCGCTTGTTCCTTGTAAGTTTTCCTGTTGGGAGTAATTGAATGTGCCGTTAAAATCCATTGCACTCAT
>CAYVPJ010000304.1:0-1931 GCA_964453505.1 uncultured Oscillospiraceae bacterium | reverse complement strand
TAGCAGCAATCCTGAGGGCTCTGAATACGGAAGAATAAATGCAATCCTACAATCCGAGCCTGATATTAGGACAGCATTATCAAAAATAGCCGATATCATTTCACCAGTGCCCGAAGGGAAAGAGAACGCTGTTGCGAGGGAAGCAATAGTTAATACCCTTTGTCAACTCTATGATTATATGGATGCTAATAAGCTCGAGGTAACTGACCTTGGTAGTCTTGATGCTTCAATTCAGGAACAGCTCTTCACAACTTATGTCACTGAATATATCTGGGGAAGAATGTTAAACGACCTGCAGGTTTGCTTCGAGAAAAAAGCTGAGACACCTGAGCGTGCGGCAGAGGTTGAGAAAGATTTTAAAGACTATATCTATGCAAAAGTATCAGTAGAGGTACGCAAAAGCTCAGGGAGTGCCCCTGCTAACGTCCGCTTTGATGTTGAGAAAATATTCCGCGATTGTTACGAGGTGCTAATGTAATGAATGACTTTTTGTTGTTTTGTACCTTAGACGGGAACATACCTGACCAATACGCCCGGCATTCGATTATTGATCTTTCGGATGCAAACGACTTCCGGTTTTCAATCAAACAAGCTATGAAGGACTTACCCAATACAATAACGCCTGAAGCGCTTGATTTACTTTATCTGTCAATGTTTGTATTTGCCGCGGACAGAAAAATAAAAAGAGAATTAGGCAGTGATAATTGGTCAAGGAATATTAGGCTCATTGTGCCAGTTTTGTGCAAAGAAAAATGGGATGCTCAGGCATCGTTAGTTATTGATATGCTTAACTTCCTTAGTGGAGACATCTGGTCTGTAGAATTTTATAAACGTGAACCAGTCGACCACGAAATTAAAGCCGAAAAGTACTTTGCCCGTAAAGGCATAAAAGAGTCTACAACTGACACGGTCTGTATGTTTTCTGGTGGTCTCGATTCATTTATCGGTACGGTTGATTTGCTGACATTAACAAAGAATGCATATTTTATTAGCTTATATGGCGGCGGTAAGGGCACAAAACCTTATCAAGACAAATTAATTAATGCTATTTCGGATACATATGAGATCGATAAGTCACGATTCTATCAATACTATGCCGCAAAAGTAAATGGAGAGGAAGATTCGACCAGAACTCGATCGTTAATGTTCTTCGGGCATGCGGTTGCGGTGGCTTCATGTCTGAGACGGCATATGGCCTTAATAATCCCCGAAAATGGGCTGATCTCATTAAACATTCCTTTGACGTATTCGCGGCTTGGGAGTAGTAGCACTCGCACAACTCATCCTTATTACATGGGCTTGCTGCAAGAATTGATTGTCGGTCTCGGCATTGATGTGGAGCTATGTAATCCGTATCAATTTAAGACAAAGGGTGAAATGATGATTGAATGTAAGGATCAGTCCTTCCTGAAAACCAATTATTGTTTTACAATGTCTTGCTCGCATCCGGATGGGGAGCGATATGATAAAAAGCCACCGCGCCATTGCGGCATTTGCCTCCCATGTTTAGTACGTCGAGCTGCTATACTCCATGCAGGTCTGATCGATGCAAGTGCATATAAGGACTCTGACTTTTCTGGCTCCCCGACCGCCAGAATACTACTGAATACTTATAAAATTGCCGCAAGCAAGTTCAAACCGCAATATTCCTTCTTGAATATCCAAAACGCTGGGCCAATCACGGCTAATATTGATCAGTATGAAGCATTATATACTCGAGGCATGAATGAATTAACCGCATTCTTGGAGGCTATACATGCAATTTGATGTGCATGCGCATCTAGATTTATATAAAAATAGGGATGAGGTCATTAAAAAAGCTGAACAACACAAGATATATGTTGTTTCGATGACTAATCTTCCCGAGTTGTATGAAAAATACATCCGGGAATATCCCTCTTTATCTTATGTACGCTTTGCGCTTGGACTGC
>CAYVPJ010000303.1:0-1936 GCA_964453505.1 uncultured Oscillospiraceae bacterium | reverse complement strand
ACAACTCACCAGACCACATAATCAGGAGGGTAAACCCGCTGCAAACCAAAAAAGAAGACTGTACTTACTGCAACGTCCGAAAGGGCGTGGATTACAGAATCATCAAGAAGAAAAAACGCCTAGGCGATGACCGTGTATAGGAGGAGAACGATGGAGAAGCTCATTCGACGTAAGGATGCAGCAAAAACACTTGGCATTAGTATTACCACTTTGGATGAGGCAAGAAATTCTGGAACGATCTCCTATATTCAGTATGTGCCAAATGGCTGCGTCTATTTTACAGAAGCTGCGCTTCAAGAATATATGGCTCGTTGCACTTGCCGAGCTCGTCCAAATGAAAATGTCCCATACACGTACCGTAGGCCGAGAGTAGTCAAAAGATAAGCCAACTTGGTACATAAGCAGAGTAATCCACCAGATTATATTAGTCTGGTGGATTACTTCAACTTGACAATTACTGATTTCATGCAAATCTGCGAAAGATGGGATTTGCATCAATTCGCACATTCGATTTATTTTCTTTCTCATGGTATTTAATAGGCAGCGGTAACAACCGCACATAACTACAGAGGGGGTACATATCAATGGCACGGCCAAAAAAGAATATTCCTCAGTATGGGACCGTCACAATGAACGGGATGACTTATTTTCGAACCAGAATTGAGGATGCGGACGGCAAGAGAGTTGCTTTGTATGCGCTGACCGCAAAAGAATTGTATGAGAAAGTCGAAGAAGCTAAACGGCAAATTAAAGAAGCCGTATTTCACAGGAATACACCAACCGTAGCAGAATACTGTGAGAAGTGGCTCAAAATGCAATCAGCCAACATAAGATTTACTACGCTCACCGATTATCAGTCCAAAGTTAAAAACTATATCATCAAGCCCCTGGGTCATATGTATATGGCAGATGTATCCACTGATGATGTGAAGCTTGCAATGGTACCGGCATCAAAGAAGTCTGCATCGGTATATCGCTCTGTTCAAATGCTATATAAGGTCATCTTCACTTCCGCCGTGGATAGCAATATTATTACTATATCGCCGTGTGAAAAGCTCAATGCAAAGGGGGGCGTTCCCCAAAAGGAGCGTGAGGCCTTAACTGATGAGCAAGGTTCAAAACTCCTCGCAGCGATAAAAGGATTACCACCATATGCCTTTGTGATGCTTGGCCTTTACGCAGGCTTGCGACGTGAAGAGATTCTGGGGTTACAATGGGACTGTGTATTCCTTGATGCAAAAACCCCCTATCTGTCAGTACGCCGCGCATGGCATTCTGAGCACAATCGTCCGGTTATATCTACTGAACTCAAGACCGATGCGGCAAGACGAGATATCCCTCTACCTCCACAACTTACAGAATGTCTGCGTGAAGCTAAGGCATCATCAAAATCAAATTATGTTATTGCAAACAGCGATGGCGGACCGCTCTCATATACTCAGTTTAAGAGAGTCTGGCAGTACATAGTCACTCGCTCCACAAAAGAGCGAACCTATGCGCGGTATATCAACGGAAAGAAAATCTTTCGCACAATAACGCCTGTTCTGGGTGAAAAGGCTGCACACAATAACACCGTAGTATACAGCCTTGATTTTCAAGTAACACCGCATCAGTTGCGTCATACCTATATCACCAATCTCATTTATGCCGCTGTCGATCCCAAAACCGTCCAGTACCTTGCAGGACATGAAAACAGCAAGATAACGATGGATATTTACGCAAAAGTAAAGTATAATAGGCCAGAAGAGTTATCCTCTATAATATGTAAGGCATTTGACAACTCACAAGCGTCTTAAAAACGATTATTTCATATGGGTTAAAGTACGGGTTAATTTCATAGCTCATTCGATAAAAACCCAGTAATATCAAGGCTTTCAGGGCCTGCCGCCCTAAGAAGTACGGCTTAAAAGCGGCGAGGCGCGCACCCCAGTTCTCA
>CAYVPJ010000302.1:0-1948 GCA_964453505.1 uncultured Oscillospiraceae bacterium | reverse complement strand
TTGCGGTATGCTTGGGTTACCGTATTCAGTTTGCCACAACAAGAAGGAGGATTTTAAACGATGGCAAACAACGAAAAATTTACGATACTCTACGGCAGACTGAGCCAGGAGGATGATCGGGAGGGTGAAAGCAACAGCATCCAGAATCAGCGGTTGATCCTCACCAGGTACGCAGAGGAAAAGGGCTTTGGCAATATTCGGTTTCTGTTCGACGACGGTTTCAGCGGCACAAACTTCAATCGTCCTTCGTGGAACGAGATTATGGAGCTGATTGAAAGTGGACAGGTGGAAACCCTGATTGTCAAAGACATGAGCCGTCTCGGCAGGGATTATCTGCAAACAGGCTTTCTCATGGAGCACACCTTTCCCAACCACAATGTTCGGTTTATTGCGATCAATGATGCCGTGGACACACTCTACGGTGACAACGATTTTGCTCCGTTTCGGAATTTATTTAACGATTTCTACGCGAAAGACTGTAGCAAAAAGATTCGGTCGGTGAAGAAAGCACAGGCTGAGCGCGGAGAACGGGTTGGAACAAGGCCGCCCTATGGGTACAAAAAAGACGAGAGCAATCCCAAAAAGATTGTTCCCGATCCAGAAGCCGCCGAGGTGGTCAAGCATATTTTCAAGCTGTGTGCCGAGGGTAGAGGTCCCAAGCAAATCGCAAGGCAGCTCACCGAAGAGCAGGTGGTAAATCCAAGCAACTACTATTTTAATCAAACCGGAGTGGCATTGACGAACTTAGATACCACCAGACCCTACAGGTGGAGAAGTAACTCAATCGTCAATATTTTAGATGATGAAACCCATCTCGGACACACCGTCAGCATGAAACACACCACCGCATCCTACAAAAACAAAAAGCAGATCATTCGCCCGGAATCTGAATGGCTCAGGTTTGAAAACACCCATGAGGGCATCATCGACCAAGAAATCTGGGATATTGCCCACGCGGTTCGAGAGCACAAAAAGCGTCCGAGAAAAAACATGGAGAATCCCAATCCGTACTCGGGACTTGTATTCTGCGCCGATTGCGGAAAGCCTTTGATTCTGCACCGTGCCCATACCATGGACGAGAGCAAAAACAATTTCGCCTGCTCTACCTACAAGAAGTATGGTAAGGAAACCTGCTCCGCTCATTACATCCGGGAAAGCCAGCTCGCGGCGGTGATTTTGGATGACCTGAAGCGTGTCACTCACTTTGCAAGACAGGACGAAGTGCTGTTTGCGGAGTGCATCAACCGCAAAAACACTGTCGATACGAGAAAAGAAATCACTGCGCTGCAAAAAGAGCTGGAGATTATGCGGAAAAGGGATTTGGAGCTTACCGCACTTTTCAAACGGCTCTATGAGGACAATGTGCTGGGGCGTATACCGGATGAGCACTATAGAACCCTGTCCGATGAGTACACCGCAGAACAGAAAGCCCTGCGGGAACGTATGCCAAAGGCTGAAGTGAGAATGGATAACCTCAAGAACTCCCTTACCAACGTGGACAGGTTTATTGAAAAGACGAAAAAGTATACCGACCTTACCGAACTGACGCCGGAACTACTTCGGATGTTTATTGCAAAAGTTGTGGTAGGCGAAAAGGCTGAGAAATACTCCCGTACCGCTCCGCAGGATATTTGGATTCTCTACCGTGACATTGGGATGCTGAACGATGTCAAAGAGGAATTTGACATTCCCTCTATGGAAGAATTCTACGGAATGGATGATGAAATGCTGTTTGATGATGAACTGCCAGCTGCAATTTAAGGCATAGCAAAAGGCGGACAGCCGAAACTGTCCGCCTTATACCCCGCATTTTTAGGCGGTTCACAAAGTATCCTTATGAACACCCGCCAAAATGCCATGCGCTTTTGTTATAAGAGAACTTGTAGGGGCGGATATCATCCGTCCGTTTTTACCCCTCCGGGTCGGACAATACATGTAATGAGTGGTC
>CAYVPJ010000301.1:0-1949 GCA_964453505.1 uncultured Oscillospiraceae bacterium | reverse complement strand
GAGACCCTCTTCCTGCTCTCCAGTCTGGCGCCGCATACAAAGCCCGCCGGGGCCCAAGCCGACGTGGATAGGCTCTCGCTCCTGTCGGGCGCGCCCTGGTGCCTGCCCCTGCCGGCCTGGCTACGCTGGCGGCCCCGCCGTGAAGCGAGCCTAGGCGCCGGCATCGATCCGCACTGGCGACGGGTATACCAACGGGAGCTGCGCCCATGAAGCACTTCGTCTTTTTCTTCCGCCTGGCGATGTACGCGGCGGCGATAACCCTGCCCCTCGCGCATCCAGGAATAGCCCTGTACCTGGACACCTCCGGCGCCTACCTGCTCTTCTTCGCCCTGCCGGCCATGGGCTTCCTGGCGTATTTCCAGGACAAGATACCTAAGGTTCGCGGCACCCGCGGCGCCCTGCCGATTGCGCTGATAATCGCCATCGGCGCCTACGCGGTAAACGGCCTTACCGTACATTGGCTCATCACCCTCGCCGCTTGCGCGTATGCGTACGCATTGACCCGACTCGTGTTTTTCCACGCTCTTGGGCAACTGCTCTACCTGGAACCGCTGGCCCTGTTCTACCTGGCCTGGCGCGTCACGAGCTTTTCGCGCTCCTCGCACGAACTCGCGGCGCAAAGCACCGTACCCAACGCTCTCATCACGCTCTTCGCGGTACTCTCCTGGATAGCCTACGCCCTTGTTATCTATGCCCTGCTCTACCACGGGGTGGACACCCGCGAACGCAGCCGCAAAGGCTACCGCCTGCTCGCCTTCATCCTGATTCCCCTGCTGGCCCTGAGCTCGGCGCTCGTGCTGCTGCGGCCGCAAGCTGTAATCGACTACGTCCAGAACCTGGATCAGCTCAATCCCCTGCGCCGTCAGAAGCCCCGGCGCGTTCCTAATCAGAACGATGGCATCGAGGCCGACACTGCCCGGCAGGGCCGCGGCCCCCGGCAAGGTCAGGGCGGACAGCCGCGGAGCCAACTTTACGAGAGCGACCGCGACAGCTGGTCCGAGCGCAACGGCTCCGGATCAGGCGACGGGAACCAGTACCTCGTGATGGTCGTCGAGTCGCCGGTCAGTCCCCTGTACCTGGCCGACTCCTATCTGGCGGTCCTGGAGGGCACTCAGGGTTTCCTGCCGGAAAGCGGCGAGAGCCTCAACCAGTTGACGAACACGCCCTTCCTGGAAACCTGGACCAATCCCGAATACTCGCCGGACTTCAACCGGCAGCTTGTGGACATCGAGGTGTATTCCACCATCAGCGCCAAGGTGAGCTCCTACAGGCCCTTCCGGCTGGAGCCCACGGTGCGCACGGAGCGGCACTATCCCCTGCGCTACAGCTACCGAGCGACGAGCCAAGTCTCGCGCTACAGCCTGCTGGATGCCCTTCCCTATGTGGAAGCGCTGGACGCTGCCTCCCGCGAGCGCTTGGAGACGGAGTTGGCGGTACCCACGGACCTTGCTGCGCTAGAACGCTTCCGCGCGCATGTCGCTTCATTTATAGAAGCGGATGACGGCTACAGCGAGCGCATCGAGAAAATCCTCAAGAGCTTCAGCGTCTGCCAGTATCAGCTGGGCATCAGCGACGACGTATCCATCGAGGCCCTGGAGGCCTTCCTCTTTTCAACCAAGCACGGCGACTGTTCCGAGTTCTCGAACGCGGCAGCCCTGCTGGGCAGGCTGGCCGGCGTGGCCTCGCGGGTGGTCACCGGCTACGTCCTCTCCCGCGACCTGCAGTCTGAATCGCATATTCGTGGCCTGTACCGACTGCGCGACAACTTCGCGCCGCTTTCCGGCAAGGATATAAGCCAGCTCTACCTGATTACGACGGCGCACCGGCATTCTTGGGTTCAGTTCTACCTGCCCGGCGCCGGCTGGATCGACTTCGAATCCACCAAACACGCCATCCCGCCGGAGCCCGGCTTCGATCCCAATACCATGGACCTTGTGATCCCCGAGTTC
>CAYVPJ010000300.1:0-1950 GCA_964453505.1 uncultured Oscillospiraceae bacterium | reverse complement strand
AATGTACCAACAATGGCTGCCCTGCTTCTATCAGGCAGTTAAGAACTAATCGGGGTTCCGTTTCCGGCATATCTATTTCTATTTCCTTGTTACATGAACTTAATAACAGAAAACAAAAAATACTTGTTATCAAATAGCCAATTGGCTTTATCCTTATTTTTTTTTGAATCTTCATACTTATGGTTATCAAAAAACAGATAATAGGTTTAGTTTCCATGTAACCGAACTTAAATTTCTTCAAAAATCGATTTATCTCTACCATCGGGATTTTCAGAGCAAAAACAATACAAAATCCTGATTTATAATTTAAAAAATTCAATTTCTAAATTGAATACGACAGGGATTGGATTAAAATGCCCAACATCTTCAATGAATTCCTTTATCCAAAGCAAAGAGCTAAAACAATCTATAATCAACTAAAGGAAATTCGTCTGAAGAAATAATTATCATTTTAATGCAGATTCCCTATGTCTGATTAGATACTTAAAAATAAAACCAAACAAAGAAAAATACTAGTTTATTTATTTTTCAATATTTATTTAAACGTCAAATAGTTTTGTTTTATTGTATGATATTAATTTAGTAAGCTGATTTTAATGTTTTTTTTAATGAAAAATATGCAGACTGAATATCTTTAACAATTCATAAAATCAAAGTATAAACAATTAAAAAAACAAATTTAAATCATTGTGAGACAGCAGGACTTAACCTAACATCGTCTAATTTTCAAAGCTTAAGGAAACATCCAAACGGTGATACGATGGCATTCAAAAATTATTCTTCTCCGGATAAATGTGGCTTACTGAATAGATAAAGCCGGGGGAAAGATAGGTATTAACACCGGATTGGATATAATGAAAATAAATTTTGAAAATTCAAATCAATTTACTATCATTGATCATCAATCAAAACAGTTATAGCAATAAATGTGATAGTGTAAGGACGTAATGAGTAGACATAATTAATGAATTTAAGCAATTATAATTTGCATTTAAATGTGAAAATGTATATCAAGGTGTTTTAAGAGTTAATACTAATCTACAGTTAGGATACACACATATAGAAAGGAGGACAGTGCTAATGACTGGATAAATAAACTGAAAAGCCTTATTGAATTAAGGCATGCTACTAAAAATAGAATAATGACTTGAATTATTAATGAACATGAAGTGGAGAAATCCACATGAAAAGCGATTACTAAACGGTATTTTCACCATTCTTATCGAAAGTCTCATATTGCAATTTATGCGAATGAAGATAATACTCTCACAAACAATATTTTTAAATCAAAGACAATGAATACAATAGTTTCCTTAAATCACGAACTCTATAAAGCGAAATACATGAACAAAGCGTATATGATAAAATGTGACCTAATGTCCTTCTATATAAATTGGTTATCTGATTTACGTCCTGATAAGCAAACAAATTTTAAAAGTGACACAATCGCTAAAGAAACTGATTCAACTGGGGTAAGCTGGTTAAAAGCAAAAATAATTCACGGGATTCATGTAATATTGCTCCAGTATAATCTTTGCGTATGCAACCCATTATTCTACTGTACAGATGATCAATTAGATTGCATTGACAGAGAAATACTCATCGGTTTTTTTAAAGAAGAAGTTGAAACACTAGAAAAAACAAACCCTATAAGCTTAGGTGCTTTATGGAAATATTATGTTTCAATGACAGAAAGAATTAATAAAGTCCTATAGTCCTTCTGCCTGGATGATTTGCAATGTGTTGATGATATATTATAAATTATCAACACATTGTGTTTAATCATCAAACCTATTCATTTTTAATTCTTGTAAAAACCAGCACTCCTTGCACATTTATTTCAGTTTTCTTTCCTTCATCTTAATTCAACTTCCCCAAAAATTGCCAGTCATCATTTATTTCCATCAAAAACCAATAAAAGCACCCAGGCATAAAGCAGGCATTCATATA
>CAYVPJ010000299.1:0-1956 GCA_964453505.1 uncultured Oscillospiraceae bacterium | reverse complement strand
CCCTAGTTTGACAGTTTTAAAATAAAAATGGCAGTTTAGCTAGAAAAAATCTAGTTTTTTTACGATTTACTATTGCGTATTATTTCGTATTATGTTATACTATTAGTAGATAGAAGGTGTTGAAATGAGATTAAGCTCATCTAAATCTAAAAATACTACTTTGTTTTATATAATAAAAGACTATACAAAAAATGGAAAACGTTCAACAAAAATAGTAAAACGTATTGGTAATATTGATGATGTCAAAATAATGGCTGGAAACACAGATTACAATGTTTGGCTTAAAGAGTATGTGAAAAAATATAATAATGAACATTGTAAAAGAGAAATTATTATTATTAAAAAGAATAACAAAAAAATTATTGAAAAAAATATTAATAAGTCTTTTAACATTGGATATTTGTTTTTAAAAAAATTATATAACGATTTAAACATTAAAAATATTTGTGATAATATTCAAAATAAATATCAATTTCATTTTGATTTAAATGAAATACTGGCTTATTTAGTTTATTCTAGAATTATTTATCCTTCATCCAAACTGGAAACATTTAAGCAATGTCAAAACTTTATTGAAACTCCCAATTTTAAATTTCATGATGAATATAGAGCTTTAAATTATATTGCTAATAATATGGATTATATTCAACAGAATTTATTTATTAACAGTAAAGATATTATTGATAGAAATTCTAACGTTATATATTATGACTGTACCAATTATTTCTTTGAAATAAATGAAGAAGATGACATGAGAAAATACGGTATTTCTAAAGAACATAGACCAAGTCCAATTGTTGGTATGGGTTTATTTATGGATGGTGATGGACTCCCTCTTTCTTGCAATATTTATCCTGGTAACAAAAGTGAGCAAGGGACATTAATTCCTGAAGAAGACAAAATCGTTAAGGATTTCAAACTAAATAATACCAAAATTATTTTATGTACTGATGCTGGATTAGCGTCTGATGAAATAAAAAAGTTCAATATTAAAGATGGCCGTGGCTTTGTTATAACTCAGTCATTAAAAAAATTGAAAGAAGAATATAAAGATCAAGTATTTAGTAAATCTAATTGGAGAATTGCTAATGATTTAAGAAATATTTATGACCTAGATAAAATAGAAAAAGATGATTTATTAAAAGAAAAATATTATGATACTCTTTTCTATAAAATTATTGAAACTGAAACCAAGTCAGTAAAACAAGATTTAATTGTTACATTTTGTTTTAAATATGCTGACTACAATAGAAATATTAGAAATAGTCAAATTGAAAGAGCTAAAAAAAGTATTGAAACTAATCAGGTTACTAGAAAAGGTAAAAATCAAAATGACTATAGACGATTTATTAACTCTTCAAATTTAACAGATGATGGTGAGGCTGCTCAAAATGTAGAATACTCTATTAACCAAGATATTATTGATGATGAAGAAAAGTATGATGGCTTTTATGCCCTTACAACAAATCTTGTTGGAGATATTAATGATATTTTTAAAATTGTCAAAGGTAGATGGGAAATTGAAGAGTCTTTTAGAATAATGAAAAGTGATTTTTTAGCTAGACCAGTTAATCTATCTAGAGAAGATCGCATAAAAGCCCATTTTATGACTTGTTTTATTTCATTATTCATTTACCGATTACTAGAGAAAAAGCTTAATTACAAATATACAACATCTCAAATATTGAATACCTTAAGAAATATGAATATGCTTGAATGTAAAGGTGATGGTTACCTTCCAGCATATATAAGAACTGATTTAACCGATGATTTGCATGAAATATTCCACTTCAGAACTGATTATGAGATAAATACTTATAACGATTTTAAAAAAATTTTTGATCAAATAAAATAAAACAAATAATACGCAGTTTTTTCTATCAAAAAAAATCTCGTTAGCCATTATAAACAAAGGCTTAAGGAGATTTTTTGCTTTTAAAACTGTCAAAGTCAGGA
>CAYVPJ010000298.1:0-1960 GCA_964453505.1 uncultured Oscillospiraceae bacterium | reverse complement strand
GTGCCAATGCAACGGCGTCAATCAACTATACCGGCGCTAATGTCGATCCCTCGGGCGTGGTGCTGATCAATGAAATCCATTCGTCGCCTGAAAATGGCGACCAGCAGTTCCTGGAAATCCACAATACCGATCCCGGCAACGTGTTCGATCTTTCGGGTTGGCGGGTCAACGGCATTGGCTACACCTTCCCGGCAGGCGCCGTGATTCTGCCCGACGAATACCTGGTGCTGGCGAAGGACCGCAGCGTTTTCAGCATCCGCTTCCGCAATGTCGCCGTGTTCGATGAATACACGGGTTCGCTCGATCCTAAAGGGGAAATCCTGACGCTCTTCCGGCCCGGCGCGCTGCCCGGCGAGGAGATCGTCGTGGATCGCGTGCGCTACGAATCGCAGGCGCCGTGGGCCGGTTCCACGGGTGGCAGTTCGCTGCAGTTGATCGACGATTCGCAGGACAACGCCCGCGTCGGAAACTGGGCGAGCGTGGTGGATGATGGCAACGAACCCGCATCCCAGACCTTGGTGGAAATGACAAGCGGGTGGTCCTACTATCAAAACGGATATTCGGGCATTGGATGGAACATGGACGGCTACGACGACTCGTCTTGGCAATATGGTCCGGGCCTGCTCTATGTGGAAAATGCGAGCATGCCGGCGCCCAAATCCACTCCGCTCATTCTCGGACAACGAACCTATTATTTCCGGAACACGTTCAACTTTTCGGGGAACCCGGCCAACGTGGTGCTGGAAATGTCCACGGTGGTCGACGACGGGGTGATCCTCTATCTGAACGGCACCGAAATCCTGCGGCTCGGCATGGATCCAGGCTACGTGGACCACAATACGTTTGCGAATCGAACGGTTGACAACGCCATCGTGGAATATTTCACGCTGCCCGCGGATGCGCTGGTGGAAGGCGAAAACGTCCTGGCCGCCGAGGTCCATCAAGTGAATGCGGATAGTAGCGACATCGTCTTCGGGGCGTCGCTCGTGGCAGCCAATCAGGCGCTGTCCAAAGCCGCTACGCCCGGCAGGGCCAATGCCGTGGCGGACCTGCTCCCGACCATTCCAAACGTGTGGCTCAACGAGCTGCAGGCGGAAAACGTGAACGGTCCGCTGGACAATGCCGGAGACCGCAACCCGTGGGTCGAACTCTACAATGCCGGCACCAGCGCCTTCAGTCTCGATGGCTACTATTTGACCGACGACTATGCCGTCCCGGCAAAGTGGGCCTTCCCTTCCGGCGCGACGATTCCGGCCAATGGATATCTCGTGGTTTGGTGCGACGGCGAACCGGGTGAAAGCGTTTCCGGTGCGCCGCATGCAAGCTTTGCGTTGGCCCCCTCGGCGGGGCAGGTCGGGTTGGTGCACATGGTGGAAGGGTTTCCCCTGGTCGTCGATTACCTGACCTACACCAACCTCCCGCCAAACTGGGGCTACGGCGATGTGCCGGATGGCCAGCCGTTCTATCGGTTCGACATGTATTTCCCCTCTCCGGGAGAGACCAACTCCGCGGCGTCGGTGCCGATTACCGTGTCCATCAACGAGTGGATGGCCGACAACAGCGCCACGCTTGCCGATCCCTCCGACGGGGCCTACGAAGACTGGTTCGAGCTGTTCAACCATGGAACCAATACCGTGGATCTGGGTGGATACTATCTCACCGACGATCTCGCCGACCCCTTCAAGTTCGAAGTGCCGAACAATGGGCAATACACCATCGAGCCCGGCGGCTTCCTGCTGGTTTGGGCGGATGGGGAAGAAGAGCAGAACTTGCTGGGCGGGACCGATCTGCATGTCGGTTTCTCGCTCGGTCGAAGCGGGGAATCGATCGCCATTTGCGGATCCGACGGAGTGGCCCTCGATGCGGTCTCGTTCGCGGCCCAGCAGACCGACGTCAGCGAAGGGCGCTACCCGGATGCCGCGGCCGGAATCTTTTCGATGCCAACCCCGACGCCACGGGC
>CAYVPJ010000297.1:0-1961 GCA_964453505.1 uncultured Oscillospiraceae bacterium | reverse complement strand
ATTCGCAGGAGAAAATCAGATTTGTTTCAAATATTTCTCCATGTTTTTCAGCCCTCGTTCAATAGCATCCCTGACCGCGCTTTCACGGACGCCCTCGGCCCGCGCAATCTCGGTTTTACTCACGCCGAGTATGTAGTGCGCGTAGATTCTCCGGCCCTGCTTGCCCGGCAGGGCGCTGATAGCGGTATAGAGCTGTTCGGCTGTGACTTTCCGCTCGTAAGCCTCGCAGGGAGAGAGCGAAACAAAAAGCGCCTCATGCTCGATGCCGTCCCCAGCGTCGAGGGAGTAATGCGCCTTGTTCCAGAATACGCGCCGGATATAGTTGCGTTCCAGCCGTTCGGCTTCGGCCAGGGCCGCCGCCACTTCATCGGGAATGTCCACAAACAGGTCAACGCTATAAAACGGGTAATAATCCCGCAGATTTATCCTTGTCATTTAGGTTTCCTCCGTTTCGATTTTTGGGGGTTGGCAAATCGAAACGGAGGGCGGCGGGGAGCGACAACGAGGGCGCTCCCACAACACATCGGGCCAACTTGGCCCGATGTTGAAAGGCTTGTCCAGAAAAACCGTCAAATAAGGTTCGCAGACGGTCAAAACAGGGAACAAAAAAACACTTTTAAGGGAAAATCCCTGAAAAGTGTCGAATAAAAAATGGGCGTGATGCCCACCCATAAATTCCTGTGATTTCTTAAAATTATATAGGACTAAAACTTCTGTTACATCCAGCCGTTACAGCATGGCAACGGCTCCTCACAGACAAAAAACAGCGGTTCGGGATACATAGGAACCTCCTATCCCAAAGCCGCCGTTGCCGTTATGGGTAAAAATGGCGCAACTATCACTTCCCCCGCAATCTCCCGTTATCGAAGAAGAAAAGCGGCGGCTTTGACGGTTTTGAACCGCTGTTTGGCAATACCGTTGTTTAAGAGCCGTAAATTATCAATTGCCGCAACTGCGGTTTTTTGTTCTGCCTCCATATCTCTGACAAATTTGCTTGTATATGAATACAATAATGTTCAGCCATACTTTTGATGTATGAAAGAGTTCCTAGTCTTCCCTTTTACCTGTAAACAGCGAAATCAATCTATCCCAAAATGTTTCATTGTTGACCTCGACTTCTACACCCTTCGTTTCTTCAGGTTTTTCAATCCCGTCGCATTTCAACACAAACTGAACCAGATCGGTATGCTCGTTTTTGGGCGAGGTGAAAGAAATCGGTTCAAAGTCCGAGCCTGTATACTGATCCAACATATCATCAATTTCGGATTGTATCGTGTCCGGCATTTTAGCCGTTTCATCACTTAATTCGGTGGTGCCGTCATGCAGCTCGGCCACGCCGTCATAAAGCTCACCGATACCATTTCTAAATGAAGACAACCCGTTATGAAAATCGGCATAACCGGAGGACAACTCACCAACGCCATTCATATATTCTCTTAGCCCGCTATGGAATGTTGCATAGTTTCTATCTAATTCCGATAACCCCGCCGAAAGCTGCGCAAGCTGCTCCATCATATCCATGCCGGACAGTGCATCGCTTATTTTTTCCGACATATCATCAAGCGTAGTTGAAATCGTATCAACGGAAGCGGATAGCGTGTCTATTGTGGAGCCTACGGCGTCAAAAGCGCCTTTCACCTGATTGTAAGTACCCTTGACGGTTTGACCTGCCGTATACGAAGCGATAAGCTGGTCAAGTAAACTATGCTGACTTGAATCGGTTTGGGCATAAAGCGTTGCAAGTTGCTCCTGACTAACCGTGGCGTCTGGAATCCCTTGTATGGCTCCATCCAATGCTGCATAGGCTGATGCAAAACCGTTTTTTAACTCAATCAAACCACCCGATATACCATCCAACCCATCGGCCAATTGCGACAAGCCCTGTGGAAGCTGTGTCAGATCGCCTAAATCCATTTCCCCGGAGGCCCCGTTAAGAGACGAAGCGATCTGCGTCAAAGCAC
>CAYVPJ010000296.1:1417-1962 GCA_964453505.1 uncultured Oscillospiraceae bacterium | reverse complement strand
GGCTGCCGGCGGTGACATTTCTGATCACTACCTCTACCGGCACCATTTTCATGCGTTTGACCAGAACATTGCGCTCATCCAGCTGTTTAACCAGATGTGTCTTTATCCCCGCTTCTTCCAGCATTTTAAACAGCAGGCAGGAAATACGGTTGTTGATGATGCCTTTGTCCTCGATGATCCCTTTTTTGGCCCCATCAAAAGCGGTAGCTTCGTCTTTATAAGTCATAATGAAATAGCGCTCGTCTTCGGCTGCATAAATCTGTTTGGCTTTCCCTTCATAAAGCAGGGCTTTCTTTTCCATAAGCAGCTTCTCTCCTTTACTATAGCCCGCAGCGGCGGAAGATAAAGTCAACATTGGCAGTATATATTTCAAGATCAAATACTTGCTCCAGTTCCTCTGAGGTAATATGCTGCATAATCTCCTCATCAGCCGTCACCAGGGCTTTAAAGTCCAGTTTCTCTTCCCAGCTTTTCATGGCGTGCGCCTGTACCAGACGGTAGGCAGTTTCTCTCAGCATGCCTTTATTCACCAGGGTCAGCATTAA
>CAYVPJ010000296.1:0-1407 GCA_964453505.1 uncultured Oscillospiraceae bacterium | reverse complement strand
CATTAACTCCTGGGAAAATATCAGTCCCCGGGTCCGGTCAATGTTTCCCTGCATGTTTTCTTCATAAATCACCAGCCCTGACAGCACAGCCGTAAACTTCTCCAGCATGTAATCCAGCAGGATACAGCTGTCAGGAATGATCACTCTCTCCACCGATGAATGGGTCAAATCCCGTTCATGCCACAAAGCCACATTTTCCAGAGCCGCCATGGCATTGCCCCGGACTACCCGGGCCAATCCGGCCACTCTTTCACTCATCATGGGGTTTCTTTTATGAGGCATGGCAGAAGATCCTTTCTGTCCTTTGCGGAATGGTTCTTCTGCTTCTAAAATCTCGGTCCGCTGCAAGTTTCTTATTTCGGTCGCCATCTTTTCCAAGGAACTGGCGATGACGGCCAGGGTAGTCATGAATTGTGCATGCCGGTCCCTTTGGATGATCTGGGTGGAAACCGGGCAGGGTTTAAGCTCCAGGCTCTTGCAGACATACTCTTCCACCCGGGGATCAAGATGGGCAAAGTTCCCTACTGCCCCGGATATTGCACCATAGGCGATGACTTCCCGGGCTTCCTCAAGCCTTTTTATATCGCGCTGGATTTCCGTGTACCATAAGGCCATCTTCAGGCCGAAGGTAGTAGGCTCCCCGTGGATCCCGTGAGTACGTCCGATGTTTAATACATATTTATATTGCCGGGCTTTTTCCCCGATCACTGCTTTTAATTTTTCCAGTTTCTTCAGGATGATATCAGCAGCATCTCGCATCTGCATGGCCAGGCCGGTGTCCAGTATATCCGATGATGTCATACCCAGGTGTATGTACTTGGATTCATCCCCAACGTTTTCAGCAACATTGGTCAAGAAAGCGATCACATCATGATGGACTTCTTCTTCAATTTCCCTGACCCGCGCCAGGTCAAAATCTGCCCGCTGTTTGATGATCTCTACCGCCTGTTCCGGAATACGGCCCAATTTGGCCTGCCCTTCACAAGCCGCGATTTCGATCTTCAGCCAGTTATTAAGTTTGCTTTCCTCTGACCAGACTTTCCCCATGGGCTGTAAAGTATACCTGTCGATCATGGCTGTACCCCCCGAATAAATAATCCTGCAAATAGAATGCCCAGGTGGACTGTTCCGTAATCGAAACCTGTCCGCCTGGGCTTTTATCCCTATACGGTGTAGTGCCATCAGGCACCTGTGTCACTTGGACCAGCCCATACAAACAAAATATGCGGAACCCTAGACACACTTTCGCGTTTATTCTATCAGAGGTGACAGGGAGTGTCAATCAATGGCAGATGTATACACATCAGCGCATACTGTCAAAGAAAGGGACTGAAAAAATAGTGCTATTCCCATTCAATGGTTCCCGGGGGTTTGCTTGTAATGTCATAGACGACCCGGTTAATTCCC
>CAYVPJ010000295.1:0-1967 GCA_964453505.1 uncultured Oscillospiraceae bacterium | reverse complement strand
AAAAAGAAAATGTTGTTAGCAATTCAGTCAATTAATAAAAAGAGATAAAATTATATTGGAAAAGGCAGAATATGAGGTTTTTGGTTATACTCATGCTGTTCTTGGATCATGCTTGCTTCAATGGTGGAATCTTCCGTTTCCTTTAATTGAGACATGTTTATACCATCATGATCCCTTAAACAGTGCTGTAAGTAATTCTGAAATCTGCTCGATTTTAAGCATTGCCGACTATTTTTCTTTGAAAAAACTGGGAAACAAAGATAACATAAGTTTTGATAATAATGCTTTTGCCAAGCTGGGTTTGGATGAAAATAAAATTGAATGTTTTTTGCAGAGTATAAATGACAGTGATATTTAGTAAGAATATGTACCTGCGTTAATTGGGGGAAACGATGCAAAATGTGGTGTTGTTCTTAGACGACGAACAGATGCTGCTGGATTCGATCAAGCGCACTTTGTACAAAGAACATTACGAGGTTAAAACATGTAATAATGGAGATGATGCGCTTATAATAGTAAAAGAATTTCGCCCATCTGTCATTGTTACCGATATGAACATGCCAGGCATGAATGGTATCGAGTTCCTGGAAAAAGCTCAGCAATATTGCCAGGATTCCATCTACATGGTTCTATCTGCATACTCCGACATTGACAACATCATGAAGGCTGTAAATGAGAAACATGTATGGAGATACATTACTAAACCTTGGTATAAAGAGGATCTGAAACTGACATTACAAAATGCCTTGGAAATGTATAACAATCGGCAGGAAAATAAAGAGCTGCTGTTAAAACTTGAGAAACAGAATCAAAAGCTTACCGAAATAAATGATATTCTTGAAAAGAAAGTACAGGAACGCACGATTCAGTTAAAAGAAAAAAATGACATTTTACAGTTGTTAATTGAAAATGATGATATTGATTCTATTCTAGAAAGAATATGCAAATCGATTTCAAATAAATTATATGATTCACCAGTTATAATACATGTTCCTTTCCTCAACAAAACCTATCCGGACATGACAATAAATGAACCTGATAAAATCAGAGCTATCAGTAATGAATGCATGAATGAAAAAAGGGAAATTGAAAATGAATCAGGTTTATGCATTCCTCTTATTAAAAATGATAATGTTTTGGGTACCATGTTTATTGCTCACAATTCCCAAACTGATAATACTATTCTAAAAGAAATAAAAGAAATGCAATATAAAATTAACAGCGCCGTCAATTACAAGACAGACAAAGGACTAAATAAATCAATAATAGAAATAGAAATATTAAAATAGAAAGAGAAACAAAATGAGACCTGCAGAAGATTTTGAGCCATTTATTCCGAGTTCGAAAGAAAAGCCAAGTAATGATAAATTTGATCCGTCTAAATGGTGCGGACGCGATGAAGAAGATTATGGCTGTTTAACAGATGAAGCGATGGAAGAAGTTGATGAAATAATTAAACAGTGGTTAATAGATGACGATGATGAAAAAATGTTTGATGCACTGGCTACTTATAGATCCCCATACAATGTAACAGATATGTATGTACGTGACCAAGTTTGTTTAGCAGACATGAAAAAGAATGGCGATTGGGGAGTTTAAAATATTCCCCAAGTTACCCTATACAAGCCTAAGATTATAAAAATAGTAAAGAATATAATTTATGACTGAGAATATAAAAGATAAATCTTATAACCTCAAAGTTCCGGTTTATATGACTGTTGTAGAACAAATTCTAAAGGAATCTGAAGATGTGGGAAGATAGAGCAAGTGAAAAAGCAATCAAAGCAGGGTTCCACAAAGCCGAACTAATTGGGACATGGAACGGATACGAAGTTTATACACCTGAATTTAATGATGACAGAATTCGTGTTATAGGTGCTCCTAAATATATTTTGATTAATAAAAATACAGAAAGATGGGTACGTCATTTTGAGAAAGAATACGATAAAATTAACAAAGCTTTATTC
>CAYVPJ010000294.1:0-1969 GCA_964453505.1 uncultured Oscillospiraceae bacterium | reverse complement strand
GATAAAAATTGTTAACTGAAACGGTATACTTACCTTTAGGAGTGAATTCCGTGCTTGATTTAACAAAACCATCCCCGGTAATTTCCAGTATGTAGACTCCCGCACCAATGTCCGTCTCGGGTATAATTATTTTGCCGCTTTGTTTCTCTCCGAAATTAAGCGGCGATGATGACATGTCCTCTTTGTTTATCAGATTTGCGGCAATGCCGAAAACCGATTCAAGATTTCCGATAATGTCCACCGCTGCGCTTATTGTGTTGTTTTCTCTTGTAATCTGAATTTCATTTCCGCTTGCAGGTATGTTTACGCCTCCGCAAACAATATAAGAGCCTTCACAAACCTTAAAGTCAATTGTGCTGTCGGCAGAAATATCGTCCTTTACCTTAAGCTTTATTGTAAAAAGAGCGGTTTTGCTGTCAAACACTTTGGCAGGCGTAACGGAAAACGAACAGCCGCCTTCATCTTCAGCTGATATGGTTACACCATCGGAAAATACAATTTCGCTTTTATCATTGTCAAACAAGGCGGCTGCATCGTCAATTTCATTCAGTAAAATCAATCCGCCCTCAATCTCGCTGTCGCAACCGACGAAAAACGATAATGACACCGTTTCGCCCTCATAATATGTATTCTTGTCAGCGGCTATTAATAGCGAAGCCGAAGCCGGCTCGCCATGCACCGAAACAAATGCAAATGATGTAATTAATAAGCAAAAAATAATCATAAACGAAGTTCTTTTCAAATGCAATCCCTTCTTTCAAAAGCTTTATTTATACAATTAATATAATACCACGTCTTAAAAATAATGTCAATAAAGCGCATAAAATGTCGCAAAGAAAAACTCAATTTAAAGTAACACAACATAACACAAGGCTTTTGACGGTATAGTCAAAAGCCTTGCAATATAAATATTTGCGCAGTATTAGTTACACAAGCTCAATAAGCGCCATTTCAGCAGCGTCACCGCGCCTCGGCCCTATTCTTACAATCCTTGTGTATCCGCCGTTTCTTTCGGCATATTTTGGAGCTATTTCGTCAAACAGCTTTTTGACGATATCCTCCTTTGTAATATAACTAAGGGCAATGCGGCGGGAGTGAAGTGTGTTCGTCTTGCCGAGCGTTATCATCTTCTCCGCAGTGCTTCTTAATTCCTTAGCACGGGTAACGGTGGTTTCGATTTTGCCGTGTTCAAGCAACGCAGTAGTCTGACCGCGAAGCATGGCAATTCTCTGGTCAGTAGGTTTACCGAGCTTTCTGTTAATCGCCATCGTATTTGCCTCCTTCAACAAAAATTAATCTTCTTCCTTTGATAAATCCATACCGAAGGCATGCAGCTTTTGTATAACCTCTTCCAATGACTTGCGTCCGAGGTTTCTAACCTTCATCATATCCTCTTCGGTTTTGTTTGTGAGATCCTCAACGGTATTTATTCCCGCACGCTTCAGGCAGTTATAGGAACGAACCGAAAGGTCAAGCTCTTCTATTGTCATTTCAAGAACCTTTTCCTTTTTGCTGTCTTCCTTTTCGACCATTATTTCTGCATTCCTTGCCTCGTCCGTAAGGTCAATAAACAGATTTAAGTGCTCGGAAAGGATTTTTGCTCCGAGTGAGATTGCATCATCCGGCTGAATAGTGCAATCAGTCCATACCTCTAAGGTTAGCTTGTCATAATCGGTCACCTGACCAACACGCGTGTTTTCAACGGTGTAGTTCACCTTGCGTACCGGCGAAAATATTGAATCCACCGGTATAGTGCCGATTATTCCCTGATTTGTAACCTTGTTTTTCTCTGCGGAAACATAGCCTCTACCTTTGTTAATAGTAATTTCAATGTAAAGCTTCGCATCCTCATTCAACGTTGCGATATGCAAATCTCCGTTTAAAATCTCGATATCAGCGTCGGCTTTAATGTGGCGGGCGCATATTTCACCCTCACCCTCCGCCTCGATATATACAACTTTCGGGCCAT
>CAYVPJ010000293.1:0-1969 GCA_964453505.1 uncultured Oscillospiraceae bacterium | reverse complement strand
GCCGAGGGCTACAGTGACCCGACAACCT
This sequence comes from uncultured Oscillospiraceae bacterium, assembly GCA_964453505.1. Classification (GTDB taxonomy): domain Bacteria; phylum Bacillota; class Clostridia; order Christensenellales; family Aristaeellaceae; genus CAYVPJ01. The sequence continues at coordinate 1,941 of CAYVPJ010000293.1, read as the reverse complement.
ACGAGGCTATGCGAGGGCTGATGCGTGAGGACTTGCTACGTCGTTATGGGACGGAATACCGCCCGCTCGTTTTCATCTGCTCGCCCTTCGCCGGTGATATGGAGAAAAACACAGAGCGCACACGGGGCTATTGCCGCTTTGCCGTCGAGCAAAACGCGATACCGCTTGCGCCGCACCTGCTCTACCCGCAGTTTATGGATGAGCACGATCCTGACAGTCGCAAGCTGGGCTTGTTCTTCGGGCGGGTGCTGCTTGGAAAATGTCAGGAGCTGTGGGTGTTCGGAGATAAGGTATCCGAGGGCATGAGCTACGAAATCCGCAAGGCGCAGAAGCACAATATACCCATCAAGTATTTTACCGAGGAATGTGAGGTGAAAACGCTATGAGCAATCGCTGCGGCGGGAACTATCCACAGGAGCTACTTGACCGAAAGCAATGGGTCAACTGGAGACTCATTCCCGATAAGGACGGCGGCAAGGATAAAAAGATGCCGTACAATCCCATCACGGGCAAGGGCGCACAATCCAATAATCCCGCGACGTGGACGGACTACGCCACTGCCGCCGACGCACTGGAGCGCTATGGCTTTACGGGGCTGGGCTTTATGTTCTCGAAGGAGGATAACCTCGTGGGCGTGGACGTTGACCATTGCTACGACCCTGAAACGAAAACCTTTAATGAGACGGCGAAGGCAATCATTGCAAGGCAGCCCACCTACATGGAGTTTTCGCCCTCCGGCACCGGCATTCATCTCTTCTTCAAGGGCGCGATGCCCGGTACCGGCAACAAGAATACCAAGACCGGCGTGGAGATGTACGAGCATACCCGGTATTTCACGATGACTGGAAAAGGGCTCGACGGAGCGACGGATACCATCGCCGAGGACAACGGTACGCTTAAGTGGATTCATGAAACCTACATCCGCGCCCCGAAAAAGCAGCAGCAAAGGAAGTCGAAAAAGAGCGCATCCGTGCAGCTGTCCGACGACGACCTTTTGGAGCTTGCTGGTGGAGCCGATAACGGCGAAGCGTTCTCAAAGCTCTGGGACGGCGATTGGCAGGATGCCTATTCGAGTCAATCGGAGGCGGATATGGCGCTGTGCTGTCGATTGGCATTCTGGTCGGGTAAGGACAAAGCGCAGATGGACAGGCTCTTTCGCCAGAGCGGGCTGTTTCGGGAAAAGTGGGACGCGAAGCATCATGCCAGCGGCGCGACCTATGGCGAGGAAACGCTGGACAAGGCTTGCGAGCTGACCGAGGATACCTATGCTCCCGGCAACGATGCGCCGGTGTTTGAGTACAAGGGTATGTATTTCCGCAGCAAGGGCGACAACATTTATCCCATCACCAACTTTGTATTCGTGCCGGTGGAGATGATTGTCGCCGAGGAGGAAACGCAGCTCACCGCCGACCTTGTGACCGTGCGCGGCGAAACCTACCGCTTGACCTTTATGACGACGGACTTCGCCAATCAGCAGAAATTCAAGAACGCCCTCAACAAGCGCACCATCGCTCTGAGCTATACCGGCTCGGACGGCGATTTGGAGCTGCTCAAGGCATACATCTCGGAGCTGGAATGGAAAACGAAGCTTGGCGTCAAGGCGATGGGTATTTATGAGCATGGCAGTGGGATGGTATTCGTTACGGTCGAGGGCGCGGTGGACGAAAACGGCGCGTCGGTCGAGGACATCATTCAGCTGGATAAATACCGCAGCATTTGCAGCGACATTCTTGACGCAAAGCTCATCACCGCAACCCAGTTTCAAAGGCTCGGCGAACAGCTCATGTCCTACAACGAACCCGCAAAGGCGGTGTCGATTCTGGCGTGGATCAGCGGCTGCTTTATCAAGGAGCACCTGCGGAAAAAGAACGTGAAATATCCGCATCTCATGCTCATCGGCGAAGCCGGAAGCGGCAAGAGCAATACGCTGGAGCGGGTCAT
>CAYVPJ010000292.1:0-1975 GCA_964453505.1 uncultured Oscillospiraceae bacterium | reverse complement strand
TTCTACAAGGAGCAATGAATGCTTCTTATTATGATGTCTATGCCGACATAATTACGAAGAATCGAACCGAGATTGACATGAATAAAGAGCATTTTGTAACAATTTCAGTCTCTCGAAAGAATCGTTTTACCTATGTTCAAAGCGTTAAACAAATCCTAGACAAATATGCAGATAGTCTTTTTGAGCATGGCTACTATCCAGAAGGAATAAAAGAAGCGATGGGCGATGAATTTTTCTTTGGAAAATTTAAAACAATTGAAGAAGCGTTATCTTTCCAAAAATTCATTATTGAAAAAGTTAATTAATTAAACTAATGTTTGTCATTTATTTAACCTTTTTCGTGATACTAAAAACCTTTAAGTCATTAAGTTTTATAAGACCAAGAAAAATTGTCAAATAAGTGATGATATATTGAGTGGCTTTCTTGCGAGAAGTTGATTGAAATGACAGGCCCATTCCAACAAGTGTGGCAACAAAACCCAAGGCATTGATAATACAATAGGAAATGTATGAAGGAGTAGATAAATATTTCAGCACTATACAGCTGGCAATAAATAAGAAAAGTTGAGCGATACAAATTAAAATCGCGGCGGGGATAATCAAGGGATTTTCCTCATTAAAATCCCAATAGGCCCTTTGATGAGTATTAATTTTGCTTATTTCCGTATTATCAGAAAAAGGTTTCTCATAAGAGCAAACCTGGCAGCCATTTGCTGAATCAATATTTTCGGTACCGCATTTTGGGCATTTCCACATATATATTTCTCCTTTGATTTGTGAGTGTTAATCAACAAGTATCAACTTATATAATTCAAATAATGTTTTATTTCCATCTTGGTCGCTGGAAGATGAATGACCATCTTCATTCCAAGTATTGTTTACTGAATCATAGGTTCTTTGATAGAAGGACGTGTATACTCCTTCAATTGATAGAGAAGTTCCATATATTAGTATATCTTCCCCCAAAGTGGTTACTTTGTAGGCAATATCTTCAAGTGTGGGATTATCCATTAAGGTGATTCCCGTGTTAATCGGTAGGGTTAAGCAGTCAAATGAAGAATCACCCAAGAAGTTCTCTTCTAATAAAGAAGGCAAATATTCTTCAAGCGTCAATGCTTCAACATTCATCGAGAAGTCGATTAATTCTTCTCCACTATAGGCAGCAGCCACAAGTTTATGTTCCGTTTCATCAAAACTTAAGCAGAGTAGTTTATCAATCGTCTTAGAGGACTGTTCCCCCATCACTTCAGTGAGATTATTATAAATAGTTTGAGCGTCTTCTTCGGGGGTATTAGAACTACCACCCATCTGATTGGTTAAAACAAGAGTGACAATAAGAGCGACGACAAGTAAAAGGATGATAAATTCTAGAATAATGCGAAAGGATTCATTTTTAAAAGGACTGTCTTGTTTCATCGGTTGTATATATTATAACAACTAATTCACGTGGGTGATTATCTTATTAAGCAATAATCTAAATAGTGTTTTTGAATTTACTGATGGAAAATTAAGCTTCAGCAGCAGGAATCAAACTTTCAATGACATGTACTTTCCAAGCTGGCTTACTAGCTAGGTAATCTAATTGCCAAGCAGTGAAATATAATTCAACAGCGATGCTGTAATCAGCGTAATCAGTTAAGACACAGTATTGCTCTAATTGATCCCAATAAACATTCCAACAAGATGCGTTCTCAAGATCTACCATGCCTTTTTCATTTTGAGCGGTGGTTCTTGATTGAATGACCGTTGTCTCGCTTGAATAGTCAGTATCAGCAATAGTGACATAGTATTTTCCGGCAACAGTGTAATAACTAACATAGACAGTTGATTTATAGATGTTGCCATAATCCATAATGAATGAATCAAACCTTTGATTGGTGTCGTCTTGACTAGTTTGTTTCTTTTTGAAGTTAGTGATTGTAGTATCAACGGCTTTTGATGTATCAATATCACCAACCACTTCACTACTAACGCG
>CAYVPJ010000291.1:0-1983 GCA_964453505.1 uncultured Oscillospiraceae bacterium | reverse complement strand
TTACTTAATCCTTCTTATTCATTTATAAATGGAAAAAATTATTCTCGTTGCACAAAATCATGCAGTTGGCATTTATGGGAAAAACAATCGTAATATTGACTTGCTACGCAATATCTATCCGAAACTGAAAATTACTGCCCGCGGAAATGAACTTAAAATTGTAGGCTCCGATTCGGAAGTACTCTCCTTTGAATCTCGTTTTCAACTCGTTTCTGCTCATTATGAACATTTTGAATCATTGACTGAGACAGATATTCTCAATATTACCGCGCAAGACGATGATTCTTTCTATCGTTTGGATAATGATAAAATGAATGGTGATGTGATTCTTCACGGGCGGGAAGGAAGAATTATTAAAGCCATTACCCCTAATCAGAAACGATTGGTGACGAGCGCAGCCAATAACGACATGGTTTTTGCTATCGGTCCAGCAGGAACAGGAAAAACTTACACCGCTGTCGCGTTGGCAGTCAGAGCGTTGAAAAACAAGCAAATACGCAAAATTATTCTTACTCGACCCGCCGTGGAAGCCGGTGAAAACCTTGGGTTCTTGCCCGGTGACCTTCGTGATAAGTTAGACCCGTACCTCCAACCTCTTTATGACGCGCTCCGCGATATGATGCCTATGCAAAAACTTTTGTCTTATTTGGAAGACAAAACCATTGAAATTGCACCCCTTGCCTTTATGCGCGGACGTACTCTGGATAACGCTTATGTTATCCTTGACGAAGCTCAAAATGCTACCGAAAGCCAGATTAAAATGTTCTTAACCCGTATGGGTAAAAATGCTAAGTTCTTCATTACCGGTGACATAACCCAAATTGACCTTCCTCGTCATCAACATTCGGGTCTTGTGCAAGCCTCTAAAATACTTGAAAATGTAAAAGGTATCGACTTTATTTACTTGGACAATTCTGATGTTGTTCGACATCACTTGGTAACGAAGATTATCCAGTGCTATGAAAAATGGGAGAATAATCAGAATAATTCTGAAAATAAGTTGATACTTAAAAATAATATTCAATAAAATACGTTATTTTTGCAGTCTGTTTTTACTAAATAATAAAACCATTGAAATACAATAAGATATCATTAATCCTACACTCTGTTGCTGTATTGTTGTTCATTCTCATGATCAGTGTTTCTTGTTCTACACGAAAAAATACGGGGGTGAATCGTGCATATCATAACGTTACTTCTCGCTTTAATGTTAATTTTAATGGGAAAGAAGCTTTAAAAGGTGGTGAAGAAGAGTATAAAAATATTTGTACTGATAATTATATCAGTACTTTGCCTATTTTTGTATATCCACCAAAAGAAGATTTGTCACCCATTTATCCTTCGATGGATAGAGTTATTGAAAAGGCTTCCAAGTCTATTTATAAACATTCCATGTTTTTTAAAGGTAAAGAATACGTAAAACCTATTGACGATGCCTATTTGATGATGGGCAAGGCTTACTTCTATAAACAAGATTATGTTCAGGCTCAACGTATTTTTAATTATATCATTACTACGCATAAAAACGGTAATTGTATTGAGGAAGCCATGATTTGGAACGCACGCTGTGCTATGCAACAAAACTATTTTACGCGCGCGCTGGAAATTATTTCCGAAGCACAATACTATGTTCAGCCTAACAAGTCTAAAAAACTGAATGTGCAATACGCAATGACGGCAGCCGATTATCAACTTCGCGCACCGGACGGGGACGTGGAAACCGCCATCAACTTCATTACTGATGTGTTGAATAACAAACCTGACAAAGCTACACGCGCCCGTATGAACTTTATTTTAGGACAATTATACGAAGAAATGGAACGTTCTAAAGACGCTCACGAGGCTTTTATGAAGGTGATTAAAAAAAGTCCTTCTTACGAAATGGAATTCAATGCCAGAATGCACCTTTCAACCAATTATGACGGTACCCCGAGTCGTAAAAATGAAATTTTGAAGGAACTGAATAAAATGCTCAAAGAAGAA
>CAYVPJ010000290.1:0-1983 GCA_964453505.1 uncultured Oscillospiraceae bacterium | reverse complement strand
AAACAATAATAATAAATGTAAATTTGATGATGAAGAACACTCACGCTTGAAAACCTGATGGATCTGCCACTTGAATATAAAAAATCCAAGACTGAGGAGCCTCTTCCTCTGTCTTGGATTTAATGTAGCTTTTATTACATACTCTCTTGACACTCCCACAGCTAAAGCAATGGGATTCTTGGGTGATTAAACGCCAGTCTGTTTCCAGTAGGCGAGTATGACCCCAAGCTAAGGGCATGCCATTGCCCCTCCTAAGACAGTACATTTAGTATCTTAGGCTGATAGACTTTTACCATCTATCACAGGTGCTTTGATGATATTCATTGCACCAACTCTATCTCTATGTGTTTTGAAACCACATGAGCATTTATATTTTCTATCCCTTGCCTTGTTTTTTTCTCCACACTCAGGGCAGATTTGACTGGTATATTCGGGGCCTACATACTCTACTTTTATACCTGAAAGACCTGCTTTATACTCAATGTACTGGGCTAAGCGATAGAATGACCACGTGTGCAAATTCTTTTCGTTTTTACGGCTCGTTCTTGCCGTCTGGCGTATGCCAGATAGTTGCTCCAGGCGTATTGTTCCAACACCTTCTTGAATGGCAAAGTCAACGATTTGACGACTGGTTTTGTGGTCTTTGTCTTTCATCCACCGTTGTTCTTTATTGTTCAATTTCTTGATCGCTTGCGGTTTCTTTGCTTTTCCAAGTTTCTTGCGCTTGCTTCTAAACTTGCGTTTCATGTACTTGTTTTCTCTACCATTGCCAAAAAACTTGGTTTTGCCTTTTTCAGTTACTGCAACTGCTGGACATTTTAGACCCAAGTCAACGCCTAAAACACCTATATCTTCGTTCTCTGTATCCTCTACAGTTACAGCTATTTGAGCAATCCATTTACCTGATTTTTTTGTGATTCTCAGTGTTCCAAGCTTGCCATTTAATTTTTCTAATTGGTAGGTTGATAGCAACACAGGCACATTAATGCGTGTGCTTTTGCCGTTTACAAGCACTGGGAAACGCAAAATACCATTTTTCAATGTCCAATTTTGATTGTTCCATATGCAAACAGGCTTTTTCAGAACACTACGAATCTTTGTTTTTCTAAACTTTTTGTAGACTGATTTTGCATCTTGTATTGCTTGATTTTTCAATGCACTGGGCAGTGTAGCCAAAACCGTGCCACTTGTATGCTTAATAAGCTCGTCTGCTTCAATACATTCAGAGACAATGGTGTTTATCAAACGAATATATTCGACTGTTGCTGTTTTTAGATGCTCTCGTTGCTCTGATGTTGGAAGCAACTTGGCTTTTACAGTTATTTGCACAGTTTCACCCCCTCGTTTTTTGTTCTTCGACATACCGCCTTATCGTTTCGCTCGATACGTTTCCTGCGGTAGATACAAAATAGCTTCGTGTCCACAGACTTGGTAAATGCTTCAGGTGTGAAAACTCCTGTCGCAATCTTCTTGATGTCACTCCTTTCAATTTTGCCATGATGTCTGATGGGCTGATTGTTGGCAATGCGTTGACGAAAAGGTGGCAATGATCTTTATCACATTCCACTGCCAGTATTTGAATATCTATCTCTTCACAAATTTCAGAAAGTATAATTTTCAATCGTTCTTCAACTGCGCCTACCAATACTTTTCTGCGGTATCTAGGGCAGAATACAAATGATAATTGATCAGCGATACAGTTGTTTGAGTTCTTCTATATGTTTGGCTCATAAACACATTGTATCGGTATGAGATTCAAGCTGCAATATGTTTTGCCACGCAAGCGCCATTCATCCCACGGCTGAAGCCGGGCAAGCTCGGTATGGGCTTTCTGGCGCAATTCCTGTAAAGAAAAAGGGTGCTTATATTTTGCAGGAAGTACCGAAGGAGAAAATCTATGAAAGTCACCGTCCTTGGAAACAGTTCCACCACCGTTACAGCAGGAGGCGCCTGCTCTTCGTATCTTCTGGAATCCGATGGAAA
>CAYVPJ010000289.1:0-1986 GCA_964453505.1 uncultured Oscillospiraceae bacterium | reverse complement strand
AATAACACGCTATTTTGATTTCCTATTCATTGATAGCAAAGAATTTTGGAGTGTAGAAGACTGGAACCTTAAAATTAGCAATACAATGGCTGATGGCGTTGTTTATGCTATTATTCCGGAAAGTGCTGAAGAAATTAAAAAGATAAAAAAAGTTTTAGCAGACGGCAATCTCAATCATAATCGCATCGTTTTCTGCATTCCTCGAAAATTCAAGAGTATTGAGAAAATCGCTTTTGAATATAAGGCTGTTACAGAGCTTAAAGCATTGGTGGTTGATGATGACCTTCTAAGCGATGAATATGATATATATATCGAGGATTTGGAAGAAGTGATTACTTCCTTTATCTTCTCTTATGCAAGACCGGAAAATAGTGGTTGTGATTATTATTATAACGGTGTAAGGCAACGCTTGTATCGCAAAGCTCAAATGTCTGCCTTGCTTTCTGATATTTGTGAAGCAACTTATCCTCACGCACCTACGATCAATAATGAATCCATTAACAAAAATGTTTTGCCGACCGTTGCTATCAATAGCAGGGCAAAACTTCTGAATGGATTGCTTAATACATCACTCGACATTAATCTTGGACTGTCCGGGACAGGACAGGATGTGTCAATCATGCGCAGCACGCTAATACAAACAGGAATTTTAATTAACGCTGATTTGTCTCCGCAACTGAATATTAATCCGGCAGATATAAACACCGGGTACATGCTTCACACAATTCAGGAGTTTTTTGCGGAAGCCGGAATAAACGGCGAGCAGAGTTTTCAGATACTGTATGATCGCTTAACTCTACCTGAATACGGAATCGGTTTGAAAACAGGCGTTATCCCAATATATGTGGCAGTAGTTCTTCACATGAACCGTACAAATATCGTTATTAAAAACGGAAATTCGGAGGTTAAGCTATCGTCTGAATTGTTAACCAGCATTAATGACAATCCGCAGAATTATTCGGTAATCCTTGAGGATTGGAATGAGGAGAAAGCCACTTATCTCGCTAATTTGGAACAGATTTTTGGGCAGTACATACATGAGCAGGAAAAAGCCTATAACAGCTTTGCCTACATTGTGTATGCCATGAACCGATGGTACATGTCCCTGCCCAAATATGCAAAAGAAATGTCCCATACCTATTTAGGCAGCAATGCGCGCGAACCTTTTAAAAAGGTATCTTCCTCACATGTGCGGCTTATTAAGAGCTTAAAACAACTGGATAATATAAATCCAAGAGAATATTTGTTTGAAAAAGTTTTTTCTGTATTTGGTCTTGATGGCTTTCATGCTGATGTCATTATTGACAGTATCACACAGACAAAGCAGGAATACGATTCTTCTGTTTCAAGACTTCTTAAGTCATTGATTTATGATACAAAGGCTTTATTTACACCAAAGGGTTCCAGCGTACATGGTTCTTTGACATCCATCATTCAGGATTGGTATAACTCTCTAAAAGAAACTACGATTCAGCATCTTTTTACCAACAACGAGAACCATACGCTTGAGCTTATGAAGAGCATTACAAATGATGAAAATTCCTTTATTCAAAGACTTGCAAAGGCTATAACTGCTTTGCGTGTTGAGGATTGGAATGAAGCTACAATTAAAACTTTTAACGGTGATTTGGCTCAGTTCAAACGTGCTGTTGAAGAATTTGACAGTCAGGAAGTATCCACAGATAATTTCTCAGATACTTATAAGCTGATTACCACAAACAGTGATGGTAAAGAGGTTGTAAAAAGCTTCAGTAGAACGGAGTATACAGAGAGAGCAAAATTGCTTTTAAATGAAATTGTTAATTCCATAGACGAAATGGGACAGTCTATTTCAGAACAGGAAAAACGACAGGTATTGATAGAAATACTTGAAAAGCTATGCTAAGAGAGGCGAAGATGATGGACTATACTGCTTATTTTGATAATGCTGCGACAACCTTTCCAAAACCGGAAGAAGTCTATCAATTCACGGATCACTTCTACCGT
>CAYVPJ010000288.1:0-1988 GCA_964453505.1 uncultured Oscillospiraceae bacterium | reverse complement strand
TGTATTTTAAACGTGATTATTATTTTTACGATAAACTACATGTCTCACAACGTTTCGCACTAGTCCGTCGTAGAATTATGATGGATAGTGCGTGTTGTCGGATTGTCTACTTTTTGTTGTTTATATTTAAGAGAGTGGAGATTTGACTTATTTAGTATAAAGATGTTTATATAATTTTCAATTATAAAAAAGCTTGGTAAATTACCAAGCTTTAATTGATTACTTTTTCTTGCTGTAGTGTTTTTTTGTTACAAAACTGATACACATTCCTTCCAAAAGATCAAAATATTTTTCATTGTCGTTTTCAATTTCTACAAGGCTTGTTATTAAGAAAGATAATTCTGATTCCCCCATTGCTTTTATGTAGTTGTTTTTTATTCTTCCATCTAATCTAATTAAATTAGAGGGAATAATATCTCTGTAGGCATTTAGAATATCTCTTCTTAGTTTCTTGCATTTGTAAGATATCTTATATCTTTTTCGGATTTTTGCATATGCAGTAAATTTTTCCTCAGGGAATGGGTATTTATCTGTAAGGAAAATTTCATGTAACTCTTTGCTAATTGTATAGCTGGGAAGTCTTAAATCTTTTATTATTTCATAAAATGCTTTCCCCTTTTTTGATAATTTTAATGATTTCATAGTATTTTATTTTAGTTAATATTTTGTTTTCTGATATTGTTTATAAAATTTTCCTACAAAAAGTCAAGTCTTGTTTCTTCTAAAAGAATCTCCACTCTCTTGTTCCTTATTTGAAACAAAAAGTAGATGTCCGACAACGTTCCGCACTAGTCCGTCGTAGAATTATGATGGATAGTGCGTGTTGTCTGTTCGTATCCCTTACTTAAATTACTTGGAGGGGATTTTTTCTAAATTAAAGATAAAGTAAATTAAGTGTAAAATTTGCATTTTTTTGGGTTTCTGGTTATAATTAATTGTGTGAAATTTTAGATATTTATCGTTTCATAATGAATAATACGCCTAAAATCTTATCTAATGAATTAGATCAAGTACCTAAGACTTGAGAGCGATATGAAAAAGAAATCAATAACCCTGAGGTGCATAACCAGATCGTTGATGCTTTTGATGAATACGAAAAAAAATGTCCTTTTCCAAATCATGTATGATATTCTCAAGTATGGGAAAAACTTATTCCACAGGAAAGAAAAAGAATGAGAGAAAATATAAGAATAGCAAATGATGGAAAGATAGAGATTATTAAAATGAAGAAAAAGTTTTCTCTACTTACTGCAGAACCTAATCATAATGATCTGCTTTCTTGAGATTATGTAGATAAAAATTGAAATACAGGTATTAAGTGATTGGCTTTTTTTGATTTTTTTAGTGTAAAAAAAGAATGTGAAAAACAGAATAAAAAAATTTTAGAATCTGATACGCCTATCAATCTTATTGATTTCTTCCCATGAAAAAATACTGAAGAAAAAATTCATAATTTAGCAATATTATTTAATTTGAAAACAACTTGATATCTTAACAATATCACTAATGAGTGGGTATGAGTTGATAACTGGGGTTCAGTATCTTATTGAATAGCTAATAATTATCGAGGAAATTCATGACCTGGTCTTTATTGTTTTTCTTGGTGATTTTCTTCTCGTGGCTATGGTCTTGCTGGTGATGTTCCAGTTTATCATAAGTATGGTCAATGATGATGATTAGTTAGTTCTCCATTTATTGTTTATGAGGATTGTTAGATATTAATTTTTCTAAAAAAATCTAAAATATAGTTACCAACCAAAGAATTCGCTTTAGTCCACGAAGGTGGGGGAAGTTTAATGAGGAATTATTGAGTTTATAACTATATATACTTCAATCAAAAATATAAATTATATTTTTGAAGGAGTATATGAAATAAAAAATCCCCTCCAAATTTCTTTCAGAAAGGACTTGATTACTTATAGGGATATGACAGACAACTAGCTTCTGTGCGACATTAATGTCGTCATAGAAGCGGTAATGGCACAAAA
>CAYVPJ010000287.1:0-1993 GCA_964453505.1 uncultured Oscillospiraceae bacterium | reverse complement strand
GCCGATCCTGCACAGTGCAGTAACCCAGATGCGAGTAGTAGTTGTACGCCTGCGTAAGCCTGTCGTACATGATCGCAACGAATGCATCCTTCTGCACCTTCGCTTCCTTTCGCTGTTTCTTCTGCCGGGCGATCAGCCAACGCCAGAAGGCAAGAACGCCGCCAAACAGCGCGGCGACCCACCACTTGGCGGCCCACCAACCGAACTCATCCATGCCATCACCTCCTTTCCGCGCAATCAAAAACCGCTCCCCGTGAAGGAAGCGGCCTATTGCTTGGGTTATGCGCTTATACGATAATCAGCGTCGTGGTGAACGTGCTTTTGGTCGATGGCGCGAAAGTAACGTAGAGGTACGATACTGGCTGCGACAGCGTCAGCGAATCCATCAAGCATAGCCCACCGTTACACTGCTTGCCAGTGAGTGTGAACAACGTTTGCCCGCTCGTGTCGCTTTCAGACGCGGCAGTCTTGATAACCAGCGCGTTTCCAGCGGACTCAGCCGCACCGCCGATATCCAGTTTATACGCATGCGATCCCGCCGTCAGGTTTACGGGGAACCAGCCTTCGCCCGGCGAGGCAGCTGAGCCTTGAAGGGTGGCAACGGGGGTGATGTCCAGCAGATCGCTGTCCGCGACCTCGCCATCTACATACATCCTTATTCGGATACCCTTCTTGAGCAGCTTGGCAAACAGGAAGAAGCCATTCACGGGTTCGGAAAGCGTAATCGTTGTATCGAAGCTCGTCAGGTTCTGCATCTCTGACGTTAAGAGACGACACAGATCCGTGCCGCTGGAGTCACCAAACACACTTGCAGTTTTCAAGGCAAACGCATAGGTGCTGGTGCTGCTGCTCGTCCCCATGGGCTCGGATAGCGAGATATGTAGTGCGTATGTGCCCGCATCCATGTGACGAGCAAACCAAACGCGGTCACGCTCTGCTGTACCGCTATACTGCGTAGTATAATCAGCAAGCAGCGTTGTGGTTTCACTCCCATGAGCGACAGCAGTTACGATTAGCGTGCAGGTAAGGGTACCATAACGCACCGTCAGTTGGTTTTCGCCCACCGCCATTGTGAGCGTACCTTCCACCGTGAAGCCGGTAATCGTCCGCGTCCCGCCACTGTGCAAATGCGCGGTAACTGTAATGAGCGAGGTGTTCAGCGTTTCGCCCTCCAGAGGCGCTTCACCCGTCCACACGGCGGTTAGCGATTCGATAGCATTTGCCATGGGCGAGATATAGCCGAGCGTATAAGCACGTTCAATGAGCTCTGCTATCGAAGCGTCCGTCATAGAGAAGGTCGTTCTTCCGTTGGGCATAACCTTGAAAGCCGTGCTGCCATGTCCTGCGTAATAGGCGGGCGCTTTCAGGCGCGCGGCTTCTTTGAAGTTCTCGATGCGGATGCCTTTTTCTTGGGCATAGGTAAGCAGTTTATCCAACGAAGAGGCATCCGGCTGCGTTGCGCCTGCGTGGGTCATGATGATGAGCCAGCATTTTCGTTGGATTGCGGTATCGATAGTTGCCTTCATCTGCGTGAGATTCGAGCCGTTAGTGGATGCCGCCAGACGATTGATGTCCATGGGATCATCAATGGTATCATTCATTCCGTCCGTACCGCGACAATTCACGCCAAAGCGAGCATACCGACGAGCCAAAGAGAGATGACGCGCTTGATGCGCGCCCCACGGGAATACCATGCAGTTGTAATCGAAACCGTTCTGCCGAAACGCTTCATCCGCTAGTCGGTACTCAAGGTCAATGTCGGCGTCGGTGGCGTTTTGATTATAACCAGAGTTAAAGGCGTTTCGTGCATGGCTCCATGTGTGGCTTTGGATGTCGAAGCCTTCCCGCGCGAGTTCTCGGAGTTGCGCAAAGCTCATGGCCTCATATGGGTCGCCGGAGGTTGTAATGCCGGTCGTCGTGATGGCGCGGGAAGCAACCACGGCAGTCGTGGCCGTCACGCCATGACTGCGATACACAGGCACATGCTCGGTCA
>CAYVPJ010000286.1:627-2001 GCA_964453505.1 uncultured Oscillospiraceae bacterium | reverse complement strand
CAGCTCTCATCTTCATACCGAACTGGCTACGGTGTTCCTACTCAATGCTGTCGATCGATATTTGAAAGATGATGCCGTATTTGGCTGTATAATGCCAAGCACACTTCTAAACGGCTATCATCACGAGCCATTTAGAGAGCAGCGGTATCTGTCTGCTGAGCACAGTGTAAGTATGTCGGTATCTGAGATATGGGAAGTGCCTACCGACACCTTTAAGAACAAATCCATAGTGCTTATCGGATGCAAGAATAGGCAGCGTACCGCTTTGGCCTTCCAAGGACGGCACGTTTATTCAGACAAGCCTGACGAAACGGTTGAATACAGGTTGATTCGGCAAGGAAGAAGAACTGCTTGGACAGACAATCCAACAGTTACCACTATCACCGACGGTGTAATTGAAAAAATACATTTCTTACAGGGTGCCGACATTATGCCACGCACACTGGTCTTTCACAAATGTGTGCTGCAGCAAAATGGTAAGTGGTCTGTTCGTCCTATCCCAAGGCAAAACGACGAATTGTCATATCTTGTGAGTGGAGCAAAGATAAAAAAGCATAAGGACTTTTCCCTCAATGTCATTAATATCGATGACCAATTCATATATGATTGCTTTGAGTCTGAGCATGTTCTTCCGTTCTATTTGGCTGCACCCGCAAAAACGCTCTTGCCAATAAAACGTAATGAAGGACGTTGGGAAGTAGTTGATGAAGCGGAGCTTGCCTCATACGGGGCCACAGTGTCCGCCGCATTTCGGCGAATCTTCGAAGAAACTGGTGAATCTGCACGCCAGTATTTCAACAGGATTAACTACCGAAACAAGTTAAGCCCACAGACTTTTTCTGCGGCAGATTGTGATAATTGGCTTGTCATGGTAGGTGCTGGTGGAGGATATCCTTGTGCAACATATGTTCCGATGAGCAGCGTTTTGCGTCCCGAAAAGCTGATAATCGACCAAACTATATACTGGTATCTTGCCGAATCAGAGGACGAAGCCTTGTATATAACGGGCTTGATCAACAGTCAGGCGTTGGATAAGATTATTTCAGATTTTCAACCAGAAGGGGCGCAAGGCAGGCGGCATGTTCACACGTTGCCATATAATGTTACTCCTTGCTTTGATCCCGATAATGAAGCTCATAAGCAGGTTGTTGACAAGACTCGTGCTCTACGAGATCATCTTATTGCGGAACTGGCAACCCCTGAGTTACTACCATATTGCTCGCCTGCGTTTAGAAATCTACAGCAGCGCAGACGACAGATTCGTGCCAGTATGCAGCAGTTACCAGAATATAGCGAATATGAGGATTCCTGTCGCAGTGTTTATGGAGTATGATCGGATAAAAGCTCCCCGGCTACCACAATAGTAGCCGGAGA
>CAYVPJ010000286.1:0-617 GCA_964453505.1 uncultured Oscillospiraceae bacterium | reverse complement strand
CCTGTCCGGGTTAGATCAGGTCGCTATACTCATCGTGGAGCATGGCCTGAGCTTTTTTGAGCCTTGAACGGAACGTCGTGCGCGGGATACCGAGGACGTCGGCGATGTCGTTGTCCGAAAGACCATCGAGGCGAAGCTCACCAATACGGCGGGCTTCCGGCATCAGAACGTCCAAACGCTTGAGCAGTTGCTTGAATACGATACGGTCGGTGACGATGGACTCAAGGTCGAAATCGTCCGGGCGCGTGTCGCCGAGAATCTCCTGCTCATAATCGAGCGAGAGACTGTCCCCAGCGGTGCGGTACTTGCAAACGGCACAGTCGCCGTTGCAGAGCCACCACTTGCTTCCTGGACAGGAACAGCAACCGTGACGGTGCGCCTTACGGAAAGTGTTCCAGATCGGGCGGTAGTACTCGTTGTAGATTTCGTCACTGACGGGAATACGCTGCTTGGTGTCGGGGTCGTAGATGTAGTGCTCTCGGATTTGCGAATAGTTTTCATTGGTTGACATGGATTTTTCCTCCTGCGATTTTTGTTGAGAATCGCAGGAAGGAAAAAAGCTCCTGCGATCTCTCACAGGAGCTATTGAGAAGTAGCTTTAGTCGCCTTTCACGTAG
>CAYVPJ010000285.1:0-2005 GCA_964453505.1 uncultured Oscillospiraceae bacterium | reverse complement strand
CCTTTCATCAGTTGATAAAATTTCTGCAAGTTTTATGAAATCTTCTTCAGTACCTGCGTAAAAGTTCACAATTATTGCACTTTTCACATCTTTTATCGTCGGCATTACTTTTTTAAGGAACGCTTCCGATCCGCAGTTTTCAAGCCCGATCGAATTGAGCATTCCCGATGCAGTTTCAACAATTCTCGGAGCAGGATTGCCGCCACGGGGCTCAATTGAAATCCCTTTTGTGCAGAAACCGCCGATCTTATTCAGATCAGGCCCGTACCCGAAAGTGCCTGAAGCGGTAAGTATTGGATTTTGCAGAGTCATTTTGCCGATTTTTACAGACAGGTCCATTAAGTTTCTCTCCTATTGTGTCACTCTTCAAGTTCAGATATTGTCTCTTCTGATCCACTGCTGGGCTTCTTTTTAGGACCGATCGATTCATTGCCTCCTCCTGTCGCAGGTGCTCCGAAAGACGATCCGCCGGAAGAAAAACCTTTTTGCGTGCATCCTTTCTGAAATCCTGAATCACATGCGGCTTTAAAGTATTTACCCGAATTAAGTGGTTCCTTGTTCCCGCCGATTCCTTTTTTAAGCATATTTCCTGTGTAATAACAAGCCCTTCCGTGTCCATAACTGCAAGAAGTCGCAAAATGGTTTTTTGCAAATATCAGGTTTTTCATCCCTTCAATTCCTTTATACCATGAAACTCCAAGCTTAAAGCATGCAGTCGCATCTTTTTTTGTTTCGCAACTGTATTTTAGTTTTTCTCTGGCACTTTCACTAACTGCTTTTCCGCTCTTTATCGCATTAAGCAGTTTTTCAGCAACAACTTTTGAGCCCGATGGAAGTGAAGAAGCATTTGGGACCGTTTCTGTGACAGACAGATCTATCTTTGAAGTTTCAATATCGATCATTCTCACAGTTATCACAAACTGATTTCCAAGCGGCCCGAGCGTTCCTGTTATAAGCTTGTTTATCGCAATGAATTTTCCCAGTTCCACAGCTTTTTCCGGCTCAACAAGACCAGTCATCTGCAAACCGTGTTCATCAAGGATCTTTTTAAGCTGACTTCTTTCAACAAGCTCGATCTTCGAATCTGCGGAAAGCTCAGAAATTATTATCTGGGTAACTGTGGAAGCATAATCTTTGTAGTAAGTTCCACCGTCAAGGTCTGTAACAGCAACTTTGATATTCTGAGCATACACAAACACGGAGCAAAGCAATATTGCAAATATTATCAAGCAGTTGCGCCTTAAATTAAACATGATCGCCTCCGTTTAATCCGAGAGGAATTCCTCAAGATTTATTGATGAGAAGAACTTTTTTACGACAGCAAGAGAAACATTTTTAGTCTCCTCTCTTATCTTCATCTGTTCATTCTGAGGAGTTACAAAGAACGGCTTGTGTTCATAGTGAGTGATCTTATATTTCTGACCGTTCTTGAATGTGTGAACATCAACTTCAAGAATATATTTCCTGTAATTATCAACAGTTATCGTACTCCCTTTAAGAGTTACGACTATCCAGTGGGGAAGCTCCTCGTTCTGAGCAGGAATTATCCCGAAATCAAGAAGTTGCTTTTCAATGTCATCAACAATCCTGACTTCGCTTATCACCTGAAGATGAACCTCTTTTTTTGCCATTTTTTCAGGAATAAGCACCAGTTCAACGAATTTCTTGTCTCCTTTTGAGATCTGGAATGATCCTTTAAGGTTTTTATAACCATCTGCTTTTATTAAGAAATTGTAGTTGCCTGGTTTCAGGAATATCTTTTTATTGATGCTGTCTGCTTCACATTGGATATCCCATGCTTCCTGATACTGCCCCTGCGAAAGTGCATCCGCATCCATCCTGCTCAGTGCATACAGATACTGATATGCCTGCTCATCAGCCGATGCCTGCGCATAGCGGGAAGCATTCTGATTGCTCTGCTCGACCTTTGCTTTTACCCCATTTTCACTGGCTGCCGCCCGTAGTTCTGCTTCGGCTTTCATACGTTCCAGATCTGCTGTTTCAT
>CAYVPJ010000284.1:0-2005 GCA_964453505.1 uncultured Oscillospiraceae bacterium | reverse complement strand
CTCTGCCTCAAGATGCTGGGCAAAGGCTTCCTTTTTCGCTCCATTCGCACAATGATTATAAGCACGATAATTATGGACGTTGTATTTCCACTGCTGCCCACCTATACCGGGGATCCCCTCATGGCGGCGCTGTTCGCGGGCGCGCTTTCCGGCGCGGGGCTGGCGATTATTTATTGGCGTGGTTCCTCCACCGGGGGCACGGACTTTTTGATTATGAGCATCCGAAAAAAGCTGCCCCACCTTTCCATCGGCACCATATCCATCGTTACCGACGGCACCGTAATATTGCTGGGCGGGCTGGTGTTCGGGCGTATCGACGCGGTGCTGCAGGGCATTGTTATGACGGCGGTTTCCACCACGATAATCGATAAGATCACAGCGGGGTTCATGGCGGGCCAAGTGGTGTTCGTGGTGACCAACCGGGGCAAGGAAATTTCGGATATGATCATGAAAGAGCTTGACCGGGGCGTTACCGCTATCGGCGCAACGGGAATGTTTTCCGGCACGGATAAAAACGTGTTGATGTGCGCCTGTTCACGGGCCGAGGCTTGCCGCATACGGGGCATGGCATACAGGGTGGATAAGGCGGCGCTTGTGCTGCTTTGCCCCTACGACACCGCATACGGGTTAGGCTTTCAATCGCCTGTGGAATAGTGAGCCCTCCCATGCCACAAAATCAATAACCGGTGCATAAACATGCAATAAAAATCAATCCGTCTGGAAATAGTGAGAAGATCGGCCGTGGCAACTTACGATGCGTGAGTTGGCGCGGCCTTTTTATGCTCAATATATCCCGGGGCAATAGCATTGCCGGAGCGGCTCTGTATCATTTCTCCATACTCTGCCGGGTGTTCTTTTTCAATAGCCGTTTCTATGAGCAAGTTAGAGTTGCGGGCTTAGAATGGAAATATATGCCCATGCATGATACAATTCAGATGCAATCCTGAAATATGATACGTTGAAACAAAGATAAGGCGGAATTACAAATGGAGAAAATTCTTGTTGTGGAGGACGAAAGGCCTATCTCCGAACTGATCCAAATTAATTTGACCAACGCGGGGTATGCCTGCGCCTGCACCTACGATGGCAGAGCGGAGGCGGATTTACTTGTGGACCGCCGGTTTGACCTGATTCTTTTGGATATCATGCTGCCTTATGTGGATGGCTTTGCGCTGATGGAATTTATCAAGCCCCTGGATATGCCGGTGATCTTCCTTACCGCCAAGGGGGATGTGGCGGACAGGGTGAAGGGCCTGCGACTGGGGGCGGACGACTATATTGTGAAGCCCTTCGCCATTGCGGAGCTGTTGGCGCGGGTGGATACGGTGCTTAGGCGTTATTATAAAACGGATTCCGTGATACGACTAAAGAATATTGAGGTGCATACGCAATCCCACGCGGTCATGCAGAACGGGGTTCAGGCGGAGCTAACCCCAAAGGAATATGAATTGCTCCTTTTGTTTTTGCAGAATAAAAACATCGCACTGTTTCGGGATGTGATATTTGAGCGGGTATGGCAGGGCGATTATTTGGGGGATAGCCGCACGGTGGATTTGCATGTGCAAAGGCTGAGAAAAAAGCTGGGGCTTGAGGATTCCCTCAAAACCGTATACAAGGTTGGTTACCGGTTGGAGGTGAGAGAATGAAATTTGCGTGGAAGGTATTTTTCTCTTGTTTGCTGGTGTTGGTGATTGCGTTTACCATTATCAGCTACATCCTTACCACCAACGCGTTTGATACGGCGCTGGCCCAGGAAAAGCAGCGTACCCTGGAAAAGCTCCAAATGCTGATGACGGTGGTGGAATCCTTCACGGCAAACATGGATTATTATGCAGATGATAGCGCGTATGGGGCGGTGATGGAAGGGGTGGCCACCGGGGATTTTGCCTCCGCCCGGCTGTATGATAAGGATGGGGCTACTCTGTTTCCCACCCTCGTGGCGGCAAACACGCTGTTGGAAGCGGCGCAAGAAGGGATTGTCTATGACATTGTGCAAAATGAAACC
>CAYVPJ010000283.1:0-2008 GCA_964453505.1 uncultured Oscillospiraceae bacterium | reverse complement strand
GTTGCGTTTGTGAGGCTACTGAATCGGAACAAATATTATATGCAAGTACTTTCCAAAAAAAGGTCTGATTAACCGAACTGAAAGTATAATAAAAAACTGTAGTATCCAAAAGAACTTGTGTTAATATGCTGGCAAACAGGCTGTCTGATGCAATTATAACCTTATACCGGTCAGCATTGGCAGAGGGAAGCCAGCTGAAGGCAACCAAAGTACCCGTGAGCATGGCATTATCAACAGGATGAAATATTTGAGGAGTGGCCGCATCCGGATATATGTTCACCACCGGAATGTTGTGAGACACTGATTGTGTACAATTGTTTACCGAAAAAACATTAAGTGTCGCCGTATAATTGCCGGAAGTATTATAAAAATGAACGGGGTTCTGTTGATTCGACAAGGGTGTACTATCTCCAAAGTCCCATTGCCAGAAGGTAATGCTATCGCCCGTAACCACAGTGGACAAGTCGGTAAACTGGAACGGATTATTGATACATGCTACCCCTGCATTAAAGGATGGTGTAGGAACAGGATGAACCCATATATTAAGATTGTTTGTCTGCGAACACCCCGATGGCGTATAAGCAGTCAGCGCTACGTTATGAGAACCATGCGTGCCGAACGCATATATGGGGTTTTGTAAGTTTGAAGTGTCGGAAACATTAAATTGCCAATGCCATTTTATAATGGAGTCTGAAGGCTGGAAAGTAGATATATCTGTGAAGGTGGTATAACCTCCCAAACAAACAGTATCGGCAAAAAACATAGTATTCGGTGCTGTACCAGATACAGCAACATATACTGAGTCTTCAACAGAACAGCCCAGGGCATTAGTAACAGTTAATTTGTAAACCCCTGAATTTATAATAGTTAATGTCGAATCGTGGGATCCGTCAGACCATGTAAAAAACAGGCTGGCCTGACCCGGCAAGGAAGGTGACAAACCGATGCTGTTTCCCGAACAAAATGTTGTGTCATTGCCCAGGCTGATTCCCTGTGCAAAAGAGTCAATGATTACTTGTATAGTATCCGAATAAGCATAAAAACCAAGGCTGTCGGTTATTTTTACCCAGTAAGTCCCGCTGGCATTTACGCTGATGGCGGTATCTGTAGCGCCATTCGACCACAAAAAACTGTAGAGGTTTTTCGGACTGATAAGGGGGGTTAATACCAGCGGGGAGCCCATACACACGGTGGTGTCGTGGCTATAGCTTAGCCGCGTAACAGGATAATTTACAACAACGGTATCTGTGGTCAAATAATCAAACAGATCATTGGCCTGCACCCAATAAACTCCCGACTGATTCACTGTTATCAATGAATCGGCACTACCGGTATTCCAAAGATAATTGCTAAAGCCGCTGTGCGCATTTAGAATAATACTATCAAACCCATACGCGCTGATATCGGGGCCCAGAGATATTTGTCCCGCATATTTAAATCGCAGATAATTTTCAACACTTGCACGTTGTGATGAGTCTAATGCATTTTTAAACAAAATTATTTCTGCAATATCCCCCTTAAAGTGCTCCCACCCCTGAGAATAACCAATTTTGTAATCGCCATTTGTAAACGAACCGTTCAGGGTTCCATCAGCTGATGTACCTAATGAAAAGCCATTCATAAACAATTCGGTGCTGACATTAAAATCTTTGATGCCTTCCAGAATTTTATAAGGAAATCCGGTGGTGGGTAACAATCCCAGGTTTACTTGTGCACCGTTATTTTGAATACTCAATTCTCCCGGAGTGAACCAACTGCGCCTCCCAAAACCAAAGCCATTGTTGTTATTATTAATTTCAAATATGTTTGCAAGCACATAACTTTGGTCATCGCCTTTAGCGACAACAAAAATACTTATTGATGAACTATCTGCTTCAGGTATGGTAAGACCGTTGATTTGATCGTTGATTCCATCAAACCTCAAAACAGGCATGCCATTCAATTCGTCAGTAACAAAAACCGGTTGTTGGTCGGGAACTGTTTGCCAGGCGTCCCGGCCTTGCCCCGA
>CAYVPJ010000282.1:0-2013 GCA_964453505.1 uncultured Oscillospiraceae bacterium | reverse complement strand
CGCTCTCGGGCGCTAGGTCGTCGTCCTCAAGCTCGCGAATGATAATTTCCTGCTTGTTCTCGGCGAGCACCTTTATGTCGAGCGACAGCGATTGCAATTCCTTAATGAGCACCTTGAACGATTCGGGAACGCCGGGGTCGGGAATGTTCTCGCCCTTCACAATGGCTTCGTATGTCTTTACGCGCCCCACGACGTCGTCCGACTTGACGGTGAGAATTTCCTGAAGCACATGGCTCGCGCCGTATGCTTCCAAAGCCCACACTTCCATTTCGCCGAAGCGCTGACCGCCGAACTGCGCCTTGCCGCCCAGAGGCTGCTGCGTTACGAGCGAGTACGGGCCGGTCGAACGCGCGTGGATCTTGTCGTCGACCAAGTGGTGCAGTTTGAGCATGTACATATATCCGACGGTGACGGGATTGTCGAAGCGGTCGCCTGTGCGGCCGTCGTACACCCAGAGTTTGCCGTCGCGGTTTATGCCGATCTTCGAGAACTGTATGCTCGGCTTGCCGTTCGCGTCGTACAACTCGCCGTCGCTCGCTTTCGCGGCTTCGTCGAGCGTGTCCATGATGTCGTATTCGTTCGCGCCGTCGAACACGGGCGTGGCGACATGCCAGCCGAGAGCCTTGGCAGCGAGACCCAAGTGAACCTCGAGCACCTGACCAATGTTCATACGCGAGGGCACGCCCAACGGGTTCAAAACGATGTCGAGCGGCGTGCCGTCCGAGAGGAACGGCATGTCCTCCTCGGGCAGTATACGCGAAACGACGCCCTTGTTTCCGTGGCGGCCTGCCATTTTATCGCCCACGGAGATTTTACGCTTCTGAGCGATATAGACGCGCACCATCTGATTGACGCCGGGGCTGAGCTCGTCGCGGTTTTCGCGGTTGAATATTTTGACGTCGACGACTATGCCGAACTCGCCGTGCGGCACGCGCAGAGACGTGTCTCGCACTTCGCGTGCCTTGTCGCCGAATATGGCGCGCAGCAGGCGCTCCTCGGCGGTGAGCTCGGTTTCGCCCTTGGGAGTGACCTTGCCCACGAGTATGTCGTTCGCGCGGACTTCCGCGCCTATGCGGATTATGCCGCGTTCGTCGAGATCGCGCAGCGCGTCGTCGCCCACGCCGGGTATGTCGCGGGTGATTTCTTCGCTGCCAAGTTTAGTGTCGCGGGCTTCGGACTCGTATTCCTCGATGTGTATGGACGAATACATGTCGTCCTTAACGAGGCGTTCGCTTATCAGTATTGCGTCTTCGTAGTTGTAGCCTTCCCACGTCATGAAGCCTATGAGCACATTCTTGCCGAGCGCTATTTCGCCGTTGTCCGTAGACGGGCCGTCGGCGAGCACCTGCCTGTACGCGATCTCCTCGCCCTGTTCGACGACAGGGTGCATGTTTATGCACGTGCCCTGATTCGAGCGCGCGAACTTGCTCAGGCGGTAGGAGCGGCTTACGCCCTTTTCGTTGCGTATAACGATTTCGTCGGCGGTCACGCGCGTGACCGTGCCCGCTTCCTTGGCGAGCATTACGACGCCGGAGTCGCACGCGGCTTTGTATTCTATGCCCGTGCCCACGATGGGCGCTTCGGGTTTCAGAAGCGGCACAGCCTGACGCTGCATGTTCGAGCCCATCAGCGCGCGGTTGGCGTCGTCGTTTTCGAGGAACGGTATCATGCCGGTGGCTATCGATATGAGCTGGCGCGGGCTGACGTCTATGAAATCGACGGCGTCGCGGTCGACCTCGATAATCTCCTCGCGCTTGCGAACGGTGACGCGCTCGTTAACAAACTTGCCGTTTTCGTCTACAGGCTCGTTCGCCTGCGCTATGACGTACTGGTCTTCCTCGTCGGCGGTCATGTATATGATTTCGTCGGTGACGCGGCTTTCGTCGCGATCCACGCGGCGATACGGCGCTTCGATGAAGCCGTACTCGTTTATGCGCGCGTATGTGGCGAGCGAGCCTATAAGGCCTATGTTCGGACCTTCGGGCGTCTCTATCGGGCAGATTCGGCCGTAGT
>CAYVPJ010000281.1:0-2014 GCA_964453505.1 uncultured Oscillospiraceae bacterium | reverse complement strand
AGCGTTGGCTCCCGCGACCGGGTTGCCCCGGTTTCGGCCTGTGCCAAAGGCCATCATCAGGCAGGGTTTGCAGGGCTTCCTGTATCAGGAAGCCTGCCGCCATGCGCTGTTGCCCGGAAGGTTCTTGATGAGGTGTTCGCGGGCGGTTTTGAACTCGTCGCCGATGAAGCCCAGCCGGAGGAGCCAGCATCGGAAGGTGTACTTCGGGTTGTCGGTTTGCGGGCGCGCCGGACTGGCGCTTCCCGCCGCGAGCGCCTGGTGGCTGATGGCCATGCAAAGCTGGATGTAAGCTTTGATCTCCCCAGCGTGAAGTGTGCTGTTGAAGGCTCGGAACTCAACGGTGCCCAGGTGCCCGTTGCTGCCTTTTTGCCAAAGGCTGTGCAGGTTGAGCAGGTGGTAGCGGCTCCCGTCGTAGTGGTTGTCCGCCCGCCAGCGCCAGTCGCGTGTGCCGTACCAGGCTTCGGCGAACTCGTCGGTGGTCTTGGGCTTCTTCCGGTTCAGCCGCTGGAGGAAGTCAGGGTCGACCGCTTGGCACCAGCGTCCCCGCCGGTCGGGCGAAATGCCCAAGGCCTGTGTCAGCAGGTCCTCTTTTGCGTTGACGATGTTCACCAAGTTCCGCAGGGTTTTCGCGGTGTGTTCGCCTGCGCCGATGTGGACGTGGATGCCGCAGGAGGAGTGCGCTTTCGCGCCCGCCGCCCGGAGCTTTCGGATGAGCTCCTGTACCGTCTCGATGTCGTTCCAGCCGCACACCGGGCTGACGAACTCTGTTTGCTGGTCGCGGCTCCCCGCGATACTGGCGTCGCTGACCAGCTTCCAAGCGCGGCCTTGCCCGTCGTGCACCTGCCAAGCGTCGTAGGTGCCGCCCGTGTACTGGGCGGTCGTGCCGAAGTGTGCCGCGATGGTCTCCGCCGCCCGCTGGCGCGTGATGGCGGTCATCTCAACCTCGATGCCGAAAGTCTGGGTTTTCACGGGGTTTCCTCCTTGTGCCCGGCGTTTCCCGCCCGCCGCTCGGCGGCCTTTGTGCCGCCCGCGACACATACATCACTCCGCCGCGCCGGGAAAGCAAGATAACAAACGGATAACTCGTGTGTCCAGCCAGACGTCGTTCGCTCACCCGAGCCTATAGGAAGAGCCCGTCCGCCCCGTCACCCGCACAGCTGCCCGCACAGTCGCCCGGTTTCGCCTGGACGCCCGGCGCTTTCCTGCTTCGATCCCGTGAAAAGCCGCGCCACCTGGCACCGAACGCCACTGTGTAGAGCGGCGAAACCCTACACACGCCGAGCAGAGATAGCA
This sequence comes from uncultured Oscillospiraceae bacterium, assembly GCA_964453505.1. Taxonomy (GTDB): domain Bacteria; phylum Bacillota; class Clostridia; order Christensenellales; family Aristaeellaceae; genus CAYVPJ01. The sequence continues at coordinate 721 of CAYVPJ010000281.1, read as the reverse complement.
CCCACGCGCAGCGTCGTGCCGCCAGCCGCCGTGACCATCGCCCCACGTGCCGCCCCGCGCGTCCGCCTGCCGCACCTGTTCCGCCCGCGCCGCCCACGCCAGCCCGCCGCGCCCCGCGCCGAAAGGAGCCCGCGCCGCCCGGTTGCCCGCGTCGCGCCGGGAAAGCCGCCCGTCGCGCCCTGACGCCCCGGTTGCTGCCCGGTTGCCCGCCCCGGCGAAACGGCCGCCGTCGCGCCCGTGTCGCGCCGACGTGCCCGGCAGGCGACCTTCGCCCGGCAGACGGCCTTTGCTCTCTCCGGCGTAAGCCCGCGCCCGTTGCCCCGCCGCCCGCCCCGCCCCGCGCTCGCTCCGCGCCCGTTTCGCGCACACACCGCCGCCCGCCCTGCGCTGCACCCCGGCGAGGGCTAGCCGTCGCCCGTGCCCGCCCGCCGCACAGCCGCTTTCGCGCTTTGCCTCGGCGAAGTCTGTGCTTGGGGAGGGGGGATCAGATCCCTGTGAACCCACGGCTGGAGACCGCCGCTCCCTCTCGCGCGAATTTTCGCGAAATTGCCGACCGGGGGTATCAGCCCCAAAACGCAAAAAAGCGCCCCCTGGCGCAGAGTGATGCCGTCATAGCTCAAACAGGCAGAGCAGCCGCCTTGTAAGCGGCAGGTTCGCGGTTCGAGACCGCGTGACGGCTCCATATGAAATGGAGGGAAACCTATGAATACCACGATGAATC
>CAYVPJ010000280.1:0-2017 GCA_964453505.1 uncultured Oscillospiraceae bacterium | reverse complement strand
AAAAAGAATGTAGTGATATTAATATTGGAAGGTTTCAGTTCGGAATATTTCGGCAGCCTGAATAAAGACATTCCCGGTTATCAGACTTATACTCCTTTTTTAGATTCACTTATTGAAGAGAGTCTGACATTCGAATACTCTTTTGCCAATGGAAAGAAGAGTATTGATGCCATGCCTTCAATATTATCGAGTATCCCGATGATGGTAGAGAATTTTTTTCTCATACCGGCATCTGTAAGCGAAGTAAGCGGAATTGCTGAAGAACTTGATTCAAAAGGTTATTATTCCGCGTTTTTTCACGGAGCCGAAAACAGCTCCATGGGATTCAGATCATATTCACGTACCATAGGTTACAAAGACTATTTCGGAATGACGGAGTTTGATAATGAACCGAAATTCGGTGGTCATAGTAAATATGACGGATATTGGGGTATTTGGGATGAAGAGTTTCTTCAGTTCTATTGCGACAAGATGAATTCGTTTAAACAACCTTTTGTAACTACCGCATTCACCGTTACTTCGCATCATCCTTATTCTATTCCCGATAGATACGAATCTGTATTTCCAAAAGACGAAAAGCCGATGCACAGATGTATTCGGTACTCGGATTATTCAATTCGAAAATTCTTTGAAAGTGCTAAAAAACAGGAGTGGTACAAGAATACTTTGTTTGTTCTTACGGCAGATCACACACACACTTCAGGTCAGCCGGAATATCAGAACGATTTGGGTCTCTTCAAAGTTCCCATATTATTCTTTGATCCATCAGGAGAGATAAAAGGCCATAGAAAAGGCATAGCACAGCAGATTGATATTCTCCCCACTATATTAGGGTATTTGGGTTATGACAGACACTTTGTGGGATTTGGTCAGAATTTGTTGAAAACTCCGAATGATGATACTTTTGCGATAAACTACACATCGGGAATTTTTCAATATGAGAAAGGAGATTATCTGTTGCAGTTCGATGGAAAGGATGTCACCGGAATGTACAATTTCAAACAAGATGTCTATCTGAAAAACAATCTCAAAGACAAATTTCCCGAGCTACAAGACCAATATGAAGCAGAACTAAAGGCGATAATCCAACAGTACATGGAACATATGCACAATAAACCTTTAGTAATAAGATAATTCGATTCTCTAGAATTATCAGAATCTGTACGAATATATTTTGTAGAAATTCAAAACAGCTTCCAAAACAGCTTCTTATAATTGTTGCATATCGTTGAGACGTTTGTAATAGCCGTCCATGACTAACAATTCCTCATGCGTTCCGCGTTCCACAATACGTCCTTCATGAACCACACAAATCTCATCGGCACTCTTGATGGTGGACAATCTATGAGCTATGGCTATTGTTGTACGGTCCTTCATAAGACGTTCCACGGCCTCCTGAACCAAACGCTCCGATTCGGTATCCAAAGCACTGGTAGCCTCATCAAGAATCAGAATAGGAGGATTTTTCAATATGGCACGTGCTATACTTACACGCTGGCGCTGTCCACCTGACAGCATACAACCTCTATCGCCTATGTTTGTATCGTACCCGTTCTCTGACTCCATAATGAATTCGTGAGCATTGGCAATCTTTGCAGCCGCTATCACCTGCTCTTTTGTAGCACCGTCCACACCGAACGTTATGTTGTTATAAAAAGTATCATTGAATAATATTGCCTCTTGATTCACGTTTCCCATAATCGATCTTAATGAACGAATAGGAATATCCTTAATATTAACACCATCTATCAATATATTTCCCTTAGTCGGATCGTAGAATCTTGGCAATAAATCCACTAACGTTGACTTTCCCGAACCTGACTGTCCAACGAGAGCGATAGTCTTTCCGTGAGGTATCTCCAAATTGATATTTTTCAGTACCTCTTTATCCTTCTCATAAGCAAACGAGACTTCACAATATTCAATCTTATCAGTAAACCCATTAAAATCTTTCGGTGTAACAGGCTCCAGAATAGTATTCTCAGCCAAAAGAATCTTATCAATACGTTCTACGGAT
>CAYVPJ010000279.1:0-2024 GCA_964453505.1 uncultured Oscillospiraceae bacterium | reverse complement strand
TGGATGAACTGATGAAGGAACGCACCGTGTTCGTAATCGCCCACAGGCTATCCACCGTGCGCAATTCCAACGCCATTATGGTGCTGGAGCACGGCCGCATCATCGAGCGGGGGGATCACGCCGACCTGCTGGCCCAAAAGGGCAAGTATTATCAGCTTTATATGGGCATGTTCGAGCTGTCGTAAGGGGGGGAGAGGGGGAACGCCTCTGCGGGGGCACCCGCACCCCCACAACCTCCCGCAAAACCGTAGGGGCGGCCTTTGGCCGTCCGGGGTGGCGGGTAGGGGCGGATATCATCCGCCTGCCGTATCTATAAAACCAAAGGGAAGCGTAAAATGATGTGCCAACAACTGATCCAAGGAACCCCCGCCGACGCGGCGGAGGTGTTTGCCATAATAGAAGCGGTAAAATCCCTGGGCATCGCCAGTTGGGATGAGGAATATCCCTCCCTGGCCATTGTGCAGGAGGACGCCATGCGTGGGGAGCTTTATTTGCTGCGGCAGGAAAACGGCTCCCTTTCCGGCTGCATTACCCTCACCGCCGATGAAGAATGCTTGCAGGAGCTTGCCGTGCCCGGTGCCGGGTGGTCCCCCGCGGCCCGCCCGGTGGAGGCCTGCCGCCTGTGCGTGGCCCCCTCGCTCCAGGGGCGGGGGATTGGCGGAGCAACCATGCGCTTGGCCCTGGAGCACGCCAAGGGAGCCGGTTTCGATGCGCTGCGTTTGCTGGCGGCGGAAAACAACCTCTCGGCCAACCGCCTGTATCAACGGCTGGGCTTTCGCCGGGGGGGACGGGTTTTCTTGTATGACGAATATTTCTGGTGCTATGAAATGGCCCTGTAACAATTCGAGGCGGATATAAAATCCGCCCCAGCATTTCCGTAATTGCATTGTTAACCGCGCCTTAGGGAACAACCCCCGTGTCGTTCCGCTCCTACCGCTGTTTTACGGTTGAATCGCGGGGATACGGCGGGCAGAGCAGAACCCTGCCCCTACAGGGAACGGCCCCATCCTGCCACGGTTTACGGTTGGTTTTTGGGGGCATGCGGGCGGATGATATTCGCCCCTACTCCCCAGCCTTGGGGGGCTGCTGCTTGGCGATGCCGTTAATCAGCTCCTTCAGGTCAAGGCCGGTGGATTCTTTTACCCCGTCAAACACCTGACCCGTGCCCAGCATCACATCGCGGATGAGCTTGTTGGCGTTGCCGTCGCCATACATCACGATCTTTTCCGTTTGGGCCAGCGGACTTGCGGCGTTTTTCACCACCTCGGGCAAGGCGGATAGATACATTTCCAGCACGGAAGCCTCGCCCATGCGTTTCTGGGCGTCGGCCTTCTTCTCGATTGCCTCGGCTTGGGCAAGTCCCTTGGCGCGGATGCCCTCCGCCTCCTGCTCCATGGCAAAGCGCAACGCTTCCGCCTCGGTGCGGCGGGCGGCGGCCTGCTGCTCGATCTCGTATTTCTTAGCGTCGGCCTCCCTTTGGCGTTTGATCAGGTTGGCCTCGGCTTCCTTTTCGGCCTGGTACTTCATGGCGTCGGCCTGCTTGCGCACCTCCGCATCCAACGTGCGCTCCTTGAGTGCAATCTCCTTTTCAGCCAGCTCCGCTTCTTTTTCCTTGCGGGCAATGTCCGCGTTGGAGCGGGTGATCTCAATGGTTTTGCGCTGGGTTTCCTGCTGGATGGAATAGGCGGCGTCCGCCTCGGCCTTCTTGGTGTCGGACTTGGCGCGCATCTCCGCCTGCTGCACTGCAAGCTCCGCGTTTTGCTCGGCAATTTTCTTTTCCGCCGTCACCTTCACAGCGTTGGCCTCCTGCTGGGCGTTGGCGGTGGCGATGGCAATATCCCGCTGGGCGTTGGCCTTGGCGATCTGCGCATTTTTGCGGATCTGCTCCACGTTGTCGATACCCATGTTTTCAATGGTGCCCGCCCCATCCTTAAAGTTTTGTATGTTAAAGTTCACCACCTCGATGCCCAGCTTTTCCATATCGGGCACCACGTTTTCGGTGATCTTCTTGGCCACGCCCTGGC
>CAYVPJ010000278.1:0-2025 GCA_964453505.1 uncultured Oscillospiraceae bacterium | reverse complement strand
TTTCAGTAAGCGGATAAAGGAGCGTTACACTTTTTGCGTCGTATTTCTTCTGGTACGCATACATTTGATACATATCTGCTTGTGATATGCCATAGTTCGGCTTTGCATCGGAAAGAACTTTCCATTTAGTGTCTAAAATAAAAACCGTATTGGTGTGCTTATGCTTTACAACGATGTCTGGCTTCATAAGAAATTTTCTGCTTGGATCATCAAATAAATGGTAACTCTTATCCTGAGCTGAAAGGCTGTATTGGGACTGGTTCAATTCTTTGCGGAGCTTTGCTGCAAAGTAACTTTCAAACAATGTTTCCATAGGGAAAAGAAGAGCAAACGCAATCTCTGAGCCAGAAAAAGAAGTGAAGCTCTTTCCCATCAAAAACACTCTGCACCACATAAGCGCAGTTTCATAATCTTTTGTATTTCTTTCTATTGTAACTTTCTCAAAATCTTTTTTGAAATCATCGGAGCAAGACACCTCGGAGAAATTACATAGCAAAGTCTTAATGTCACTCTTATTTTTCGCAAATATGGTTGTTTTCGATAAGTATAGCAGGGCAGATTTAATCAGCTTGTTTTCCGGTCTGTTTGTATTGTACTCATCATATTCAACATAGCAGCGTTCCTTATGTGCTATGTTGTTCTTGATTTGCCGATTAAAAATCATCTTGCCTTTGAACATTGTTTCGTTTTCTTGTATCGTTTGATAGCAACACTTAAGTCCCTTTTTAACTATGCCGAAAACCTCATCAATGAACATACGAATGAACACTTCAAATATGCTCATCTTTTCCACATCAACATTTGTCTGTTGAAGTGATTTATATGGTGAGTTTCTGAGGGTTCTCAGCATATCAACAAGAAGTTTTTTGACTTTGGTGTCTGATGTTTGCTCTCTTGAATATATCTTTGGCAAAATCTCAATAGTAGTACCGTCATTCATAGAAATCACACCGACATAGTTTTTGGCTGTAATGATTTTCCCGACCCCTTTTCTCGCCGACAATCCCATTAACTCAAGAGCGTCTGTTTCTTTGCTTCTATTGGCGAGAATAAAATTCTCTAAAGCATCGAAGGTGTAAAGAGGTAAAGAGATGCAACCTGCAATCTCTTTATCTCTCACAAAAGAGCCATATTCAGTTATCTGATATGTAGCTCGCATCATAACACCTCACTTTGCTTATATTGAGCGGTATGCTTCTATATTATCAAAAGCGGAGTAATTGATTTCATAATTACTTATCTCGTCAAATTCATACTCCGTGTCACCGAACAAGTCATTGTAATCGTTAGATTTTGCAACAATGAACTGTTCTTCTTCGTTCTGCTTATTGTTATCACCAAGAACTAAACGAATTTTTTCATAGTCCTCATAAAAATACTCTTGTAAAAGAGGAATAATATTGTCCGAGAAGATTGATGCTAATGTTTCAATCGTTGGATTTGCTCTAAGTGGAACAAAATATGCGTGTCCTATTGTATGTTCTCTGTCATACAGGACTGAAATCTTGTTGTTCATTCCGATAAGCATATCTTTGATTGAAAGGTCTTCTACATTAACACCATCAAGAACATCGGCATCCGGCATCATTTCTTTGAATTTGAAGCGTCGCCTTAACGCAGTGTCAATAGTGGCAATAGAACGGTCAGCCGTATTCATAGTACCTATCAAATAAACATTGTCAGGTACTCCAAATAATTTCTGAGAATAAGGCAAACGGGCTTTCATTCCTTCTGCTTGTCCAATACGCTTTGATGTTTCAATAAGCGTTATCAGTTCACCAAAGATTTTAGAAATATTACCTCTGTTGATTTCATCTATAATAAACACATAATTCTTTTTCTTTTCAGAAACCTCTGTTGTAGCAGGAGCGTTTTTCGAGATAATGTTCATTACATCAGACAAAGCGATATTCAGCTTATATACCGAAGATAGTGTTAGCGTTGAGCCATTATTAACACCTGTTATATCTTCACGAATGCCTTTAACAATCCAGTCCACTTTACGAAGGCGTTTATAATGGTCAT
>CAYVPJ010000277.1:0-2028 GCA_964453505.1 uncultured Oscillospiraceae bacterium | reverse complement strand
ATGACGGTTTCATTCGCAATATCCGTAGCTTTACCATCGGTGTCGACCAGAACCTGCTTCACAGTAGCGCTCTCACAGCTGTAAGTGCTGGTGATCTTCATCTTTTGGGGAACCTTGTTTGCAGCTTCTACGTTTTCCTTCTGATACAGCTTGATGCCAAAGTATACGTTCTCATTGGCAACATAAGCGCGGTTTGCGCCCTGCACAGCGGGGAGCACGAAGGTAGCGCCAACGCCACCGGCATTATCGGCCACGTTAGCCTGATACAGAGTGAACGTTGAATCAAGGGCGAAGTCAGCCGCGTTGGCCTGATACAGTGCGATTTCCAGGGAGTAAGCATCGTTGGTGTTAGCCACGGTGCCCAGAGCTTCGTCGGTCATTGCCATTGCGGGAGCCGCAACTGCGAAAACCATGACGAGAGCCAGAACGAGAGTTAACAGCTTTTTCATGATAATTGTCTCCTTTTCGAATTCATTGTACGCGCAAACAGCCTTTTACACGGTCTTATTGTAACAAACGATTCCAAAGCTGTCAATAGTTTATTGAATAATTGTTACAAAAGTATTTCGCATTGCTCGATTTCTCCAAAAATAGGAGTTTACAGCATGTAATAGTTTTCAGATGTGCATGCTATATTACTATGAATACTTAAGTACACAAAATACGGGCCGAAGCCCGTATTCAGATTATGTGATTTCCTTTAGCGAACGGTTCGTTCCTTACTCGCGCACTTTTTTATACGCAACACCCAGTACGGCAATGACTGCTGCAGCCATCATCACAAAACCGACTACGGTAGCCTGATCGCCCGTCTTTGGCGGGGTCACTACGGGGTTATTGGGTACAACAACGGTGGGGTTATATAGTGTGCCCTTTGCCGTTGCCGCAATACGGGTGCCCGCCAACTTTGCAACAAAATGGCCTTCGCGCACCGCACCGGTATTTTGCTTGCTGATATCAAAGCCCAGTGCGGAGAAAATGGCGTTGATGGCAGCCTTCTGTGCGGCGTTAGCAATCTCGTTGTTTACATTCCAGTCTACCACATAACCGCTCGTAGCATTGCTGTATACCTGATCGTGTTCCAGCGTGCTGGCGGGCACAACGTTTTTGCCAAACCCGATCTTCATGCTCTTTACACGATTGGTCGCATCGGTGGAAAACTGGATGGTGCAATCATCACTGTAAGCAATAAAGGTATGGTCGTCTACCTTATAGGCATACATGCCATCGGTGGTAAGTGCATCGCCGGCAATCGCGCCGGCTGCGCCTTCTTGCAGATCAAACCGGGGTGCGAATTCTGCGGTGATGGCAAAATCCTTATTGCCGTTGATGAAGTAACCGAAAATGTACAGCGCGGAGCCCTTGGCGTACATCTGTCCGGCTTCGGCAGCGGTAGAATCCGTGAGCCATGCCGTTGCATCCTGCACGCCGGTGGTATACGCACCGTCGGAATTGACTGCATCGGTCAGTACGGCGGTACCGGGCAAAGCAGCAGCGTTTTTACCGTCGCTGTTCACAACATAAGCTTTGTTCACATCATAGGTCATATCATAGGTAGAGGTGATGCGAAACATTTTGGGAGCGTACTTTGCGTACAGGGAGCTGGTCATGGTATTGGTTTGTGCCAGCTTGATCCCCACATAGACGATCTCGTTTTGCACATAAGCGCGGTTAGCCGCCTGCGCCGTGGGCAACACCATCGTACCACCGGCGGCATAGTCGTTCCCATTCCCGGTGTACAGAGTTACGGACAGCTGATAGTAATCCGAGCCGGAAGCCGGAGCTGTTAACAGCGTATCGTCCGTCATTGCCAGCGCAGGCGCAGATACAGCCAGCAACATGGCAAGCGTCAACACAAGAGACAACAGTTTTTTCATGATTTTTCTCCTTTTCGATAGTTTCCCGTTCACTCTTATGTTGGCAGTTTACAGGCTGTATAAAGTTAAAACAATGGCGGGAAACTGTTAACCCTGCCGCTTGTTGACAAGATTCCATAAATCGCCCTGTTTTAGCTTGTTTTACTGCAAA
>CAYVPJ010000276.1:0-2031 GCA_964453505.1 uncultured Oscillospiraceae bacterium | reverse complement strand
AAAATAACGATTTAATTCTTGATGATTCTATCCTGATTTTGTGCCAAGAAACTTTGCCAATTGTTGGCTTTGTTGTCATTGCCGCATACTGAAATACGGTTTTGTAAATGATGACAGACGGCAACAGCTAAAGCATCGGTGGCATCCAAGTAGTTGGAATCGTTGCTGAAAGTGTACATTGCGTGCAACATGGCGGCTACCTGTTCTTTCGAAGCACTCCCGTTGCCGGTGATGGCTTGCTTGATTTTGCGAGGGGAGTATTCGTAAACGGGCAAACCCGCATGCAGACACGCCGCAATCACCACGCCCTGCGCACGCCCCAACTTGAGCATCGACTGCGGATTCTTGCCAAAAAATGGAGCCTCTATCGCTAAAATATCTGGCTGATATTGCGTTAATAAATCCGTCGTGCTTTCAAAAATCTTCTTCAATTTTGCATTTTGACCCTGCAAACGCGTCATCTTTACCACATTCAGCTCCACAATTTCCGATTGCCGTAAATGAACCCGTAGTAACGCATAACCCATAATCGTCGTCCCCGGATCTACTCCCAAAATTAATTGTTCAGTTTCATTATTCATTATTCATTAATTGATAATGTGAGTATGAGATTGTGGTAGTCAATGATGGCATGATGACTTTTCAGAAAATCGCCGCCGATAATTCCCTGTATGCGCTTAAACCCGATTTGCTCGTACATGTCGCTCACTTGATGCAAATCCAATAATCTTACCGTGTAATTCGGGATGCTCAATCGTCCAATTTTAAGTCCGTTTAGCTCGACAATAACGGTTTCAAAACGGTCACCGCCAATGCCGATATTCTTATCATCTTTCCCGATAATCTTTCCGTCTTGTTGTATCTCCGTAATGAACGTTTGGTCGAAGCATGAGTGATTGGCACCGGTATCTATCAGTAAATAAACAGGATAATTCTCAATTTTCCCTTTTATCACCAAATGATAACCGTCAGGGTCCAATTCCCAAAGCAGACATTTGATATGATACGCTTTGCTCATCTTATAAATGTATCGCTTCGCCGTAGGCGTTGGCAGCGGCTTCCATGATCGCTTCCGATAGGGTAGGGTGCGGATAAACGGAGTTGATGATTTCGTGTCCGGTCACTTTTTTATTGCGGGCAACGACCACACCCCCAATCATTTCTGTAACATTTTCGCCAATCAGGTGACAGCCGATTAATTCATTGGAGTTTTTATCGAAAATTATTTTTACCATTCCGTCTCTGTTGCCTGATGCCGTAGCTTTGCCCGATGCTGTGAACGGGAATTTGCCGATGAGTAATTCTAAACCTTGTTCCAATGCTTTTTGCTCGGTTAGCCCCACAGAGGCAATTTCGGGCGTAGTATAGGTGCAGCCGGGGATATTGCCGTAGTTAATTTTTTGTGGATTAAGTCCGGCAATATGTTCTACGCAAATGGTGGCTTCGTGGCTGGCAACGTGCGCTAATGCCGGTCCGTGAACAATGTCACCGATGGCGTAGATGCCTTCTTTGTTGGTGCGATAAAAATCATCAACCATCACCTTTGTTCTTTCAACTTCAATTCCGTATTCTTCCAATCCGATTCCTTCGAGGTTGGTAATAACGCCAACCGCTGATAGAACTACTTCCGCTTCGATTTCTATTACCTTCTCTTTGCTGTCTTTTACGGTAACCACGCACAATTCCTTGGAAGTATCTACACTCATCACCGCCGATGAAGTCATCACTTTAATGCCGGCTTTGCGGAAGGCTCTTTCTAATTGTTTGGAAATTTCTTCATCTTCTACCGGAACTAAGTTCGGCAAAAACTCTACAATGGTGACTTTCGTTCCGAGCGAGGCGTAGAAGTGTGCAAACTCGCTGCCAATGGCACCGGAGCCCATCACAACCATCGAAGCCGGCAACTTCGGCAAAGTCAATGCCTGACGATAGCCGATTATCTTTTTGCCGTCTTGCGGAATATGCGGCAACTCTTTGGAGCGCGCACCGGTAGCCAAAATAATATGGTCTGCCTCGTAAATCTCTGTCGTC
>CAYVPJ010000275.1:0-2034 GCA_964453505.1 uncultured Oscillospiraceae bacterium | reverse complement strand
CGCATTCATAACGCACACCCCCAATCCCACCCACGGAGGCAACCAGAATGAACGGTCAAACCAGATCCAATATCCACATCGGTGCCAAGGTACGAATTGTCCTAAAACCGATCAGCCGACGGGCAAACTGACCGAAGGTGTAGTAATGCGTATCCTGACGAACAGCCCGCATCACCCTCACGGCATCAAGGTTATGCTGGAGGACAGGCAGGTTGGCCGGGTACAAGAAATCGTTGAGGGATAAGGGTACGCTGTGTGTCTTGTTACTCAAAACACCGATCACAAGACTTCAAATGCCAACATGCGACTTTCAATAAGAGGATAGCACAATGAAATTACAGAGGCTACTCTTTATCGGCAACAGCCACACTTACTACAATGATATGCCGCTATATGTGCGCGCTATGGCGAGGGAGTGCGGCTACGAATGCGAAGTGACCATGCTGGCCCATGGCGGCTGGTTTTTAGAGCAGCATGTAAAGGAGCCGGATGTCAGGTTCAACATTCTATTTGGCAAGTACGACTACGTGATTCTTCAGGAGCATTCACATCCCTTTGCGCCAGAGGAAAAGTATCGGAACGCCGTGATTAAGCTGAATGAATGGATCAAGGAAGCGGGCAGCAAGACGGTGATCTATGCGACATGGGCAAAGAAGGATGAGCCAGAGAAGCAGGCGGAGATGAATTTTCTACAAACATCTGTCGCTGACGAAATTGGTGCGCTCCTCGCGCCTGTGGGCGAAAATTGGCAAGCATACAGGACAAGCTGGCCAGACATTGAAATGTATGCGGAGGATGGCGCGCATGCGTCACACAGAGGATCTGAGTTCGCAGCCAAGATGATCTGGGAAGCGATCTTGAGCGACAAGGGTTAAATGAATGATAAGCAGATTGAGCGCCTGACCAAGCTCAACGCATCGCGCGCCGCACTAGTCGAAAAGACTTCTGCTCTCCTCGCAGGGCGTCAGGACGCGCTGGCGAAGAGTACCACCGCGCTGGAGAAAGCTGTAGCCAAGAAAGAGCGCCTCGTTGCCGCGCAGAGCAAGCCGCCCAAAGCACCGAAAGAGAAATTAACACCGGAGGAGCGCAAGGCTCGCATGGCTGCCGGCCGTGCGGCAAAGAAAGCCGAGAACGAGAAGTATGCTGCGCTGGTCGCCGCACTCAAGGATAGTGGAAAGAGCGTGGACGAGCTGCTGGCAGAGCTGAAAGGGTAACATAGTTACACGGCGACGGCACTGGCCGAGTGGTAAAGCTGATAGGCTGGCCGAGCTGAAAGCATAACGTAACCCCGCATATAAATCAAGCCGGATAGCGGCGGAGGAACACCCTCCCTGCTATCCGGCTTTTTGCGTTTTGGCGGTTCTTTGCGACGGCGGAGCGCCCTTGCCACCACACCCCAGCTTAGCCTTATGCGTTTGCCATCTCGGGGTGCTCTTCCAGAAAAAGATTGATCCGTCTCTGCTCGGTTTTGTTCGGGAGCATACGCCCTTTATCAAGAACGCCGATCACCTTGCCGATTAGCTTCACGGACGATGTGTCGCGTATGCGTATAATCCTATACTTCTCATCGTTGAGTGGACGAAGCCCGTCTCGTGTGTACTCCTTGATCATGCAGACGTTGTTGACGAACACGATCACGATGTCGCCGTACTGCGGTGTTTCAGTTTTTGCAACAAGCACGCGGTCGCCGGAATGATAGACTGGCTCCATGCTGTCGCCGTCTATGGGAATGACACAGTCGAAATCGTCTGGCGTTTCACTGCGGCGAAGATAGACGGGCTCACCCATATCATCTTCGGGAATGTCGTTCCCTTCGCCCGCACACGCGGTGTAATAGTAAGAAAAGCCCTTGACCCAGTCGTTTTTAAATGCTTCTACGCCCTCGTATTCCTCCACACTCTCAGGTGTTTTAGGATTGAGCTTTTCCATCGTGTCCAACAGCGAGAGCATATATTCGCGCTCCTTTTCTGGGAGAGCAAGGATACGGTCCCATATCTGCTGCTGCTTTGCGGTGTAGCGCGATACCTGGACAGA
>CAYVPJ010000274.1:1404-2036 GCA_964453505.1 uncultured Oscillospiraceae bacterium | reverse complement strand
AATGAGCAATGATAAGACGTTGGACAGCACGATTCTTGCGATCTGCAATGCATCGATGCCGCTCTCGGTCACAACCCGGAGTGTCATCCGTTCAAGTCGGATCGACGCTACCACATAAAAAGTCCTGATGATATCGGGACTTTTTGCCATGTCGGGTTTTGGGTGAAGGGTGGTTTTCAGGCGTTTTGGAGCCGAAGTTCATCATGTGGTTCATCATAAGATGATGAACCGTCTTGGCGGTGATTAGATACTCCCCAATAAATGAAAACTTTCAGAGAATAAAAATGAATAACGTCCATCTTTACAGGGCCGTACAATTGTCACTTCCTTTGTCACGGCGATGAGATATTTTCATTTGATACATAAGTTGGTCGGCCTGGTGCTTCAAGGCTTCTTCTGTAACAGATGAAGCTTCCGTGTAGGCGGCGATACCGTAGCTTATATGCAGAGAATAAGGCTTGTTGCTCTGCTCATTGTAATTCGTAAGTAAACGCTGTATTTCTTCCATCACGTAGGCTTCAAATATATCGTCAACCTTAATATCGTTATATCCGTTTAAAGATATACCGCATTCGTAGCCTTTAGACACCTCTTTTACGTCGTCTTTAAAGCGCCTTAATGCCAAAATCGTG
>CAYVPJ010000274.1:0-1394 GCA_964453505.1 uncultured Oscillospiraceae bacterium | reverse complement strand
ACGCTGTATTTCTTCCATCAACGGCAAAACAGTTTCGGTCTTTGCGCGAATGCAAACCAATGTAAACTCGTCTCCACCGTAACGGGCGGAAAAGTCCTTTTGCGCCGCACAGGCTTTGCATAAAATGTTTGCCAAAGCGATTAATGCTTTATCTCCTTCAACATGACCAAATGAGTCGTTAACGGATTTAAATCTATCAATATCCATAACCACAAGATAGAGCGTCTCGTTACTCTTCAACGCATGTATCTTCTGGGAAAGGTAGGCATCGAACTTGCCGCGATTGTTCAGTTGCGTTAAGGCATCAAGAGAAATCTGACTGTTCTGTGTCTGGATAAAGAAAATCATGAAGGAGATTGTTGTTCCTATCCAAATCAAAGGCAACCCGAATAATTGAGATTGTACGATACTGCAAAGGAGCGGGAATATTGTAAACACAACGAGTATAAAGGATTCCGCTTTCTCTCGTGAGTCCTTCGCCCTCATCCCGTTAAATGAGGCAATCGCCGCAGCGAAAAGCATATATGCAATGCCAATAGCCGCTTGCGTCCAGCATAGCGGACCACGATGATAGACATTTGATGCATCCACATAGAAGTATAAGCCGTTAAGAGGAGCGGTTATGCTCATAACGACCTCAAAAAGGAGCGGCAGAGAAACCAGTATCATACCCCAAAGCGGTAGTTTTAAATGTTTTTTTTGAATACGGAATGACACATACAATAACCAGAGTAATAAAATTATACTGGAAAGCAGATAGTATATAACGTTGCTTGAGATAAGCAGTAATTTTGCACAAGGGAAAGTTTTTCCGTCAGTGTACCATGTGATAATATCGGCACATAAGATTGCCATGTTGGCTAAAATTAAATAGAGAAATACTTTTTCATCAGGCATGGGTGAATGCTTTTTTCTTAAATTCAAATATATTAAGAAGCATATAATAAAGGCAAAGCCTTCTAATACAAGATAATAATATGCCTGTAGCATATAATTCCTCACCTTCTGCCTGCTATTGAAAACCATGCATTATGGTTTCTTCTGTGTTATTAAACCAAGTAATAAATCCCGCTTAACAAACTCTGATTTTCTGGCCATTTATTTTTTTCATTATACCATCCGCAGCGGCAAATGAGAATGACAGCAACTTTCCATCAGAATTCAGATTGGCCGTCCCGCCAGTATACCATGCTTCGTTTTACCTCCGCAACGCCACGGGAATCTCTTATCAAGCATGGTATGTATGACATACATTTACACTTGATATTTATGTGGCATTCCATGGCTGCTGCTGATTCACTAGTGATTTAAATAAAAGAATTCCCGCAAGCAAGCATCAGCATGGGAAGACGATAAAACGCCCTTTATCTTGGAGGAACTTGCGAAAAACAACA
>CAYVPJ010000273.1:0-2042 GCA_964453505.1 uncultured Oscillospiraceae bacterium | reverse complement strand
GGGTTTGCAAAGTACACCGTTTCTTCCGGATTCATCGCAACAAAGACCTGCACCAATGAAAACAGCCCGGTGAACACGCCCTCATGGGAATATTTTTCTATTTGGTTATATGCCTGTGATACGGGTATTCCGCTTTTCTTGAGCTCCACATGAATCAGCGGCATACCGTTGATTAGCAGAATGAAATCACCGCGCCGGGTGGGCAGCATATTTGTTTTTGCCGCGTATTTCGGTTGTTGGGCAATCTGATACCGGCTTTGCCCGGCTGCGATCTCCTGCCGGTCGTAGATCTTCAAAGAGATCTCCTTGCCGAAATGCTCTTTATCGTCCGGGTTATCCCGTGTGATGGACACACTTCTGCCGTTGATGAAGCCATTGAGCTTCAGCGGTGTGCGCAGAACATTGATTTGCTCAATGATCTGCTGCATCTCGCCGTCTGTCAGCGGATAGTCGTTCAGCCGGTCAATACTGCGGTTATTCTCAAAAAGAATATTTGCCCAGTTTTGGAGCAGCTCTTTTTCAGTTTTGTACCGCAAAACCTCCGGTTCCCAGCCGCAGGAGGACGTAAGCATATTGATCAGGGCATTTTCAAATTCTGCTTCGCTTGCAAACGCCATCTGAGTCACTCCTTTCACACGAACATTTTTTCAAGGCACGCTTTTTTAAGATTTTTCAGCTTTTCCAACTCACGCTGATGAAGGGTGATAAGGTCGTCGAGCTGCTTAAAATATGCGCCAATCTGCTTTTGCTCTGCTTCTTGACGCGGTAAATACAGATCAATGTCGAAGAAGTCATCGGCAGAAATATTCAGCAAGCCATGGTTTCTTGCACCTTCCGCAGCTCGTTCAGATACTCCCTTGTGCCACCTATCTGTATCAAAGAAGACTGTGAGAAAATCCGAGTTTGTTACCTTGACATCTTTGATCGAGAAAACGATGTAAAGTGTTGATAATACGCCATTTTCATAGAGGTCGAGCCTTTTAACAGCACCGAATGGGAACCCATCTGAAGTGCTTTTGTTGTATGCAAATTCGCCATTCAAAACGAGATAATAATTGCTCACATCATGGCTTGCGACACGGTTATTGAAGTAGGTAATCTGGTCTACCAATCCATATTGTGCTGAGATTGTCAGGGGCAAAGTAGACTCAAGGTTTATGTTTTTCCTTACAACTCTATCAACAAGTTCCCCCAGCTTACGCTGTTCCCAAGCATCAGTAAACCCGGCGAAGCGGATTTCTGGAATATTGCTGCCATTTTTCGGGAACATTTTTTCAAGCATGGATTTCTTGACATTTTGCAGCTTGTCATACTTACGCTGATGAAGGGTGATAAGGTTGTCGAGGTTGCGGAAATACCCGCCAACTTGCTGTTGTTCACTCATTGTCGGCACAGGTATTTCAATGTCCATCATCTTGTTTTTGGATATGTTATATCTTGAAATGCCTTGAGCCAAAAAAGTAATCTTCTTACGCATTGAGGATGAACGGAGCATATAAGCAAGGTAATAAGGGTCAAACGGAATGCTTGGTCTATATCCAAAGCAAAAACTATTCAAGTAGGTATTTTCGCTGTTTTCAAGCCATACAGAGGACATTCCAACTTCTTCAGGAGTTTCCGAAGAAGTGGTAAACAAAACATCTCCAGCAAGAACTTTATTCTGTCGGTCATCAATTTCAACTGGCTCTGTCATCGCAGACGCAGCCACCGAATTAGAAAACACATTCATATAGGTCACGAATTGTCCATTGCCGTGACCGAAATCTTCCTTCGTTTTTCCGGACAATCCTGTATATGTTGTGCCGACATCCCCCAACTTACGCTGTTCCCAAGCATCAGTGAATCCGGCGAAGCGAATGGCAGGTTTCTTTGCGTTTTCCACCATTATTCGTCACCTCCGAGCAGCTTTTTGAACTCGGAAAGCCCTTGCAAATCGAATTCACTGCCGGTCAATTGGTCAATCAGGACGGAAAGTGAACCTTCGGTCTCTTTGATCTGCTGTTCCACCTCGGAATAAGTGGTTTCATATTTCTTTGAAAGAG
>CAYVPJ010000272.1:0-2044 GCA_964453505.1 uncultured Oscillospiraceae bacterium | reverse complement strand
CAGTATACCTGCTCGGTTCTGCAGAGCGAGCGAAGGATATCTCAAACGGCGCTTCTTCCTTACGATGATGGGAAGGACAGCGCCGGGGAGCTACCCTTGATCGCGTGCGCTCTGAATGGCTGTATACAGCCGCAGACTGATACAGTACCGCTGGCGTGATCATGGATAGCCCCTGAGAAACGGGCTTCCCATGGACACGCCTTTTCCTTCGCTCTCGCCTCTGCGACCGTCAGGTCAAAAGGAGCGAAGGACAATGGCAAATTATTATGGTCAGTACCCCGACATCTACAGCACGGATGATACCCGGTATACCTATTTCTATGACAGCGGCGAGCGCGTGACGCTCATCGCTGGTGAGGACGGCGTGACGCAGGAGTGGATTCACGCGCTGAAGCTGGAGCACCGCCGCGAGTACAACATGATGCGGCGTGGTACGACTGCCAACCGAAGCCGAGCAGCTGATGATCAGCCTATAACCCTAAGCCTCGATCAGTATTTGGACGATGCTGGTTACGAAGGCAGACCGCTGATCGACGAAACCTCTGATGTGGAAGCCAATTACATCGCGGGGATCGAGCGCGGCGAAAGGCGCGAGCAGATTCAGAAAGCCATTGCCAGCCTCACACCTGAGCAGCGTGAGTTGTTCATCAGGGTAAGGGTGAAGGGCGTTCAACAACAGCAAATCGCATCTGAAGAGGGCGTTAACAAGATGGTAATAACTCGCCGCATGAAAAAAATCGATGAGCAATTGAGAAAAATTCTCTGAAATCTGTTACTGAGATCTTTCTCGCCGCCTGTGAAGTGAGGGGGTTGAAAAACCTCCATCACGAAAGGTGAGGAAGTGGCCAAGGGATGAAGCTGAAACACAGAATTTCCATTAGTGTCCGCGAGCCGGACGGCGGTGCGCGAAACGTATTAAGCGGCGGCGAGGTCAAGCTGCGGGAAAAGCTTCTGCGCTGGCTGTTCGGCGAGAAGAAGAAGGTGCTCGTCATCGCGCCAGGAGACAGCGTTTTCAACGTGGAGATCCACGAGCAAGACCTCGGTAAGCTCTTCGATGAGTATTTGGATGAGGCGCTGACGACCAAGACAGACGATGAGCCTGATGGCGCTACGGCTGATGACGATGTGGCAGACGGTGCTGCGGCAGACGATGCTGCGGCAGACGGTGCTACGGCCGATGATGCTGCGGTAGATGGCGCACCGGCACCCGATATGACCGATGAACACCCTAATGATACAAAGGAGGCGAAGCCCAATGAAGCGGTTACCGCATGTTGATTTCACCAAATCCGGCTGGAAGCAGTTCTCCAACCTCAATCGCACCCTCGGCCCCCGTTTCATCAAGGGCTTCATCCTCCGCCGCGAGCTGGCCGAGTACATCGGCGCGCACTATGAAAGCGGCAATAACCTCGACCCGGTCTGTCAGGAGGTTCGCTACGAGGACGGCGTGTACCTGCTGCTTAAGCAGGTCGGCAGCACATGGTACATCACGGACATTTGGGCTATTGAGGAGCCGACCGCCTTCGCGCCGATGCTCTTCTGGGTACGCGTCAAGCGCGGTTGGCAGACCATCCTGCGGCAAATCGTGATCGGCTGGCGCAATCTGATCGGCTCCACAAAAGACACCGCTTACGGGGAGGCGATCTCCTGATGCAGACCCTTATGAACTTCGCCTACCTGCCCGACCTCTACGGCAAGCTGGACGCGTTGGCCGCGATGGTTCTGCCGGAGCCGTGGCGCTATGACGTGCCTGAGCGTGAGCGCTTCAATCAGACCACGCACATTCTGGAAAAGCACCTGTATATGACTTTCGAGGAACTGATGCGCCGCCGTGAGTACGCGGAGGACAAGAACGCCTACGTCTACATCGGCGAGCGCGACGTGGTCTTTAATACCGGCTTGCTGACCTCGCTGTATCAGGACGTGTACGCTTACTGCGAGCCGAACCGCAATCCGCAATTCGGGCGCAATTGGGCGCTGACGGGTTTTTACACGGAAGCCGCCGCGCAGCTCGCGGGCATTCAAAAGCTGCCCAAGCCCCTGC
>CAYVPJ010000271.1:0-2058 GCA_964453505.1 uncultured Oscillospiraceae bacterium | reverse complement strand
GGTGACAATTATCGCCGCGCAGATAAATATATCGAAAAGTTTGATTTTCAATCCCGACATCATAATACTCCTTTTACATATAACAGATTATACAGCAACAATAGCGTTTTGTCAACCGATAAAACATTACGGTTCGGCAGAGCGCGGAGAAGAAAAAGAATAAAAAGTCAAAAAAAATAAAAAAAGTCCTTGACAAGTAAAATCATTTATGATATAATGCAATACGTTCTGATTTGCTGGTGTGGCTCAATGGCAGAGCAGCTGATTTGTAATCAGCAGGTTGTTGGTTCGACTCCGATCACCAGCTCCAAAAATCGGCGTGAAGAACGCCGATAATAAAATGGGGGAATTCCCGAGCGGCCAAAGGGGGCAGACTGTAAATCTGTTGTCACTGACTTCGGTGGTCCGAATCCACCTTCCCCCACCAAAAAGAAAAGTCGCGTAAGCGGCTTTTCTTTTTGTACTCTTCACGAAACTTGTCAATATCAGTAGACAGATAAAAGAGATAAAAATTGATTAGGCGAAAGATAACTGATACCGGAATGCAATCGTTCCGAATTGTAATAGAGTTCAATGTAATTCACAATAATCCGACTTGCACTCTCGAAGTTGAGATGCCGGATATCCGGCATCTCAACTTCGAGAGTGTGCCAGAAACTTTCAATCGGTTGATTGTCGCTCGGCGTACCGGGACGGGACATACTCTTTTTGAATCCGTATCTTTCAACAAGATCTTTTGTCTTTTTTGCCGTGTATTGACATCCTCTGTCACTGTGGAACACGGCGCCTTCCGGGCGCGCCGGGTTCCGTCCGACAGCCATCTTTATACAATCCTGTACAAGTTCCTGACGTTGATGTTTTGCCATCGACCAACCGACTATTCGTCTTGTCGCTACATCGATGATTCCGCATAAATACAGTTTCCCGCTTTTACAGACGAGTTCGGTTATATCGGAACACCATAGATAGTTCACTTCCGTTACCGCAAACTTATTCTTTATCAGGTTTTCCTCTATATATTGCTCATCAGTGGGTTTCGGCGGCTTTGATTTGCCACTTCTTCCGCTTTTCGCGTATAATCCGTTCTTCTTGAGAATTCTTGCTATCCTGAACTCGCTGATATCAACACCCTGTGCTTGCAAAGACTTCCTGATTCGGATTCTTCCGTAGTTTCCGTGATTCTTCTTAAAACAGTTAATCACCGTTTCTTCCGCCTCAGATTCTTTAATTTTCTTTCTCTTTTTTGCTCGGTAATATCCGCTTCTTGACACCTTTATCAACCGGCATACTTTGCTGATGTCATACTCTTTCAGTTCGTTTTGAGCGAATTCTATTCTTCGTCCGGGTGTTTCGCAAAGTATGCCGCTGCTTTTTTTAGTATTTCGTTTTCCATTTTTAACCGCTCGTTTTCGCGCTTCAACTTCCGTAACTCCGCATCCTCCGGAGCGATATGTCCCTTGCCCACAAAAGCATTCTCGCCGTTTTCACGATATTCTTCTACCCAACGGTACAGCATAATTGTATTAATACCGAGTTTTTCCGCAACTACCGCCGTTTTGATTCCGTCTTTAATTACAAGGTCACATGCTTGTATCTTGAATTCTTTGCTGTATGTCCTTTTCATTTTCAACACCTCTTTGAGTTTATTATATCATTAACTCTTCAGTGTGTCTACTTTTATTATACAACTTTCACCTCTTAACTATTCACTGTTACTTATTCGGCAGGATTTTTGGAAGTAATGGGTAAGAGGGAATAGTGAAGAGGTGAGGTAGCTTTTCGCTTGCGGCGAAAAGCATTTTTTATTATATGGGTTGCGAAGCGGGATGTAATGTGATATAATGGATATATTAGATAATCGGAGGTATTAGGTGTGCAGGACAGTCCTCTTTTGATAAAATCAAAAGCTTTTGCACTTGATATTATACGTATTTGTAACGAGATAAAAAGCATAAAACATGAAAGTATACTGACAAATCAGCTTGTCCGTTCGGGAACATCAATCGGCGCGAATATACGCGAAGCGTTTTACGGACATGGTAAGGCGGATTTCATTGC
>CAYVPJ010000270.1:0-2068 GCA_964453505.1 uncultured Oscillospiraceae bacterium | reverse complement strand
GCCGCGGATCGCGAACGCGCCGTTGATGTTGACGCTGGCGGTGGCGCGCTGGGTTCCGCTGCTCTTGGCGCCGAAGATACGGACGTCGTAGTCGACGGGCAACTGCGCCGCGGCCGTCTCTGTGGAAGCCTGTTCCGCTGCCTGAGCCTGATTTTTTGCCATGAAAATTTCCTCCTTTTCGTTTTTGCGATCATAAAAAAAGCGCCCGTCCGGGCGCTGGGTCACGGGGTCATAGTCATCTCAAAGCCCTGCTCCGGCTGGGAAAGCTCCACCTGCCGGAAGCAGGTGCGGTCGAGATAGTAAAAGGCGCTGCCGCCGCTGTCGTAAAGCTCCACAAGGTCGGAGACCGACATCGGATGCCCGGAAAAGCCGGGCGGTCTGCGCTCGGTGAACTTATCATAGATCGCCTCCAAATCATTGCTGTCCAGCTGCCCGTCATAGACGACGGCGTAATCCTCCAGTGCCGGTTCCGGCAGGGGCTTCCCGAAGCTGACAATATCCTTCCATACAGCCGCGCCGGGGCGGAGCTGCCAGATGCGGCAGTTTTTCAAGAGCACCGGCGCGGTTTCCTCAGCAGGCAGCGGAACGCCGCCGCTGGAGAGCCTTTCATAGACGCCGTCCGTCCACTTGGGCGACAGATGATTTTTTTGGAGCCAGCGCTCCAGTTCGTCGTTATGGAATATAGCGTCCATAACGGCAGAATCCCGGTCAATGTATCCGGCCGGGTTGCCGTAGTACCAGACGCAGCCGTTCCTTTGTTCAATGCCTGCCACGGCGGTCACCTCCTTACTCCATGGTCATGCCTCCGATCTCGGGCGCGTCCTGCCCGGTCAGCTCCGTCAGCTTTTCCCGCGCCCAATCGGGCATACACTCGTCTCTGAGCGCGCCGATGAAATCATGCCGGTTCCAGCGTGTCTGCTCTCCGTCGCCGAGGCAGGTGCAGCGGATGGAGCGACCTCTGGCATTTGGACCGCAGCCAAAACCGTCGTGGGCGTACCAGAGCTGATCCTCCGGCCGCCAGCATTCCTCCTTCAAAATATCCGGGGACAGCACCAGCACCCGGCCGGTGTAGTCCAGCTCGGCGGAATCCGCTTCGCACTGCCTGCCGCTGAACAGGCCGAGGGCTTCAACCGCACGGCGGTATTCGTCCACAAAGCCGTCCAGCACGGCGGGGTGGGAATCCACCGCAAATGTATAGTTGTGCTCCCGGTCTGGCTGGATGAAGGTTTTCTGCGCCCACGCTTTGTTATTTCGGGAAAACCGGCCGTCATCGCTCTTTTCCTGCAGTGTGTTGGCCAGCACGAGATTTACCCGCTTGTAGCCGAACTCGGCAATGACGCTCTGGGCGCAGCTCTCCTTCAGATACATCCCGTCAAAGTCGCGGCGGATGGCTTCCTCAATGGCGTTTTTGCAGGCCACGTTCGCTTTCCAGCTCTCCCGCCATAGCGTAAGCTCCTGATGCTCTCGGGCGTAGACGACGGATTGGGGGTAGAGATAGGTATCATTCTCCATAGACGATGTCGTCCTCCGCCAGATGTTCCTCCAGTCTGCCGACGCAGACGCCAGCCGCGACCAGTACCTGAAGCAGATCGTCGGGCACATCGGAGAGGTCGTGATCGCAATCGGCGGAGCCGACGAGAATCAGACCGTTGTCCTGATCGACGTAAGCCTCCAGTCTTGCGTCGCGGGAAATGCCTGCCTCATCCAGAAGCTCGGGCGGAACCTTGATCGCCTGCTCGCTCTCCGGCGCATCGCTGCAGGCGCCGCAGCCGTCGCAGATCCCGCAGGCTTTGGCAAGCTGCACTGTCAGGAATTCCGCCAGCTTGGAGAGGGACTCGATGGCCTCGAGCATTTC
Source organism: uncultured Oscillospiraceae bacterium (assembly GCA_964453505.1). Lineage (GTDB taxonomy): Bacteria > Bacillota > Clostridia > Christensenellales > Aristaeellaceae > CAYVPJ01. Next base: position 213 of record CAYVPJ010000270.1, on the reverse strand, counting down.
CCGCGCGGTCATCTTCCCCTGAAGGACGGCAACGCAGTGCCGGAGACTGTGCAGCTCCGCGCACTTCGCCCCGGCAATTCCCGCGTCCTCCAGAAGCTGCGAGGGAATGGTCATACTGAAATCGGATTTTTTCGTGTTGTTCTGATTACTTTTCATAATGAATCCTCCATAAAATCATTTTCTGTTTGGCGTCCGTAGTCAAAGAGCGTCATC
>CAYVPJ010000269.1:0-2092 GCA_964453505.1 uncultured Oscillospiraceae bacterium | reverse complement strand
TTGAAAAGTAAACCATTGTGAAAGGACAGAAAAACGAAATATTGACAAGACCAGAAAGCCGACACTCAAGCCGACCCGATGTTTTTAAAATTTTTCCCGACGCACTTTAAAAATAATTTATGCTTACCCACATTGGCACATTTGCAAAACCACACCACCCAGCCCTAAAACCAAAGTTTTGCAAAAGAGCCAATTTTCCCGACACACTTGACAATAATAATCTGTTGAAAACTTTAAGTCAGATTAAACGAGATAATAAGAAAATAATTACTAATTTTGACGATATTTGTCAAAGCAAATAGTTTCAAAGATGAAAATATCAAAGGTTATAATTCATAATTTCCGTTCAATACTTGACAGCGAGTTTGATTTGGCGGATTATTCACTTTTAGTTGGAGAAAACAATGCAGGTAAAACGACAGTAATATCAGCATTAAGAGCTTTCTATGAAGACGCTGGTGTGAAATTTAGCGAGAGTAGCGACTTTCCTAAAATACCAACAGAAGATAAAGAAAGTTGGATTCAAATACATTTTAATACAACCCCTGAAGAGCAGGAATCACTAAAAGAAGAATATAAATCCGAAGACAGTATTTTGCGTGTAAGGAGATACTTTAAATCAGAAGTAAATCCTGAATTAGTAAAATCAAATCAAAGCAATATTTACGCATATGAAAAAGGGACTCTTTCCACTAACCTGTTTTATGGGGCAAAAGGAGTTTCGCAAAATAAACTTGGTCGTATTATTTATATTCCAGAACTCTCAAAGTCTGACGATAACCTAAAGCTATCAGGTCCAAGTCCATTTAGGGAAATGGTAAATTATGTTTTCGGAAAAGTTATTAAATCCAGTAAATCTTTCGAAACGCTTAACGGCTCTTTTGACAAATTCAATGCGGATTTTCAAAAAGAGACCAGCGAGGATGGTTATTCTATGAATGCAATAGAAGATGAAATAAATAAAGAATTAAAAACTTGGGAAATAAAATTTGGAATAAAAATAAATCCAATAAAACCGCCTGACATTGTTAAAAGCTTACTTTCTCACTACATTCAAGACAACAACCTTTCGGGCAATAAAGAAATTGATGTTACTTCTTTAGGTCAAGGATTACAAAGACATTTGATTTATACACTTATCAAACTTTCATCAAATTATGCGGATAAGAAAGAAGAAAAAAAGAAAGAGTTTTCACCTGATTTTACGCTGATACTTTTTGAAGAACCCGAAGCATTTTTGCATCCATCACAACAGGAGCAAATGAATTTGAACCTGCAAAAAATTGCAACCGAAAATAATCAGCAAATTCTTATTACCACTCATTCCCCGATTTTCGTCTGCAAAAACACAATGGCTCTGAATTCCATTATTAAAATTCAAAAGAAAAAAGGTAAAACGAATATATTCCAAATCAAGAAGAATGAAATAGAAGCGTTATTTGATGCAAACCTAAGTTTATTCAAACTTTTTTCTGATTTATTAGGTGATGCAACTACACCAGCCGCAATTAAAGCCAAAATAAACAGCAAAAATTTAGGAAATGCGACTCCTGATTTAATATTAAAACTTGAAGAAGAAACAATCAAGTATTTTCTTTGGCTTGATAGTGAGAGAGCAGCCTTGTTTTTTGCAAAGCACATAATAATTTGTGAGGGGGCATCCGAAAAAACATTTATTGACTACTTACTTAATACACAATGGCAGGATTTGAAAGAAAAGCATATATACCTTTTAGATGCTATGGGCAAATTCAGTATTCATCGCTTTATGAATTTGTTTGGTAAACTCGGCATAACTCATTCTGTTCTTATGGATTCAGATAATGACAAGGATGTTCACAAATATATTAATGACTTTATTGAAGGCAATAAAAATGAATTTACTTGGCATATAAAAAGCTTTGACACAGATTTAGAAGCATTCTTAGGAATCGACAAACCTGACAGAGCGGACTTAAAGCCATTGAACATAATGATGAAACACAAACAAGGAAATATTACCGTTGCTAAAATAGCAGAATTGAAAGAAATTATTAACCAGCTTATGACAGAACCTGAAATTGAAAGAGCCGTTGTTGTCAAAGAGGAAGCT
>CAYVPJ010000268.1:0-2101 GCA_964453505.1 uncultured Oscillospiraceae bacterium | reverse complement strand
TGATGGGAACATTACCTAAAATAGAAAAATCTACTAAAGTTAAATTTAACTATACAACTTTTATTACTGAACAAGTAATGGGTTTTGTTGTAGATTTAACTAAAGAATATAATAGAGTTTTTGAATCAGCTTCAAGATACCCAGATGTTTGTCTATTAATTATTACTAAAATGTTTTCAAATGCAATATTTGATAATAGTAGTGAAGTAAAATTTAAACATATATGGGAAGCTATAAAAACAACAGATAGAGTTTACCCTGATGTAATAAAAAAATATAAAGAAATATTTAAAGTACAATTCAGTAGAGAACTAGAAGAAGAAAATGTTGAAATATAATAATAAATAATGATATAATGTTATTAAATAAGGAGGAATTATGGAAACAATGGAATCGGTAGATGTAGTTGCATTAGAATCAGCAAAGATGTATATACAAAATGAAATGGCTGAAATAACAAAATTTGATACTATAGAAAGTAGAAGATCTTTAATTGGAAAAAATGTATTTGCACAGTCAAAAGGATTAAAATTAGATCCAGATGAAATTGCATTAGCAATGTCAGATGCTTATAATTATGCAAAAACAGCAATTGCAAACAAAGAATATCAATCTAATCCTTTTAAATAAAAAAAGTAAAACAACCTAATTGGTTGTTTTTATTTGTTTTTCTTTATATAAGAATTATATCTATTAAACTTTTCATTTTCTAAATCTGTTTCTGATAGTTCCTTAATTAAATCCCTTTGATTTCTATCTAATTTTGTTGGAGTAATAATTTTTACTATAACAAACATATCTCCATTTCTTTTAGATTGAACATTTTCAATTCCTTTTCCTTTTATTCTATGTCTATCTTCATTTTGAGTACCAGGTGGTATTGAAAGTATTACATTACCATATAAAGTAGGTATTTCTTTTTTACAACCCAATATTGCATCTGTAATAGTAATTGGTAAATCTATAAATATATCATCTTCTTCTCTATAAAATATTTCATGAGGTTTTACCTTAAATTCAATATATAAATCTCCATTAGGTCCACCATTTGTTCCTGCTTCACCTTTACCTGCTACACGAAGTTGATTCCCATTATCTATTCCTGCTGGAAGATTTACTTTTATTTTTTTCTTTTTCTTTTCTATTCCTTTTCCATTACATGTTGAACAAGTTTTATCATAAGTTTCTCCTGATCCTCCACATACATTACATGTAGATCTAGTTTGAAAAGACCCTAATATTGTTCTTTGCTCTTGTATTATAGTTCCTCTTCCAGCGCACTTAGAACAGGTTTTAATTCCATGACCACCTTTTCCATCGCAATCTTCACATTCTTCATATGTTTCAATCTCTATTTCTTTATCAGAGCCATATGCTGCTTCTTCAAAAGTAATTGTCATTGATACACTTAAATCTCTACCTTTTCTCTTTCTATTTTGTGAAGTACTGTTTCCTCCAAATCCAAAAGATGATCCAAATATATCAGAGAAGATATCTCCAAAATCAAAATCATTTGAATTGAAACCTCCTCCATTAAATCCGCCACCATTAAATCCACCAGAGCCATTATTAAAAGCTTGATGTCCAAATCTATCATATTGAGCTTTTTTATCTTTATCAGATAATACTGAATATGCTTCTTGAGCCTCTTTAAATTTTGCTTCAGCATCTTTTTCTTGGCTTACATCTGGATGATATTTTTTAGCCATTTTTTTAAATGCACTTTTTATTTCTTCATCTGATGCACTCTTAGATACTCCCAATGTTTCATAATAATCTTTTTTGTTCATTCTTCCTCCAACCTAAGAAAAGAGTATTTCTACTCTTTTTATTATTCTTTTTCTACGAATTCAGCATCTACAGTCTCAGTATCTTCTTTTTTATCTTCATCTTTATGTTCTTCTTGATGTTTCTTTGCTGCTTCTTCGTATACTTTTGTTGCTAGAGCCATAGCTTTTTCATTAAGTTTTTCTTTCTTTTCTTTTACATCATCTAAATCTTTTTTATCTAAAGATTCTTTTAAGTCTTTTATTAAAGATTCTACTTCTTCTTTTTCTTGTGTCTCTACTTTATCACCTAAGTCTTTAATAGCTTTTTCAGT
>CAYVPJ010000267.1:0-2108 GCA_964453505.1 uncultured Oscillospiraceae bacterium | reverse complement strand
ATCAGGACTTCATCGATATCAGCCTTGTCTGCACCTTTGAAGAAAAACTCCGTGGAAAGCGACTTCAAATCGGAAGAAGATGTGTTCTCAGCCGTAAGCAGCTTGTCCTTCATTACCTGTTGAATCTGTCCGATGATAGATACGCCGCCTTCGCCGACTGCGGAGCGTATCTCTTTGCGAATCACTCCGTTGTCGCCAGGATAAAAGATACTGGTGTACATCTCACTTACGACTTGGCTCAAAGAGAACTCACGGTCACGTTTACGCTCTACAAACTCCTCGCTCTTTACTTTTGACGGGGCAATGCCATAACTTTGTGGTTTGTCCTCAAGAGCCTTGATAGCGAGTACCTGACGGGCGATTGTCTCGACACGCTGCCAGCTGTCCTGACGCGTTGTATCTCCAAACAGAGAATCACTGCCTTCAATTACTTTCGTCGTCTTCGCGACCAGCAGGACGATCATATTCTGCCGCTCACGCGGGCGGTCGTCGCCCTTAGTCTTGAAGTACTCAGCCGGGTCCATACTTTCGACATCCATCGCCACCACTGCGATTGTCGGTTTTTCTTTCCCGTCTGGGATATCCTGAGGATAATGCACGTCGTTCTCAACGCCGAATACAACAGTCTCTTTCACAAGGCCGTTAGCGATAGCCCTGAGCTGGCTGCGTATCTGTTTGTCATCAACCGTCTGGCGAATCATTGCCAGCACGCTGTTGATTGTGGGCTCCAGATGGGCAAAATACTTGCCGTCCTCATAGCGGAGGTAGAAGGCGCTCTCGCTGATTTCATCGAGCGCAGTCTTGACCTGCGGAGGCGTAGTAATCGGTGTGGCAACTGCAAATATCGCATCCTGTTGTGAAATGCCAAACAGCTTGGATACCTTACCCTCGGAACGTCCCACAAGGCTGTGCAAGAAAACTGTTTTCCATGTCATTTCATAGAGCGGTATACCATCCGGATGCGGGTTGCGCTCATCTGCACGTTGAGCATTGCTGAGTCCGCCTTGTAAAGAATGAGACTCCGTAGAACCAATATCAGCATTGAGAACATTCATCAGATCGGCACTGCCAGTTCTGCCGAGAATCTCGCTGACTATAGCGCTGTTCTGCACATCAATGTTGCTGGCATGGATGATTCCGACCGGAGTATGCTTACTCCAGATGCTGCGAACAGTCATGGCAAGCACGCGCAGGACTCCGCGAGTTCCCTGAAAGTTTTCCGCTTGTGCCAGCTTGTTGTTAAGGAAATCGACGAGTGTCGGATGGAACGGATAATTTGAGATCAATCTTTCTTTGAAGCGCAAGCTGATAGCTTCTTCAGGAAGAATAGCACTGTTGCGCTGATACATCGCCACATATTCATCAGCGGCAACAGAAGCTACCGAAGCGTCAATAGTCTTAAAAAGACGCTTTGCAAGCACAGATGCAATTTCGTGCGCTTGAACAGGCGTCACGGCTGTGGCATCTCGCATAGTCACGCTCGTTACGCCTTTGGCTGCCTTTTCCGCAATAGCAATGGCATCATCGGCCTTTAAGCCTTCGGTGCTGACGTTATTAAGAAGAGAAGTCAACCGTTCGGTTTGTTTCGAGAATGCGTCCGCCGCCCCAGCAAGAGTCACCACGATTGCGATGCCAGAATGGTTCTTAGCATAACCGTTTAGCGCCATAATAAAGGCGGCAAGCTGAGAAGCGCCGTCTGCATGTGCGACCTCAAGACGAGCGGCATATTGAGCAAGCTCGTCAAGCATGATAAGGATTTTCTTTGTGCCGAGCACCTGCTCCAAAAAGTTTCTGCCGGGAGCTGCAAAAGACTCAGCATCTTGCTTTACTGCGTTATACAGTTCCTGCCCACCAAGCTGGAAAGCCAGTTCCCCCCACAAGGTATATGGGACGAGCTTATCGCCTTTAACCTCATTGACAGGGATTTCATCGCCCGCAATACCAACAACGGCAACGCTGCCCGGTTCAGGCAGAATTGACGGATCAATAAGGTCATCGGTAATTCCAGTGAGCTTATTTCCACAGTTGGCAATGTGTACGCAAGCAATTAGAGAGTGCGTTTTACCACCGCCAAATGCAGTTTCAAGTCGATATATCGATGGTGCTGT
>CAYVPJ010000266.1:0-2119 GCA_964453505.1 uncultured Oscillospiraceae bacterium | reverse complement strand
GAGGAAAAGCTGTACAAACAGATGGAACGGGACATGCTTTTGCCTTACGCGGACGGTGATGTGCTGGCGCTCAACGCTGCGACGCTGGCGGGAAAGCTTTTGCAGCTGGCAAACGGCGCGGTATACGACGAATTCCATAACATCCGCGTGATCCACGACAAAAAACTTGACGCGCTGGAGGATCTGGTCGAGGCCGCCAACGGAAAACCTGTGCTTGTACTTTACAGCTACAAGCATGATCTGGCGCGCATTCAAGAGCGCTTCGGCAAATGGTCGCAGGAGCATGAAAACGGCGTGCGCGAGCTGAAAACCTCGCAGGACATGACCGACTGGAACGACGGCAAGATTGCCGTGGCGCTGGCGCAGCCAGCATCGACAGCACATGGGTTGAACCTCCAGCGCGGCGGCTCGACGATCATCTGGTTTGGGCTGAACTGGAGCCTGGAACTGTACGAACAGGCGAACGCCCGCCTCTGGCGGCAGGGGCAGAAGGACACGGTGGTGATTCATCATCTGGTGGTGAAGGGCACGATGGACGAGCAGGTGATGAAGGCGCTGCACGACAAAGCCGCGGATCAGAACGCGCTGATGGCCGCGGTGAAGGCGAGAATACGGGAGGCGACGTGAACATGGCTCAAACACAGATTCAGGAGGCAACATGATGGAGACGGTTTACAAGTATTCGTTGGCGTGGAAAGTGTGCCAGGGAATTTGGCTCCCCTTGAAGCGCGTGCTGACGGTAGAGATTCAGAACGGCGTGCCTTGCCTCTGGGCGGTGGTCGATACGAACGAGCCGGCAGTAAAGCTGCGCGTGATGATGACGAGCACGGGAACAGACGACAAACTGGATTTCGATAAGCTCCGCTATATCAGCACGACGCAGTATGGCGGCTATGTGTTTCACTGGTTTTACGAGGATGGTGATTCGGTTGCTTGAACGCGACATCGTGGCCGCCATAAAAAGATACCTTGCGTCGCTGGGAGGCGACGTTTTCTTTTGGAAAGAGCACGGCGGCCCTTATGGGGTTTCCGGTGTGCCGGACATCATTTGCTGCTACAAGGGACGCTTCCTCGGTTTGGAAGCGAAACTCCCTGGCGGCAGATTGACGGAGCTTCAGAAGCGGGCGCTGGACAAGATCAACCGCGCGGGCGGGATTGCCCGGCGGGTGGAGAGCGTGGACGATGTGAAAGCAGTCATAGGACAGGCGGATACTGAGAGGAGCGTGGGAATATGAAACAAGGGCGCACACTTCAGGAGGTCGCGGCGGAACTTGCGCGGCAGCGGGAAAGCAAGCGGGATTTCATCGTGGACACAGGCGCGATTCGGATGAGCGGCGACGCTTCCCGGATCGCGCTTTTGCATGCGGATGACGCGGGGCAGAACGAGGACTTCGGTATGACTGGACTGTTCCATCGGCAGTTGGGTTCCGCGCTGGGGATTCCCTCGAAATACTACGACAAGATGCAGTCGGAGCTTCCGGCATTGCTTTCGGACAATGTGAACGGCTGGCTGGGCGCGCGGGACGGGCGGCAGATGGTTCGCACGCTGGACGGAAACGCCCGCGCATTCTTAAGCGACCGGTATCGGAGATTGGACAATTTTGAGATCGCTTCGGCCACCTTGCCTGTGCTGGGGGAACTGGAGGGCGTGACGATTGAGAGCTGCGAGGTCACCGAGCACAGGATGTACGTCAAGGCCGTGAACAAACGGCTGGAGACGGAGGTCGTTCCCGGCGACGTGGTACAGGCGGGCGTGATGATTTCCAACTCCGAGGTGGGGCTGGGTTCCGTGTCCGTCATGCCGCTGGTATTTCGCCTTGTCTGCTCGAACGGCCTCGTGGTCTCAGACTTCGGCGAGAAGAAATTCCACATCGGACGGGAATCGGAGGCAAGCTGGGAATTATTTTCGGACGAGGCGCTGGCAGCGGATGATCAGGCTTTCATGCTGAAATTGCGTGACATCGTGCGCGGCGCGGCGGAGGAAGCGCGATTCCAAAGCGTGGTCGGTCGGCTGCGGGAAGCGGCGGGCATCCCAATCACGGGACGTGTGCCGGATGTGATCGAACTGACCGGCGAACGCTTCGGGCTGAATAAGCTGGAGCAGGATAATGTGCTGGAA
>CAYVPJ010000265.1:0-2125 GCA_964453505.1 uncultured Oscillospiraceae bacterium | reverse complement strand
CCTGACTATTTCTAATAATTCACTATTAACAGGTACCCCTATTATCCGTAAATACAACCCTGGACCAGGAAAAGGTTGCCTTTTTGAAACTAAATCATCAAGTCCAAATTCAAAAGCAAGTTCTCTTACTTCAAATTTAAAAAAATCTGACAAAGGCATTATCTCTTTTAACCCTAAATCTAAATCAACATTATGATGTGTTTTGATTAAAGCGGAATTCCCTTTACTTCCTGATTCTATCAAGTCAGTAGCAAGTGTTCCTTGAATCATATGAGTTGCTTTATAATTCTTTGCTACTTCTTTAAATACTTCTCCATATACTTTACGAAACTTGGCTCTTTTTTTTTCTGCATCTATTGTTGTCCCTATCTCAGTGATGAACCTACTTACATATTTATCTATCACCTCAATACTTATCCCTGCTTTTTGGGCAATATTCTTTACCATCTCCACTTCTCCTTCTCTCATTCCACCAGTATCTATCATAAATGCTTTCAGTTTTTCCTTAAGTGTCGGAGCAAGTATCGCTGTAAGTGTAGTAGAATCTACTCCTCCTGATACACCAATGATAGCAATACCATCACCAAGTTCATCTTTTGTCTTTTGTCTGATTTCTTCTATTATTTCTTCTTTTTTATAATCCTTTACACATTTACAGATATTCTCTGCAAAATTTAATAGGATTTGATTATTATCTTCTGTTTGCTCTACTTCAGGATGAAATTGCACTCCATATATTTTTTTTTGGCTATTCTCTATTGCCTCAATCACTGTTCCATGAAGTGATGTAGCAGTAACATCATATCCATTTGGTGCCTTTTTTACTGAATCTCCATGACTAGACCAAGCATTTATACTCCCTTTAAGATTTTTAAAAAGTAAACTTTTTTCAGAATCAATTATATTAATTTCTACTCCACCATATGATTTTCCTTCTTTTACTCTATGTACAGAGTCTCTATCTATCATATATGCAAGCCACTGCATTCCAAAACAAATTCCGAGAATCGGAATTTCTAAATTTAGAATTTCTTTTGGTATAATAGGTGCATCTTTATCATAAACACTTTTTGCTCCACCTGATAGTATTATTCCTTTTGGTTTGTATTGCTCTATTAAAGATGAAATCTCACTTGAAGCCACAACTTTTGATTTAAATCCAAGATATCTAAGACTTCTTCTGATAATCTCTGTATATTGAGAGCCAAGATCCACTATTAGAATTTGTGGAAGAAACTGAGAATTTTCATTACTTTGCATATTTGCATATTAACATACTCTTCTACTTTTTTACCAGTAATTGTTCTATTAAGATTTTAAAACATACCTACCTATAACAATAATTACAACAGTAATTTTTATGTTTAAAAATAGTGTGAAATGGTTTCTGCTCGCTTTTGTCGCGGCTGCGGTTATCGCGCAAATCGCAAAGAGTTTTCGGACGGTCGGGGAAACGACATTTACGGACGGAAAGCATCTTGTTTTTTTTCATGCGAAAGTTCGTTGTCCGACCTGTTCCGCAATGGAACGGCTTGTAAAACAGACTCTTGAGACCGACTTCCAGGATGAGATACGAACGGGCGTTTTCGATTTTCGCATTCTGGACTACGAATCGCCGGAGTCGAAACGGATCGTCGAACAATACAAAATAGCAACCGCGACGGTTCTTCTTTTTGAGCAAAAAGAAGGCAAATTCACTGACGGGCGGAACCTTGCCGAATTATGCTGGAAACTGGTCGGTGAAGAGTCCGCTTTCAAAAAAATGATAAAAAAGCAATTGGACGGATTCATGCAGGGAAACAGATCGGAATCGGAAAGTGAGTCGGTTGAAATAAAACTTGCTCCCGATCTGAATCTCTTTGAGGAAGAAAAATCAATACCATGAAGGAAGATACACAATGAAGACTTACAATAAAATAATTCCTGTATTCTGCGTTATCGCGATTCTTGTGACGTTGGGCTTTCGATCCGCTATTGCCTCCGATCCGCAAAATGACGGCGCGCCCTATCAATTGACGAATGAACAACTGGACAAAACATTCAATGTAAAACCGGAAACGAAAATGCCGGACGATTATGTTCGCGTGCTTTATTTTCATCGTATTCCGGGCTGCGCAACCTGCCA
>CAYVPJ010000264.1:0-2131 GCA_964453505.1 uncultured Oscillospiraceae bacterium | reverse complement strand
CGTTCTGCGCGAGTGTCCACGCCGAGGCGCTCGACAGCTTGTAGTACACTGCGCAGGTCATGGTGTTCTTTGCGCCCACCGACGCCGCGCCGGCGGTGATGTTCACGCGAACCTTCGTTCCGTCCTGCTGCGGCGCGGAGCCGTCGGTATTGCAACGCTCCGCCGAGAACGCGGAAATCGAAGGCGGCGTGTATGCCGATACCGTGATCGGAACGTTTGTCGCCAAGGACGTGCGCCCGCGCGAATCCGTGACGGTAACCGACAGCTGCTTTTCGCCCGAGAACATGAGGAAGCCCGTTGTAAAGGATGCCGCCGTATAGGTCACGCCGTCCAGCGTGGCGCGGTATGTCGTGATCGTGCTGCCGTATGCCCCCGCCGCCGAGATCGAGACGTTGAGCTTGCTCTTGCTCTGGACATAGGCCGAGAACTGCGCCGCGAGTCCGGACACATTCTCCGCGTGTGTCGCGCCCGAGATGGTCGGCACGACGGAGCTTGGCACGGTAAGCGTGAGCTGGCAGGTCTTTGTGCCGGTCAGAACGCCGTTGTAGTACGTCTCGCACGTGATCGTGCAGACCCCCGAAGTCGCGTTCGGTATCTGCGACGCCAGAGAAACGGGCGGCGTCCAGGAAGCCGTATCTCCCACATCCGTCGCAATCGTCCCGGTCGCGCTGCCAAAGGTGTACTTGAGCGTGTGCGTTGCGGAAGAACTCAGCCGGTTCGTGTTGATCGTGACGGCGCTGGCCATAGCAAGCGATGTGGGCGATGTCGTGGGCAAGCTTGCCGCTTCCTCATAGGTGACGATGATCTGGCAGGCGTCCCATTGCATGTAGTTGGTGGAGTACCCCTGCGACGATGTGGACGGGTTCGGATTGAACAGGCAGATCGTGTTATTGCCTGCCGCGAGGTAAGCGGCGAGTTTTGTAAACAGCGTGCCGGACAGCGTGGTTGTGGTCGTGTTGCCGTAGAACGAGCCCGTGAACGTACCGAGTGCTGGGCCGTAGTAGTTGCCGCCCGAGACGCCGGACTGTGACGCGGCTTGGTACTTCGACTCGCGCACATAGACGGTCTTGGTTGTTCCCGCGCCGTAGCCCGCCTCGGCAGCCGTGACTTTGAGCTTAATCTGCGTAATGACCTTGTTCGTCAGGTTCAGCCCGGGGAAGTTCACGATGCCGACGAAGTTATAGTCGTTGGTATAGAACTCCTGCGATGCCGCGGAGCTTTTATAGTTGCTGGATGATGAAGTCTTTCGCGTCCGCATGTTCTTCTCCTCAAGCGCCTCGATCAGGGTACGTTCGTACTCGTCGGGGACGAGATAGCCGCCTTCGCTGTCTGAACCAACCTGCAGTGCGTTGTACACTTCAGGGTGAATGGCCTTGTTGCGCATGGCTTTCCAGAAGGCGTTGCGATAACCGTCCGTGGCACGACCGGTCTTCTCTTCGCCGTTCATCTGCATGGGCTTTCCGGCGAGGGGCCTGGCGGTAGGCTGGTTGAGCTCTGCGTCGATGGCCTGCTGGCGCTCCAAGCGCTCGATCTCGGTCTTCATGCGGTCTACGTCCTCGACCATGCGGTCATAGGTAGTCGCGTCCTCGGCGCTCATGGTGCCGTCCTCGCCGATGTGCGCGTCGCGGTACTTCTTGGCGGCGTCCCACAGGTTGGCGCGCTTCTCGCGCATGGAAAGAATCTGGTTCATAACGGGTTCCTCCATTTCAATACTTGAGTTCTTCGAGCCGGGCATCCGTGGTTGCCACCTTCACTCGGTTGGCGTCAGGTTCCGGGGCGGGTTCCGGATTGGGCGGAGGTTCCACCTGCACCGGCTCTTTCTCGTCACCTTCCGGCACGATGGCGGCGGGGCGCGAGGGCATCTTCTTCCGATCAAGCCACGCCTGTACGCCTTCCTCGGCTTTTTTCGCGTACACAGCGCGATCCTCGGCGGCGTTGACCGGGTATTTCACCGGGTCATCCGTAATGGCATCGACGAAGCCGCGCTCAAACGCGCCTTTGGCGTCCATCCATGTGGCGGCGGTCATCATATCGGCGGTGTCATTCCGGGAAATCCGGACGCGGCGCTCGTACATATTGAGGATGCTTTCCTTGCAAGCCCGGAGCAGGTTGATGGAATCGGTGAGATCGC
>CAYVPJ010000263.1:0-2142 GCA_964453505.1 uncultured Oscillospiraceae bacterium | reverse complement strand
ATCCTGTAAACCGCTGAAGTATTCATCAAAGTGAGACAAGAACATATCTGCTTGATTCTTCAAGCCATAATCATACGCCATAGACGGCGTAAGCAGAGCACGAAGATACGACGCCAACATGATGCAAGGGTCGCTGTTCGCGGGCTCGACAAACGCTGCTGCCATGCATTCCGATGTATAAGTATGTTCGCGAATAAACAATCCAGTGGCGAGTTGTAATTCATCTGATAACACTTTACATTTACTGCACCCCGTAACAAGACTCGCTCCATCGGCAAGGAGAACGGCATTGACAACGGAATCGTTAAGCTCTTCAGCTGAAGAAACTGCGGCATTGAGAATAGAATCAATCGCTTCTATGAATTCATCATCAGTGGGAACACATCCGGAGTCAATTAAGGAATGAATCGTTACAGTTGACCTCACTGATTCCGTTTTCACTTCTGGAGAATCGCTCTGTAGTGTATTAACCTCACTGACAGGTGTTGTAGCGATAGGATTGCTCTCTATCGCTAGCGGTTCTTGAACATCCGGTTCGGATTTTTCGATTTCGCTATTATCAGAATCTGCCTGTTCGGGTTCGATGTTTTTATTTGTAGTGCTATTAACAGCTTCGCGCTCTATTAGCGTTCCATCAGAGTTATACAGCAAAAGGACATCATTGTTCAAAACGAATACATGGTCATGTGTTCCACCACAGTCCCATGAATACTCCTTGTCAATAGAAATAACAATGATGTTCTTATCATCATTTCTATGCGCGCCGGGTTTCACTAAAGTTGATGTAAATGTCTCGTTATTATACACAACAGCGACTTTATAGTTAGTGCCATCCCATTTGATAGAAGATGTAACTGCGCTGAATTCAGAGCTACTCGTAGAATTCTTTGCAAAATATAAGTATTTCAACAAGAGATTGTTCTGTTCAATCGCAACAGATAAACAAGCTGACGATATTTCTGCGCCACCGACAATTATATGGTTGCCATATGATATGTTCCAGAAAGTCTTCATTTGTGAAGCAATGCTATCTTTTCGCATACATGAATTGCAATAGGGCGAAAGACAATACATCGTAAGCGTGCTCTCGCCTTCGGAACACTCGTATGTGGTGAGCAAGCCCTTGGAAGACAGCACATCAAGAGCCTTACCTACGTTTGTTTTGCTTTCGGCGTTGTCTTCATAACAATTCATATACCCGCCGAAGAGAAAAACCTGATCTAGTGTGAGTGCACCAAGATTCGTCATCAATGGCAGAATAGCTCGTATTGAAGGATTTGCGCGTGACATGCTAATGACGTCTTTGCGAAATGCACTTGCACTTGGCGTAGCTATCTTTATCTTGTTTTTTGCGAGAATGATATCGTTATTCGACTCCAGCTGTTCAGCTTCTACATCTATGTCATCGGCTGTTACCGTTATGCTTTCCTCGATTCGTCCTTTGCCTGAAGAACTACTGGAATCGGTATCGGCTAGCTGAGATGTACGATCCACAACAATTTCGTCAGCGTGCTTTTCAAGCTGCAGAAATGGCGCATTTTCGTTACTGTCGTTGACAGGGGCGGCATCATGCTGGTCAGGTGAATGGTGATTATTAACCACAACGCCGCTTTCGTCAAGGAAATACTGTTTGCCAACAAGTCCCCACTGTACTTGCATCGGATAATACTGACTTACTTTTTCCAGCAAGCGTATGCCCTCAGGAGCATTAATATTATCTGAATTAAGCGCGTCAATGAAAGCACTGGGAGCTTCTGTTACAGATGACAAATTTTCAATACTATCAGTATCGGTGGTTGTTAGTTGCTGCAGAATTGCGGCTGCATCCGCTTGGAATGGCGCCAACGCTTCTGTGTATGTCGATACGAGGGATTTCACACATACAAATTTCTCTAATATCGTTTTCGCACTCGCAATATGCATTTTGAGAACATTAGCCTGACTTTTCTCTATGGCATCAGCATAGCTGCACACAGGGCTGTTCTCTTGAGGCATTTCATCCGCAGAAACAAGGGACTTGGTGACTTCGCAAATAAAATGATATTTTTCTTGTAAAGCAAAAACCACTGTGTCCAAGGTTGTCATTTCTTCTTTTGACGGAACCATCCCATTAGATATCATCGTCAAAACACTGGTTAATCG
>CAYVPJ010000262.1:0-2147 GCA_964453505.1 uncultured Oscillospiraceae bacterium | reverse complement strand
TATCCGCCCAATGGATGTCCGCGCTCACGATATTGGCGGTGGTGATCTGCGCCGTAGCAATCGACGCGACCGCCGCATACAGCTCGTCGGTGGTGATGCTGCCCGCTACAAGCTCCTGTATCTTGGCGGTCACGGCGGACAGCGCGTTGACGTTCAGCACGTCGATGAGCGCCTCGGCGATATGCGCGCGGGTGATGCTCGCGTCCTGAATGTGCGCTGAGCCAATGGCGGCAGCTTTCACCTGCAAGGAGCCGACCGAGCCGTTCATAAGCGCGCCGCTGCCCACGCTGTTGATCGCCAGCTTGGGGCCGGTGATGCTGCCCGCCGCCAGTTGGCGGATAGAGATCGTGTTGCCCTCCAGCGTATCGGCGACCGTCCCCAGCGTGACAGCAGTATACTTCCGCGTTAGGCAGTCATAGGTGTACTGCGTCATGCGCATGGAAACTTCCACACCCACGCGCCGAGCAATCACCCGCACCGCGTCGCCGAGGAAGATGTTTTGCAGAAAGCTATACTGCGAGTACTCGATAGTGTCCACGCAGTTGATGAAATCCACAGTGAGCGTCACGCTCGGAAGATCGCAGCCAGAAGAAAACTGCTCCCGCGCGGCGGCGCGCATCTCCGCATAGCACTGCGCGATGCTCTTCGGCTCGTCCTCGTCGTCTGATTCCTTCGCCTCGGAAACCGCAAAATGATACCATTTCACATGGGGATATGCGCCGATGTTGGCGCTGTCCACATAAAGCTCCGGCAGATAGAGGATGTTGCCGTCCTTATCCTCGCCCGTGGGCATGATGCGGGTAATGACGCTCGTTTCGTCCACGTCATAGCTAATTCCGAGCAGGTTCTTGCCCTCGCGGATCTGCACGTCAGCGTCGTTACCCACACGCGCGACGAGGAAAACATCGAACCAGTCCCGCGTCAGCTCCGCGCCATACTTGCCCATCATGCCTTCGTCACCCAGCATGGCTTCCACAGGATTGACATTTTCAAACTTCACGTCCGTAGCGGTGGTCGTCAGATCGCTATAGAAGGTGAAGTCGTGTTCCGACAGGCAGGAAGATGAGATACTCTGCGCGACCGACGCGCCCACGGCGTTGGTTGCGGGCGTTAAGGAGCGAATCATGTTATCCAGCAGATCATAGAAGATGTGCCGGGCATAGACCGTGATCTTGGTCAGCTCTGGCACGATGCGGTAGATGCGAAACGGCTGGTCGCGCAGTTGGCGCGCCTCAATGGTCTGATTATGAAAGCCGACGTTATCCTGCCGATAGCCCGTATCCGTTCGTTCATACGTCAAATATTGCGAGGACATGTACCCGTGTTTTCCATCGGGGCAGGTTACCTCAAACCAGCTTGCGTTGGTCGTGCGATCCAGCACAATGACTTCGCTGCTCTTTTTGTACTTGCCGAGGATGCGGTAATTCGTGCCTCGCCCGGAGCGAAGATGAAGCGGACCGGAGTTGGTTGTCACCTTGTATACGAGGATATCGTAAGTGGTTGTCTGGTACTGCTGCGTCACCAGCCCCACCTGCGGGGTCATAGCGGCGGGCACGGGCGCGCGGAGAATGTTCCCCTCAACAAGTCGCGTCCATTTCCCGTTATTGTCAATTGGATGCACGAGTGTTAACTCGTACTCGCCGTTCAGGGTTTCGGTAACCGTACAGGACTGAGGTGATACCAGCCCGAGACCATTGTTGGAAAAGTCCGTGCAGTTCGCGGGATACACGCAGATCATGGGCAGTCACCTCCAGTCTCATCCGTATGAAATCCGAAAGAGCAGAATCACAGCGTCCTCCAATTCGCCTGTACCGTCAGCCGATCCACGTTCCCAATCCAGCTCACGGCGTTCTGTCCCGCCAGCAGACGCGGAAAGTCGCCGCTCATCTGACTGTTGAGCGAGGAATAGCCGCTGTAGGCTTCCTGCAATACCGAGTCCAGCGTGATGTCCCCCGACACACCGCTCAATTCCGTGATGGTCATGCCCACGATGAGCGTGATATCCCCGCTGCCGTAAACCGTGATGATTGGCTCGGAATAGACGCTGCCGGGGTTCGTAATGAACGATCCACTTTGCGTTATTGTGTAGGTCGGCGAATCCTCCAGATATAGAAAGGGCTTGCAGCGGAAGTTGACCGCGAAGGTGC
>CAYVPJ010000261.1:0-2148 GCA_964453505.1 uncultured Oscillospiraceae bacterium | reverse complement strand
GCTGGAACTCGTCGCGCGCATCCTTCGTGCCGGTGATCGCCTCGTCTGCGTAAACTCCAACGTAAGCCCAGCCGGGGTGATGCTGGATGAAATTGCTGTAATGGCTAATCTGCGCGGACAGCGAGTGGATCATCGCGTCTTTCCCGCTGGAAACGCGGGCGTATGCCGCGACCCGCGTTTTCCTGGGAATAGCGGGCGTTGTGGGTTCGAGTCTCGTAATTGTTCTCTCCATCAAAGTGCCTCCTTTTTTGACCTTGCACCGTGCCAAAAGTGAAGTGGCGCAAGGTTTTTGCAGTACTATCTATCACTCTGACTTCGATAATAGTCAAGTTATTTCGGGGCGTTTCGAACCTCGCGAGGTGGAAATCGCGCCCCAAACTGGAGAGAACTTTCGGGCAAACATTGTATCAATTCTCACGTACTCCTTATCCGTGATTAAACCTTTCCGAAACCAATCCTTGCTGATCGCCAACGCCGCGCGGTAGGAGGTCTCGCGGTCGAACTGCTCGGTTGTCATGACGCTCATATCAGCGTTGAACGCCCTTGAACCGATGATTTATGTAGCAGGAGCGACTACAGTATTTCCGCGTATCGCTCCTGTAGCTTTCAATTTCAACGCCGCAACCGGCGCAAATCCTTGATTCAACAATCCTATGATTCATTTGCTCTTTATGTGTGTGCCACCATTTCATGCGGCAGGCAGTGGAGCAGAAACGCTTGCGTTTGCGACCGAACGCTTGAGCAATGTGCATACCGCACTGCTCACACGCCGAGGAATCCGTCTCGCCTTGTTGGACGTGAGGAACATCCGAAATCATGGGTGACTGCTTTTCGGGTTCCGGTCGTATCGCAACCAACCCGTTACGCTGGCAATAAGACTTGACTGTGCTAACGGAGATTCCGAGCATCTCGCCGATTCGCTTATAGCCTTTGCCTTCCGCGCGAAGTTGTGCGACACGGTCTTTTTGCTCTGTGGTCATGGTAAAACCTCCAAAAGCGGGCTGCCCGTAAAGAACAGCCCGCCGCGTTTGATTAAGCGTTGTAGTTTCCGGTAACAGCCGCGCCATCGTAATAGAAGGCGAGTATATCTTTGCAGCACACGCCATGCCGCGCGGCCCACATCGCGCCGTGTTGAGACATGCCAATGCCGTGACCAAAGGATGTCACATTGGACTCTTCGCGGGCAGCCTCGTCCCATTCGTCGGACTTGCTGACGTAGTAAGGATAGTGCGTGCTCCAAACATCGCCGCTACGCTTGGTCATTCCCTTATTGGACGCGCAGTAAAAGCAGTTCACCAGCTTGCCGCCGTAGGTCAGCACCATACCACACGTTGACTGGATTACTTCATCCGAACGCGGATTCTTGCCGATTTTCCCAGCATGGAAGGACTGGTGGTTGGTAGTGTCGGAGAGCACGCTGTTCCGACGATAGTAAGCGTAGGTGCGTGCGCAGATAGCCTGTGCCTTGAGCGCCTCAATGTTCGAGGACTCATACATTTCGGAGGGCACGACGCCGCGCAGGTATTCCTCAATGTCGAAGCTGATCTCCTCCGCGCCATAGACCGCGATATTTTCCTCCCGCGTCATTTTGATGCGGATGGTGACGGGCTGTGCTTCCGGAGCAGGCTCGCCTGAAGACTTCCACTCCCGCAACGCTTTGCGGGTATCGTTCCCGACAATGCCGTCCACTTCGATGCCGGCAAGCATCTGAAGTTGTTTCACTGCCGAGACGGTCTTCGAGCCATAGATACCATCCACAGTGCCGGAATTGAAGCCAAGCTGTGTAAGCCGCGTCTGTACCGCAGCCACATCATTGCCGGTCATCATCGTGCGCCCGGAACGATAGCGCAGAAGGCGCGTACCGTAATCCAACGTCACGATCTGCTCCGGCTCGGAATAGTCGCCGTCATCGTCCTCGTCAGGATCATCCTCATCGGAATCGGTTACGGGTTCGTCGGGCGCTTGCGTTTCGCCAGAATCCTCCGTGCCTTCAGTGGGTTTGTCCGCAGGAGTTTGCGGCTCGCCGCTCGGCGCGCCAGCGGATTCCAGCGCCAGTTGCAGCGCGCACCTCGTTTTTGATCCGACAATGCCATCCACCTCCAGATTATTGGCCGCCTGATACGCGCGCACGGCGGCGTCTGTTTTCTT
>CAYVPJ010000260.1:0-2151 GCA_964453505.1 uncultured Oscillospiraceae bacterium | reverse complement strand
TATACTAAAAAAAAGTATAATGTGCAATAAAAAACGAATAAAACTCATATTATTAGTCATATTAAAAAGAAAAGGGCGTGTCTCAATAAGTGATTTTTCACTAAATTGAGGCAACGCCCTCTTTTTCTGCTAAAAATGTGGATAACTTTCAGGTTTTATATGATTTTTGGGTACACAAAACAGAGTTCTTAAATTTTGAACTCTGAATTTTTCTATTTTAGTTTTTATGCTGATTTTAATTCATGCAAAAATTGTCCCTGACGGTTGGCTATCGTCTTATTATGTAATTTTCGTATGTTATATCCAAGACATAACAACAATATTTCTGTCCGCACATTTGTTGTTCCTCTTGTTAAAAATCTTCTGAAACCCATATCCTCTTTCAAAACACCGAAAGCACCTTCAACTTGTATCGAACGATTTGTACGAAGCAATATTCCTTGTTTTGTTGTAATTCTTTTAAGCATTTCTTCTCTTTGTTTTTTGAAGATTTTTGACAGTTCAAATCGTTTTTTTCTTTCTTCCAGAGGTGTATTACATCGTGCATTATTTTTTATGCATTTTGATTTATGAGGACAACCATCACAGCTTTCACATTGATATACAGATTTTTCGCTCAGATATCCGCTTGATGTTTTTCTTCTTTTTGTGTCTATATTTAAAAGCTTTCTTCCGTAATGGCAAGTATATGTATCAGTAACTTCATCATATGGCATATTTTCCACTCTGCCAATGTCATTTTTATATTTTCTTGTTTTTGTCTGTTCATAATTTGCAGGCTTTATATATGCTTCTTGCCCGTTATTTTTAAGAAAAATATAGTTTTCTTCACTCTCATATCCTGCATCTGCCGTTGGATACATATATTTTAAGTTAAGTTGATTTTCAATCTTTTTCATAAACGGTATAAACGTATTTACATCTGTTCTGTCATTGAATATTTCTGTTGCAACAATATATTCAGCATCTACAGCTATCTGGACATTGTATGCAGGCTTAAGCTGAGAATTTCTCATGTGATCTTCTTTGAGGTGCATAAAAGTTGCTGTTTCATCTGTTTTTGATAGACTGTTTCTGTCTTTCATTCTGCGAAGATAGTATTCATATTTTTTCTCTCTTTCGTACCAATCGGAAAGAAGCTCGTAATCTCGTTGGAAATCCGTTTTATGTTTACCCTTGCCATTTGCAAACTCAATGCTTGATTTACTCTTGATTTTTTTAAGCTTATCTATGAATTTCTTTATTTTTTTAGCCTTAATATCTTGTGCTAAGTACATTTTAAATGTGTACTTTTCAAGCAATGCAGGTAATTCCTTATGCATATTTTCCTGAAGCTTTGCTTGATTTTTGAGTATGGTTTTCTTCCATACAAAAGTGTATTTATTGGCATTTGCTTCTATCTTAGTGCCATCCACAAACAAATTTTCGCAAGATAACTCACCGTAATCTTTAAGTAGATACACTACCTGATTAAAAAGTCCGTCAACAATACCTTTAAGTCTTGTGCTTCTGAATCGTGCTATTGTATTATGGTCAGGAGCTTTGGTCCCCTCTAACAAATACATAAAGTTAATGTCTCTTTTGCACGCAGTTTCAATTTGTCTTGATGAGTACATATTATTCATATATGCATACACAAGGATTTTAAAAAGATTCTTCGGTGGCACTGCACAAATTTTCTCTTTTCGAGAATACGCTCCATACAACTCTGTGTAATCTAACTCCTCCAATACATTGCTTAGCAAGCGAACCGAATCATCTGCAGGAATATTAATTTCAAAATTAATTGGAAAAACCAGTTGAAATTTTTTTGTTTTTGTTGTATAATCTACTTGTATTTTTAAATTATTTGTCATAATTTATTATACCACAAAAGCCGCGAAATTTCAATATTTCTGCGGCTTTTTGTATGCCAAAAATCAGGGCTGCCTCACTTTTTAGTGAGACAGCCCCTTTTGTGTTTAAAGGAAGTTTAGTATTAGTAGTCTGTTTAGTGATAGTATTGATAAATAGTTCTTGCATATACTATAATCTCTTTTTATAAAATAAAATCCTTTAATATTATTATAATAGCCGTTTGTAAAAGTCTGAAAAGACGGATTTCAAGCGGCTTTTTAATTAGATACATATGACATTTTTCTCCGCATATAG
>CAYVPJ010000259.1:0-2153 GCA_964453505.1 uncultured Oscillospiraceae bacterium | reverse complement strand
TGACCGTTTTCGGTCTTCCAGCGACGTTTTTCTTTTACTCTGCTGTATGCGGTTGATTTCTCCGACCTTCTCGTGACCGGACTGATTGCGCCCCAGTTTCCGCGCTTTTCCCGGTCAATCTCGCGCTGCTTCCGTTTGGGAAGCTTTTCATAAGGGATAAATCTGGTCATTGTCCTCGCCGCGCTCATAAGACGATTGAGGAAGGTGATTTGTTGCGCGACCCAAAAGAATTTACTTCTTCTGAGAATTCCGCTTGCATAATCCGCACCGTCATGGTAATATTATTGTATGGAGGTGGCACTAATTGGAACGTAAAATTGCAGAACAGTTGATTGTTTGGAAGAACAAGGCAAACCGCATGCCGCTTCTGCTTTATGGCGCGCGGCAGGTCGGCAAGACATACGCGCTCTTGACCTTCGGAAAAACGCAGTACAAGAATTGCGTCTACTTCAATTTCGAGGATTCGCATGATCTGACGCGCATTTTCGAGCGGGATCTAAACCCTGACAGAATCATTCGGGAGCTTTCCGCGAAATGCGGGCAGACGATTCTGAAGGGCGACACGCTGGTGATCTTTGATGAGATTCAGGCATGCGAACGCGCACTGACGTCTCTTAAATACTTCTGTGAGAACGCGCCGGAGTATCACATTGCGGCCGCAGGAAGTCTCCTGGGTGTGGTGCTGAACCGAAAACAGTATTCCTTCCCGGTCGGCAAGGTCGATATGCTGACGCTGTATCCGCTGGACTTTGAGGAATTCCTGCTCGCCGCCGGGCAGGACGCGCTCGCGGCTCTGATTCGCGAAGCCTACGCGAACTATTCTCCGCTGTCGCTGCACGATACAGCGATGGATCTGTACAAGACCTATCTGGTTGTCGGCGGAATGCCGGCGGCGGTGAGCGAGTATATCCGCACGCATGACTTTGACTTCGTGCTCACGACGCAAAAAGCGCTGAACGACGCGTACATCGCCGACATGGCCAAGTACGCATCAGCGCAGGAAACGACGAAAATCATGGCGGCGTGGCGCAGCGTACCCGCCCAGTTGGCGAAGGAGAACCACAAATTCCAGTACAAGCTGATCAAGACCGGCGCGCGCGCATATGACTACGAAACGCCTCTTGCATGGCTCGAAACAGCCGGTATGATCCACAAGTGCGTCCGTGTCAGCGAAGGCAAGTTGCCGTTGAGCGCCTATGCCGACCCCTCCGCGTTCAAGGTCTATATGATGGATACAGGCCTGTTATGCTCGAAGTTTGACATCGCGGCAAACGTCGTGCTGAACAGTCCGCACAGTTTCGACGGGTTCAAGGGCGCGCTGGCCGAAAACTACATCATGCAGGCGCTCACGACAAACGGGTTTACGCCCTATTACTGGGCCTCGCAGGGAAAAGCCGAGCTGGATTTCGTGTTCCAGAACCGGCAGGGCAACATCATTCCGCTGGAAGGCAAGTCGGCGGACAACGTCCGCGCACGCAGTCTGCGCACCTATGCCGAGAGTTATAAACCCGTCGAGCAGATCCGCGTTTCGGCACGCAACTTCGGCAAGGAAGGTAACCTGATCAGCCTCCCGCTCTACGCGCTTTTCTGTCTGAAGCCGTAATTTCGAGGCATACAAAAAATAAAAAAGCCCGCTGCCGATCAGCTCGGTAACGGGCGTATTGTATAGCCTGACTATGACCTTAACCGTTCATCTCCGCGATGAAACCACTTCGCCCATAAGACGATTCACAAGGATGATTTGTTACCGAGCGTATCGGATTATTTTCCATTCTTCTTGGCCGCGTCAGAATCCTTCGGCGCGGATTGCGTCTCAGGCACCTGTTCTTTCGCCCGCATTACCGTGGCCTTCCGCTTTGCCTTTTTTTCAGCCTTGTCTCTCGCCTTTTCGTCAAGTGAACGAAGCCAATCCTTCACCGGTGCTTTCCACGGTTCGCTCTTGCTGGGAATGTTCTTGATCAGGCTTTTGGGACTGATGTTCATCCGTTTGGCAATAGCGATATCGTCGTCATTCAGCCGGCATTTTTGCTTGGCCTCCTGCCACAGCTGATCCTTGCCGTGTGGTTTGGACGCGGCTTCATAGAGACAGGTATCTTCTCTGCCCCCGCCTTCGATATCAAAGTTCTTTGGGGCGCAGACTGCTTTGGCTCGAT
>CAYVPJ010000258.1:0-2165 GCA_964453505.1 uncultured Oscillospiraceae bacterium | reverse complement strand
AAGTTGTTCAGGCGCATGTAGAAGAAGGCGGCATTGAAGAGGGCGGGGGGGAAGGCCGGCTCAAGGGCGAGGACCGTCTTCCAGGCGGCAAAGGCGGCCTTTTCGCGCTCTTCGGCGAAGGCGGCATTGGTATCGTCTGCCGTTTTGGCCGCCCACTCGTCAAGGACGAGGGCCCGGTTGAGCTGTATGCGCGGATCGGCGGGAAAGAGGGCGCACAGGGCGGCAAATATCTCGCTTGAGAGGGCGTATTCGCCGTTACGCGCTTTAAGGACGGCCGCCTGCGAGAATTCATCCTGTATATCCGGTTTGACGGCGAGTATGAAGCGGCGGTAGTAGGCGGCATCTTCGTCGCCGGTGTCGCCTCTTCCCTCCGCCGCGGCTGTCACCACCTTTATCATTCCGGAGAGTATCATCTCCCAGGAGAGCTCCTCGAGATTGAGCCGTTCCTCCCCGGGGGGTATTTCTACCGGTATGGGTATGGATGGATCGATGGCGAAGCCGTCCTCTTCCTCGGAAAACCTCTTGCCGAGGGAGGAGGGGACGGAGAGAAAGACGATGCGTTCACTGTTCATTCGATTGATTGTCCTCTGTGGTGCCCTGCTGATTGTCCTGGTTGCGCGTATCGACGCGCACCTGACTCAGGAAGTCGTTGATGCGCATCTTGTAGTTCATGGGTATGCCCTGCTGCTCGAAGACAAGCCCGAGGGCGATGAGGTCTTTTCGGCCTTCTACCTCTTCGGCCCTGACGGTGCGGCCTTTGATCATGATGGTCTCGCGGGGGTCGTCGAAGTCGAAAATGATCGCAACGTCCCGGTCGAGCAGGTACTTGGGGATACCCATCATGATGAGCTTGGCGCCAGAGAAGGAGAGATCCCGGAGTATGCACTTGCGGGGAACCCCCTGGATGTAGGCCACCGTCTCTTTGGCGCGCAGCGAAAGACGCCGTATGGAATCGGGCGTAAGGAGGATGCGTTCCTCCTTGCGGCGCGCTGAATTGACGTTTGCGTCGAGGAGGTGTCCGACAATTTCGATAAGGTCGTCGGGGGGGCGCTGGGTATAGGTGATAGTGAGCATCGCGAAATCGGGCGAGTTGCCGTGCGGTACGGAACCGGCAGCCTTCGCGGCGACAAAGAACATGATGGGGTCCTGTTTGCCCGCTTCGCGGAAGCTCCAGCGCAGACTCACGAGATTGTTGGCCTTCTGTATCTTGTCCAGGAGCCCCGAGCGGGCGTTGACAATCACCTTGGCCCCTGTAAAGGAGGCCGCGTAGATGACACAGGGCCAGGTTTGTCCCACGCACTTGAGGTAGACCTGGTTTGTAACCAGACCGGTCGCCTTGATGACCTCTTTGGTGAACGTGACGCTTATGTCCTTGAAGTGGTCATAGTACTTGGTGATAGTCTGGCTGGTAGCGGTCCCCATGTGCCAGACTATAGGCAGAAAAGCCCCCTGCGTCAATTGACAGGGGGCTACCTGGCCGGGCCCTTCAGAGGCCGCGGTTCCCTTCGATAAGGTCGAGGCGCTGTCTGACAGAATCCTGCGAATTGAGGGGGTCGACCGGGGTGTTCAGGCACCAGTCCACCATGCGGTCCACCGTGCTTTCCGCCACGTGCATACGCGTGTCGCTCGAAGCGTAGTACATGAGGAGCCGACCGTCGTCGTCGACGATGGCGCCGTTGATGAACACGACATTGGAGACATCGCCAAGCCTCTCCTCTCCTTCGGGGGCAATAAGGTAGCCGCCGGGTCGGGCGACAAGCTTGGCTGGGTCGTCAAGGGCCGTCATGAAGGCGTAGACGACGTAGCGAAGGCCTGCGGCAGTGTTGCGCACCCCGTGGGCGATGTGGAGCCAGCCCTTGGCGGTCTTGATGGGTACCGCGCCGGCCCCGTTCTTCACTTCCTTTATGGTGTGGTAGAGCTTCTGGTCGAGCAGGATCTCTTCTGTCACTTTCGCCTTCTCCATGGAGTCGCTCAAGCCATAGCATATCCCGCCCCCCGCGCCCGTTTCTATGAAGCCATCCTGGGGCCGGGTATAGAAAAGGTACTTGCCTTTTACAAATTCGGGGTGGAGGACCACATTGCGTTGCTGTGGCGACTTGGTTGCGAGGTCGCAGAGGCGCTCCCAGTGCTCCAGGTCCTTGGTGCGTACGATGCCGGCTGCTGCC
>CAYVPJ010000257.1:0-2165 GCA_964453505.1 uncultured Oscillospiraceae bacterium | reverse complement strand
GCAGATCCATACAGCCGAAGCCCTGGCAGCTGCTTCTGGTCAACATTCGGAACATCTATGCACAGACGCCGGACAACCGGAACTACGGCGTCGGACGAATCGTGCTGGCATTGGAGCAAAGCGGCGTCCATGCCAGCCGCAGCAGCGTACGCCGCGCCATGAAACGCGGTGGACTCCTGAAAGCGCCCTGCCGCAGAGCAAACAGTCTGACCCGAGCAGATGCGGCTGCACAGAAAGACGAGAATCTTATTCGCAGAGACTTTTCTGCCTCGGCACCTAACCAAAAGTGGCTGACCGATATTACTCAGATTCCGTGCATGGACGGTAAGTTGTATATTGCCGCGGTTCTGGACTGCTACAACGGCGAGATCGTAGGTCTCGCCATGGACAGCAACATGAAGAAAGAACTCTGTATCCAGGCGTTTCGCTCTGCCTGCCGGACGCAGAGAGCCTACGGCATGATCCTGCACAGCGACCGCGGCAGCCAGTTTACAAGCGCCGCTTTTCGGGAAGTTTTGTCCCAGCATGGCGCGATTCAGAGCATGAGCAGCACCGGGCGCTGCTATGACAATGCCCGTATGGAGAGCTTTTTCGCCACGCTGAAAAAGGAAAAGCTGTATCAGCTGCAAACGGAGAAACTGCCGATGGCGCAGGTGAAAAGCATGGTGTTCCGCTACATCATGACCTATTACAACCGACAGAGAGTCTATACCGCAAATCCCGGCGGGTTGCCGCCGGCAATGTACCGTCAGGCCGCAAGAGGTCTGGCTGCTTGAGAAGCACATTTTGGGTGTTCAGACTCTGCACTGTTCTTGACTTTTCCATTTCTGGAGGGGTATCATAAAAGTGCAGAGGGTAAACACCCAAAAGTGATAGAATGAACAAAAAGAACAGGACGGTGTTTACGATGCGCAAATATGATAAAGAATTCAAAGAGGAAGCGGTCAAGCTGTCAGACGAAGTGGGCGTGAAACAGGCAGCATCCCAGCTTGGAATTCCGTACTACTCGCTGGCTGAGTGGCGGCAGAAGCGAAAGGCGTTCGGAGATCACGCATTTGTCGGCAGCGGAATTCATCGGGATGCTCCGCTTTCCGAAAACGAGCGCAGATTGATGCGGGAAAATGCCGAGCTGCGAAAGGCCAATGAGATTCTCAAGGATGCCCTGGGTTTTTTCGCAAAAGACCGGAAGAAGTGAAACCGGAGCTGCTGTATGAATACATCACACTGCGGCGCGGACGGTATGCCATTCGCCTCATGTGCCGTGTCCTACACGTCAGTGAGTCCGGATATTACCGCAGCACACGCAGATCCATACAGCCGAAGCCCTGGCAGCTGCTTCTGGTCAACATTCGGAACATATACGCACAGACGCCGGATAACCGAAACTACGGCGTGGGACGAATTGTGCTGGCACTGGCGCAAAACGGCGTCCATTCCAGCCGCAGCAGCGTGCGTCGTGCCATGAAACGCGGCGGACTGCTGAAAGCGCCCCGCCGCAAAGCAAACAGCCTGACCAAAGCGGATGCGTCCGCACAGAAGGCCGAGAATCTCATTCATAGAGACTTTTCTGCCTCGACACCCAGCCAAAAGTGGCTGACAGATATTACACAGATCCCCTGTCTGGACGGCAAGCTGTATATTGCAGCGGTTCTGGACTGCTACAACGGCGAGATCGTAGGTATCGCCATGGACAACAATATGAAGAAAGAACTCTGCATCCGGGCATTCCGCTCGGCCTGTCAGACCCAGAACGCGAACGGTATGATCCTGCACAGTGACCGCGGCAGCCAGTTTACCAGTGCCGCTTTTCGGAAAGTATTGTCCCAGTATGGCGCGATTCAGAGCATGAGCAGCACCGGGCGCTGCTATGACAATGCCCGCATGGAGAGCTTTTTTGCCACGCTGAAAAAGGAAAAGCTGTATCAGCTCCAAACGGAGAAGCTGCCGATGGCGCAGGTGAAAAGCATTGTGTTCCGCTACATCATGACTTATTACAACCGACTGAGAATCTATACTGCAAATCCCGGAGGATTGCCGCCAGCAATGTATCGTCAGGCCGCCAGAGGGCTCGCTGCATGAGAATCATGTTTTGGGTGTTCAGGTTCTGCACTGTTCTTGACTTTTCCATAGAAGCCAGAATTCAAAACAGGGATTTGTAATAAAAC
>CAYVPJ010000256.1:713-2166 GCA_964453505.1 uncultured Oscillospiraceae bacterium | reverse complement strand
CTACCCCGCCGTTTCCATCAGTTTTTCTCGTTTTTATGCCATTTCAAGCAAAAACGCCCTTCGCACTCGCGTGCTGAAGGGCGTTTTTCGACAGGCTGAACCGGAACAATGTTCCGGTTTTTTTATTGTGTTGAAGCGGAGCCGAAGCCTAAAGAGCGGCGGCTTCAAAGGCGTAGGAAACGCACAGCACGATATAAGTAACGAAAAGCATGTAAGGCATCATCATCTCTTTGAACTGGCG
This sequence comes from uncultured Oscillospiraceae bacterium, assembly GCA_964453505.1. Taxonomy (GTDB): domain Bacteria; phylum Bacillota; class Clostridia; order Christensenellales; family Aristaeellaceae; genus CAYVPJ01. The sequence goes on along the minus strand of CAYVPJ010000256.1, from coordinate 1,925 downwards.
TTTTTTTGTAAACAGCTCGGTCAGATCCAGTATTTCAAAGAGATAGGCGCTGGCGCCAAAAAAATACGCCACGGCCCGCAAAATCTCTTTCGCCTCTACAATTGGGGAAAAGGGAAGCACAGAGATAATAAATATGGGAACGGCAACGCAAATAAGAGTGTCTTTTGAAAGGAGGAGTTTCTCCTCTTTATTCATCGTTTTGATTTTCATTGCAAAGCCTCCGATTCAAATACCAACGACCACTGTATCAGCGTTTTGTTTAATATGCAACTGTATTTTATTACATGGCGTCATATCGTTTTGTGAAGTGTTGACTTTTGGTGGCATTAGTGATACACTACTAAAAAGTAAGAAAAGTATAACATGTGGAACGAGGATGAATATATGTTTAAAGACAGTGGGCCGGACGAACTAAAGAGCAAATATATGGGATCAGTAAAGATCGGGCCTAAGGGACAGATAGTGATACCAAAAGACGTGCGGGAAATGTTCGGACTGAAACCGGGCGATACGCTGATGCTTTTAGCGGATGCGGACAGGGGCATAGCGATGAACAAGATGGACTTTTTTAACGCCGTGGCGGATACGATATTCGGAGGGAAACGTGAAGACGACCCGGAACTGGTCTTTGCCGAGGGCGTAGAAAACATTACTGGGAAAGAAGAGGAAAAATGAGCATACTTGAAGTAAGGCAGCTTTGTAAAAGCTATGAGAAATTCCAGCTTAAAGACGTGAGCTTTGAGCTGGAACCCGGCACAATAAATGGCTTTATAGGCAGAAACGGCGCCGGAAAGACGACCACGATGAAGTCGCTCTTAAATCTTGTACATCCCGACAGCGGTGAGATACGGTTTTGGGGCAAGGCGTTTACGGATGCGGAGCTGGAGATAAAGAGAAAGATCGGCTTTGTTTCAGGCGGGGTCAACTACTATCCGACAAAAAAGATAAGAACGATCACCGACGTAAGCCGCCGTTTTTACGCAGATTGGGATGAGGACGCCTATAGAAAATATTTGGCCATGTTCCAGCTGGACGAGGGGAAAAAGCCCTGTGAGCTTTCCGAGGGCATGAAGGTGAAGTATTCGCTGGCGCTGGCCTTGCTCGGCCGGAAGAAACCCAGGGCTATTATGACCGGCAATATCGGGTTTCTGGCGCGCAGGGAGGTCTTCAATGTCCCGGATCGAGCGGGCATTTGCCAGCGAAGGATAGGTT
>CAYVPJ010000256.1:0-703 GCA_964453505.1 uncultured Oscillospiraceae bacterium | reverse complement strand
AAGCCCTGTGAGCTTTCCGAGGGCATGAAGGTGAAGTATTCGCTGGCGCTGGCCCTGTCCCACAACGCAAAGCTGCTGATACTGGACGAGCCCACAAGCGGCCTGGACCCTGTTTCGCGCGACGACCTGCTGGATGTGTTCCTGGGCCTTGTGGACGGAAGCGACATCTGCATATTGTTTTCAACGCACATAACCACCGACATTGAGAAGTGCGCCGACAATATCATCTATATAAAAAACGGGCGGATAATCGAGAGCGGCGCGCTGGACGCATTTACGGCCTCATACCGCGCCGTAAAGCCGGACGGGACGCAGGCTGAAAACTGGCGCGAGCTGGGGCTTATCGGCTGCAAAAAAGAGAAAAACGGCTACAGCGCGCTCGTTCGGGCGGATGCTCTGCCGGAGGGGATGGAATCCGCACCCGCCGACCTTGAGACGATAATGGTACATATGGAGAGGGAATGAACATGGGAAGCATACTTAACAAAGAGCTGAAGCTGGCGCTGCACCCAACCTGCTTTATATTTATGGGGCTGGCGCTCATGGTGCTGATACCGAACTATCCGTTTTATGTGTCACCAAAGAATAACGGTGAGGTAGTGATACTTCATAACAATCCACTTAGCGTTTTGAATTTGCCGAGGCGTGCTGAATTTTCTGTTAATCGACATGCCGCCGCTCTGGCTTTTCTGCATGGGTTGGC
>CAYVPJ010000255.1:0-2169 GCA_964453505.1 uncultured Oscillospiraceae bacterium | reverse complement strand
AAATCATTAACTAAGAAATAGCTTTAATCGGTCTAAAAAGTGATAGTACTATACTCCAGCTATGCGTGCCAGGCTTTCTATTTGTTGATTAGAGATCTTCTCCTTTTGCTCTGTTATATTCATTGTCATAGAACATTGAGATAAAATATTTTCCACCATGCTCATTAATCATAAACCAAACTACCTTATTGAAGTTAATTTCATCCGACATTTTTGCCATCACCACACTCAGCCGTTCCTTTTCTGCGTCATTAGGGTTCTCTATTTTTAGAAGATTATCCATTTCAATTTCTAAAGAGTCGTATTCTGCTGTCTTTTGATAAAAAATAGCTTGATAACGTTTGTCTTTGATGTATAATTCAAAAGAAATATCCTCGTCTTCTGGTATACTGTATTCTGAAATAGTTGATTCTTGCAGAGGAATATACTTTTTATTATTCTGGAACTGCTGTATGAGTTCGTTGAACCTTATTCTAATGTCCGTTACTCCAACAGTATTGGCATCGGCCACCATAATTCGGCATACCTTATTGTTGTTGGTCACAATGTATATATTGACGTCTGTTCCGTTGAATTCACCGACCAAAACGTCATTTTTAACTGGGCTAATTGAATATCCTTTAGCTTTTAACTTTTGTATCATTTCAGATTTGCTTCCATCAACGGGAATGCCAAGAAACTGTGTTACATCTTTTTGAGCGAACAATGCTACTGGTAAGATGAGTAACATAAAAAACCATACAGTTTTAATAAAATGTTTGTCCATTTCTCTTATTTTTTTATTGTGATTATTATTTTTATAATTTTCGAATTCTCCGTTTTGCGCTGGCGTGCATTTCGGAGCAAATCACTGTCAATCAAGCACAAACTTTGATATAAGTAAAAATGCCCAAGTTTGCACGTCACTTCGCCTGAAGCAAAACCGCTTGTTAGCTGCCGTTTTTCTATTCATTGCTTCCAAGGTATCTGTTTTTAAGTTCAATCGTCCAGTCAGCATTTGAAATACTTACTAATGTGTTTATGAAGTCTTCTAAATGCCGAGGATAAAAACAATTCTGTTCTTCATTGTCAAACGTAAGATAGCGTTTGTAACTGTCCACTCCCTTTTGGCAATGACTGTTTTCGGAAGGAAAAAGAAAAACGAAAAAACCTTCATCATAGTCTTGACGTGTCGCAATGCAAAGAAGGTGGTCACGCCAAATTTGTGAGAGAGGTGGTTGTCGCAAGAAATCAACGCTGTCAGGCTTGAAAAGTCCGCAAGCATTAGTCAAAGTGGCGTATTGCTCTTTAAAGTATTTGTTTGCCGTTTTTTTTGTTTCTTCCCTTAAACTCTCCGCATATTTTACTTCTATGCCGATAAACCCTTTCTTATTGTCTTTTGTATATTCGACAAAAGCGTCAAAGGCAGAATGGTCACCAATATATTTAGTGTCGCCCCGACCTGGAGAATGCTCAAACTTAACTGATGTAACGCTGTCAAGACGGTTTGGGAAAAGAGTTTTAAAGAATTTTGTTGCTAAATCAGGGTCGCAACATAACTCACCAAATAAATTAAAACATAGGGGTTGAGAAGAAAGTAAATTATTCCATATTCTGGGTTCTCCAACAAGACCACCATTATTCTTAATTTCTTTAATTTTTTCAACAACAAGATTTTTAATATTGTCAGTTAAAAAGTTAACCTTTTCATTTTGTGCAAAAGCAGTTTCTACAAAGTTGCCATAATTTGATCCACGCTTGTCATTCATTTTCCACCCATTCTTTTCTCTCCATTTACTTTGAAGTAGTCGGGCATGTGAAGCAAAGTCAGTGTCGTACTTATAATAAACATTGAATTTTCTTAATTCTTTTTCGTCAGGTCTTTTCATATTTTGGTTTTTTTAAATTGCTATAACTTTTTTTTACGCGACAAATATACAATATTATTATATATGAAACTTATAACATTTGTATGTTTTTTTAACATTTTTTTCTTTTATCATAATATAACTCTGTAAATAAGCAAAATACAACAATTTCCTCTGTGAAAAATATTTGCATGTGCGAATTTTTTGTTATTTTTTCAATAAAACAGGATGCAAATTGAAACTTGATTGACAGGATATGAAAGAAACTTTATAATACTGCCATATTTTGAGACTGGTAGCTAAGTTAAAAAAAAGACTAATT
>CAYVPJ010000254.1:1911-2185 GCA_964453505.1 uncultured Oscillospiraceae bacterium | reverse complement strand
TACGATAATTTGGATCCGGCGGAGCATATCAAGGTAACAGGGAATAGCGGAAGCGAGAGACGGAAATTTTCGGTGAATACGTCGGCCGACAGAATCGTAGCATTGATACTTGACGGTTTATCGATACCGGAAACATATGGCAACGACTCCGCGCTTTCCATTCAGGGCAGTTCAAAGGTCGCGTTAACCATCGTTAATACAAACTTACTCATGGGTTATGGTTATTGTGCCGGGTTGGAAGTTGCACAAGGCGCGGCAGTTACCATAAGCGGCA
>CAYVPJ010000254.1:1014-1901 GCA_964453505.1 uncultured Oscillospiraceae bacterium | reverse complement strand
TAAAGAATCAAAGGATACAGCTGATGCAGACCTGGCAAAGAAAATCAAATATGCGGTACAATCACGATAGAAAGTGGCACCATTATTGCCAAAGGCGGAGTCGGTGGCTCAGGCATTGGAAGATGCAGGGATGGCAGCGGCGGCACCATTACCATAAAAGGCGGCACTGTTACTGCCATAGGCAACAGCTCCAGTGAGGGCATCGCCGGCGACACGGTCACCATAGAAGGCGGAAAGGTTGAAGCACGTGGCGGCCAGAAGACCTACGGCGGCGCCGGAGGTGTTGGAATTAAGGGTGGCAATGTGACGATCAAAGGAGGCACCGTTACTGTGGCCGGGGGAACTTCTAATGCGGCTCTTGTCGCTGACACGATCACCATAGCTGGAGGTACCGTTAAGTCAACATCCGGTGGAAGAGGTGTGGGCATTGGCGGCACTACGGTTAAGATCACAGGAGGCACTGTTGAAGCGACAGGCGGTGATGAAGCCGCAGGGATCAACGGAGGTGCCATCAATATAAGCGGCGGCACGGTTACTGCCAAAGGTGGAAATCGCGGTGCGGGCATTGGCGGTAACAATCAGTCCGGCGCGGGAACAATCGTAATAAACGGTGGAACCATTTCTGTGGAAGGCGGAGGGTTCGCTGCCGGAATCGGCGGCGGATACCAGGGGAATGGTGGCACAATTACCATCAGCGGAACCGCGAATATAACCAAGGCGCAAGGCGGAGAAAGCGCCGCGGGAATCGGAAGCGGCAACACTGCGAGCATTAATAAGATTACAATAAGCGGCGGTACGGTTGTTGCGAGTGGCTCAAGCGGCGGTGCTGCCATTGGTACCGGATACAACTCGGGAAGTGCTGTAATTGAGATAACCGGCGGTAATGT
>CAYVPJ010000254.1:0-1004 GCA_964453505.1 uncultured Oscillospiraceae bacterium | reverse complement strand
ATCGGCGGCGGACAAAGCAGCCCCGGCGGTACGATTACGATATCAGGAGATACGACCGTAGTGTCCGCGAGAGGCGGAAGCTACGCCGCGGGAATCGGCGGCGGACAAAACGGCTCCGGCGGTACGATTACGATAAACGGCGGAAATGTTACTGGCGAAGCCGGTCAACAAGGTGCAGGAATCGGCGGAGGCGAACGCGGTGAAGGCGGAACCATCACGATAAATAAAGGTACGGTTAACGCTACGGCATATCTTAACGGCGCAGGAATCGGCGGCGGCCGATACAGCTCCGGCGGCACGATTACGATAAACGGTGGCAGTGTCACTGCAAGAGCCGGAAGTTACGCTGCAGGAATTGGTACCGGCGCCAACGGAAACGGAGGCTCTATTACAATAAGCGGCGGCAGTGTCACCGCTGAGGGCAACTCATCGTGGGCAATGTCCGTAGCGCCGACGCTACAAAAAAATGCATATCTCGTATCAGGAAGCTATGACAGCTTCAGATCGGTTGTTTACGGCGAAAAGTTGCCTCCGATCATTTCCGATATTTCCGCTCCCGGTACTGTCGAGGGACTGAAATTAACGCTGACTGTGCCGACGGTTTCAGATAACGGCAAAGAGGTGACGGCGCAGGGCTGGCAGATAAGCAGCAGCGGGGCGAACGGCTGGGAAGCGTTTGATCCGGAGGATGCGGCCATGACCGTTGCGGACACCGGTAAATATTTACGGTATTTCGCCACAAACGAGGATGGAACAACCTACAGCAATATCGTTCAGATAACAGTAACAGAAAAGCAGATTCAGAGCATAGAGGTAAAGACGCCTCCGACCAAGATAATTTATAAGATTACACAATACTTTGAGCCTGCCGGGCTTGTTATCACCATGGTTTACGATAACGGCGAAGAAGTTGATGTACCGTATGCGGACAATGAGGTGCAATTTGGCTTTGAGCCGTCGGATGAAACGGCGCTGACAATATCAAACACGCAGGTGACCATTAC
>CAYVPJ010000253.1:0-2190 GCA_964453505.1 uncultured Oscillospiraceae bacterium | reverse complement strand
ACGGCACGACCTACGACTCGATCTATGTGCATAGCAGCCATGTCGTGCTGATCGGATGCGGCCTGTACAACGCGCTTCAGGGCATGGAGGTCTATCAGGGAACTGGCGTCATCAAGAACTGCTCCGGGTCTTGCACTTGGGCGATGGTCGCCTATGGCGGGCTGATCTTCGCGTCGGGAACGGTGCCTAACGGGAGCCGAAGCTCCGGTGAAAACGGGCAGGTGTTCGCAAACGGCGTTTCCATCAACTACGGCACTTCGATTCCCGTGGTCACGCCGGACGACACGACGATCCTGTACGCGTCGCTCACCAAATCATGGCGCGGAAGCTGGCGCTCCGACACGCTGGACGTGATTCAGGGCGTGTATTCGGACGGCGGCTATTCGTCCTCGCTCAACTGGAATCGCGGCTGTATGTGGTTTGGCAATCTGCAGGGCATACTGTCGGGCACGACCGTCAAGTCGGCTACGCTCACGCTGTACAGGAAAACCGGAAGCGGCGCGGGCAGCGCGAAAACGGTCTATCTCTGCGCCATCAGCAATGCGTCCGCAAGCGGCACACCCAGCATCGCGGCGAACTACGGCGCGATTGGCGCCATCGGGCGCGCGAGTCAGGTGACCTTCAGCATCCCGGTCGACGCGGTGCAGGGCTTGGCGAACGGTATATACGGCGGGCTTTGCCTGTATGAATCGCCCTACAATTTCGGCAGTTCGACCTATTCCAACTGCTACATGCGTATGGCGGGCACGGATTCCGGCTATACGCCGTACCTGAACGTTGTGTTCAGCGGCGGGACTTCTTGGGGTTAAGAGGAGCGTTCGCCAAAGGCAACATAATAGGAGGATGAAAAAGTGAAAATCGTAATACCCTTGGAGGGGCAAGTGCAGACGATTCTGCGCTCGCCCTTTTTAATTGCCCACAGGGACAACGAAACGGAGTACAGCCTGACCGGGCAGGCCATGAGCATGGCGGGAATCACCGCTGACATGATCCTCATTCTGCCGGACAGCGTGGAAGTGACCGAGGGGCAAGTCGTTACGGACAAATTGCGCATGGCGGCGATGCCGCTCGAGAGCTTCGTCACGGTTAGCGCCGAGGAAGCGCTCACCGAAACACTGGGCTTGTTGCTCCGCGCCGCCGTCGCGGACGGGCGTATTACGGACGCGGAATTGCTGCGCGTCGCGCCCGCGCTGGAGGGTCGGTTGTGGCAACCGGGCATCGCCGTCTCTGTCGGCGACGTGTATTCCTTCGGCGCGTTCCTCTGGAAGTGCGTACAGGCGCATACCACGCAGGGCGACTGGTCGCCCGATCTCACGCCCGCGCTCTGGCACAAGGTAGAGATCATCACGGAGGGTGAAACGCGCGTGTGGGCTGCTGACATTTCCTATGTTGCAGGCGACATCGTGGCCTATCCAGACGCGACATCCACGCGATACGAGTGCCTTCAGGCGCACACCTCGCAGACCGGATGGAATCCATCCGCCGTACCCGCGCTATGGAAGGCGCTCACGGATGGAGAGGAGGCGGGATAATGCCCTTTCGATACAGCGCATCCAGCGGGCGCATCATCTGCCCGCGCGGAGACACCGGCGCGATTCGGTTTACCTTTGACGGCGCGATTCGCCTTCTGCCCGGCGATATGCTGGTATTTGGCCTGTACAGTCCGTCCGCGAAGGAAACCGTCCTCCGCAAGCAGGTGGAAATCGTGGACGGCGCGGCGCATTTGGTGTTCGCCAATACCGATACGCGCGATCTGCCGGTCGGCTCGTACAGGTACAATCTGCGCATCGTCACCAACCCCGAATATGACGCGGACGGGCTGGTCATCTGCAACGATGCGACGGACAACGTGATGTCCATATATAACGAACTCCCGAAATTCGATCTACTGGAGGCGGGTGTGCATGTCTGATGTATCTTTCGACGCGGCGACGCCGCAGGTGAATATCACCGTGACCCCGACCGGGCTGAATGGGCGTGACGGCAAGGACGGACGGGACGGTGTGGACGGTCTGCCCGGTCGGGATGGTATTGACGGTGCGCCGGGTCGTGACGGTATCGACGGCAAGGACGGCGCACCGGGTCGAGATGGTGTAGACGGGACACCGGGGCGTAACGGCATCGACGGGAAAGACGGCGCAGACGGTCTCGGCATCGCTTCCGTTGCGGTCGATGAACAGAACCACCTGA
>CAYVPJ010000252.1:0-2191 GCA_964453505.1 uncultured Oscillospiraceae bacterium | reverse complement strand
ATGACATCTATGGCACTGCCGTGAAGGCTGCAGCAGCCAAAGATAAATCCGATAAGACTCTGAAAGATTTAAAGGTTATAGCTTTGTCGGATCAGGAATATGACTACGTGTTTGACCTCACCCATGACGGTTTCGGTGAGTATGTTCACAAATATTTGATCACCATTAGAAGAGACTCCGGCGGGGAAGTGTTAACGAAATATTCCATAGAAGTTTATACAGGTGCGCCATGAAACAGAAATCCTATTCCATGCATAAAAACAGAATATTCGGCTTTTTGATCCGCAGCACAAAGGGCAATGCATTGCCGCTTGTGCTGATGCTCGTGATGGTTGTGATGCTGGTGGGCGGATCGGTGGCTTATTCCACCATGCAGATGTATAACATCACAAGGGATGGTTATCATGATCAGCTCGCCTATATCGCAGCGGAAAATGCTCTGGAGAAAAGCATGGCCAATTTGCAGTTCGTGATCACTGCTCCCGGCTATCCCGGTAACCATGGTATATTTTTCAGCGGGAATGTGGATAATTTTCTGAACTCACTGCTCACAGCCATCAATTCGGATGCTCTCATTCAAAAAAGCTATACGGTAGAGGTACACGATACCCTGAATGATGCTGATGTATCCGTCAATTTTCAAAGATATGGAACAGACTATACCTATACCGGCAGCATGCTAACCTTTAGGCTGCAGATTGAAGCAACCGCCGATATGGTGGATGCTTCCTACAGCTCTTATGGCAAGAAAGCTGTTGCCGTAAGGGAATTTTCCATCCCTGTGTATACGAGGTTCACTTTGAATGGTGCTGTATATACTCTGGGTGATTTATTGGTTACTTCCGGTAATTCTTTAGTGTCTGATTATGATGATGATACACCTCCTGAACATTATTCTACGATTCAAGGAGATGTCTATGTATTCGGCACCGGTTTGGATAAGACGAACAGAATGCAGCAATATTATAACGGTGGAGTTTGCAGCATCAATGACTCTGTTTTATATGTCGAGGGCAGCATCTTCACCCCGAACCTCGTCCGTGCCGGAACCTTTGACGATTCAGACGGCGGTACCTCAAACATTATTGTTGATGGGGATATCCTTGCTCAGGGCATACAGGTATTCGGTACGAATGACAATATTGTGGTCATCGGTGACGCATATACCTTTGATGATGTTGAGATGAACGGCCCGAATTCGGTTATCGCCATCAATGGTAATTACTTTGGCTTAAACCCCGGTGATGGTAGTTTTCATGACAGCTCCAGCGCCGTTATGAATGTGGCCCCCATGTATGTATATACTCCAGAGTATCTGAAATCCAGAATTGCTGTAAACGGAAATATGTTCGTTAATGGTCTAACCTTCAGGCTTGATGGAGGTGAAGCGGGTCACAAGATGGAATCCGTATCCATGACATGGCGCAGCGATGGTGCCGGTGGCAATTATAAACCGCTGCATATTTACGAGAACATTCCTGCGAAGGATTTGGTCAATCCTGATCAACTTCAAACATTATATGATAATGCACTGCTCGTTTCCCCAGGAGAAAAAAATGGTTTTTCCGTCCTGTGGAAAGTGAATTGGGCTAACAGTATTACCCCGACAGCGTGGACGCGTTGGGATAATTGGGTGCAGGAAATCAGGACTACAGCCAACGCTACAAGCAACGCGATTTCGGGCAAGCTACCGACAGACCCCAGTGAATTTCAGGGCTTTTGCCATTACGGTATTGCTGCCAACAATACCTTTTATAAATTCGACAAGGCTAACGAGATAAATTCCGACGTAAAGATGGCTTCAACGGTTGCCATACCGATAGTGAACAAGGTCATCGAAAACAGTTTTGCGGATACGCTTGATTTTAGTGGTATTGATTGGAGTATTTATAATGACACCTGGCACGGTGGCATCTCCGGTAAAATGAGCCAGCTGATGGGGCATCTGAAGCCATTGGTACATATTTTTGCTCAAAAGGAAATCAATAAAGATGAGGGCACCTTCGAATACACACAACATGTAGCCACGGGTACACAGACAGAATTTAACCGGATCAAAGATATTTTGGGTAATGAGACCGAGTTTCCCCATGAGCCTTTCAAGCGTTGTATTGTCCGCTATGCTGACGATGGGGTTGAGGGGACGGTTGATGGCACGCCCACAGCGCCCACAACAAGCTACTTGAATGAT
>CAYVPJ010000251.1:0-2219 GCA_964453505.1 uncultured Oscillospiraceae bacterium | reverse complement strand
GGGATTTTCCAAGCACAGACATGAACCCGGAAAAACCGCCGCCCGCTTTGCCGACGGCGGTGGCGAACTTACCGATGCCGCCCGTCACGACACCTAACCCTTTTGTGAGCTTGCCCAAGATCAGGATGACCGGGCCGATAGACGCAGCGATGGCGGCGAACTTGATGATCTGTGCGCGTTGGTTCTCGTCAAGGCTCATGAACCGCTCCATTAGTTCCGATGCGCCGTCGATGAGCTTCTGGATGGTGGGATTCAAATCGTTCCCGATCTGCCGCGCGAACATCATGGCGGTGTTCTTCAGGTTGGCGAGTTTGCTCTCTGTGGTAGCGTAGCGTTTACTTGCCTCGGTGGTCAAAGCCGAGTTCTCTTCCCACGCTTGGTTTGCTGTCACCTGTGTGTTGGCGAAAAGCTCAGTGGCGTTGGTGGCACGCAGCAGCGTGTCGCGCAGGCGCACTTCCTTGATGCCGATCTCTTCCAACACGGCGATGGCGCTTTCGCCCTCGTCATCCAGCTTCGACAGCCCTACGATGAACGCCTGAAACGCGGCGGCGGGATCGGCATCCCACAGCGCCTTGAACTGCGCCGCGCTCATCCCGGCTACCGCGCCGAAGTCCTCCAGCGCCTGACCGCCGGTAGCGGAGGCGACCTCCATCTTGACCAGCGCCTTGCTGAAAGCGGAACCGCCCATCTGCGCCTCGATGCCGACAGAGGAAAGGGCAGTAGCGAAGCCCAGAATCTGCGCTTCCGACAGCCCGACCTGATGACCGGCACCGGCAAGACGCATAGCCATTTCCATAATAGCAGATTCGGTGGTGGCGTAATTGTTGCCCAAGTCGACCAGCGTCGAGCCGAGGTTCTGGAACAGGGACTGATCCATGTTCATGATGTTGGCGAACTTGGCAAGGGTCGAAGCGGCTTCATCCGCGACGATGTCGGTACTGTTGCCCAGATCGATCATGGTGCGGGCGAACTCCATGAGGTGTTCGTTCTGAATGCCCAACTGACCGGCGACCGCGACAACCTCCGCGATATCGTCAGCGGAGGACGCCACCTTGGTAGACATCTGCTCGATATCGTCGGAAAGCTGCGCGAACTCCGCGTCCGTTGCGTCCACGGTCTTGCGGACAGAAGCGAAAGCCGACTCATAGCTGATGCTCGCCTTGATCGCGGAAGCGCCCAGCGCGACGATGGGCGCGGTGACGGTCGCCGAGAGCGTCCTGCCGATCTTGGTCATCGTCTTGCTGGCGGCGTCGCATTTCTTGCTGAACTCTTCCAGCGATTTCCCTGCGGCAGTCCATTCGGATTTCGCGGTCTTGAGCTCCTTGTTACAGTTGGCGATGTCTGCCTGCGTCTGTTTGACGGCTGCGCGGGCGTTGTTGAGCGCGGTTTCCGCGTCCTGCACCGCGTCGGTCGCCTCGCGGATTTTGTCGTCGTCGCCGACAGCCTGCGCGGCGGCCAGCTGCTCCCGCGCGCCTTCCAGCGCGCGCTCATACTGCTGGACAGCCTGCTGCTGAAGCGTCAGCTTCTCATGGAGCAGCGTGAGCTTCGCAGACAGCCCAGCAGCGGATTTATCGAAATCTTTGATGCCAGCCGCAGCCAGCCTGAACCGGCTCTCGGCGTTTTTCATCTGTTTGCCAATGCTGGCGACAGCCTGTTCGCTGCGGACGATGGTCTGCCCGGCGGCGTCCCACTGTGTCTGGGAAAGGGCAAGCTGCCGGTTGCATTTGTCGATCTCGCTGGACGTTTCCCGCACAGCCGCTTTCGCGCCGTTGAGCTTAGCCTGCGCGGAGGAGAAGGCGTCGGCGGCGTTCTGCGTGGATTTCTGCAGCGCGACGTTCTGCCCCTGCAGCTTGCGCACCTCCGCGCACTGATCACGATATTCGACCTTGACCGCGTCCAGATTTGCCTTTGCCGCAATGGTCGCGGAGTCGGTTTCACCGAGCGTGGTCTTGTAGTGCTTGTACGCCGCAGCGGCGTTCGAGACTTCCTGCTTCAGCTGTGCTTGACGGGTCTTCGCGTCCGTCAGACGCTGGTTATAGTCGTTCTGACGGTCGTAACACTCCTGCAGTTTGCCGCTCGCCTGTGTGAGTGCGCGTTCGTACTGTACGACCGCATCCTTTTGCAGGGAGAACTTACGCTCCAACGTCGAGAGCTTTGCGGCCAACCCTGCGGTGGTGGACTCGAACCGATCCACACCCGCGCTTGCCAGCTTGAATGCC
>CAYVPJ010000250.1:0-2229 GCA_964453505.1 uncultured Oscillospiraceae bacterium | reverse complement strand
TGGCGATAAGAAGGGGTATCTGCAGGGGCGTTTCGATCGCGGCCTGCTGCAGCAGAGCCACGGAGCCGGCCAGCCGCTTAGTGTCGTCGGTGTTCCAGCCGAAGATCTTCACGCCGCCGATGTGGCGGACGCGGACCCATTCCAGGATAAGGGGGGAGGGATCGGCTCCTACCCAGCCGAACATGACGGTCTGGGCCAGCACCTCCTCGTCCCGCATCCTCTCCAGCAGGGCGTCGGCCAATTCTGCGGGAGTCTGGCGGTCCTGGAAGGATTGCGCTCCCGCATGGGTCAGGGCTAACAGGCAGAGGAGAAGGCCAAGCAGGCGGGACGCTAAGGAGCCGGGTCTCACCGGTACGCTTCGCCCTTCAGGTCGTCGATGTACTGCGCGGCGGAGTGGGCCGCGATGGCGCCTTCGCCGGCGGCCACGATAACCTGCCGGAAGGGGGTGGCGCGCACGTCGCCGGCCACGAAGAGGCCGGGTATGGAGCTCTCCATGCGCTGGTCGGTGACGATGGAGCCGGATTCGTCCACTTTCGCGTCGGGCGCGAGCGCCGTTTGGGGAATGGAGCCGACGAAGACGAATACGGCGTCGGTTTCCTCTTCCCTGCGCTCGAGCGAGACAGTGTCTTCCAGAACAACTGAGCGCACGCGGTCGTCGCCCTTGATTTCCACAACGCGGGTGTTGAAGCGCACGTCGATTACTTCGTTGCGCAGCACGCGGTCGGCCAGGGCTTTCTGCGCGCGGAACCGGTCGCGGCGGTGCACCATCACGATCTTGTCGGAGAGCTTGGCCAGGAACATGGCCTCGTCGCAGGCAGCGTCGCCGCCGCCGACTACTATCATCTTCTTGCCCTTGAAGAAGGGGCCGTCGCAGGTGGCGCAGTAGGAGACGCCGCGGCCGCTCAGTTCCTTCTCGCCCGGGATGTCCAGGGTTTTGTGCTTGGCGCCGGTGGCCAGGATGACGGCGTGCGCGCTCAGGGGGCCGTCGGAGGTCTCCACGATGAAGGCGTCGGCTTCCTTGCGCAGGGCATCGACGCTGCCGGTGCGTATCTCCGCGCCGAATTTTTCTGCCTGGGCCTGCATGTCGGCGGCGAACTCGTAGCCGCTTTTGGGGTCTACGTAACCGGGGTAGTTTTCCAGGTGATCTATCAGTAAGGCCTGTCCACCAGGCGCCATCTCCTCGATTAGCAGGGTCTTAAGGTTTGCGCGGGCGCCGTATTGGGCGGCGCTCAGTCCGGCGGCGCCTCCGCCTATGATGATCAGGTCTCTGTCGGTTTCGCGCATCTAGAATCCTCCCGTCCGCGTCTGGTTTGCCCTCTGGCTACGCAACTTACATACTATAGTAAGAAGGCGTCGGCAAGCGCGTCAAGCTTGGCTCTGTCGGAACCGGTGGCCAAAAAGCCGACACTATTGTATGATAGGCGGATAATACCATCATCAAACCGATAAAAAGTGACCAAAATACTTGAAGAACCGAGGAGGTCACATGAGCATCCGGAAGAAGCTGTATCTGCTTATCCTGGGTATGATGGTGTTGTTGATATCATCCGCCCTGCTCTATTTTTTGCTGCAGCTTCCGGTCAAGCGCGTTGAGCGGGAACGGCAAGTACTCGAGCAGCTCGTGGAGCGCATCCAGGACCTGGAGATCACCGTCAACCGCCTGGACGTGGACGCCTTTACCGTGTTGCGGTCTCGTTTGCAGCAGGATATCACCGCTTACGAAGATGCCTTTAAGGAGATGGAGCAGATCGTCTACCTGCGCAAGATCAACGAGGAGATGCAGGAAGCTATCACGACGATCGAGAACCTGCAGGTCTACAACAGCGAGAACCTGCGCGACCTCCTCGCAACCTACGACGAGCTGTACAACACCATCTTTGAAATTTTTCTAAGCCCTAGTTCCATAACGCTCCCGCGCCTGTACAACGACGACCTGGTGCCGCCTTCCAAGAAAGAGCTCTATTTCGGCGTCAAATACAACGTATCCCGCATAGAGCATGCGATGACCTTGCTCAACGACAGCCTGGAGTCCTCGACTCGCATCGTGCGCGAGCAGGGCGAGACCATCGACCACCGCATCCAGGGCATTCAGCAGCGGGCGGCCATCTTTACCATGCTGGCCCTCGCGGCCCTCGTTGCGCTCATCATGATTATCTCCACCATTGCGGTAAACCGCATCGCCAATGGCATAGTCTCCATCGGCAAGGGCGTAGAGTCCTTGGCGCAGGG
>CAYVPJ010000249.1:0-2248 GCA_964453505.1 uncultured Oscillospiraceae bacterium | reverse complement strand
TCACTCAAAGCCAAGTTCCTTCAGGGACGAAGCCTTCTTTCGCCAGTTCGGATTTATCTTTACCCAGAGATGCACTTGCACTTCCAGACCCAAAAAAGCTGCCAATTGACGTTCCGCATACTCCCTGATCTTTGCTAACTGCGTGCCGTTCTTCCCGATAAGGATCACCTTCTGGGAATGACGTTCCAACCAGATCACAGCATTGATAATCACTTTGTCTGGTAACTCTGTGTAGCGATCTATCAACACTGCTGCTGCATAAGGTAGTTCCTGCTCCAGCATATGGAAGATACCTTCCCGGATCACTTCCCTGGCAAAGAAGCGCATGGGCAAATCTGAAAGCTGATCTTCCTCGTAATATGGCTCATGAAATGGAATAAAAGCAGTGAGGGAATCCAGCAAAGCAGGCAGATTCTCCCCTGTGTAGGCAGAGACGAAGTGAGTTTCATTGATGGAAGCAGGCAGGAGGCTGGTGAGCTTCTCTTGATCGTAGCTCTGCAGCCCGTCGATCTTGTTGAAGACAGCTATCTGAGGGTTTTTCAGATGCTTCAGATGCTCCAGAACTTCCAGATCGTACTCCGTGGGAAAATTGCGGATGTCCGCCATGAAGATCACCAGATCGACATCTTTGAAGGCATCGCTCCAGATCTTGAGCATCTTGCGCTGCATCTCATAGCGCGGCTTTAGGTAACCGGGAGTATCCACAAAGACTATCTGATGCTTCTCGTCGTTCCAGATGCCCTTGATGGCATAGCGGGTGGTCTGAGGTTTGGGACTGGTTATGGAAAGTTTCTGCTCCAATATCCGGTTCATCAGAGTGGATTTACCGGTATTGGGTTTCCCCACTATGCACACGAAACCGCTGCGAAAATCTGCTGCTACCACAATTCTCCTTTACAAAAACCGGCTCAGTCCCGTATATTGACAGGACTGAGCACTAACGGACTATTCTTTAAAGAGTCTCAAAGACGCTTTTGATGATGGCTGCGCATTCATCCAGCTCGTCCTCGGTAATTACCAAAGGAGGTGCCAGACGGATTATGTGCCGGTGAGTAGGTTTACAGAGGATACCTTTTTCTTTGAGCATCAGACACACATCCCAGGCTTCCACGCCGTCTTTGGGTTCGACCACGATGGCATTGAGCAAGCCGCGACCGCGCACGAGCTTCAGCATGGGGTGATTGATGGCTCTCAGTGAAGCACGGAATCTTTCACCCAGAGTGAAGGCACGCTCGGAGAGCTTTTCGTCTTTGACCACTTCCAGAGCGGCTTTGGCAACAGCACAAGCCAGCGGGAAACCACCAAAGGTGGAGCCGTGCTGACCCGGCTTGATAGTAAGCATGATCTCACGATCTGCCAAAACTGCGGAAACTGGCAACACACCACCGGAAATGGCTTTTCCCAGGATCAGGATGTCCGGACGGACGTTTTCATAATCACAGGCCAAAAGCTTACCCGTGCGGGCAATACCGGTCTGCACTTCGTCGGCAATGAAGAGTACGTTATGTTCTTTGCAGAGCTCGAAACAACGCTTCAGATAGCCTTCATCCGGCACAAAGACCCCGGCTTCACCTTGAATCGGCTCAACGATGAAGGCAGCGACGTTCTTGCCATGCTTGGCAAGGGCATCAGCCAGAGCATTGGCATCATTGTAAGCAATCTTAACGATGCCGGGAATGAAGGGGCCAAAGCCATCGTAGCAATCCGGATCGGTAGAAGCGGAGACCACGAAGAGAGTGCGGCCATGGAAGTTGTTTTCGCAGAAGATGATAATGGCATTGTCTTTCTCGATACCTTTGACAGTGTATCCCCACTTCCGGGCCAGCTTGAGAGCAGTTTCCACGCCCTCAGCACCGGAGTTCATGGGCAGTACCATATCATAACCGAAATAATCGGTGACAAACTTTTCATACTCGCCCAACTTGTTGTTGAAGAAGGCGCGAGACGTAAGCGTGAGCTCTTGGGCTTGGTCGCACAGAGCTTTTACGATCTTGGGATGGCAGTGTCCCTGATTGACGGCTGAGTAGGCAGAAAGGAAGTCGTAATAATGATTTCCTTCTGGATCCCAGAGATGCACACCCTCACCCTTGGCCAGCACTACCGGCAGTGGATGATAGTTATGCGCACCGTACTTTTCCTCGAGTTCCATTGCTTCTTTGGAACTGATCTTTCCGTGAACTAGATTGTCGGACATGATTCCTCCATTTATCCTTTTTGTTTTGATTATTATTCCTTCTGACCACGTTAA
>CAYVPJ010000248.1:0-2252 GCA_964453505.1 uncultured Oscillospiraceae bacterium | reverse complement strand
CTATCGTCAGCATCCGGCGCTCTTCGGTGACGGGACTCGTCACCTCGCCGCTGACGAAGTATCCCAGCTTCAGGGTTGTAGTTTGTCTTGGCATCTCTTCACCCCACGACCCGCGACCCGCCCATCCTGCTGACGCCCCAGACGAAGCGCTCCTTGTTGCTGCCCGGGACGTTAGTCCCCGTCTCCGCCGTGACGCCGCGGAGCTCGCGCTCCGTGGCCTGCATGGCGAGCGTCGAGCCGGTGGCGAACGGGAACGACTGCTTGACGATGGCCTTGACGGCGGCCTCGAAGCCCTGGGGCCTGTTGATGACGAACTTGGACATGGCAACCCTCCGCTACTACTGGGCCCCCATCCACTCCCCCGTGAGCGTGGCCGTGATCGAGTTGTCCTCGACGCGGACGGAACGGTTTGCGCCCATGAGCCTGAACTTCTCGCCGTCCACGGAGAAGAACGTCATCGGCAGGAACGCCGCGTCTGACGCGACCTTGATTGTTATTCCCCGGATGGGCTTGAACACCCTACTCTTGAGGCGCTCAAGGCATTCGAGGACGGCTGCGAACGAGCCGAGGGAAGGGACGGAATAGTACATGACCTTCTTGTAGGGCAACGCGTTCGTCCCTGGCGGGGCGGTGGCGGCGGCGCATATCACCGCGCGCGTCGTCCTGTCGATGGCCTTGATGAAGATGCGGTTCACGGTCGAGTTGAGCTTGACCTCCGTCCGCTTCTCCTCAAGCACGATCTGCGTGTCCGCTCCGGCGTCCGGGTTCGTGTAGAAGAACATGTCCTCGTCGACATCGATGCCGCTGGCCGGGGACGTGAACCCCACGCCGCCCTGTATGTGGCCGTAGTGCATCACACCGTCGGCGTCGAACCACACGACCTTCGAGCCCATCGAGCACACGTCGAGGATGCAATCCTTGACGGAGCTCTTGGCGTCGTACCGTTTCGCCGGCTCAAGGAAGCTGTAGCCGCTCGGGAGGAAGAACCTCTCCCCGGCTTCCGACCCGGTCTCGTCGATCACCTGTATGTTGGCCTTGCTGGCGAGGTCGCGCACGACGTTGTAGCCGTCCATCCCGTCGTAGTACGGGCTGTTGATGACGAGCGTCGCCTCAAGGATGAACATGTAGTCCTCGCAGTGGAGCGTGATGGTCTCCTTGCCTGCGACGAGGCTCTTCGAGCCGTTGACGACGATCCCCGTGAACAGGGTCGATGCGGTGGCACCGCCCGACATGCCTCCCCATTCGTATCCCACCCGTATCGGGTAGCTCTTCTCGGCCATGCCGTCGTACTTGCCGTTCTCGTTGTACAGGGTGATGTCGAGGGAATGGGTGATGTGATAGCGATCCGGGCTCGTGAAAGAGTCGTTCAACTCCATCACGTCGTCGGACGCGTCGAGCGCCGCCCCGGCGGACGGCTTTGACGACGGCGCCATCGCCACGCCGCGGGCCCTGAACCACACGGGGCACATATTTGGCTTCGTGTTCGCCCCCGCTTCGCCCTCGCCGAAGGGGGCGACTTCGCTCACGAGGGTGATGACGTAGTGCTTGCCGATGGCGGCGTTCGGCATCGGCGACCCAGTCTTGTCGGCTTCGAGGGAGAACTCCACGCTCCCCCTCATCTTGTCGCTGGCGGCGGTGCCCCAGAAGTCGCTTCCGCTCAATGTCGTTTCGCCGCTCCCGTCCTTGCACTTCCTGGCGAACGCCCCAATGATGATCGTCTGTGTCGAGGCCCCCTCATCACCCGAGTTCATCCCCGGGAGGGACACGAGCGACGTTGTCCCGCCATCGGTCAGCCCGTTCGTTGAACCCTTCAGCTCCACCGTGTTCGCCGAGGAGGTCGGGGAGTACCCTGCCGTCAGGTTGGTCGGGAGGTGCGCGAACTTCGGGAAGAACACCTCGCCAAGCATGAGGACGGTCTGGGAGTTGCTGCCTATCGCACGGATGGCCGGGTACTTCGGAAAGAACAGCAGCGACCCCTTGGTCAGGGCCCCGTTGGCCGTGCCGCTGTTGCCGCCGGAGGGGTCCGTCGACGTGGACGTGTCGACCCTCGTGTACAGGTGGCTCCACATGTTGTCTATCCTGATCAGCAGTCTCCCGGCGAGGGGCACGAACTCGATCTTGTGGAAATTGCCGTCCCATGCGATGTTGCCAGGAATCGTCGCCTCGGCCGGCTTGATGACCACCTGATCGTTCTCGTCCTTGGATTCCTCCAGCATCCCGAGGTCGTACAGCTTCGCTGTCTGCTCGCCGTC
>CAYVPJ010000247.1:0-2260 GCA_964453505.1 uncultured Oscillospiraceae bacterium | reverse complement strand
AAAAAATACGTCAACAAATCAAAAAAACAAGTAATTACTTAATTTGTTTAATTTTGTTTAAATAATTTTTTGGTGTTGAAACTTTTTCCTTAATTTTTCTTTCAATATTAATTCGAGCTTGCCCCGCTGCTTTTCCACCATCATTAGCATCTTTTTTTAGTCTTGGAAATCCAGTAGAGTTTTTATTTCTAGTAATTCTAGTCGTAGTTGTTTCTGCTAGCATTGTAAAAATTAATTCCATGTCATCCATATGATCTCTTAAGTTTTCTTTTTTTAATTTCTTAAATTTTTTATAATTAGAAACTTTCATCCCAAATGTACCTTGCATAATTTCGTTGGTTAATATGGCAAATTCCATACTGTTTTTTACACCTCGATCTTGCCAATCATCAGTCAATTCATTTCTAATTGCAATTCCCCTAGCTCTTTTTTCAATCCACTCACTTGGATATCCCTTGTCTTTATACAACTGTTTCATTCTAACCATTGCCAACTCTGGATTTTGAATTTCATCAAGTCTTTCTTTTCCCACCTTAGACAACCACAGTTTAAAAGGTTCTGCTTTTTTACTTGGAATGGATTGAATAATTCTTAAAATTCCTTGTTGATTAGCACAATCAGTAAGGTAATATTTCCCATCTTTAGACATTAATTTCAGTTGTTCCCAAAATGGGAACAACTGATTTAGGCCAGGATCTCTTAATTTCATTTTTGCCCAGTAAGTTTTTGGTGTTGGGCTATCAGCTAAAACTTCGATGATGTCTAAAATTGAAAAAAACCATTCTTTTTTATTCCAAATTCTCCTAATTTCTTTTTGTTGAAAAATTAAAGGTTGGGCGGTTTCATTTATTTGATCCATGATTAATCATATACCCGAATAAAACCCAAAGTCAATAATTAAGTATCTATCAAAATTATTAACCGGCAAAAAATACGTCAACAAATCAAAAACTTAAATAATCTTGTAGAGCGGTTTCACACAAAGTCTCTACAATCTGACAAGCTGAAAAGCTGATAGGCTGAATAACTTAATATCTCGATTCCACAAATGTCAACGCCATTCCAGTAGCATCACCTCGGCCAGTTCGGCCAATTCGGTGAATATAGTCTTCATAGTTGTTGGGTTTGTCATAATTTATTACATGAGTAATATCTTTGACATCCAAACCACGAGCGGCCACATCAGTTGCCACCAAAATATTTATTTGATTTTCTTTAAACATCCGCAAAGTTGTTTGTCTTTTGTGTTGTGGTTTATCACCATGAAGTGATCCAGCCTTAAAACCATTTCCCAACAAATCTTGGGAAATTTTTTCAACAATCCGCTTGGTTCCACCAAACACCAAAACTTTTTTAAAATCTGATTTGTTTAATAAATTCATCAACATTTCTTCTTTATTATTTCGATTGACCATCACCACATTTTGTTCCACATGATCACTCGATTCTTGAGTTTTTACCGACACTTTTACTGGATTATTTAAAAATGAATTGACCAGCGCCTCAATTTTTCGATCCATTGTTGCCGAAAAAAATAAAGTTTGTCGGTTTGGCGGAATTCTATCAACTATATTGTTAATATCATTGATAAATCCCATATCTAACATTCGATCGACTTCATCAAGTACTATTGTATCCATTTGAGTAAAATTAATTACTCTTCTGTCGGCTAAATCTTTAATTCTTCCCGGAGTCCCGACAATTATATGTGGGTCGCGTCTAATTTCCATTACTTGCTCTCGCAAATAAGCACCACCGATGGCAAGGGAAATATAAACTTTCATGTCAAAAGTAAATGAGCGGAATTCTTGTTTGATTTGCATTGCTAATTCTCTAGTCGGGGCCATAATCAAAATTCGTTTTTGAGGATTTTTTACAATCATTTCGATTATTGGTAGGGCATAGGCAGCAGTTTTCCCTGTTCCAGTGTTGGCAATTCCCAACACATCTCGACCTTCCAAAATTGATGGAATTATCTCGTCTTGAATTTTAGTTGGTTGCAAGTATCCCTTATTTTGAATATTTCGATACAAAGTCTCACTAAATCCAAATTCGTTTAATTGATGTTTAACCTCAACCTCTTCAATTTTAACCACTGGACAGGCTTTTTTGATAAACAAAGCCGGATTAATATCATCACCAAATCTTTTGGCTTTTCTAGGAGCTCCAAATCGACTCGTTGGTCGGCCAAAACTTGACCGGGACGTACCGTAATTGGATTTTGGTCTGGAAAATTTTGATCGTGGTGCACTAAAGTTTC
>CAYVPJ010000246.1:0-2273 GCA_964453505.1 uncultured Oscillospiraceae bacterium | reverse complement strand
TATCCCTCTATATTGTAGCTACTAACTTTGTAATCTTCACCATATTTGCTGTCATTGCCGTCAGAAAAGATTGGGCTTTCATACTCCAAAGTCCAGTTCCGTAAGTTTTATTCAGTCCGTATTGATTTTTTAAATGTGAATTTCGTTGTTCGATTTTCCAACGAATTTTACATTTTTCTTTAAAATACTCCGTTTCTTCAAATTTGCGCTGTTCTTCAAATAGCTCATAATTTACATTTTGTAAAATTCGTTTGTAAACATCATTTTTATCACCTATACACTTTTTGGAAAAAGGACATTTTACACAATCACACCTGTAAAAACTGTATTCTATTGAACCGTTTTTTCTCATTTTATGTTTTTTAGCTAAGCAACCGTTTTTGCATTCGTATGTATCGGCATCTTTATTGAAAACTACGTATTCATCACTAAATTCCTTGCTGCCTACATTTTCTTTGAGCTTTGAAATTATATTTATATTTTTATCACTGCCAAACTTTATAATATCGCTTGTAGAATATGATTCCGATAGGTAAGACTTTGATATTATCGCCATCTTTTCCCCCGGTTCACACCGTGCATGCGACTTTCACCGCACACGGCGTTCCATCAATATTTACTTATTCTCTATAATCTCACAATTTCCAACTAATACTCTTAACTTATTTAACTTAGTAAAATTTATTACGCTTTTTGAAAGGTTTTCTAAATAGAAGCTTATGGTTTGTGGTTGCGTTGCATGAATTAACTTGTGAATATCATTTGTTACAAAGACTAAATTTTTATATTCATCAGTTCCGCCAATTGATTTGGGTTTAATATGATGAACTTCCATTTGTCCTATTTTCAGATAATCACCAGTAACATAACACCTACCTTGTTGTCCCACATACAGCGACACCCTGTTATCATTATATTCCGCACTACTTCCTGTAATTGGATTACTCATAATATAATGCAATGTATCCTTACTAATACTTTGCAGATTATCATGAATGATTTGCCTGCCTTCCGCTGTATAATTACAAATTTTCTGTTTAAAACTTTTTAAGGCTCTTGTAGTAATTGACGGAATAGGGTAGAGTGCAATTTTTTGAACAAACAGGATTTTCCTATTATAATTACCATAATGCTTTATATATGCTTTGTTTTTGATACCTTTCGTACTCGCTATTTTGCGTGTTCTTGCTTTTAAGGTTCTTTCGACATCAAAGGCTATTCGGTTAAAATCTCGATTTACAACTGTTGCCATACTATAATAATTGTGCATGCCTAAAACAGTTAGATTGTAGTTATATACACTTCCAACCGAGTTTTCACTTTGCATATCAAGAATTTTTTCCTTTAACTTTTGCTTACAATTTTTAATAGACTTTTCCGTCATGTGTGATTGAATGACATATTTGCCACCCTTTTTCCAAAGCTTTAATTTTATTCCCAAAAATTCAGAGTAATGTCTTTTTAAATTTACTATCTTTGATTTTTCGGAGCTTATTTCTAAATCTAACCTTGTTTTTAACCAGTCCTTAGAGGCAATAAATATCTTGTTGGCGGTTTTCCTGTCCTTGCAAAACAGTTTGAAATCATCAGCGTATCTGACAATAAACACCTCTTTGAGATTAGAACCTTTTAGGGCTCTTTGCTTGTTACTGTCATTGTCATATTCTTTATGAGTGCTGTGAGTTTCCCATTGACTTGAAATCCACCAATCAAATTCGTTCAGCACAATATTTCCAAATAACGGACTACACAATCCACCCTGCGGCACACCCTTTTGAGGTATGCCAAGATTTTGAATTTCTGCTTTCAACATTTTTGATATAATACATATTAGGTTTTTGTCCTGTATTCCCAATGTCCAAATTTGTTTCAGGAGTTTTGCGTGGTTTACATTATCAAAGAAGCCTTTTATATCAATGTCTATGACATACTGAAAATTATGCCTGTTCGTTAATTGCATAGTCCGTGCCATTGCATGGTGTGTACTTCTGTTTGGTCTAAACCCATAACTATGTTTGTGGAATTTCGCTTCGCAGATAGGTTCTAAAACTTGTTTTATACATTGCTGTATGAGCCTATCTTCCATAGTAGGGATACCCAAAGGTCTTGTTTTTCCGTTCGATTTTGGGATTTCAACTCGTCTAACTGGTTGCGGTTGATAATTTGCCAATCTGCCTTTAACATAATTAATTAGCTTTGATGGCTCTTTTTCACCCACATCAATAATAGTGGATTTATTTGTGCCTCTTGTTTTGCTGCCCTTGTTTTTCTTG
>CAYVPJ010000245.1:0-2282 GCA_964453505.1 uncultured Oscillospiraceae bacterium | reverse complement strand
GGCGAATCCTCCAGATATAGAAAGGGCTTGCAGCGGAAGTTGACCGCGAAGGTGCTGTTCGGGCGTCCGCGCAGGATTTTCTCAAACGGAATCTGATTGACGATCCGCGCCTGATAATGCCCTTCCTGCCGGTTGGCGAAGGTGACCGTTCCGCTGCCCTTGAGCCACGCGCTAATCTCGCTTAGATGGTCAAGGTTCTCGACAAAGCAAGTCGCGGTCAATACCATATCATCGTATACATCGTCGCCCTCAAGCGTAGTCAGGCTGCCGGGGCGACCGGGAACGTTGGTAAAGCTCGCGCGCTCGGCGGCGATGGTCACGGGCGGATGCTCCGATACGTGGATACCAAAGTCCGTGCATCTTTGACCGTTCCAGTCAAACCAATCATTCATACCGTAACACCTCCCACACATAAAAAGCGCCCGTTCATCACAGGCGCGTAGACTTTTCCTTCTATTGATAAACGCGCGTTTACCCGCGCATGCTTCATGCGTTACACTTCCATTTCCTCCGATAGGATCTCCAGTACCTCAGAGAGCCGATGCAATCCTGCGGGAATCGCTTTTTCCAGCATAATCGGCGTATCTCGCGCTTCGCTTGCTATCTGCGAAAGTGCCAACGCCACTTCATGCTCAAATTCAGCTCTCCCCTTATCCATCAGCGGGATGTGGGCGCAGAGCAGCTTGTTCCCCTGACGATGAAGCAAAATACCGCTCCACGAAGGATTCGTCTGCCAAAGCGCTGCGCACCTCCAAGCGTCTCGTTCCTCGCCCGTAATCTTCTCGCCCAACAGCAGCGCCTTCTTGCGAAGCTCCTGAGGGCTAAACAGCATGTCGTCTATTCCGCGCAGATAATACTCGTCGTGGCAGGTCACGGTGAACCTGACCGTGGGCAAATCGTCTCTCAGCGCAATCTTTGTAGCCTGGCGCATGTTCCACAGGCTCGGCTCGGGCGCGAAGAACGTCGTTTCGCCGCTGGTGATCTCCGGTAACATACTATGTTCCTCCTCCATTTACTCCGACTTCCGCATTAAATTCATTATACTGCGAGTTTCGCAGTATATCAATCGCTTTCTCTTCTATACTTTTGTTAAGAGAGAAGGTGGAACGGTGTCGAAGCCAAGGAGCGTGCCCGTCGGCGAGCGCAACATCATCGGCGCGAAGGTAGTCAGGATACGGCAGGAGAAGCACATCCGTCAGAAGGATTTAGTCGCCCAGCTGCAAAGCATGGGCATGGACATCTCCGATACCAGCATGTCGCGGCTGGAAGGCCAGAACCGTCTCGTTCAAGACTTCGAGGTGCCGATTCTGGCCAAGGCGCTCGGCGTCAGCGTCGAATGGCTGCTTCAGACGGAGGAAGAGCAGCCTTAAATGTGGCAGTCCACGATGGTGATGTAGAGGTCTTGTTCCTCTGCTTCCTTTAGATACTCCGCAAAGCCGACCTCGTACTTCTCGCGGCTCTCGTCGGTCGCGTCGTCACAGCCAAACCAACCCATTTCACCCGTTTGCTCCCATTCGCCGATGATCGAGAGGTACGAGTGGGTATGAAACCGTGCGCAGCTGTCCGCATAACGCTCCTTCGTGCCGTATCGCTCAAGGTAGTATTTGCCGTTGTAGAAGGACTTGAAATCGTCCTTCTTTTCACCCTTTCGAAGCGGCTTACCTTCCACATTGATCTCCCAAAAACGTGTCGCGCGGGCGCGGGCGGCTTCATCGGGCGCGAAGTCGCAATCTCGTACCTTTGCGCTGTCACAGCGCGCCGGGTCGGTTGGCTGATCTTTGTTCGTCCATGAGGCGTTTCCGTATTGCCCGGTCTTGCCTTCTCTGAGCTTGAGCAAGCCGCGCCACCTGCCGCCAACCATCCAACAATCATGCTTCGCGTTGGGATTGCACCAGTATCCGCGCTTGCCGGTCTTTTCGTCCAGATCACCGTCCTCGTCCTCCTCGAACTCGGCATACGGAGAATCAGACTCAACACACTCGTTGTAAGGCGCGAGAAGCTGCGCCAACTCATCCGGATCGTTCGTGCGGGTAAATACCGCGACGTTATAGTGTGACATGAAATTCTCCTTCCTGATGTGGGGCGTCGTATCTATGCCTCCAAAGCATAGATAAGTCAAGGGCCGGAGGGCGGTTCTTTCATTATTTATCACGCCATCCGCAGCCCTTTTCCACGCTGCTGGCGACGGGTTAGGCTTGCGATCTCTACGGCCAGCGAACGAATGTCTTGCTCGTCGCGGATGTAGAAGGTATTGCCGGACAGATTGACGCTGCTCGACTGAT
>CAYVPJ010000244.1:0-2286 GCA_964453505.1 uncultured Oscillospiraceae bacterium | reverse complement strand
TTGAACGCAGCATCCAAAATCTTATCCATATTATCAATAATCGTATCAACAATTAAGATTATGGCATCAACAATTGCAGGGATAAGTTCCGGTAGAGCTTCACCGATACCTTCGACCAGAGCAATTATCATTTGCACAGCTGCATCGATAAGTAGTGGCAGGTTGTCTATGAGTGCTCCTACAATTGTCATAACGGCATCGACTGCCGCGGGGATAAGTTCCGGCAAAAGAGAAAGAAGCGTATTAAGCACCTGGGTGAACAATTCCGTTACTGTCTCCAGAAGCATGGGAAGCATACTACCAATTGCCAATAAAATAGCCCCTGTTGCTTCAGGCATTACAGCAACGATGTTTTCCAATACAGGTACAATGTTTGCAACTACTGATTGAAAGGCATCGACAAGGTTCTGCGTGAGATTTGTCATATCAGCATCGACATTTCCAAGGCCTGCTGTAAAAGAACCTAACGCTGCTTGCATAAGCCCGATTGACCCTGAAATAGTCTGTGTTGATTCTTTTGCAAAGTTGCCTGCGTACTGTTCGGTGTTCTCGAAGAACATCTGCATGGCGATTTCGGCTTTTTTCGCTTGTGTTGCACTTGCCCATGTGAAATCCAGACCCTTTGCAAGGGCATACGCTTCAATGTTGGTAGCGTTCATAGCTACGCCCAAGTTGTCCATCATGGTGAAATTGCCCTTTGCAGCACCGGCGACAGAGTCTAATGCTACCTGCATATCAATACCCATGACAGACGCCATATCTGCAGCTCTCTGCATGGCTTTTTCGGTTAGCTCGAGGCTTTTCTGTTGTTCGATTCCGGAACCTTGGAACAACGCGCCCATTTTATTTGCTGTGGCAAGATACTCGCTTTGAGATACACCAAGATTTTTATATGCTTCTTCACCGGTCTTTTGTATTGAAGCAGCATATTCACCGAAGACAGCCTCAGAGCCGCCAAGGTTCTGCTCCAATTCACCGAATTGCTGGATCACCTCTTTGCCAAGCTTTACTGCAGCAGCACCGGCAGCAACTGCAGCAGCTCCCATAGCCGCACCGACACCCTTCAAAACCCCGCCTAGTTTTTCAAATTTTCCACCGGATTTCTCTGCTGTTTCGCCTGCATCTTTGAGTTCATCACCAAGATCGTCTGCACTCTCCGCAGACTGTTCAAGTTCTTTCTCCATACCATTGAGTTCTGCTTTGGCATTGTTAAGTTGGATAGCCCAATTCTGAGTACGGCGGTCGTTCTCACCAAAGCTGTCAGCGGCATTTTTTAATGCATATTCGAGGGTAGATATTTTATCTTTCTGAGCATCAATTTCTTTATTGAGGACAGCGTTTCTGGCAGTTATAGCTTGAATGGATTTGTCCTGTTTATCAAACTGGGAGGATACTAAGTTCATTTCACTGCCTAAGACCTTAAAACTCTGGTTAATATCCTTTAAGGCATTCTTGAATTCTTTTTCGCCTTCAAGGCCAATCTTTAAACCGAAATTATCTGCCACTTAAACACCTCCTTTTGAGCATGAAAAAAGAGCAATCGCTCGATTGCTCTTGAATGGATTTTGTAATCTATATGATTGCCTTCTACCTAACTTCTTCGTTTTAACTGACGTATTGTTCTGAGCCAACTCATTTAGCGTCTAAATGTATTTCTAGTTTTGTTTCTAGTCCAAGTTTATTAAATAGTTCGTATAACCCTGACTCTATTGAACCAATCGACTGTGGTTTTATGTACCCCTTAGAATGATTGATAGGTAAACAGAAATCATTGATAATTATACTCTCTATATATGATGTTATCTTTTTAGCCTGTTCAGCATTTTGTATGCTACTAATTTTGTAATATCGAAAATCAAAATCATCAAGAATATTTTCGGGTGTAGCCTGAGATAGTTGAGACCAGTATAGACTTGCGAAAGCTCGACGGTTGGCACTAGAACATACGCCAGTATCTCTAAATCGGTAGTACACTTCATCTATTGAGAGATTTTTCAGGAGTGTTTTCAAATCATCACACACAGTAGGCAAAACTTTATGCAACGTAGAATCCGAGCCAAAACCAACCCGCTCACCACGCAAAGTTATTGTCTCTATGTGCCTCAGCCAGCGATCATCGAAAATGCTACCGCGTTTAAAAGGCTGATATTTACCAAAATAAATAGGACTCCCTTTAAAGCTAATCAAATAAACACCAGGACCATTATACATGTAAAGGCAGTCCAGCGATTGCTTCGGCCAATATTCTTACACAAGCATAAACCGCTGTGGTTTGCATGGCAGTTC
>CAYVPJ010000243.1:1657-2287 GCA_964453505.1 uncultured Oscillospiraceae bacterium | reverse complement strand
TTGGAGTTTCAGAGATGGACAGGCTTGCGGATGATGTAGCTTGTCACGAAAACGATACACTTTTTGAGACAAATATGCAAGAAGGTGTAAGAATGGAAATGGAGGATGGTATCTATGGCAATATACCTAACGCCAGATAGCGTAAGAACCATGAACGGCGTTACTGTTAAAACCAAGTTGCTGTCTAGGGACAACCCTAATAAACTTGCCATGCCAGCAATGCGCAGTAAGCCACTAGGCGGTATAACTGTGCATAACACAGACAGAGTTAAAGTTAACCCCGCCACGACAAACAGTGAGCAATATGCTAGAGCGCAGAGAAATGGTGCTTTGGGTCAGGTCAGAGTGCAGTATTACGTTTGTGATACAGAGGCTTGGCAGACGCTTGAAGAAAACCGCGAGAACTGGTCTTGCGCCGATGGCAGAGGCGACGGTAACACAGCGACAATAGCAATTGAGTGCATTATGGATAGCACTAATAACGAGTACAACATAAAGGCGAGAGATAATTGTGCTAGACTTGTAGCGCAGTTACTCTATGAAAACAACCTGCCTATTACAAAGGTGTTCACCCATACACATTGGCTGAACGTACGTGACGGTAAAACAGGTACAACGGAGTATCTCAAT
>CAYVPJ010000243.1:0-1647 GCA_964453505.1 uncultured Oscillospiraceae bacterium | reverse complement strand
GTCCGTATTACATACTGTCATTAGGTTGGTCACAGTTTATGACACTTGTTGAACAATACCTTACACTACTTAGGATGACTAAGGGTACAACCGCTGGTATAAGCGCAGTCGTAAACAACGCGCAATCGGCTATACAGGCACAGTCAAAAACTCAGCCAACAACTGTTGCGCCTACCAAGACCTATAAGGTTCAGGTGGGTTCGTTTTCTATTAAGGCTTATGCTACATTATATCAGACGAAAGCAATTAAGGCAGGATTTACAGGTGCATATGTAACCGAAGCCACGGTTGGTGGTAGAACTGTTTATCGCGTTCAGATAGGAAGTTTTTCCATTCGGGAGAACGCTGTGAACTACCAAAAGAAAGCAATTCAAAAAGGCTTTACAAACGCCTACATTATTTAAGATATGAAAGAAGGATTTTATTATGAGTATTGATTTTGATATCACTGAGTTTATTGGCATTCTCCTTACAGCGTTTAGTTTTATTATCACAGTTATTGTTGTTCCTTACATAAGAAGCAAGACCAGCGCATCCCAGTATGAACTCATACAGTCAATTGTTAAGACCGCGGTGTTCTTTGCAGAGTCGTTCTATAACTCATCCTACGGACAGGGCGAGGAAAAGAGAGCCTATGTATTTGAATACGTGCAGGAGAAGTGCAAGGAATACCACATTACCTTTGACGAGGTGGCTGTACTTCAAATGATTGAACAGGCGTGGATTGACCTGACCGGCGGCGTAAGTGATTTTTCTCAGGTAGAGGAAATCGCAGAGGGCGCTACTGACGAAGAGTAATCAACCCTTCGGGGTAAATAAATATGAGGGGTTGACGGATATATGAACAACGACATTGAGATTGTAGAGAGACTTACAAGAGTTGAAGCACAGACTACTAATAACACCACCGATATAGCAGACCTCAAGGAAGAAACGAAAGCCATTAATAAGATTGCTAATAGCGTCGAGATAATGGCGATTGAAATGAAAGGTATGGGTGAAAATATCACCCGTATCGACAACAAGGTATCGGGATTAACATCTAAGGTTAACGATATTGAGAGTGCGCCTACTAGAACAAAGGCACAAGTAGTTGACAAAGTAATAACTATCCTTGGAACCGCTGTAACAACTGGCGTTATCGCGTTCTTGTTAACTCAGGTAGCTCCGCAGATATTTTCATGACAATATGAGAGGAGCGTGTAAATGTATAACGTAACCAGTGAATTACCCACGACCCTAAAGGGTCGGGGCTTCTAATAGAAGTCGGTTCACCAGACTAAGCTATGAGAAATCACAGCTACGATATTTAGGTCATAACACCCTCGGTTGACGCATCAGACCGTTGCTCTGTTATCCGTGATTAAGTAGAGGTTAAGGGTACACCTCGGTGTTACGGATGTAAAAAACCTACATATCTTTGTCGAGATGAGGAAGGAAAAGCAACGTGGTAATAGCGTTGCAGAGTACGCATAACGCCGCAAGGCGAATTATTCTGAAAGGAATTAATTATGAAAGTATATGTAATAAGCAAGTATGGAAGTCCGCTTATGCCGACTACACCTGCAAGGGCAAGAAAAATGCTTAGAGATGGAAAGGCAAAATGTATTAGGAGGGAGCCTTTTACAATTAAGCTTTTGTTTGACA
>CAYVPJ010000242.1:1004-2295 GCA_964453505.1 uncultured Oscillospiraceae bacterium | reverse complement strand
AGTCAGCAACATATACACAGTCTTTGAAGTGATAGATGAAACGCAGCTCTTGCCGGAATACCTTATGCTCTGGTTCAGCCGCCCAGAGTTTGACCGGTATGCCCGTTTCAAGTCTCATGGTAGCGTCCGCGAGGTCATGGACTGGGATGAAATGTGTAAGGTTGAGCTGCCCGTTCCTCCTATCGACAGGCAGAAGGCGATTGTGAAAGCATACCAGACCATCACTGGTCGGATCGAGTTAAAGCGGAAGATAAATGATAATTTAGCGGCTTAGTGAGTTCAAAATCGACGCTCGTGTGCTTTCCAGTATGCGGTTCTCGTTCAAATTAACTGTTACTGTGTGCATGATGCTTTCAGCAGTACTACAAAACGCTATGAGGGCGTTTTTAGGAGGTAAAATCAGCCGAATATCGTTAAGGATACCGGTGTTGATTGATGGCATAGTAGCTCCAACAGCAGACGCAACGACAAGTTGTTTAACTACGGGCTGATTAAACCACCACAAGAAGTAGATGCCCATGCTGGATAGCTTCGGTCTTACCCGAAGGCAACGACCGGAAAACAGCCAACCTTCTTCGGAGCATGTAACCATTACAGCACGGTCTACTGAGCCGACACGACTAAACACAATATCTCCTGAGTGAAGATCATATTTATAGAGTCGTTCAAAATCTTCTCTCGAAACAAGCGGCAAATTTCGATGGGCTATATATTTGCCATCCATGTGTTCTACGGTGATAATGGGAATGCCAGCATCAACATAGTCCTCATTGTGTAGTTGACTGCCGAAGGGACCGGTTTGAACAGATGCAAAATGTTTGATAGTCGAATCTGTCCAGCCATCAGGGACTTGCGCTTGCTTGATGATTGTGTCCTGTAACGAAAACCCTGCTTCGCAAAACAGTTGATCGAACAGTGCTTGAATGGAAGCTTCTAAATTATCATTTATGGGAGGGAGGCATTTCGAAAGTGTCTACATACAATTTTTACTATGACGAGTCTGAACATAGTCGAAAAATTAATTATGAGACAGTAAGTGCCTCGAATTATTATGATAATTTTGTGTCCATGATTGTAGGCTGGACAAGCGAGAAAACGGATTTTCTCTCAAAGCATGTTGCTTTTGAGAGAAAATATGCAGACAGAAAAGATCGTAATGGCGAACTAAAAAGCACAACGCTACAACAAAAACGGTTTAAGTATGGCTTTGCCTCCCTAAATAAGCAGAACATTCAATTTATAAATGATTTTCTTTCCCTGTTCGACGAGGACATTCATATTTACTTTTCAG
>CAYVPJ010000242.1:0-994 GCA_964453505.1 uncultured Oscillospiraceae bacterium | reverse complement strand
AGTTGCCAGCAAGATTGAGTATCTTATATTACAGCATTTTCATGAATATAAGAACAGTGTCCGCATTGATGCAGACTTAATGAAGTATTCCATCACTAAGGCGCTTGTAATGTATCGCCCGCAGGAAATCATCAAATGCATTTATGAATTGCCCGAACAGTTTTTGGAAAAATTAAAGAAGTTTTTCCAAGGCCGTATTGAACGCAACAAAAGTTCACTGGCATTGAAGCAAACAGAAACGAAAGCATTTCAAGAAATATTGCTCATATTGGATGATATTTCTGAGGCTCCGGAACTTTGTTGGGATTACCATATGCCTTTTGATGGTTTTAGAAAATACCTGAAAGAAAAGGACATTCGGAACTACTCCCTACTCGTCGATAAAGAGGGTATGCAGGACGAAGAAAGCAACACTATAAAGGCCGCCCATGATATAGGGTTATGTAATACTGAAGAAGCCGATTCTATGGATTATCCCGGACTTCGCATAGCAGATATGATGGCAGGAATTATTTCTAAACTGCTTAAAGCACTGTGCGATTCCTTAAAGTATTATTCCATTGAAGAAGGCACCAATAAAAAAGTATTAGATATTGGTTGGTTCCGCTTGAATGAATCTCAGTTGTTGCTCTATAAGAAGCTCTACAGGATTATTTGTGAATGGCAACCTGCTTGGTACAAATCTTACTCTGGCATTTATTCGGATGATTTGGTAGTATTTAATGCCTTGCTCAATTTCATGAACCATTTTGATTCGGCTGAACAAATACAAGCTAATATGGCAATGCAAGGTGAATACTTTAATGCGTTTGCTTGCGAACAATTATCGAAATATTTTGCGTTGAGAAGATGCAAGTTGCCAATAGAGCCTGTCGCATCGATTAACAAAGATTCTTTTTCTAACCAAAGAGGTAGTACAGTATATTTTGATTCAGACAGACAACCACAACTTCCTTTGTATAAGGGCAGCCAAACCTTTGATGTTCTATCTGTG
>CAYVPJ010000241.1:0-2303 GCA_964453505.1 uncultured Oscillospiraceae bacterium | reverse complement strand
CCTCTGAAACCGGTGCAATTCGTGCTGTATTTATAGCGGACTTGTGGGTTGCGCTTGTTTTGGGAGTGGGTGACTTGTCTGGAAATACTGTTTTTGCAAAGGCAGAGCAAAGCTCAGCTTTACGGAAACGAAATATGGATAGCTCATTTTTAGCTCGGGTCATACCCACATAGAATAGCCTTCGCTCTTCTTCATATGCTGCCACTTCCTCCGGCTCCGCTGTGCCGTCTTTCGCCGGAGCTGCCATCTTTGGCAAAATGCCGTCGACAACGTCCATCAGTATTACTCTGTCATATTCCAACCCTTTGCTGGAATGAATGGTGGATAAGATGAAATTACATTCCGAATCTGCGGAACCCGCTTTAACAACCTCACATAACTCATCAAGTCGCTCCAATAACCTGTCCGGAGTCGGCTCAGATGCGCCTAGAGCCTCCAGTATCAGAGCCTTGTTCTGATCTGATCCGCGATCTTTCAGATAGTCTCCATATCCCATAAAGTTCACGATTCTATAAACCGCCCGGTCTGCCGGCTCTGAGATTAAATTTGTGAAGTGAGTCTGCAATGCTTTACTCTGCTTTTTCGTCCATGAAGAAATCCCAGACTGTTCTATAAGGCACTCCAGAATGGGACATTTCTTTTTGGCGCTCTTCTTCACGGAGGCCTCCGCCACAGTTTTGCTTATTCCGGCACCTAACTTATAATAGATACGAAGAAACACTTCACTGTCAAAAGGGTTACGAGCGAAGCGGATGATATCGGTGATGTCACGGATAACCCAGTGACTGAAAAATGTACTGTCCACCTGTCGGCAGCGGTATGAGATTCCGGCGCGGTTTAGCAGGTCGATTACAGGCAGTGCGCTGTCATTATCCCTGTAAAGAACGGCGGTTTCCGCCTTGCAGTCTTTGGCCACTGCAAGCAGATAGCGGTATTGTCCACGGCGGTCATTAACAAATATTTCTGATAGATCCTTGCCGTTTCCGGAAACAGCCGTCATCCGCTTTGGGTGGCGGTTAATATTTTGCCGGATAAACTTATCGGCTGTAGAAACAATTTGCTGAGTGGAGCGGTAGTTTTCTTCCATAAGCAGTATTTTCGCACCAGGGTATACCTGCTCAAATTCCATCAGTGCTTCGGGATATGCGGCACGGAAGCCGTAAATGCTCTGATCCTCGTCTCCCACCATAAACAAATTTCTGCTCTCCAGTGCCAAGAGTCGAATAATTTCATGCTGGATGCGGGAGGTGTCCTGCGCTTCATCCACGCTGAAATAACTGAACTTTTTTTGGAAGTGGCGGAGGATATCCGGATAACGGCGCAGTATCTGGTGTGCGTAAACCATCTGATCGTCAAAATCCATGAGATTACGTTCTTTCAGCACACGGCAATATTCGTAATATATGGGAGCAAACTTTATTCCTTCCGGCTCCAAAGCCTCAATTTCATTGTCGGAAAGCATCATGTTTTTTGTATATGTAATTGCCGTTTGGATGGTCTTGATGGTACTTTCCGTGGCGAAGTCTTCAGCTTTCTGCCGGTATATTTCGCCGATGATGGCTGCTTGTTTGCCGGTATCGTCCAACAGGTCAAATGCCTTGCGCCCAAGAGTCCGCTCATAGTGGCGAATGATGGTGCTGGACAGGCCGTTAATTGTGCGAAACTCAAGCTTGTCTGCAAGTTGGTTCCCGAACATGGAAGTAAAACGCTCTCGCATATCACGGGTAGCGGCAACAGTATAGGTCATGGTCAGTATACGTTCCGGCCTGATGCCCCGAACATATAGCATATAACCCAGCCTCGTTACAAGCACAGTGGTCTTACCGCTGCCCGGTACTGCCAAAAGAAGAACCGGTCCATCAATGGCTTGAACCGCAGCCTCTTGCTGGGGGTTGAGGTTAATATTGAATTGTGATTTAAATTCTGAAAAGTTCATATGACCTTCGTACTTTCAAATATAAATCTACTGCTCAACACTTTGATACTGCCCGTTAATTGCACTGATGTGCCGGCGCATCTGTTCAACAACATCATTTGGCCCCGTGATCACCGCATCCGTCCCAAATCCGCTGATCCACCCAAAAAACTGCGGACTGATGACAACATCAACCGATACGGTGAAGTAATTTTCTCCGTCAGGTATAATGGAAACGTCTTTACCGAATCGGTCCAGAATCGCACCCACCAGGTGGTTTGCAACCCTCAGTCGAATGGTCTGTTCTTTGCCAGAGAACATGCCGAACACTTTCTTGGCATAGGTACCCATATCCAAAGATTCAAAATGTTCTTTACCGTCGCGATTC
>CAYVPJ010000240.1:0-2321 GCA_964453505.1 uncultured Oscillospiraceae bacterium | reverse complement strand
ACGGATGGACAGAAATGTTCCAGCAGTCTGAAAAAGTTGACCCGTACAATAGGGCACGTCCAGAGGGCCAGACATACAACACACTGAACGCGAACTATCAAAAGATAATCAAACAACTGGACGGGATGCTTCCGAAGACCGAGCCGAAAAAGGCAGATGATGGGATGGATGATTTCATAGATGGACGCGAGGACGAATAACCCGATCCGCGAATACTATGAGCAGATCGAAACCGGAAAGATCACCGTCTGTAACAAAATAAGAAAAACCTACAAGAAGCTCGTCTATGACTTAGATCATGAAGGCGAGTTTTTTTATAGCCCAAAAAGGGCCGAGCACGTTATCCAGTTTTTTGAAACTTATTTGCGCCACAGCAAAGGCAAACTCGGCGGGAAACTGATAAAGCTCGAGCTGTGGGAAAAGGCCATGCTGGCAGCGGTGTTCGGTTTCGTTGACATCGACGGAAACCGGAAATACAGAGAGGCCATTCTGATTGTCGGAAGAAAAAACGGAAAGAGCCTGCTTTCATCCGGCGTGGGGCTTTACTTATTTGTGGCCGACAAAGAGCCGGGTCCGGAAATCTACTCCGTGGCCACAAAGCGCGATCAGGCAAAGATCATCTGGCTTGAATCGAAGCGGATGGTCAAGAAATCGCCTGCGCTTCTGAAACGGATAAAGCCGCTGGTGGCGGAGCTCGACTGCGAGGGCAATGAAGGAACCTTTAAACCGCTTGCCTCCGATTCCGACACCTTAGACGGCCTCAACGTCCACGGCAGCCTGATGGACGAGATCCACGCATGGAAGCAGGGCAAAGCGCTGTACGACGTCATTATCGACGGTAGCGCCGCCAGAGAGCAGCCGCTAAACTTTATCACCTCCACGGCGGGCACCGTGCGTGAAGATCTTTACGACGAGAAGTACGACGAGATCGAGCGGCTGATAAACGGCTACGATGATCCAAACAGTTACCGCGACGACCGCGTGATCGCCTTCGTCTACGAACTCGACAACCGTTCCGAATGGACGAACGAAAAATGTTGGGTAAAAGCAAACCCCGGACTTGGCACGATAAAGAACTATGAAAACCTAAAACGCAAGGTTGAGCGGGCAAAAGAAAACCCCGCGCTTGTAAAAAACCTTGTCTGCAAGGATTTCAACATTCGCGAGACATCCTCTGAGGCGTGGCTGACGTTTGAGCAGTTGGATAACCGAGAAACCTTTGATCTTGAAAAACTCAAGCCGCGCTACGGCATCGGCGGGTGTGACCTGTCGAGTACGACAGACTTGACCGCCGCAAAAGTGATTTTTCAAGTTCCTGACGATCCGCACGTCTATGTCCTACAGATGTACTGGCTTCCGGAGGATCTATTAGATCAGCGCGTCAAAGAAGACAAGATCCCATACGACGTCTGGCGCGACATGGGGCTGCTGCGTACATGCCCGAGCAACAAAGTGCACGCGAAATATGTTACGGAGTGGTTCAAGGAGATTCAGGAGCAGCACGACATCTACATTCCATGGGTTGGGTACGACAGCTGGAGCGCGACCTACTTCGTCGAGGAGATGCGCGGCACTTTTGGGAAAGAGAGCATGATCCCCGTCATCCAAGGAAAGAAAACACTTTCTGCACCGATGAAGCAGCTTGGCGCTGATTTGGCATCTAAACTGATCGTCTACAACAATAACCCGATTGACAAATGGTGCCTCGCGAATACCAGCTACGACGAGGACAAAAACGGAAATATTCAGCCGTCGAAAACGAGCAGGCCGACGAGGCGCATCGACGGAACGGCGGCGTTACTGGACGCCTACACGATTTACATGGACAAGCAAGAAGAATACCGGTCGATGATTTAAGGGATTTGAGGTGGTATGATGGGCCTTTTTAATCTAAGCAAGAGTAACACATCTTCAGTTGTGAAAATGGTCACGGAGAGGGCGCCCAATTTCTACGCATGGAACGGCAGGGTATATCAATCCGATATTGTCCGTTCTTGCGTGCGGCCCGCCGCGCTCTTGGCGTCCAAGCTGGAGGCTAAACATATCCGGGAGACGTACAAAGATGGAAAGATGAGCACGGAGGTAAACCCGGAGCCGTACATGCGGATGCTGCTGCAGGAACCGAACGCCATGATGTCTATGGCGAAGCTGCTCGAGAAAATGATGCTGCAGTGGAAAATCAACAACAACGCTTTTGCGCTCGTCGTCCGTGATCCTGCCGGATTCCCCACGCAGATCATACCGATCGACTGCTATGAAGCGGAGGCTGTCTATTCCACCGCCGGGGATCTGTGTCTGCGGTTTTATCTGACGGACGGACG
>CAYVPJ010000239.1:0-2323 GCA_964453505.1 uncultured Oscillospiraceae bacterium | reverse complement strand
ATAATCGGCTGAAGTTGTGCTACCTTCTGTTGAAGCACCAGTGTCACTTGCATCAGCGTCTTCGCTAGCATCAAATGAGTATTTAACAAGTTCAATCATGCCATTGTCGGCAACGTTCTTCAAAACTTTCAATGACATATTGAATGTTGAAGGATCGCCATCTGCGCTCAGAGTAATAGTGTTTTCTGCACTCATCTTTGCACGATGGATAATAAACTGGAAGAATTCATCCTTACCAGTTGCACGGCTACGAGCATATGTATCACCAACAACTCTGTATGTGCCAGGGAATGTATCAGAATTAATCTTTACAACCTGAGCAGCATTTGTTTTGATCGGTGATTTGTAGAAACAAACTGCATCTTCACCAGCATATAGAGTGATATCTGAAGCTGATAATGTGAATTTTTTCTTGTCGTCTGCGTCTTGTGTTACATTATGAAGTTGCTGTCCGTTTGTCCAACGACCATTGTCATCAATCATATAAATGTAAATTGAATCTTCTTTAGCCTCATGAGCCAAATTAAAGACACCATTTGCATCAATTGTTACAGCTTCATTTGTAATATCAACATAGACAGGCGCGCTCGCGCTACCTTCTACAACTTTACCAGAACCTTGCATAATAGCCATTGATTTTGAGGAGAATAGAGCATCTTCCAGTGTAACATTAATTTCTAGACCAAAGTCCCATGAAATCAATTCAGGATTAGCTTTACCACCGCGAGCTTCAGCTGTTGAGGCTGTCTTTTCAATAGTTGACACTTTTGCAGTATCAATGTAAAGAACTGGTTTTTGGCGGCCAAGGTTGTCTAGCTCATAAAAAGTTATGTCTGCAACTTCCTTGATACCATATTGTTCAAAAATACTTGCCATATTTTTAACCTCCTAGGGGATTTTATTCATCTTCTTCACCTGACCCTTGAAGCCAGTGATGAATTTGTACATCTTTTGCTCCCGCCAGCATAGCTTGCAGTTGCAAATCATAATCATCATAATTTTTCAATTTACGTAATAAAAAGAAAAAAGTATAGTAGGGAAGTTTAAGAGTCTGTTCAAGGGTCATATTCATACTGCGACTTACAAAGCCACCAATTAAATCACTAAACTCTGTTTTACTATCGTCCCTATCTTCTTTGTTCTTTGTTTTCTCTCTTAGAGCTTTCAGTCTTTTGAATTTTTCTTTCATTTGCCTTTCAGCTTCTGAAAGCCCTTCATAATCATCATCTTCTTTAGTATCTTCACCATTATATATTAAATTTATATAATTTTGAATTTCCTCAAAGCCTTCTTTTGTAATTTCTATTGAACTTATTTCGCCTAATGAACAACTAATTAATTGCTTTTCTGTATCAATTATTACATCATCTACACCTAAGAAAAATCGACATCCTCTTTTGAAAATATTCCAAATTTCAGAATCTCTAACCATGCCGTTTACCATTAAGTAATCATACAGTGGCATATCTGGAATATTGGTTATTTTAAATAGTTCTTCGTCCGACAGCCGAAAAAGGCCTACACAACTAGAAAAATTATCATAACCGAAGTCTATTATTTCATTTAAGGTTCTGTGATATAAAAAAAGATTACTGCACTCTAATAAGAAAGGGGATCCCTTTATTATTTTAAGTTTTAATGCTTCTTCCATTAGTTAAACTCAAATGTTGAATAGGCCATGGCATATCCCGTTAGTTGCGGAGTAAGTACAAATCTATTAGCTCTGACAAATTTTATTTTGCCGATATTGGCTAATTTTTGCCCATTAAACATTTCGTCAATTTCTGACTAATATCACAAACGGTCAGGGAACTATCGTCAGCAACCCCGAAAATAAATATCAAAACTATCATATAAAGCCAAAATATAGCTTCCTTTAATATTATCACTTTCAGGGACTTTTGGAACTATAAGAATATTTTCATGAAGTAGATCCATTCTCTGTTCTTCTGTCAAATCAGGAGAAGTTAGAGGGTCTTTGTTTGTATAAAAAAGTAATTTACATATGTTCTGATTCTCAACTAGTTTTTCAGCAATACGCATAATATTTTCGCCTACGGCTTTAAATTTTCGTATATTACTCATATTATCACCATAATGAAACAATTTCAATAATCTTTTCGGCACTCAACTCTCCGAGTGTTGCCGTTAAAGTAATTGTTCCAACCTTTCGTTGAGAATTTGCTTTGACATAGCAATTATTATCATCAATTTCTATAGAAGCTAGCGTTTCATCTGATATTGTGTAAGTTATATCATCTACTATCTCTTCTGCCACACCGTCTACAGTTTTTTGAACTGTGTATTCAGCAGTCTTATTCCA
>CAYVPJ010000238.1:1597-2354 GCA_964453505.1 uncultured Oscillospiraceae bacterium | reverse complement strand
TCTAGTCTTGTATGTGCGGCGGAATTCCTCGAAGCTGTCCTCGTGCATCTTGTTGATCAGCGAATCCAGCAGAAGACGATCATGCCGCGAGAGCGCACGATAGCACGAAAGAAAATTCTTCTCATGCTCGGACGGACGCATATCGAACTGCGCGATCCCAAGAAGTTCATCCGCAGACACCTTGAGCGCGATGCAGATTTTCTTGAGGATATCGATGTCAGGTCGGCGCGAGCCGCTCTCCCAGTTGGTGACAGAATTGCTCGTTACGCCTACGATGCTCGCCAACTGCGACTGGTTCAAGCCTGCCGCGATTCGGCTCTGCCGTATTCTCGCGGCATATTCGCCCGGATTCTTCACGCACGGACGCCCGATCTTAGGCGTGGCGCGCATTGGAATCACGTTATCACCGCCCAACCGCTTTTCATCCTTTGCCATGTGCCACCTCCAAAGGCATCGGTTTTCCCGGTGCGCTTTCTGATGACAGTATATCACACGTTTAGCAAGCTGTAAATACATCGGAAAGAATTTAATCGAACGATTTTTCTGTGCGAACGTCAATGCAGAACGCGATATAGGCTGCCGCACCAACAAATTCTTCATTTGAAAATCTCTTGATTGCTATTGATGGTCTTGCTTTTTGTGTGATATAATCTCCTTGTCGCTTTCCGCATAGCGGGACAGACATACCTTTGGCTGCCTCCGGGAAGCGCCCCTGTCCCGATCCCCGAATGCCCGACCACCATTCGGCCCGGGCAGT
>CAYVPJ010000238.1:1125-1586 GCA_964453505.1 uncultured Oscillospiraceae bacterium | reverse complement strand
CGTGAAATACCTTTGACCCCGTGGTATGGAAGCCAATCGCATTTTTGCATGGCTGCCGACGAAACGGGAAACATCATAGAAGCGGTCAATCCCTATGCTCCCGGCAGAGCGCGCGTCGTGACAATGGACGATTTCTACCATGATTATCTGGCTTTCTACCTGGAAGATACGCTCAAGCAACAGATCGAGCAGGCCCTTCTGAAACCTCGGAAAGTATCCTGTAAGGTTCCTCATCCGATGGGAGCCTCGATGACCGCCATGTGCCTGAGTCACTTTGATACGGTCGCTACCGACGAGAATACGATCCAAACAGATGTGATCGTCCGGGCGGATATAGAGCTGTGGGATTCGAGCGCCGGGGAGTATCGCTCCGACGTCGTCGAGCAGTGGTTCCGCTGCCCCTTTGTTATAGATTTGACGGTCGGCGCGATGTCGATCTCCGGGATGCAGCCGGTTGTGTA
>CAYVPJ010000238.1:0-1115 GCA_964453505.1 uncultured Oscillospiraceae bacterium | reverse complement strand
CAAGATAAACCAAGAGGTCTGCCGCTGGATAAGCATCTGATCCCAATCATCCCAAACAGCGATCTGGACAAGCTGGCTGAACAGCTACTGGGCGTATACTACCCGGAAGCGCTGGCACAGCCGCTGCCTGTATATGGCGACACGTTTGCGGAGCGTATTGGATACGGCGTGATGTACGCTGCGATCACCCCGGAGCACGATATCCAAGGACAATGCTTCTTCTCGGAGAACAGGATCACGGCCTATAACGCGACGACGCATACACAGGAGGAGTTGCTGATACCGGCGAGAACCCTGCTTATCGACCAAAACCTGACTCACAATGCTGCGCCGTCGAATGAAAACGACGCAAAAACGCACGAGTGTCTCCATGCTTTGCTGGACAGACACTTCTTCCTCCTGCAGCGCCTGTTCAACGAGGAACTGCGATGCCTCTCTACTCCGGCGATATCCAATTATTGGGGAGACGACGATAAGCCAATGCGCGTCATCGAAGCGCGTGTGGCCAAGCTGACGCCCCGCGTCAGAATGCCTGCGACCCAGACGCGCAAGAAGATCGAAGAGCTGCTGGACAAGCATCA
This sequence comes from uncultured Oscillospiraceae bacterium, assembly GCA_964453505.1. Classification (GTDB taxonomy): domain Bacteria; phylum Bacillota; class Clostridia; order Christensenellales; family Aristaeellaceae; genus CAYVPJ01. The sequence continues at coordinate 534 of CAYVPJ010000238.1, read as the reverse complement.
TGTTTCGGACAGGAAAACGTTGTCTCACGATACGCAGGCGCGAAGACTAAAGAACGTGATAGCAGAACTGTCCGTTTTCTACTGCGTGTCCATGACTGCCGCCCGGCTGCGGATGGTCGAATTAGGCTACGACTGTGCAAAGGGCGTCATGAACTACTGCGGCGACAGCTGTACGCCGTGGTACAGCTGCACTCCGGGACGTTTGGCGTGGAACCAGACGCTTACGATCAGCCTCAAGGACGCGGCGAAAGCATATGCGGAAGATCAGCACTTTGCTTCTCTGATCGATTCGGGTTGCTTCCAGTATGTCGAAGGGCATTTCTGTTTTGACGATCCCAAATACGTGGAGACCGATCAAAAGGGACAGGCGCGGCTGACCGTCTATGCGCGCCGGCACGCCGATGAGTGCTGTTTGGTTTTCACCATCAAAGGCTGGAGTACGTCATGGGAGCATACGGGCGGTGCGCTATACAGGGAGTCCCATCCCGGAAAAGGAAAGATCTCGCTTGCCGAAGACGGAGGGCTGACCGCAGC
>CAYVPJ010000237.1:0-2355 GCA_964453505.1 uncultured Oscillospiraceae bacterium | reverse complement strand
AGGACGAGCAAAGAAAATCTGCCGGAACTCGACAGGGCACTGACCTTGGATATGCGTGGCTTTTGCCTCTAATATCAAAAACGCGTTGAATTAACATTTCGTCACTACCTGTTTGTTTTACAGTATGTTATACTGCGCTCATAATTGATTCTTCGCGACCATTTACTTTGTGTTCCACCTCTTAATTGCTCACTTTTTTCTACTAAATCGAAATATTTGATTGTTCCCATTATCCGATAATTATGCCTACAATATTATGTAAGTATTGTAAATAATCTGCGACTGAGTGTTAAAATATGTTAAAACTAAGATAATAGTTGTATAACTAAAAAATTAGTTATACATTTGCATCGAAATATAATGATGAAAAAATATGAAGACGATAAAAGAGCTTACAAAGGCTGAAGAAGAAGTAATGCAAGTTATATGGACACTCAAAAGTGGTTTTGCAAATGACATCGTATCTGCCATACAAGAAAGCATTACTGATTCCAAGAAGCCTGCTTATAATACGATTTTAACCATCGTACGAATTTTAGAGAAAAAGGGTTTCGTCAGTCATGAAACATTCGGAAAAGCCAACCGCTATTTTCCGTTGATATCAAAAGAGGAATATTCTTCATGTTTTATAAGTTCTTTTGTCAAAAATTATTTTAATAATTCTTATGGTAATCTTATTTCATGTTTTGCCAACAGAGAGAATTTATCTATTCAGGAGATAGAAGAATTGAAGGCTTTATTGCAAAAACAAATTGAAGAGAGTAAACAACAGTAGTCTTAAAATTAATCGGTTATGGATATCTTGAATTTAATAATTTCGTTTATTGTTCCTACGACCATCACACTAATAGCCATGTATGGCGTTTATTTTTTCTTTTTTAGAAAAGAAGCCAACTTTCAGCGTAACCGATGGTATATAGTCGTTTCTATGGTGTTTTCCATCGTGATTTCGTTTATTAACATAAATGTTGTTGTCGATGCTGCTCTAAATATAAAGCCTGTAGAACAAATTTTGTTGCCCAATACCATATTAGGAGAAACTGTCCAAAATTCAAATATGGCCCGGAGTAAATTATTCTCGTCGTTATCAATTTTTGCTTATTTGTATTTGGCTGGTGTGCTGATTTCTTTAATGTTGTTTTTGTTCAGACTCGTGAGCCTGTTGACATTTATACATAAATCTACGAAGGACAGAAAACAGGGCTATGTGTTGGTTATTATGGATAAAGAAATCAATGCTTTCTCTTTTTTTAACTATCTTTTTATCAATAAAACAGATTATAGCAGTACTGAATGTAATCAGATTATTACACATGAACACGAGCATATAAAGCAGCATCACTGTGTGGATTTATTAATTTCAGAGCTTGTTGTTATTTTACAGTGGTTTAATCCCTTCGCATATTTATTTAGAAAAGAATTGAAAAATGTTCACGAGTATATTGCCGACAAAGCGGTATTGCGTAGTGGCGTAGCTCAAAACGATTATATGAAACTAATATTATATCAGGTTACGGGTATGAATTTTTCATTGCTCGGTAATTCTTTTAGTCATAAATTAACCCTCAAACGTATAAAAATGATGAAAACTAAAAAAAGTCCATGGTCAGTAGCGAAAGTGGCTTTTGCTCTGCCGATCGTTGCAGTTTTAATGGCTGTATTTTGTGTAACAGCTCGTTCCGGTAATAGTTCAGCCGGTAGGTTGGATTTATCTAACGGTAATGATATTATTAATAGCAGCGATATTCCAGCTGTCTCGGATACTACGATTTATAAAGTCTGCGATGAGCTGCCTTCTTTCCCGGGGGGGATGGAAAAAATGATAAAATTTCTTAGCGATAATATCCAATATCCGGAATCGATAAAAGAGAAAAATATTGAAGGTACTGTCTTTGCTTCTTTTGTGGTTGAAATAGACGGGTCTGTATCTAATGTGAAAATTGTGAGAGGACTTGATACCGATTGTGATGCGGAAGTCTTGCGTGTTGTAAAGATTATGCCTAAATGGACTCCCGGAAAAAATGACGGAGAGGCTGTGAGAGTCTCTTTTGTGATCCCTGTTACGTTCGCTCTTTCTTCAACTGAGCAATAATAACAAATTATGAAATATTAGTATTATCCGTTATCTTATGATGCATAATTGAAATCTAAAAACCATGACAAAAACGATTTCAAAATCAGGGCAAAAACACCAGCCATCCATAGTGGGATTATATAAATTGGCTGTATCGAAAAATGTACATCGTTTGGAATTCGATTTTACGTGGCAATCGCGTTTTAATTAAACAATTTTTATGGACATAACTCTGAATTATATAGAGAAGGGTAGCGGGACCCCGCTGATTTTACTTCACG
>CAYVPJ010000236.1:0-2357 GCA_964453505.1 uncultured Oscillospiraceae bacterium | reverse complement strand
TTAATGCAACCAGGGAGACGCTGGGTAGCTGCGTTTAGTTTGGCAAGCGACATTTGGGCGCAAAAATGCGCCGAATGCTGATTATGAGCTTTTCAAGCCGCCCGAAAAGGTGTATAATGGCGTTAAAATTTTCGCTGCGGAGGGCTTCATAATGAAAACGCTCGGCTATTATAACGGCGAATACGGCGCGCTTGAGAGCATGAAGGTCGATATGACCGACAGGTGCGTCTATTTCGGCGACGGCGTGTACGAGGCGGCGCTCGCCAATAATTCGGTAATATACGCGCTCGACGCGCATATAAAGAGGCTGTTCCGCAGCATGGCGAAACTGCGCATAGAGCCGCCGATGTCCGAGACCGACATGGCGAACGAGCTTCTTAAAATGCTTGCGCATATGGACGATAACTGCGTATTGTGCTACTGGCAGGTTTCGCGCTCGACGGGCTATCGCGCGCACAATTTCATAGGCGGCAAATCGAACCTGATGATGATGCTCACGCCGTTTACGCTGCCCGACATATCTAAGCCTATAAAGTGCATAACCCGCGAGGACACTCGCTTTTTGCACTGCGACATAAAGACAATAAACCTGATACCGTCCGTAATGGCGTTTCAGGCGGCTAAGGAAGCCGACTGCTACGAGGCGATACTTCACAGGGGCGAGCGCATGACCGAATGCTCGCGCAGCAACGTGTCAATAATGAAGGGCGGCCGTCTCATAACCGCGCCCGCCGACAACCTGATACTCGCGGGCATAGCGCGTTCGCAGCTTATAGAGGCGTGCGAGAACACCGGAATAGAGGTCTGCGAGCGCCCGTACACCGTATCCGAGCTTATGGACGCGGACGAGGTGTTCGTGACGTCGACCACGTCGTTCATACGGCGCGTTCATGAAATCGACTCGCGCCCCGTGGGCGGAGGGGACGAAAACAACTATCTGAAACTCAAAAACTACCTGTGGAACAGATTCCTCGCCGAAACGGAGGGCAAATAAATGGAAACGACCGCACAGAAAAAGCGCATATTCTCAGGAGTGCAGCCCACGGGCAATCTGACTCTGGGCAACTATATTGGCGCGTTGCGCAATTTCAAGCTGCTCGAGGACGAATACGACTGCATATATTCGATTGTCGACATGCACGCCATAACCGTGCGCCAAGACCCGTCGGAACTGCGCAAGGCGTGCCTGCGCACGATGTCACTGTTTCTGGCGTGCGGGCTTGACCCTGAAAAGAACATAATATACTTCCAGAGCCAAGCGCCGCAGCACGCGGAGCTCGCGTGGATACTCGACTGCTTCATATACATGGGCGAGCTGAGCCGCATGACGCAGTTCAAGGACAAGAGCCAGAAGCACCCCGAAAACATAAACTGCGGGCTGTTCGCGTACCCCGCGCTTATGGCGGCGGATATACTGCTTTATATGACCGACCTCGTGCCTATAGGCGTAGACCAGAAGCAGCATTTGGAGCTTACGCGCGACGTCGCCGAGCGCTTCAATTCGATATACGGCCCGGTGTTCACGATTCCCGAACCGCACATACCTAAGGTCGGCGCGAAGGTCATGAGCCTGCTCGAACCGACGCGCAAGATGAGCAAGTCCGACCCGGAGGATACATATATCGCGATGCTCGACAAGCCCGAAGTCATACGCAAAAAACTGCGCCGCGCCGTGACGGATTCCGAAGCGAGCGTCAAATTCGAGCCTGAAACGCGCCCCGGAGTCGCCAACCTGATGTCCATAATGGGCGCGCTCACAGGAATGTCTATGGAAGACATACAAAACGAGTACGACGGCGGCGGCTACGGCAGATTCAAAGACGCCGTTGCCGACTGCGTGATCGAAGCGCTGTCGCCCATACAGTCGGAATACGCCCGCATAAGCGCCGACAAGGCGTACCTTGAGCGCGTGCTGACCGACGGCGGTGAGCGCGCAAGAGCTATAGCCCACCGCACAATGCTGAAAGTGCGCAAAAAAATCGGCTACGCGCCGTATAAGCTGTAAACGACATTTCCTCCATCTTCAAACAATTCTGACGTTAAGCGCGTCAGAATTGTTTTAATATAGCCCCGTAGTTCGGCGAAGCCGAACACCCCCGCAACAAAGCCCCGCGCCTGGAATCTTCCGTCCCCACTTCGTCCGTATATATTCCGACAGCGTAAGCGTCGGAATTGCTTCATATTCCGATTGTATCCGTCTGTCATTATCTCAAAGATTGCGATAATGCCAGTGTCGGAATTGAAATACTCCGCGCGTTATCCGTTGGTCAAGGTCGCTGAAATCGCAAGAGCGATTTTAGCGACCGACCCCGACCCCGACCCCGACCCCGACCCCGACCCCGACCCCGACCCCGACC
>CAYVPJ010000235.1:0-2360 GCA_964453505.1 uncultured Oscillospiraceae bacterium | reverse complement strand
TAATCATCTATCTTATCAATAGCGCCTGATGCACCATAGTAATCATAGAGCCCTAATTTGTTTTCACGGTTTTCAGCGCTAATAGGTTCTCTCATGTAATCCAAATTATCAAATTCATTTTTAATCCTGCTCACTTTCCAATGCGATGGTATCTCTCTTATCCATGGTATGCTACTTTTTTTCATGTGTACGTGCGGGTTAAGCCCTTTCGTTACAGTTTCAAAGACAACGGCTGATTTCCACAGCCTATACTCTTCAATGCTTGCCTGTGCCTCAGCGATGATGGAATCAATCTGAGCAACTTGGTCATCAAGAAAAGCAGTGATGGCTTGTTGTTCCACCTGTGATGGAAAAGGTATTTTGATAGTCTTAACCTCATCATAGTTTAGCCCCTGACGCACACCAGAACCCATGCCATAGAATCCCTTGATTAGATCATAGGCATGAAGTACATAATATAAGTATGCTGGCCATACCAGTGCTGAGGGCCTAAGCGTGGTATATGCTGATGTGATAATGCCACGTTCATGAGATTGTCCGACGCGCAGACTGGTGTGGTCATTTTGCAGATCGGTCAGACGCAGAACGATATCGTTCGCTTCGATGATATTGTAGCCATCAAAGGACTCGGGCAGTAGTCCATCAGAACTATTGATATCTTTTCTCTTAATTCTTCCATAACTTAATGATAATAGGTTTTGTTCAGACAAATCCTTGTTCTTGTTTTTTACCTGATCAGCAAGCTGAAACAACACACGAATGCCCCATGTTTCCGGGATGTCAAGCAGCCATGGAACACCGCTGCTTTTCATCTGTACATACTGCTCCATTACGCATCCGCCTTTCCGAACAGTGCCTGTAGTTTACCAATCAGCACTTTTTCACGTTCTTCGATCTTGGAAGCAATCTCTTGAGCAGGGGGAAGCATTTCATATTCATAGAAGGTACGAGTGAACGGGATTTCATAACCAACTTTGTCCTTGTCATGGTCAATCCATGCATCGGGATTGTAAGGCTTCACCTCACGTTCAAAGTATGCATCCATATCTTCATCCAGCGGCACATTTTCAGTATCACGCTTAGATGCATCCGGCTGCATTTTTCCTTTCTTTAAGATAGGCTTTCCGTCTTCATCAGTCAGGGGGCTTTCTACAGTGATTTTGTTATAGCCCAGACTCATGGTAGACATCACTCGGGTTTTGACCACCAGCTTGTGTCCGCTATCGACCTCTGCTTCAAAAGTGTCGTTCCGATAGGCTCCATAAGCTTTGACAATTAGTTCTCGCGCCTCCTTGGTGATGTCCACGCGCTTGTTGCCGATGGGTTTACGTCGCTGAATAAAGCACTTGCTGGCATCAATCAGCTGTACAGATCCCAGATGGCTGACGGGTTTGTCTTTTGTCACTATCCACACATAGGTAGCGATACCTGTGTTGTAAAAGCTGTCATTGGGCAGCTGCACAATGGCATCCAGCCAATCATTCTCAATGATGTAACGGCGGATTTCGCTGGGGCCGGAACCTGCATCACCCGTAAACAGGCTGGAACCATTTTGGATAATGGCCATGCGCCCCTTTTCCTTCAGTTTGGCAATGCCATTCATCAGGAAAAGCATCTGCCCATCACTTTTCTGAGGGAGGCCGGGGGCAAAGCGACCACCATTCCCCAGCTTATTTTCCGCTTCAACCTTTGCAGCCTCGCGCTTCCAGTCAATGCCAAAGGGAGGATTGGAAATAACAAAGTCAAAGGTCATGTCGCTGAACTTATCGTCACTTAAGGTATCACCAAATTGCATATTTTCAGGATCACCGCCACGAATCAGCATATCCGCCTTAGCTATGCCGAAGGTGAAAGGGTTGATCTCCTGCCCATAACAGATCAAGTTTGCTGCCTTGTCCAACGCAGTGAGACGCTCTTCCATGCAGGTAAGCATCTGGCTTGTGCCCATAGCCATGTCATAAGCAGTGTAAATGCGTCCTGGTTCTGCCATACCCATGCGGTCGGTCAGCAGATCGCACATCAGATAAATGATGTCACGGCTGGTGAAATGCGCTCCAGCCTCTTCGTTATACGATTCAGAAAACCGCTGGACGAGGTTTTCAAAGATGTAGCCCATATCTACAGCAGAAATCTTTTCAGGACTCATATCCGCTTTTTCTGCGCAGAAGTCAGAGACGACCTGATAGAGCAGGCCAGCATTGGCCATGCGGTCAAGCTGGGTAAAGAAGTCCATCTTTGCCAGAATATCCATCACATTATCTGAGAAACCATTCAGAAAGTTCTCAAAATTCACCTTGATGTTTTCAGGATCAGCCTTCAGCTTTTCAATATCTGACTTGATTTGTTCAAGCTCTGCCTTT
>CAYVPJ010000234.1:0-2364 GCA_964453505.1 uncultured Oscillospiraceae bacterium | reverse complement strand
CAGAAAAAAGCCCGAAAAGCCTTGACTTACAAGGCTTTTCGGACATGGTGTGGCGCGCTTGGAGGGATTCGAACCCCCGACCTACTGGTTCGTAGCCAGGCACTCTATCCGACTGAGCTACAAGCGCATTTTTCATCGCCAAAGTATGTTACCACGATTAACCGAAAAAATCAACCCGGTTAACCGAAAAAGATGAAACCCCGCAAATATTTCGACGGTGACAATAAAAATCTAAAATAACTGTTGACATTTATATGTCCTGATATTATAATATATTTGTAATCATTACAATTATGATATTACTTCAGAACCGAGTGAATGCATATGCAGGACAAAACAGAGGATTTAGCCAAATATTTGGTCGGCAAAAATATACGGCCGTCTTTACACAGGATTAAGATACTTGATTATATTATCAGGAACAACAATCATCCAACAGTTGACGAGATTCATAAGGTGGTTGTCAAGGAAGTTCCGACACTGTCTAAAACAACGGTTTATAACACACTGGATCTTTTTATCAAGGCTAAAGTACTCAACGGTCTTTATATTGAAGAAAATGAAACAAGGTATGACCCCATTCTGATAAATCACGGTCATTTTAAATGCAGCCGGTGTGGGGAGATTGTTGATTTCGCGATTGATATTGACGAGTTCAAGAGTATCGGTTTGGAAAAATTTCAAATATTCGAAAAAGGCGTCTATTTTAAAGGGATATGCCCGAAGTGCGTAAACCTCTAAACCATGGCAAGAAACAGGAACACCTGCCGAACAACTGTTGTCAGGAGTGAAAACCGCAAGCTTGATTCAGATAAGGTATATAGCTGTCAGCTTTATATAAATAAATTTTAAAGGAGGAATTTGTTATGTCAAACGACAAGTACACATCAATCGTCAATCTTGATTTCCAGTACGCGCACAGGTTTATGAACTGGCCGCGGGAAGCAAAGCACCTTCATGGGCATTCGGGTCTTTTAACCATTGAACTTGAAGATACGGTTGACCCGGTAACAGGCTTTGCGCACGCCTGCAAAGACGGATTCAAAAAAGCATGGGAAGTTTGCGACCATTTCCATCACGCAACGCTATTCCAAGAAGGCGACCCGCTTCTTGACGCTGTTCTCGCCGTATACAAAAAGGAAGGCATCCATAATGATCCGGAAAACTGCGTTCCCCTCAAAAAGATAGACAACGCGCTTGCCTGGTCATACCCGGAATACAGAATAGTTGTAACCAAAAAAGTTTCAACTTGTGAGAACCTTTGCGAACTTTTCCACGAGCTTCTTAAAGACAAGATGCCCATTAAAAAAATCACTTTTCGCTCATCTTCTATGAACGCGGCGTCGAAAGAGTTTAAATAGAAACGGGTATATGACGCCGAAGGACCGGATATTTTAAAATACCGGCTTCGTCAGCACTTCTTTTGCGATTCAGCACATGCAAGTATTACTGTTCATTATCCAAAAAACAACCTCCCCACAAAAGGGCGTTCGTCAAAGGGATTACTCAAAACAAGTAATTTTTGACCGACACTCTTCAAGCGGAGCCAAAACAGTAAAGACCACACCGAAGGATAAAACCTTTAGTGTGGTCTTACTGTTTTCGTGAACAGCCGCCCTTATATTTATTCTTTGACTGCGCGGAATTCAGAAACCTCTGCCGCGGACATATCGTAGTATATCACGCGATTTTCAGCATCAAACTCGCCCACGACCTTGTAGCGTTTCTTCGGCTTATAATCCGGGATGAGCGTGGCAATCACATCGTGAAGATTTTTGTTGCCGCACCCAAGTGTGGTCGTCTGCTCTGCGCGGGGCTTGGAGAATGATACAGCTTTTGCCTCGTTGCTCTTGCACACGCGAATTGCAAAAATGTGTTGAGCCGGGTCATTGCAGTACTGCACTGTCTGGGGATAGTTTAAATCCTCAAGGACGCGCTTGCTGAAGGTGATTCCGTTCTGATTGACGAAGATATCCGGGGTCGCGTTTGTTGTGAGGTCGAGCACCTCCAGATTGATATTAGAAAAATTGATGACTATAGTTATTCAGCGCAGCCTCTCGCCGCATCCAACGCAAAACCGTCCGTCAGGTTCGACGAGAGTGCCGCATTTAGGGCAGAACTTCATATTCGGGACAGCTTGGTATGTCATTGGTAGACTTTCGTACGGCACGGCGTCGGACAGAAACAGCCAGTCTATATCCTCACCATCATCGCATAATCCGATGGCTCCGGCAGACGATACCACATAAAAGCTGTCCTCGTCGATCGGGTCTTCACTGTCGCTTGTCTCGGCAAGCAGCAGCAAGCCATTTACGTCGTATCTTTCATTTGATGTGGCAAAGCCCCAGATCTTGCAGCGTGTGG
>CAYVPJ010000233.1:0-2367 GCA_964453505.1 uncultured Oscillospiraceae bacterium | reverse complement strand
TTATATATTTGAAAATAAATCCAGTGATTCCTCTTTCAAAATTTCTTGTTCAATCTCTTTAAGTTTTAATTTACATTTCTTGTAATCAAGGTTGTATGATAGATTTCCTTTTTCTCGAAAATCCCTTAATCTTGAATTTATTTCATTATTAAGACTTTCAAATATTTCGGGTTGATTGTATGGTTGATTAACATCATCGTCAATTACATATGGAGTGTCATATTCGAAAACACTTAGATGTTCATCAATTATTCTACCTCGTTTTGAGTTTGTTTCAATGAATAGGTCTTCATTTTTTAAACGCAGAATTTTAATAAGTTGCTTTGATAGAGTTAGCTCATTCATTGTGTAGTAGGGAGGTTGAGAATGATGAAAAGTTGCACCAGCTCTAAAATTATCAACATCTGCTCCTATTTTTTCTGCAAAAGCTTCTCTTGCTTTTTCAAAACCAATTTCTGTTTTTGTTTTTAATAAGCAAAATTTTGAACCAAAAACTAAAGCTACTCTTTCATTTATAAGTTCTTGAGAAATCTTAGGTTTAGTTTCGAATTGACATTCATAGAATTTAATAAAATCTTCAAGAATTGGTTTAATTATTATTTTTCTGAAAATCCCATATTCTAACTCATAAAGCAAGTCTAAAATATTTAAATAGTTATACTTTCCAGACTTATAAATTAAACCAATAATTTCTTCCTTTTTACTATGATTAGAAATATACTTGGCGGAGAAAAAATCTTGTATGGATTTATGAGCCCATTTGATTTTTACTCCTTCCATATTGAAGATTGGAACTGTAGTTGTTAAATCCTCGAAGAAATTAAGCTCTTTAAAGTCAAATCTAGAACTTTTAGATTTTGCTGAAATAATATAATTAATCATTTCATCTTTTGAATAAATAACTTTACCGATTTTGGATGTTTCAAATGCAATATCACGAAGTATTATTTCAAAATCAAAAATATCTAGGCGTGACCTTTTAGGTCTTTTAAAACCCTCTTTAGATAAATCATGATGCTTAAACAAGCAACTATAAACCTCTTCATAAAAAGTTATTTTTTTAGAAGGGATATCCTTGTTGTAGGTATATGACTTATACAACAAGGAAACTAAAAATGGATTTGACAAAAACTCTTTTACCTGTGTGTTTTTTTCTTTGATTTCTTCAATCAGATTTTTTCCAAATTTCACTCTGCTTAAGCTATCAAGTTTTTCTATTAGGAGATAAGCTTCTTCTTCTTCAAGTGGCTTAATATAAAATAATTGGAAATCTGCAAATGTTGATAGAGCGGATTCTGGTCTTGAAGTTAATATGAAATTATTGGAACTAGTTTTTCGAATGAAATCTGACATTTGAATAATAATTTTTTCTTGAATATCAAATGCTATTTCGTCAAAGCCATCTAAGAGAATTGTAAAAAAACCGAGTTCTAGTAATTCATAGATTAGTTCTTTATCAAAAGAATTGTCAATTGGATTCAATTGATTAAATATTTCGTCAATTAGTGAATTCTTTTCATCAATTTTTCTTAATTCAATTAGTATCGGAACACTTTTTTGTTGCTCTATTATTGAGATAGTTATCCACTTTAATAGAGTTGATTTTCCCATTCCAGCATAATCTGAAATAAGAATTTTCTTGTATTTATCAAAGATGGAATAATCAAAATCGACAATTTCAATTTTATCAAATGTGTTAGCTTGTTGAAGGGTTAATGGCACATATAATTCTTTAATTTTTGTTTGCGAGTTTGGAAACACAAGTGTCGTTAAATATGACGATTCGACATATAAACTTTCCAAATACTTTGAGAATTTATTTTCCCAGAAATTTTCAATAACTTTTTGCTCCTTATTTTTTCTTGAAATCCAATTATTAAGCCTTTGTATGTGTGGCTTAATTAAAACATTTATTATTGGTTCAATAATCGGCTTTGACAACTCCGCAATTGTTTTTATGTCTTCTGAATTAACTTCCATATGTTTTGATGTTTTTTTTCTAAAATGACGCACAACGGGTAGCTAAGCGACGGGAAACCAATTGTGAAGCATTGGTTTACTGTCGCTTAGGTGATGTTAGCGGTCGTTGTTTTTATTTATTTTGGTCAGATATTATCCTTATAATCAAAGCCTTGCAAATAAGAAATCTTCCATTTTCCATCCTCCCTCGTAACTTTAAATCTGTAGGTGAAATTTTTCCAATCGGTCGAAACATTCGAATTAAGTCTACCCCATTTCCAGTTCAATTCTCCATTATTATTATCCAACTTTAGGACAATCACCTCTACAAAGTCAGAAGGATTTGGATTATCATATGGAATATCTTGACATAGTGTCCATGGATCAACGTCATTTGCAAATTTATAT
>CAYVPJ010000232.1:0-2369 GCA_964453505.1 uncultured Oscillospiraceae bacterium | reverse complement strand
CTCGTAAAGCAATACCTTCAACAACTCCATGTAAATATGCTTCTGATGCAAACATCCCATCACAATTACTGATTGCATCCAGCATGGCATTTAACTGTTGCCTTTGAATATCACTTAACCCGGAACGAAACTTCTGCAGCATACAATTGACCTGCTGCTTCTGCTGTACATACTCTTCCGACTGCATGTACTCCTTCATAGAATCTTCCACTGCATCTTTTATACATTCTTCCAGTTCCAATGTAATAAACACCTCCAATACCGGGATAATATGGATTGGCTCTGTTTAACAAAATAACCCTAGGTAGCGAACCTAGAGTTATTATATCGAACATACGTTCTTTTGTCAATCTGTATTACATATTCACAATTCCATGATATCAAATAACTTGAATTATAATCATATTCAACTGTAATGTTTATTTTCTTTATAATACAAAGTGCAAACATATTCCATAATATATATTTATACCAAATGATATAATTTTTCAATTATTGAATCAATTTGTAATACATATTTCTTGATATCTTTTTTTCCATGACCTTCTTTGCACAATCTAGCTATATTAAGATGATCTTGAATACTACTATCAAATTTAGGAATATTTAGTTTATTTAAGACGTGCGCAGATATGCTTGTAGGATTCATATAGCTTTTTACGCACTCTGCTATATAAGTTGAACTAAGAATTCCACATAAATAATATGCTTCTGTTTCAGAATCAAAACTTACATACATTATTTTTTCATTTGGTAGCAACATTTTTTCACCTAGGAATTCATCATCAACAGTACTAATAACTGCACATACAAATTCTGAAGCAATATACTTCCATATCACTTTATAATTTGAAAAGGTGTAATCCCCTATACGAAGGATTGCATGAAATTCTTGTTTTTGAATTTCCTTTTCCCACCCAGCAAAGCCTTTTCTTTCATCTAAGTCTTTTTTAAATTGCTGTAAATATTCGTATGTTTTTGGTTCTTCCAATTTCATAATATCACGTGAAACCGGCCACATTTTTGTCTCAGCAGTATGAGGGCACAACAAATATGTGTCATATTTAACATTCCATTTCTTTACATTACTCCCTTTGAGCATAGGAAATACATATTTTTTTTCTATTTCAGCATTAACTGATTCTACTTTGCGCTTTGCTCTTTCAACCATATTTGATACTTTAACACAATCGCCTGTAGACTCTTTAACATTAAGCCAATACACTGCGTTAGCACCGCCCGTAAATACTCCTGTTCTTGCTCGATAATCATTCACTCCCAATATCTTGGACATTGCACCTAATTTTTCTTTTGTATTCGTTACCCAAATTGATGTTTCATCATCTTCTACTGCAGGTATTGCTCCTTGCTCATAAATTGTCATTTGGCTCATAACTTCCTGCAACTCAGAATAATCTACAAATGTTCGTTTCTTCAAATCACTTCGTTTTTGCCACAAATAATACGAAACAGGATATTCGTTTTTTTCTCCTTTCCTAGCAAAAAATAATGCAGTACTATTTGTTGCATTATCAAATGCTTTTACCTTTGATAAATCATCTACTCTCAGGACCTTTATGTCTGTTTCATCCATTATTCTGAATTTTCTAAATCCAACGCCATTTTGGGCGGATTTAAAAACTCCCTGGCGGATTACAAATCCTAACACGCCTTTATTTTTTAACAACTTATCCATAACAATATAGGTTATTAGAACAGATATATCTTCTTTTGAAAAACTTAAATCTCTACCTTTCGCTCTAAACAAACAATAATCTATCCACTTATGTTGCGACCCTTGTCTATATTTTTCTGGCATATACTCCCAATTTACCCAAGGTGGATTACCAACAATAACATCAAATGAAGATAGTTCCTTCACAATAAGCCTATCCATCATAATTCTATTTCTTATCGCTGTTACTGGATCATCGGAATTCATAAAATCCACCATTTGTTTTTTTCCATTATCGTCGCCAATTCTAACTACATCAACATTATAAATCGGAAGTGTAATTGTTTCTTCCAATTTCAATAAATCCAATATTGATAATAAATAATTTGTTTTTGCAGTTAAAACTGCTAGCGGATTAATATCAAAACCATATACTGAGTTTGTAATCTCAGCTAAATCAGCTCCACTTTCACGTTTTGCTAATATTGTCTTAAAGACAAATGTTCCTGAACCACAAGTTGGATCTATAAACGTAGCGTTTTTTATATCGACATTGTTTTGATTACATACCTCTCTTAATGTTCGTTCTGCTAACCAGTCCGGTGTATAGTATTCACCTAATGCATGACGTAATTCTTTAGGAATTATTGCTTCATACATTTGTTTTATGAAATCATAGTTATTATTCCTTACA
>CAYVPJ010000231.1:0-2371 GCA_964453505.1 uncultured Oscillospiraceae bacterium | reverse complement strand
ACAGGAACTGACTCTTTATACCATGCCGTCGCCGCGCGAGATCAACTGGAAAACGCCGCGCGGCCTGCTTATCAGCGCGATTACCAACAATCTTACGCTCAAGCACCGCAAGGCCAAACATGCGATTGGCCACGTTTTTATTCAGCTCAGCCATCAGGAACGCGGAGAGCTCATTCTGACCGGCAGTGTCCCGAGACCTGAAGATGACTCCAAAAACAAGATTCTCAAGCAGGGCTATGGCCTCGGCATTCTCTTTACCGACATGCTGGGTCGCCTCGAAAACACCGAAGATCTTCTCAATGAGATTCCTGCCCGCTTTGAGTCAGGGCGAATCGCTTATATCAGATTCAAACTCAATGATGCCAATTATGACCGCCTCAAAACCTATCTTAACAACTATCGAGCCAGAGGATACGGCAATATTTACAATGGTCTGAATCGGCCAAGAGAAGGTCTGGGGGCTGGTTGCAGCATTTTTGGCATTGCTTTTCTCGAAATCGCAGGTTTAATGCATCCGGTATGGCGCGAAAAATGGCCGATCAAGGTGCGCATTCCGCTCGAACTGATCGGTGGCCCGCTGACCGGCAACAAGGTTTCGATTGCCAAAGTGACCAGAGCCAAACGCTGGGCCAACGAAGACGAGCCGCACCGCGAACTGATGCTTTACGAACCTTATTACATCTATCAGTGGATTCTGGCCGAGTGGGCAAAAGAGCACAAAGCAGGCACTGGCCGCGTTAAGCTGCTCAAAAAAGAAAAGGCCTACGGCCTCGAATATGACTGCACCCACGTGACTGCCCCAGACGAACCTATCTTCCAGGGCGAAGCCGCCGACCTGCCGCTCGAATAGCCACAATTTAGTAACACTCAACTATACAGAAGCAGACTGTCTGATTTCGTCAGACAAGTCTGCTTTTTTAATCTTATTAGATTACTGATGATTTATTGAACTACAATGCGGCTTATTCGAGGTCGAGGGACTGCTTGCCCATGAAGACGCCGCCGGCAGTGCCGACCCAGACCTTGCGGCGCACGCCAGGAAGTCCTGGAGCTTGAATAAGAGTGGTAATCGTCTTGTGATTTCCTAAGCCGCTTTTTATACTCGTCCATGTGCTCCCGGCATTAGTTGAACGATAAAGTCCATCTTCGCTTCCTGCAATAACATTCATTGTGTTGGTTGGATCAACAATTATTGTTCTGGTGTTAACATTGCTTCCGGTTCCGAATGAAACTGCTGACCAGCTCGAACCTTTGTTGACTGATCTGTATACGCCTTCGACAGTGGCAATCCAGAGTGTGTTGTTGTTTATTTTATCAAGAGCAATGTCGAGAATCAGGTTCGTTCCTCCGCCGACTATAACTACGTTCGGGTCAGCAGAGCTATTAAGAAGATTGAAGGTTAAAGGTTTAGTCGCAACACCTGTGTCGCTTATAAATACATCATCTGTTACCCTGTAAAAGTTACTGCTGGAGGTTGCTGTGGTGCTTAAAAATATAGAATTGTCTCCAGCGCCATACAGACGGTTAAATATACTGTCGTAAGCTACTGACTGTATAGTAGAACCTATCGGATTGCTCAGATTTTCATGGGAGTAGGCAGTTATGTCGGGCGGGGGGGATGCCGTTCTTGTTTCCTGCACCGAATCCTTATAGCTCTCAGTGGTATTTAGAATTAATGTCCAAGTTGCGTGTTTTTGTCTATCACCTGACATTAGCTGGATCTGGTAAATTCCACTTTGAGTAGAAGCATACAAGTAATCATAGTTCTTCTCGTCGAAGGCAAGTGCAAAAAATATGTTTTCTGGAATGCTTGGATACCCCTGCGCTACTAGAGGCGCATTCAAAGTTCCATCGGCGTTGTTGTAATAAATGCCATTGGAGGTTGCGGCGAAAACCTCTTTTCTATCTTCTGATATTATCAGATCATTTATATAAAATCTGCCATCACTTTGTTTCGTTGTATTACTCATGCTTGCTACGATTCCTGACCAATAACCCCCACTGGTGTCGTTGGCGTCTGCAGAAAAGGTTGCCGTCCATATTCCATACCCGTATGTTCCTGCGTATATTCTGAAAGCATCTCCGCTGGCTATATTTGCAGAAGGATCGATCAAGAGCTTTGAAATAGGTATTTCCTGTCCTGAAACACTATCAAACATGTTTTGCCGCTTGGATACCCAAAAATCGCTCAGACTAACCTTGACCTCGGCGTAGGCGTTGGAGTCATAGTTTGAGGTTGCTCTGATGGTAGCTATGATTGAACTTATTTTTTCGGGGGCTGAATAAAGCCCATCTGCATCGATGCTACCGTCTCCGTTAACAGACCAGCTGACCGAAGTGTCGCCGATCACTGCCGGAGTTACTCCGGCGT
>CAYVPJ010000230.1:0-2380 GCA_964453505.1 uncultured Oscillospiraceae bacterium | reverse complement strand
CCTCCGTATTTCGCGGTCGGTTTCAAGTCGGAAAAGTCCAACCATACCTTCCGCTTTGTCTGGTTGTATAAGGTTCGCGCCAAGCCCGTAACGGAGAGCTACGCCACCAAGGAGGGCACGACCGTCACCCGTCAGACCGGCGAGGTCGAGTGGACGGCCATCAAGCGCACCCACGACAACCAGTATCAGGCGGTCGCGGACGAGGGCGAGAACGGCTTCACCGCCGAAAAGGGCGCGACCTTCCTCCAAAGCGTCTATACGCCGACCTTCACGCCCGCGCCGTAAGCAACGACACATCCTATCGAAACACATGCCGGGTTGCCATTGAGCGCCCGGCATGTGCTTTTTTGAACCATGAAAGGCGGTGAACGGCATGGCGCTTGAGGCTTTACAGCGAAACGGCCACAATCTCGGACTCGTGGATTGCGATACGGCCGGCGCGTTCGATACGCCCGTTCTCCTGCCTGTGCAAGTAGATAAGCGACTGATGTGGACGAGCTTCAACTGCGCGAAAACGACGCGGAATCGGGCGATGTTTGGCGTTCATTTCTTCATTGACGATTACCTGTTCGAGCGCGCGTGGAACGACCCCGCGCGGTACGCTCTGCTGCTCAAGGATTTTCAGGCGGTCATGACGCCCGATTTCAGCCTGTTCACCGATTATCCCAAGAGCGTGCAAATCTACAACCACTACCGAAAGCACCTGCTCGGCGCGTACTGGCAGCGCATGGGCATGACGGTCGTTCCCTCCATTTGTTGGAGCGACCATGACAGCTACGATTGGTGCTTCGACGGTGAGCCGCAGGGCGGGACGGTCGCGGTATCCTCCGTAGGCACGCAAAAGAATCCGCAGGCGCGCGATTTCTTTCTGGACGGATACAAGGAGATGCTCTCCCGCTTGCAGCCGTCAAAAATCATTTTCTTTGGCGACGTGCCTTCCGGCTGCGATGGAAACATCGAGCGCCACGAGGCTTTCTATCAATCTGTAAATTCGCGGCGTATGACTTGACTTTTGCCGAGAAACGAGGCTATATATGGGTGGTAGGGGCGGCTCCTCTCACCGAAACGGCGGTGGCGGCGGGCGCTCGGGCCGAGGTCAGCTCGCGCCTTGGCGGGACAACGATTCCGCGCTCCGCCAGATCATGCGAGATACGGGATACTCGGAAGCAATGGCGCGGCTCGCGCAGGCCAATTTGATCCGTTTCTTCGGCAACGACTATGATTCCTTCACGGCGGGCAACCTGCCGATAGAAACGGAGCGGATATCCGAGACGATTATGAAAATGCCGTACTACAACGGCGGTAACATTTATCGCGGCATTCATCTGGAGGACGATAAGGCGAACCGATTGTTCTATGATACATGGAAGCCGGGAACGGTTCAGCACTTTACGGATACGCTGGAGACGATGAAACCGATCATCCAATCCTTCTCCAATCGGGAAAGCGTAGCGGAGAGCTTTGCAAGCTGGGGTTATAACAATCCGGGGGTTACGAGCATCAAGTTCGTGGTCAGCGGAAACAAGACGGCTGCCGGTGTTCAGCACATTTCCCACTTTGGCACGCGCGAATCCGAGGTGTTGTCGCCGGCCGGTCAAGAGTTCAAGGTTCTTCGCGTCGCGGAGTCAACGTCGCGCTGGGGCGGACGCGAGCTCACGTTCTACGTTGAGGACGCGGGGAGAAAGAAGAGAAGATAGGAGGCGCGGGAATGCGCAGCGCAACGATAAAGTGCTTAGATTATCTGCGGGCGGTTGGCGCGGAGGCTTGCGATCACACGCAAAGGCTTCATTTGGACGCGCGTTTCGACGCGTGGCACAAAGCGGCCTATGAAGATAAAGGGTTCCTTGACTATGGCGATTATTTCGAACACGCCAATGCCTGCCGGGAGAAACCGGTTCAAACGCTCACGCTCAACGAAGTGCGCGGAAGGATTACCTTCGTTCTGAGAACAGCGCGCGGAAGCGATACGTTTTTGGATGAACCCATTCGAGACGGTTCATTGAAGGCTCTTCTGGAGCGTTACCTTGAACTGACCGCTACAGGGCGCGACGCCATCACCTCCGGCATCTTCGGCATGGCGGTCGCCGACGCGGTGGGCGTCCCCGCCGAGTTCAAAAGCCGCGAGGAGCTTCACGCGAACCCCATCACCGATATGATTGGCGGCGGCGCGCATCAGCAGGTCGCCGGAACATGGTCGGACGATACCAGCATGGCGCTGTGTCTGGCTTTCAGCATAGCCGAGCGAAACTGTGTCGATTCGGATGACATCATGAGACGCTTCTGTGATTGGTACGAGAAGGGTGCGTATTCCCCGCACGGCGAGTGCTTCGATATCGGCATGACGGTGGCGAAAGCGCTCGGGCGGTATGCGGATGGAATC
>CAYVPJ010000229.1:0-2389 GCA_964453505.1 uncultured Oscillospiraceae bacterium | reverse complement strand
CTTGTTCTTATTGGCATATTCTTTGGCAAATTCACTTTTCCCAATTCCTGCAATCCCAGTTACGAATACAAGAGAATGTTCTTGAAACAATTTTGCTAATTCTTTTAATTCGGTTTTTCTTCCAAGAAATTCTTTCGTTGTAGATGGAACACGTCCGTTTAGCAAGATATCTGATAAATCTGGTGAATATAGTGAATTATTTCCGTGGTCACTTAGGATTGCATAGCGAACGATCTCAGTAAAAAATTTCGATGTAGAGCTTATGGATATCAATTCATCAGCATATTCATTTCCAACGGTGCTACGACTATCATGAATTAATTTTTCCATTTCCGACCGTGCATTTGTCACGTTCAAAAGGTTAGGAATAATCTTTTCTTTAAAATCCTCTTCCATAAATACAAAATTATCATCTTCTTCATAAGTATTAACAATATCCATTGGAATCGGTCTTGTACCGCTGCACCAGTAGCTATATTTGCTGGCATCGGCATCAGTGATTTCAAAATTCTCACCATCCTGTAAACTGACAGAAAAAAGATTTCGAATCAGCTGGTGCTGTGAGTAAGTTTTCTTTTTATTATCTAGCAGAATGCCTATTACATTTACAAAGGTAAGTCTGTTCTTCAATCTGTCATCTCTTCTTTCTATGGAATTATCCTTATGTTTTTCTTCAAAAATTCATTTTTGTTAAGTCAACGCTAAGTCTTCGTCAATAGTTTGAACTCCATCTTCTTAGTATCATTAGCATATGAAAACGGTAGCACGAACAACCGGAAACGGATGAAACTGCTATCAACATTATAACATGCAACAAACAAATGTTCTATCAAAATTGTTTGCAAATTGTACATTGACAAATAATCCAGTAAGAGCTGGATTCATAGGCTGTAGAGTGAAAGGTGCCCGTAACCGTACCAGCAAGCACAGAACTGATAGTTAGTTCCAAGGCTACAAATGAGAGAAAAAAGAATCATTTGGAAAAGTACAAACAAGGGGTACATACGAATCGCTAGCGATTCGTTGGGAAGTCCGCCCTGGCGAAGATAACCAGAAGAGTCAAGATATAAACTAACTGGTAGGAGCAGGGCAAAAGGAATCACGTCAAGTTGGGAGAGGATCTCGCGAAGGAGAGGCCCACAGTCATCGGATATTATATAGATGGCTGGATGGAAGCAAAAGCTACCGCTCCACTCTACAAATGGAAGCCAAAACATCAAACAAGCGTCAGGGTTTATCACATGAATTTATCAAATACAGAAAGCGGGGTGATTAACCGTAACAAATAGGATAGGAGGGATTTTCGATGAATAAACAGTTGGAATTTAGCAAGAAGATGGCGGTAGTAGCAAAAATATATCGTATGGGGTTATTGAGTGACACCGAATATCTTATGGTAAGAAACAGACTGAAGGCGGAGTACCATATCACAGATGATATGGTATATAAGCCAGCAGCATAATAAGGAAGACAATTTTGAACCTGTGAATACAAATATTTGTTTCACAGGTTCGTTCACATTTTAAATAGAGGCTATGATAGGGATGTAATCAGATATTACTGTTTCGTCCCGGGATGATTGAAAGGAGATTTTTATATGAAGGAAGTTGAAGTGATCAAAGCCAGTACAGGCAGTGTTACAAGAAGACGTAGTATCAGCGGAGAGGGGGTGAAAATAGAAAGAAATCGTGTTGCAGCATATGCACGAGTTAGTACAGATGAAGAGGAACAGCTTGGAAGTTTTCAGTCACAGATTCAATATTACAAAGACAAAATCAAGCAAAATAAAGAGTGGGTTTTTGCTGGTATTTATTCTGATGAAGCAATAACTGGGACACAGTCAAATAAGAGAGATGGTTTTCAGCAGATGATACAGGATTGTATGGATGGGAAAATTGATATGATACTAACAAAATCCATTTCAAGATTTGCCAGAAACACAGTGGATACCTTGACTTATGTAAGAATGCTTAAGGATAGACAGATAGCGGTAGTATTTGAAAATGAGAATATTAATACCTTATCCATGAATGGAGAACTGCTGTTAACAATTCTAAGTTCCATAGCTCAGCAGGATGTAGAAACGATTTCTGCAAATGTTAAGATGGGGCTCAAAATGAAGATGAAACGTGGTGAACTGATTGGCTATAATGGCAGTCTTGGATATGATTATCATTCAGAGGATAAAAGTATTACCGTAAATGAGAAAGAAGCAGAAACAGTTCGTTTGATTTTTGATTTATATCTTCAGGGTTATGGAGCTTATACCATAGCAAAACAATTGACCGCAATGGGAATACCAAATAAAAAGGGTGATGTTAAGTGGGGGGACAGCGGGATTCGGGGAATCATCAAGAATGAGAAATACAAGGGCGATGCACTTCTTGGA
>CAYVPJ010000228.1:0-2408 GCA_964453505.1 uncultured Oscillospiraceae bacterium | reverse complement strand
CAACATTTGGGACTCTACATTTCCCAACCTGTGTTTTCCCAAACATGGCTACATTCACATTGTTACTAGATTCAGAAGAAACGAGCTGCCTGGCAAAAGGATGTTCGAATTGATCTCGAACTCTCCTTTTGGCTTCGGTTACCCAATCGAATCTATTGTTTAGAAACCAGTTAGACCATTCAGCGAGGAATGACACGCAAATCTTCCTTTACTGAATTACATACTTCTCTTAGATTGTATAAAGCTTGATCGAGATTCCATAACAAACTCAGATTTTTTGAAATACCCAGCTTATGCCTGACCGCATCCACAGTGTATTCGGAAAATACTCTCACAGCTCTGTCATACTTATATATAAACTCATTCTCTATGTGTTTTCTCATATCATTTACTATCGCGTGAGCTGTCTCAAGTTCTTTAATTTGAGTCCTATTTACTAGGTTGGATAGGTAGTCATAAGCATGAAATACAACCATTGCCACACCAATCGCAGCTGTTACCGACTCCGCTAGTTTTCCAGCGGTTTGTGGTATGAATTTTTCTAAACTATTAAATAAATCCAACTGTCCGTCCACTGCCATGTCCAATCCAATGATTGCTCCTAGTGCGTTTGACAATGTGGGTTTATGCTCGTTATAGATTTCCAGAGCACGCTTTGTAGAATCAGGAGTTGCTGATATATACAAGTACTTGTCATCCACTTGGTTCTTAAAAGCGTTGGGGACTAGAAGATTCAACCTCACTAGTTCTGTAAACAGATGTGGTATAGTTTTTAGCGTAGTTTCAAATGATGGGCCTACTTGCTGTATCTGCGTACATTTGTCAGGATGATAGAGGTGAATAATATCTCTTACTAAATCGCTGTTGGGAATTGCTAAGCTCTGGTCGGCTTGGGTGTATACCAAGGCTTGAGATAACTCATCTAAAGAATCATCAAACTGACTTCTTTGATTGGCGTACAAGTGTTTGATTTGAGAACTCTCAATTGAACTCATGAACCCTGATTCGATGAAATGATTCTCTATCGCTTCACCCAAACAATCGGCTAGCATCTGTTGAAACTCAATCAAACGAGTAATGTCCCTTTTAATGAATCCATCCCATAGTTCTTTCCAAAATGATTTGCCATGTATTCTGTTTTGAATTGCGGTGTTCATACGATTTTCAAAATCATCCATATGCTTATGAAACTCATCGCAAATTTCGTTACGAATATTCTTGAACTCCATTTTGAAAGGTAATAGATATCTATCTACTTTCAGATCCTCAAACTGTTTTTTTGTATCAAACTTCTCCAAGAAGCTATTAAGATCACTTCTGATATCTCTCATGTCATCAAGCAATTCTTTCATATTATCACATTTGACCCCTATTGATTCACTGGTGCTTGCTGAATATCTCTGCAGAGTTTTCTTGAACCGCTCAGGCCATTTAGCGATTAAATCATCCGAGGTCCCTGAGATGACAACTCTATCTTCATCAATGTTTAGGTCATGCATAACCGTCTTCTTAAAACTCTCGTTTTTATCGGTTGTCTGGTCAGCCATAGTCAGCACAAATACCGGTTCAGAGTTTTTGAAATCATCATTTAATCTCTTGATCAATGATCGAGTTTCTTCTTTTGCGTAAGCATTTGAAAACATGACAATCACACAGTTAGCTGCTGTTCTTAACGCACTCCACGTAAGATTATACATATAGTTATTCTTGCTTTCTATTCCGGGAAGCAGCAGAAAGTGCTTTGTGTCACAATTAAACACAGCCTCGGGGACTTCCAACTCTATGAACAAGTCTGTAGTGGGATCATAATTCATAGATAACGTTTGGACTTCCTTTCTGTCAATTTCGTCTCTCATTATTGCCAGAGAGCCATTCGGACGGGTAATTCTGTGTATGAATGCTTTGTGTTCTCCTGGCTTTCTCTCAGTGAAGAGGATGGGAATCTGCTCTCCCCTGCCTTGGTTGGTGGGAAGAACCCCGTCTTCAACATTGTACAGCTTTGCCAAAAGAGTTGTTTTTCCTACTCCTTGAGTGCCTGTAACTGCTATCACATACCGATCTGTCAATGTTTGCATGATAAATGATTTGCGATACAACTCAGTTAGGCGTCCAGATAATTCCTTTTCTCCTAGACTATCCATAAGAGCAAGAATGTTTAGTACGTTGTCATTGATTGATCCAAGCTTTTGGAAAGGATTCATCGCGTTGTTCATTTCTCCTCCATTAGAACTTTATTTGATTATTTGGTTTCATTTTCTTTAGTGTACGGTTCCAAAATGGTTTATGTTCAAACAATCTTGATCTTATCATCCAGATTCACCTCTTGTATGCCGCTTAAAAGATCTCTTCTAACACTCTCAGAGCGGTTGGATTCCGTCTCAGCTTTGATATCTATCTTGATAATAATA
>CAYVPJ010000227.1:959-2408 GCA_964453505.1 uncultured Oscillospiraceae bacterium | reverse complement strand
AATCACGTCTTTTCTATTACCAAAAACATAATTATGAGAGAATACTCTCTTAAAATATAAAAAGGAAAGGACGCGCTCCGCAGCACGCCCTTCCCCTCTATTCCTGAAGCCACATAACGCTTCAAGTGGTTTTGCAAAACGTTGCCGGAAACGACCAGCATCGCTGCCCGGCAAAGGCCATGTTTTGGTCCGGACTCCGGTAGCGGCTCCGAAAAGCCCGGCATAACCTTTGCCTTGGCCTTTGCTTTATCAATAAGTATTGCTGAGATTATTCAGCAGCCGCTTCGGGCTCGCCCATGGACTCCGCAGGGATCTTGGTGAGCAGTGCGGGAGCCATAACGTTAGCAAGGATGACGGCGGTGATACCGGCAACCAGCTTGCCAACGATAACCGGGAAGATCATGTCGGCGTTGTTCGCAGCGGTGAATCCGAGGTGGTCACCAAAGGTGAACGCGGCGGAAACGGCGAAAGCGCAGTTCAGGATCTTCGCCTTCGGGTTCATGTCCTTCATGATGTTGAACATGGCGATGTTGTTGGCGAGGTTAGCGACCAGACCAGCAGAACCAGCCTTGTTCATTCCGAGGGCCTTACCGACTTTTTCAAGGGCAGAGCCGAATTTATCGGTGATGAACTTAACCATAGGATAAGCACCGATCAGCATGATGGCGATCTGGCCGCAGACGAGAAGTCCGCTCTCCAGAGGATTGACGCCACCGTTGATCTCCTTCTCGCCATCGACCATGATGTCAAACAACGGGAGCATGATGCCGGTGTTGTACTCGAACACAGCGATAGCGGTAACAGCGGTGATGAAAATGGTAACGCCAGTGCCGAATTTATCAAAGCCCTTCATCATGCTGGCGGGTTTGAACCAAAGGCCAACAGCGATGAGGCCGGCGATGATAACAACAGGGATAAGGTTCATAAGGATCTCGACGATGCCGATCTTATACTGGGTGGTGTTCATGACAAGTCCGCCGGCGATGCAGCCGATCGGAATGGTGATGAGGCCGACCAGAGTACCGGCTCCGAGGAACGGACGGTCTTTCGCGTCGATGATGCCGAGGGCGACAGGGATCGTGAAGACGATCGTCGGGCCCATCATGGTGCCGAGGATGAGGCCGGCGTAGTTACCGATGGTCTCATTGGCAGCCAACTGCATGGCAAGAGGATAACCGCCCATATCGCAAGCGAGCAGGGTGGTCGCAAACATTGCGGGGTCCGCGCCAAGCAGGTTGTAGAGCGGCCCGATGATGGGCTGCAGCACCAGGGAAAGGATCGGGGCAACAGCCACGACGCCGGCCATAGCGATGGCCAGAGAACCCATGGCGTTGAATCCTTCCTCGAACTGCTCGCCATATCCGAGCTTGTTGCCACGGATACGGTCGATAGCGCCGACGAGCATGAAGATCATCATGATAAGGACAACGACTTTGTTGATAGCAATTT
>CAYVPJ010000227.1:0-949 GCA_964453505.1 uncultured Oscillospiraceae bacterium | reverse complement strand
TCGCTGACCCATGTGCTGATGGACTCAATAAACACTTCTGGATTCCAATAGGCAATCAATCCGCTAAAATCCATTGATACTGACCTCCTAAATTTGAACTTCTCAAACCATATCAAATAAGGAACTTTCGCCATGCATAAGCTCCCGGAGCAAAGCCGCTACATCCGCCAAACCGACGCCGGCGTTCCTTATATTGACCGACATAAAAATAACACTCGGCAACCGCTATTGTTAATATTGAACAATATTATACCGCGTATTGATTTTTATCTCTATCAGTATTATAATCAGCATCAATAGCTCATTCAATCATCAAAATGATGTTGTTTTGTACAAAATTGAACATATATCATATAATTTGTACAAATGTGAACAAATTTTTGATAGACAATGTTTTTAAAGTGAGGTAAATATGGGAGAACGTGCGGAATATAAAAGTTCTATCCGTTCACGCATGCTGATAAGGCGAGCTTTTGTGGAGCTTTGGGTCGAAAAGGAAATCGACCGCATAACTGTGACAGACATAGTCAAACGCGCGCAGATAAACCGCGGCACTTTTTATGCCCATTATCAGGACACACGCGCTGTGGCCGAACAGATAGAGGACGACATTACAGCCAAACTGCGAGAGCTGCTGCCGGGCGGGCTGCACAGCTTTTATTCTGACCCAAAGCCCTTTCTGCGGAGCCTGGCTGATTTTCTCAGCGAGGACAGGCTGTTTTACGCGGCGCTTGTCTGCTCGAACGGCCTTGGGGACTTGCAGAAAAAGCTGGCCGCCGCCTATTCCGACATACTTGAAAGCGACCGCTACATAAGCCCGGAAACAAAGCTCTCGCCCGAATTTCTTGCCCGGCACATATACATATCGTCGGGCGTCTACAATTTATACAGGGAGTGGCTGACCGGCGGGCTCTCGGTGGACGCGGAGACACTCTCCACTCTTGCCGCG
>CAYVPJ010000226.1:0-2412 GCA_964453505.1 uncultured Oscillospiraceae bacterium | reverse complement strand
TCCGCAAGGGGGGGACGCGTGCTGAACAAATGCTTCAAGTAGAAAAGGATTTGTTTGCGCAGTATAAAAACTCTCAATTACACGAAAAGCCGGCGCAGCTGAGTGAGCGCGGCGGTGCCTTCTACAGCGATACCGCTTGCGAATGTATTAGCGCTATTTTCAACAATAAACAACTACGGATGACCGTCAGCACGCAAAATAAGGGCGCGATTCCCTTTCTATCGCCGGATTCGATCGTTGAAATCACAAGTATTATCTCTGCAAACGGCGCTGAACCGGTCGCATGGGGAAACATGGCTCCTGCACAGCGAGGCTGGTTGCAAATGATGAAGGCAATGGAAGAATGCGTAATTGAGGCTGCCGTTACTGGTGACTACGGTATCGCATTACAGGCATTCATCCTAAACCCGTTGATCAGAAGCGGAAAAGAAGGGAAAAGGGTATTGGACGAGTTGCTGGTTGCGCATGAGAAATATCTGCCGCAATTCCGCAATGTAATTCAAGTATTAAAGCAGCAGGGAGTAGAAACGGATGACCCCATTGTAAAAGAACTGCTTAGAAAGGATTCCCAAAGATGAATTGCTATATCGGAATTGACATTGGCGGTACAAAAATCGCCTATGGACTATTCGATGAAAACAAAGATTTAGTGATAAGGAAAAAGCGGCCTTCCGATGCAGAGCTTTGCGGTACGGAGTTCTTCCATGGCGTTGTTCAAGATATCGAGCAGCTGAGAGAAGAAGCAAATAAGCGTGGTATGCAGCTGGACGGGATAGGAATCGGCATTACGGGCTTCGTGGATTTTGACAGGGGAGCGCTTACAAGAACCGCCAGTTTATCCAAATTGAACAATTTTCCGGTGACCGATTATATCCGGCAACAATTAGGTCCAGATGTGCGAATTATTCTGGATAATGATTGCCATTGCGGTGCACTTGCGGAGTATCGGCGAGGCGCCGGACGTGGACACCGCAACATGCTGTATTGTCCGATCAGCACCGGAATCTCAACTGGCATCATTATCGATGGTAAACTTTTTCGCGGAAGCAACGGTGCTTCCGGTGAAAGTGGTCATATGCTGGCGGATGCGCAGGGCGATGTCCGCATAAAGTGCAGCTGCGGCAACTCTGCCTGCTTTAATTCATTGGGTTCAGGGAAAGCCATTACTTATCATGTTGCCCGGTGGCTTGCTACCGGTGAGAAATCCATACTACCCGAACTGGCGGGAGGGGTAGATCGAATCACGGCAGCGCATATCAATCAAGCCTATGAAATGGACGATGCGCTTGCCAAGCGAGCAGTAGAACAAATGGCACACTACCTTGCAATTTGGATTTTTGATACCTATATGCTGTTGAATGTGGATTGTATTGTATTTAGCGGCGGTTTGCTTGCTATGGGCGATAAGCTGTTGGGACGTATGCTCAACGAATTCAACAGTTATCACACGAACGGTTTCCCTGTTTCGTTTTATCAGACGGAGTTGGGAGCGGATGCCGGAATCATTGGCGCTATGGAGCTGCTATTTCAATAAGCATAAGCGCAACGGTATATGCATGTGATCTTTTGTAAGAATTGACGTCTTACACAAAGAATCTATCATGCACTGAATAAACAAGAGAAGGGGCTGTCCAGCGATCAATAGGAATTCATTGCTGGACAGCCTCCTGCGTTACTTCACCATCCTCGCCTTGTACCTGCTTTTTATACTTTGCGAAGGCCGTCGGTGTCATGCCGGTAATCTGTTTAAATATTCGAAAGAAATACTTTGGCGAAACGAAACCTACGGAATAGGAAATTTCGGTTGCTGTTTTGGTAGTGGTCATCATCAACATTTTTGCGGCGTCAATACGAATTTGGTTGAGATACTCAATGATTGTTTTGCCGGTTTCCTTTTTAAACTGCTTCTCTAAATATGACTTACTCATATAACTGATAGTAACAAGCTCGTCCAAGGTGATTTTTTTTGCCATATTTGTATGCAGATACTGAATCACTCTGTTTACAGCGGATGGTTCCGCTTCCTCATTGTAAAGCAGTACTTTTATTAGCAGCGTTCTAACCATAAGAGAAATCAATTCCGGTGACGAATTGAATTTCTGCTGTTCTTCGTGTATCGCATGAAATAGATTACCTATTTCGCTATTGCGATCCTGTACTTGCATTGGGTTCTCAAGTTCAATGCCCGGCAAACTGATCCAAAGACACAACGCTTCATTCTCCGCGGTAGCTTCAAATTTGTCCTGATGCCAGCAGCCAACGGGATAAACGACTGTATCAAAGAATTTGAAATTCTGTGTTTCTCCGAGTAATGCTGTTCTTCCACAGCCTCTTTTTCTGTATACAAGCTCAATATAAGGATGATTGTGAAGTGCATAATTCCATAGCGGAGACATACCGTTGAAGAGGTCA
>CAYVPJ010000225.1:0-2421 GCA_964453505.1 uncultured Oscillospiraceae bacterium | reverse complement strand
AGGTTTTCTCTGTTCTTTTCACCTGCCGGATAGGTGATATCTGAGAACTTACGCTGTTCCCAAGCATCCGTGAATCCGGCGAAGCGAATGGCAGGTTTCTTTGATTTATCCGCCATTATTCTTCACCTCCGAGCAGCTTTTTGAACTCGGAAAGCCCCTGCAAATCAAATTCACTGCCGGTCAGCTGGTCAATCAGGACGGAAAGTGAGCTCTCGGTTTCTTTGATCTGCTGTTCCACCTCGGAATAAGTGGTTTCATATTTCTTTGAAAGAGCTTCCAGCTTTGCGGCAAACACGGTCACAATATTGCCGGGCAGCTTTTTCAAGCCCGCAGTAATGGGCTCAATCCATTTGCAGCGGAGCAACTCATAGGCCTCTTCATCGGTGAGCGATTCAATCGTGGCTTTGGTTTTCATTTGCAGATCAGCGGCCTCGGCCTTGATCTTCTTTTTCAGTTCCTTTTCCTCGGTGCTCAATTTATCGTATTTTTTGAGGATGGCAAGAACATCAGTGTCAACATCTTTGGCTTTGATGGCTTTTTTCACCTCTGCCGGGACAAATGCGGTTTTGTCATCGTTGACAAAGTCCTTTTCTTTCTCTTCCTCCGGCAGTTCTTCCAGCAGTTCGTCATACTCGGAGACGATTTCGGCAAGCCTGTCCTCGTTGCCGTGCAGCGCCGCTACGGCGTCGGAGAGCATCTGATTCTGAACAAGCTCAAAGGGCAAAACATGACCAACCCAGCCGTCCTGCACCTCGGTTTCCTTGTTATCCTTCTTCTTGATCACCATGTTCGGGTCAACTTTTTTGACGGCTTCAAAGCCCTCGGTCTGAACAATTTCAAGATCCACCGCAATGCGCGTCCACTCGTTATCAAGGAGCTGGTAGGCCTCGTACTGATCGACAAGCGGAATGCCCGCCAGTCGCTCGAAGATCTGAGAGGCAAGAACGCTTTCCTCCTTGGAAATGTTGACGCTTTGCACATCGCCCAGCAGTTCCCTGTACAACACCGTATCAAATGACGCAAAAGCGGTATCAAACACCCCTTCAAAGGTGCGAATATCGCCGTGTTCCTCGACGGCTTTTTTTATATCCGTAACGCCGAAGTGCAGATATTCGCTGCCCAAATTGGAAAATAGCGCCGACTTCAGCGCCGGGAAAGCGTCCCAATAGGCCCCGAGGTCTTCCACCTCCGCCGCAGGGACACCGCCGAACATGGAGGCGTAAATATCCCAGCTTTCCGCCTTTTCCGAGGAATCCACATAGCGGGGAATGTTCAGGTTATAATCGTTGCTTCGGATTTCGTCGCGGGTCACAAGCCTTGAGAACTTGTCCACTGTTTCCCGATGCAAAACCACATCAACGATACGCTTGATGTCTGAGGAACGAAGCTTGTTGTTCTTCCCGACTTTTTCAAAGCCCTTGGAAGCATCCACAATCAAAACATCGGTATTGCTCCGTCTTTGCTTGAGCACCATGATGATGGTGGGTATGCCGGTGCCGAAGAAAATGTTGGCCGGCAGCCCGATTACTGTGTCGATATTGTTATTTTCAATCAGGTTTTTGCGGATGGTTCCTTCTTCACCGCCGCGGAACAGTACCCCGTGGGGGAGAACAATGGTCATAATGCCGTCCGGCTTGATATGATAAAGATCATGCAGCAGGAAAGCGTAGTCGGCCTTGCCCTTCGGTGCAGTGCCGTAACGCTTATATCGCGGATCGTTTTCTTTATTTACCGGGTTCCAGTTCTGCGAATAAGGAGGATTGGAAACGACGGCATCCACATACAACGGGTCATAGGTTCCGACCGGATCGCTCTCATCGAAATACGGCCAGTCTTCTTCCAGCGTGTCGCCGTTGCGCGTCACAATATTGGAAGGGATGATTCCGCGCATGACAAGGTTCATGCGGGTGAGGTTATAGGTGTTTTCCTTGAGCTCCTGGGCATAGTATTTGATCTTATCGCCGCTGCCCATATACTTGGCGACGCTCTTGCCGATGTTAATCAGCAGGGAGCCGGAACCGCTGGTGGGGTCGTATATTTTGATTTCGGTTCTGTCCTTCAGGTGATTTGCCACAATCTCCGACATCAGAAGCGATACTTCATGCGGAGTATAGAATTCACCGGCCTTTTTTCCGGCATTGGCGGCAAAGTTGGAAATCAGGTATTCATAGATGAAGCCGAGGACATCATAATCCTGCTTTCCGTCCATGGGAATATCTTTAATTAGGTGGATCAGGTCGCTGATTGCCTTTGTCTGGGTGCCGGAGCTATCGCCCAGCTTTGAAAGCCCGGTTTGCAGCGTCTCAAAGATTTTGTCAAAAACCTTTTTGTGTGAAGCATCAATCAGTCTGCTGAATGCAGAAAGCGCATCCCGGACATTGGAGACATTGAAGTCTGACCCGATGGAAAGCCATGTTGAGA
>CAYVPJ010000224.1:0-2433 GCA_964453505.1 uncultured Oscillospiraceae bacterium | reverse complement strand
CGGAGCATCTGCGCTGGTATGCGTCTTTCCATGATCAGACGCACCATCCTCATGTTCACATGATCCTCTACTCCACCGATCCGACAGAGGGCTTTCTCACAAAGCAGGGAATCACGCAGGTCATGTCTGCTCTGGCACGGAGCATCTTCCCCGAACAGCTTCAGGAGCTGTATGCTGCAGACACCCGGCAGCGTGATGCCCTCAAGAAAAACGCACGGCGACTGTATCAGGAGCTCATCGACCGCATGGCAAACGGCGTCCTGAAAAATGAACGCATTGAAAAGCTGACGGAACAGCTCGTCGCAAAGCTGGCAACGCACAAGGGTAAGATGCAGTATGGATATCTGCAAGCGCCGATCAAGGCCATCGTCGATGAGATCGTAGATGAGCTGGCGCGGGATTCGGATGTCGCGGAAGCCTACCGCCTGTGGTTCGACATCCGCACAGATATTCTCCGCACCTACCATGCCGAGGCGCAGGTGCTTCCGCCGCTCTCACGGCAGAAGGAGTTTAAGCCTGTGCGGAACATGGTCGTGTTGGAAGCTGTAAAGCTGGTCGGTCATGCGTTCACCTTCGAGGAAAACGCAAAAGATGAAATAAGCGCGCCGAAGAACGTGCAGATGCTTCTGCACACGATTAGAACAAACGAGGTACGGTCGCCGGAGGTTATGGATGCTGCGTCGACTCTGTATGGCATGGCGGAGGACGGCAATCCTGACGCTGCTTATACCATGGGCAAGCTGGTCATGGACGGCGGCGTCATCGACAAGAGTGTGTCGGATGCGCTCAGATACTTCCACACTGCGGCGAGCTCCGGCAACAGCTACGCAATGTATCAGCTCGGCAAGCTCTACATGACCGACGAAGAAGCGCCCAAGGATGTCGCCGAGGCGTTTCGCTGGTTTCATGCGGCAACAGAGCAAGGTAATGCCGCCGCTCAATATGCGCTGGGGAAGCTCTATCTCTCCGGCGAGGATGTGCCGCAGGACAAGGAGGCGGCGCTCCAATGGTTCACCCTCTCTGCCGAACAAGGCAATCAGTACGCGCAGTTTTTTGTGGACCATTGGAGCGAGATGCGAAGCCCCTCGTCGTTCATTGCTGCGACTCGGCTCCTGCATCACATGAGCCGCATTTTTCAGGACAACACCCCACCAAGGCAAGGCGGCAAGATCCAGCTTGACAAGAAGCTCCTTCGTAAGCTCAAGCAGAAGAAGATCGCCCAGGGTCACAAAGCTGACGATCACGAGCAGGAGCAGAGCTACATCACATACTAAGATTGGAGGCGAGAGTTATCGCACAGTACATTCATTTCTCAGACGAGCAGAAGCTCCGCGCCAACTCGGTTGATCTGCCGGAGTTTCTTCGGCGCAGGGGCGAAAAGCTCATACCGTCCGGGCGGGACAAGCGCCTCGCCTCGGATCACAGCGTCACCGTGCGCGGCAATCAGTGGTTCGACCACGCCTCTGAAAAGGGCGGGCTTGCCATCGACTTCGTACAACAGTTCTACGGCCTGAGCTTTCCTGATGCCGTGACCATGCTCCTCGGCGGAGAAACAGGTGTGGGATATCTGCGGGCACAGCCGAAGCAGACGCAGGAACGCAAGCCCTTCGCTCTCCCACCGGCGCATACGGATATGCGGCGGGTCTATGCCTATCTCCTGCAGCATCGCCATATCGACCGCGAGGTGCTGACGGCATTCGTAAGAGAAAAGCTCGTCTATGAAAGCTCGGAGCCGTCCTCAGATAACACAAAAACCTATCACAACGCCGTGTTCGTCGGAAACGATGAACACGGCGTTGCCCGTCATGGGCAGAAACGGAGCATCTATACTGTTGGCAAGAGCTATCGTGTCAACATTGAGAGCAGCGATCCCCGGTACAGCTTTCATTGGGTCGGCACATCAGACCAGCTCTATGTCTTCGAGGCCCCGATAGATATGCTCTCGTATATCTCCCTGCACCCGGAAGGATGGAAGGAACACAGCTATGTGTCCCTGTGCGGCACGGCGGAACACGCCATGATCTGGATGCTGGATCAGTACAGCCAGCTCGACGAAGTCGTGCTGTGCCTCGATAACGATGACGCCGGCATCAAGGCGACGGAGCGCCTGACCGCCGTTCTTCTGGAGCAGGGGCACAGCAATATCGAGATAGACCGCTCCGAGGCGAAGGACTGGAATGACGAGCTGGTCAATGCCCGCGAAGCGGAGCCGGAAATGACGATGAGAATGGAGTGAGATCATGCAGGAAAAAGTCTATTATCTGATTGCCGCCGCAGCGATCATGTTTGCCGTCATCGGCGGGCTCTCGCTGCTGGCACATTACTATACCCTCAACGGGATCAAGTCTCGTACCGTGGGCGACGGGCAGCACGGTACAGCTCGGTTCGCCACAAAGAAGGAGATCCAGCGCACATACAAGCGTATTCCGTTCC
>CAYVPJ010000223.1:0-2439 GCA_964453505.1 uncultured Oscillospiraceae bacterium | reverse complement strand
ATTGTCCTTTGTCTTAATAGAACTAAAAGAATAAAGAGTAGAACAAACAGAGTCAATAGGAGAACGCTGTAAATTCTTATTAAAAATAGCATCACGGATCATAGCAGTGTTTGACCATAAAATTCGAATAGAATCATTATTTGAATCTTGTACACCGTAGTCAAAGTTATCATAAATATCATTGTACTGTTTTGCCCATCCTTCCGGCGAAGGTAGTACCATTATATAAGAACTATCTTCGCTATTTATTAAACCTAAACCGCTAGGTAAATAATCAGAAGTACCGGATAACAGAAGATTGGACTCAGTCATAACAGAATCAATATACACCATATTTCCTTCGTCATCGATTCCTGAAGGAACACTCTTGTTTTCATCAAGATAAGAAACATCATATTTCTCCAAGAAATCTCCAATTAATGGTTTATATCTCTCATCTGTAGTTAGAAACTCATAAATTGTAGGTTTGTAGGAAAGCGTTCCACTCAATAAATGAATAATACCATTAGAGCAAGAAATATTTACTTCAGGATTACCCCACGCGTCTAACAAGTAAATTGCTTCATCAATGCGCTTATTAGAAAACAATATATGATGTTTTTTGTTCATCATTAATACATCAACTGAATCAGATGTTTCTAACAACGTATGATTATAACGAGCCAAATAATTCATAACAAAACGCTTAGCCGTATACTCATTTTCTTCATTAGTTTTATTTGGTTTCATATAAATTTCCCATTCAGTACTATCAATAGATCCATTTAATGGAACCCACAATGTGACGAACTGATCTGACGACAAAAAATCGTAGAAGGTAGTATTCAAAGGCTCGTCGTTAATCTTTAACATCTTGGTGTTTTTTAAAACCTCAATAAAATTTGAGGTTCCATCAATTTGAGAAAGATAGGAAGCAATAGAATTAGCATTACTTACGCTGCTATTACTATTATTATAGTGATCATCCCAAGTGTCAGAACAAGAAATTCCGACACTAAGAACAGAAGCTAACGTAAATAGTTGCCATGCTGATTTAAAATATTTATTCATATCTGATCTAATTTCATTGTTTAAACATTACGTAATTATGCATCACGTTATTGTTAATTTTTCTCTATCTTATCATCCAACTTGTAAGCAGGATTTTGTTTCAACTGAGGGTTCAACTTCAACTCATCTTTATTAATTGGGAAGTAGATATAGTTCATATCTTTGATTTTTGTAGCAAAAGTTGCATTGGAACCTAAAT
This sequence comes from uncultured Oscillospiraceae bacterium, assembly GCA_964453505.1. Lineage (GTDB taxonomy): Bacteria > Bacillota > Clostridia > Christensenellales > Aristaeellaceae > CAYVPJ01. The sequence continues at coordinate 1,190 of CAYVPJ010000223.1, read as the reverse complement.
GTTTGGATGCAAGTAATGAAGCTATCTCATCGGTATTACCTGCTCTTCGAGCTCTACGTACTAAGTCAAACCAACGTTTTCCTTCGAACAATAGTTCTCGACGTCTTTCATTAAAAATAAAATCATCCATCTTTTCAATAGTAGAATAGTTAGCCTGTTTAGGATAACGACTATCAGTGGCTTTCAATCCATAATTGGATCTAATGTAAACTGCTTGTGTCAGATTAAAGGCATCTTTTAATAGAGAGTCCTGTAGATCAGGACGATCTTTTGCAAGTAAGACCTCAGCCTCTGCTTTCATCAATACAACATCTGTCAGTCTGTAAATAATCCAGTTAGGTTGATCATTATTACGTCCGCTTATTGAGGAAGTACCAGAGATGTCACCAATACTTGATACTCTATAACGAACAGAACTTGCAGAATATTTACTAATTCCAAAGTTGCTATTTAGTTCTCTCATACTCTCATAATAACGAACATCACTTTTTTTGAATAAAACGGTTTTATCCGCATCATCAGGAACATCCTGAAGATCTTTAGTAGGAGCTAAATTTCCTATATTTTGCAGAGATCCATTATTAGAGGAAATATAATTGTTTTTTACGAAGTCATTTGTTTTATCATTTGATTCATCATTAGCTAGTTCAAACAGACTTTCAAACGAGAAACAACTACCGAATAAATCATCGTAAGCACGACCTCCGGTTTCTGTCTTAGAATCTGAAGAACCTACTTGATTAATAAGAGGTATGTCATTAAACAAATCAGGTCTAATTATACACTCTTTTCCTCCTAAATAATCATATTTGCCATCATCTGTGTTAGAATAAATATCTTTATATTCTTTTTGTTTTCTCTTGATAACAGAGTCAAGTTCTGTTATCAACCTATCAAGAATCACATCAAATTTTGTAGCAGGAATCTTAAATTCTTCAGAATCATCTATTGATGGTTTAGTCACAAACGGAACATCACGATATGCTCTAATTAAGTACCAATAACAAAGAGAACGTAAAGCTATAGCCTCAGCCTGATTTGATCTAAGTTCAGCAACAGAATAATTAGGATCTTTTGCTTGTACAGAAGGTGCAAAACTCAAAATTGTATTTGCCCTGTTAATTACATCATAGAAACATGACCAAGAAGTATATTTATTAGTTTCTATTATATTGTCCTTAGTAATATTA
>CAYVPJ010000222.1:0-2457 GCA_964453505.1 uncultured Oscillospiraceae bacterium | reverse complement strand
GCGCGAGTACAGCATGGCCGCCGAGACGGACAAGCCCGCGCTACTGGAAGACCTCAACAACATCACCGCCGCCATGGACGAGGGCGCGCTCACGGAGTACATCGGTCTGCTCACGCAGATCCAATCGCTCATGGACAGCGGGCTTACGGAAACTGAGATACAGGCGATGTTCCCGGAGATCGACTTTACAGAGGCGCTCAGCCAGATTGCGTCCATTCAAGATTACCTGAACACGCATTCCGTGGAGTTGCCCGGCTTATCAAGCATGTTTTCCGAGGCGATTCCCGACGAGGCACTTAAAATCGCCACCGACCTCGACATGACCGGCGCGCAGGCGCGCTGGGACGAGTTCGCTGCCAACCCCGGCGCGCTCACGACGGAAGCCATCATCAGCGGTTACAAAGACGCGGAAACCGCCGCCATGCAGCAGCCCAAGGTAGAAGCGTTCATCACGAAGTACACCGAGGTCGCCGAGGGCGCGGATACCGCGTCGCTCACGCCCACCGGCTTGATTGCTTACATCACTGCTTACTCCGAAGCGACCAGCGGCGCGGATGTGACGGCGCTCAATCCGACCAACGTCACCGCCATGGTCGCTGTCTACAAAGAACTGGATGCCGGAGCGGATATGTCCGCCCTCAAACCGGACGAGATCACCGCCTACATCATGAAGTATCTCGAAAAGGAAGGCGTGGATACTTCCGCTCTCAATCCTTCTGCCGTAACCGCGTTCGTTCTTGCCTACGAGGAAGTGACCGGCGGCGCGCTTACCACGGCGCTCACTCCGGACGATATCACGGCGATGGTCGCAAAGTACCTCGAAGCGGAAGGCGTAGACCTTACGGCGCTGACGCCCGGACAGATCGAAGCCATCGTAAACAGTTACGCCGAGGCGACCGGATGCGACAAAACCAAGCTGCTGCCTTCCCTGACCGCCTATATCACGGAATACAGAGAAGCGGAGGGCGTAACGGTTCCCCAGCTTCAAACGCGAATCGTCATCACCGGCTACGACTATCTGGCGTATCAGGGGCTGAAGACCGACACGGGCATGGAATTGGAAGTACCCGTGCGGCTTGGCGAGTTGCAGCAGGGCGAGCTGGATTCATTGCTGGCCGGCGGTAAGGTGAAATTCTGGAAGGACGGCGTGGAAGTGCCCATCACGGCTGTTCCGGACGGAACCGTGACGGCCGAAACCGTCGCCACGCTGGACGAGGACGGCACCCTGCATATCCTCATCACCCCGGAAGTTTCCGGCACGCAGGAAGCCATCGACGCGGCGAGTCAGGCAGTGGACGAAGCCTACAAGCTCGGCGGCACTTGGCAGGCGGCATGGGCGGGTATCGCGCCCACCACGACCATCGATATGGTCGAGTCCGCCATCGGACGGCTGGACTCCTACCAAAAGACGCTGAATTACAACGCATGGGATAAGTTCTGGGCGTCTGTCTGGGGCGAATCCACGAACCTCAACGTCCTTAACACCAGCATGAATCTGGATTTCAGCGCGGAAAGCGTCGCGGAGTTATCGGCGTATGTGGCTGAAATGGTCTCCGCGATCCAGCAGGGACAAGCGGTGTCCGAGACCGATCTGCAAAACCTACAGACTATCGTCACTTTCCTCAATGGTCTGGACGTGACCGGCACGGGCGCGCATGTGCGCGAGGGTATCGCGCAGGGCATGACGGAGGCGGGCTGGGCAAGCGACGCGGAAACGGTCGCGGGCAACCTTGAAACCGCCCTGAACACCGCGCTGGGAATCCAGTCGCCCTCCACGCGCGTGAAGCCTGTGGGCGATAACGTCGCGGCCGGCGTAGGCGCGGGCATGACGGAGCATGACTTTTCAACGGACGCATCCGCGATGGCGGCGAACGTTGAGACGGCGGCGCTGACGGCGCTGACGGGCGAAACGCTCAAGTCGGCAGGAACGAACGCCGCCGAGGGGCTTGCCTCGGGCATGACCGGCTACAGCATGGGCGGTATGGGCAGTACCATCGCCGCGACCGTCAGGTCCGCTGTCGCCGCAAACCTCACTGGCACGACGCTTCGCTCCATTGGCGTGAATGCCATGGCGGGCTTGAAGGCGGGCATCGGCGCGGGCAGATCGGGCGTGATCAGCGCGATGCGCTCCGCAGCGCGCGCCGCCGTAAGCGCGGCGAAAAGCGAGCTGAAAATCGCTTCTCCGTCCGGCGTGTTCCGCGACGAAGTGGGCCGCATGACCATGAAGGGCTTCGGACAGGGCGTGCTGCTGGAAAGCCGCGCGCAGGCGAAGGTCATTCAAAACGCCGCCCGTTTCCTGACCGGCGAAGCGAAAGCCGGAAGCATTTCAACGACCAGCAACGACAACCGCCGTACCTACAACCAGTCCAGCAGCGTGAACCTGTCGGGGAACAACTTCTACATCCGCGACGAGCAGGACATCCGTTCGCTGGCGGTGGAGATCGCCACGCTCACCCG
>CAYVPJ010000221.1:0-2464 GCA_964453505.1 uncultured Oscillospiraceae bacterium | reverse complement strand
GTAGCCATTGCAACTACAGGGTTTTTCATTGTGGCAAACCTACCCATACTTGATACAATGCACCACGGTTTCGCTCTGTGGTGCATTTTTCGTTGACCATGATTTTACTACTGCGGACAGCGTGACAAAAAGGACAGAAAGCTATATTGCTTGACTTTCCATTCTCATCTCTCGATAATGTCTGTCCTGAAGGGAGTGATTCGGTGACCAACGAACAGGCGGCAGAAGAAACGAGATATCAGCTTGCAAGATGTGTATTCCTGCGGCTTTATAACGATGGGGTCATAAATGATGTTGAGTTAAAAGAACTGTTAGCGGAGGTCGCACAAAAATACAGGTCCATAATCGGAGAATTGGAGGTGAACAGCATTGCCGGAGAAAACGGTTACAAGGATTGAGTTTCCGTCAAAGCCAACCGTGAAAAAAGCAGCAGCTCCGAAGAAACGAGTCGCTGCTTATGCGAGAGTATCGACGGCAAAGGATGCGCAGGAAAATAGCTTACAGTCACAGCGTGAATACTACACGCAATATATCGCTCGGCATTCGGACTGGTCCTTTGCCGGTATGTATGCCGACGACGGTATATCCGGTCTATCAGTGCGAAACCGTGAATCGTTCAATCGTATGATTGGGGACGCGCTCGACGGCAGAATCGATATGATCATTACGAAATCCCTGTCCCGCTTCGCACGGAATACGGTTGATTCCTTGACGACTATTCGTAAATTGAAGGCTGTCGGCGTAGCTGTCCTTTTCGAGAAGGAAGGCATAAACACGTTAGATGCTAACGGCGAATTTCTGATAACGTTGATGAGTTCCTTCGCCGAAGAGGAAAGCCGCTCCATTTCAGAGAATGTGACCTGGGCAGTACGCCATCGTTTCTCTCAGGGGAAATACCATATTCCGTGCAGCATTTTCCTTGGATACCGTCGCGGAGCGAGATAGAGATTGACGAAGACGAGGCGAAGATCGTGCGTTATATCTACTGGCTTGCCTGCCAGGGACTCGGCAGCACACATATTTGTGACCGGCTGCAGGAGCGCGGCATAAGCTCACCCGGAGGCAGCGTTGTTTGGACAAGCAACACTGTTCGCAGTATTCTTCAGAATGAAAAATACATGGGTGACGCCCGGTTGCAGAAAACCGTGACAACCGATTTCCTGACTAAAACCCAAAAGAAGAACGAAGGCGAAGCGCCCCAGTACTATGTTGAAAACGGTCATCCGGCTATTATAAGCAAAGGTGCCTGGTTTGAGGTGCGGGAAAAGTGGGGCCGCGTGCTTGGACGAAAAACCACATTAGATCCATTCTTCGGAAGAATCCGTTGCGGTTGCTGCGGAGGTAAATACGGCAGAAAGGTCTGGCACACAAACACAACGCACGATGTCGTTTGGGAGTGTAACGGGAAAAAGGCCGGCGAAACAGGATGCCTCTGCCGCCATGTATACGATTATGAACTGCGCAGTGCCACCGACTTAGCATTGCACCGCCTGCTGGCTCGGTATTCTATGGTCATCCCCGACTGCATGGAATTGCTGCGCAGCGAAATCGCTAGAACAGACATTCATGAATGCCGCTCGAGCAGTGATCTGCCCGGCGGTATCTTTTTTGATGACACAGCGATTCGGATACTGATCACCAACATTAAAATCACGGCAGGCGGTTACGCAGTCTTTGAGTTCCTCGATGGCTCAACATATCGTTACCGTCTCACAGCACCAACGCCGAAGGGCAGACCCGGAACGGGAGAATTAGAGCGTGTTCACAGGAGAATGATGGAGCTGCATGCTCTCGGCTTTAGTGCAAAGGACATTGGTCTGAAACTCGGCGTGAGCGTCAACACGGTAAGGTCATATTTGAGGCGGAACTGAATTCACCGAAACCAACGCAAATATTGGCGATGGCGTTATTACTGTTGACGCTCGACCCACGCCATCAGCAGCCGCACGATTCGCTGCTGCTCGTCCTCGGTCAAATTTCTGCCCTGCGGGATCTTGTACCATTTTTCCGGGCAACCGCGGCAGCAGCAGGCACAGGCGTGCATAGATTTGAAAACCGGATAACCGTGCATCGGTGTTTGCTTCCCTCACAGGTTTCTGATATCAGAAAAGAAACCAATATCATTTTCCGTTAACGTTCCAACTACCATACCACGGTCAAGAAGCCGATTACCACACTCGCAGCAGGTTTCCGGCAACAGGGCACAGTTATGGCAAGCTGCAAGATTACATGATTCGGGCCCTTGCCCTGCCGACTGAATGCAAATTGGATCAGACGTGCACCACAGAGCATTTTTTACAACGCTCACAATAGTGTCTTCAATTCGACCTGGCTCTCCTTGGCGAACCAATCCGCCCAAAGAGCCTTCAGAATCTCCCGATGCAGTATAGAGAAGAATGCCATACATTCCAAATTCATTGCTCGTCTTTTCGCAGTATATTCTTTCTCGAATCGAAGAGCTTCC
>CAYVPJ010000220.1:1475-2472 GCA_964453505.1 uncultured Oscillospiraceae bacterium | reverse complement strand
AGCTAAAGAAAATGGCAATAAAATTATATCAGTAGGGACTACTTCTACTAGAGTATTAGAAACCATTATAAGTAAATATAACTGTTTTAAAGAAGATAGTGGATTTACTGATATATTTATATATCCAGGTTATAAATTTAAAGCAATAGATTCATTAATAACTAACTTTCATTTACCAAAAAGCACTTTAATAATGTTAGTTAGTGCTTTAGCAAATAAAGAATTTATAATAAAAGCTTATAAAGAAGCAATAAAAAATGAATATAGATTTTTCTCTTTTGGAGATGCTATGTTTATTAAGTAAGGTGATGATTATGAAAATAGAATATACACTTATTAAAAAAGAGAAACATACAAATGCAAGATTAGGTAAATTAAAAACTAATTATGGAACTTTTGATACTCCAATGTTTATGCCTGTAGGAACACAAGCTTCTGTAAAAACTTTATCTCCAGAAGAACTGTATGATATTAATTCTGGAATAATACTCGCTAATACATATCATTTATGGTTAAGACCTGGTGAAGATATTATTTCTAAAGCAGGGGGATTACATAAATTTATGAATTATAATGGTCCAATACTTACTGATAGTGGAGGATTTCAAGTATTCAGTTTAGCTAAACAAAAAGATATTAATGATGAAGGAGTTAAATTTAAAAATAAGCTTAATGGAGATGAATTATTTTTAACACCAGAAAAAAGTATTGAAATTCAAAATAAACTTGATAGCGATATTGCTATGAGTTTTGATGAATGTGTTGCTTATCCATCAACTTATAAATATATGTCTAAAAGTATTTTAAGAACTATAGATTGGGCTAAAAGAGGTAAAGAAGTATTTAATAATGAAAAACAATCTTTATTTGGAATAGTTCAAGGTGGAGAATACGAAGATTTAAGAAAATTATCTGCAGAAGAAACAGTTAAACTAGACTTTGATGGTTATAGTATTGGTGGAGTAGCTAATGATGGAGAATCTAAAGAAGATATGTA
>CAYVPJ010000220.1:0-1465 GCA_964453505.1 uncultured Oscillospiraceae bacterium | reverse complement strand
GGATTTGATGGCTATGCAGTAGGAGGAACAAGTGTAGGAGAAGATAAATCAACTATGTATAAAATGGTAGAATATTCTACTAAATATTTACCAGAAGATAAAGTAAGATATTTAATGGGAGTAGGAGACCCTATAGATATAGTAGAAAATGTTATTAGAGGTATTGATATATTTGACTGTGTAAGTCCTACAAGACTTGCTAGACATGGTAATGCATTAACTAAATATGGTAAATTAAATATTAGAAATAATAAATATAAAGAAGATTTTACTCCTATAAGTGATGAATGTGATTGCTATTCATGTAAAAATTATACTAGAAGTTATATAAGACATTTAATAACTTCTGATGAAACATTTGGACAGAGATTACTATCTATTCATAATATAAGATATTTAATAAAATTAACAGAAGAATTGCGCGAAACAATAAAAAGTGATACTATATTAGAGTATAGAGAAAAATTTATAAAAGATTATTATGGAAGTGATTTAAATGCCAATAAATAAAGTGAATATATGTTTAACGTTACTAGGAATATTTATAATTATATGTATTCCCGCTATTATAAAGGTTAATGACAACTATAGAAAAAATCTATATAATTCTATAGTTGATAAAATTATAATAAATACTAAGAAATGTTATAATGATGAAAAATGTAAAGAAGAAAAAATTACTTTAAAAGAATTATATAAGTTAAAATATCTAAGTAATTTAACAAATCCAGTTACAAAAGAATATTTTAATGAAAAAAGTTATGTTATAAAAAAAGATAATAATTTTGTATTTAAAGAAATTAAAAATACTTAAAAGAAGGAGTAATATGAAAACTAAAACTGTTGGTGTAATTGGAGGATTAGGGCCTTTAGCAACAATTTATTTTATGAATTTAGTTATGAAATATACAAAAGTAGATAGAGAACAAGATTATATAGATATGATTGTTATAAATCAAGCTTCTATTCCAGACAGAACTAAATTCATTTTAGGATTATCAAAAGAAAATCCTGCAAAAGACATATTAAAAAATGCTAAAATTCTACAAAAATTAAATTGTGATTTTTTAGTAATGCCTTGTAATACTGCTCATTTTATTTATGAAAAAATAGAAAATAAAATAAAAATTCCTTTAATTAATATAGTTAAAGAAACAGTAGATTCAGTTTTTAAACAAAATAATAATATAAAGAAAATTGGACTGATGGCAACTGAAGGTACAATAAAAGCAAACATATATAAAAAAGAAATAGAAAATAGAAATGCATGTATTTTTATTCCAGAACAAAAAATTCAAGATAAAATTACAAGTTTTATTTATGACTATGTTAAAAAAAATATAAAAGTTCCTGATAAGGATTTCTTTGATGTTATAAATTATTTTTATGAAAATAACTGTGATGCTATAATAATAGGATGCACAGAATTGTCAGTAATAATTGAAGATAAAAATGTTAATGATCC
>CAYVPJ010000219.1:0-2493 GCA_964453505.1 uncultured Oscillospiraceae bacterium | reverse complement strand
GCGAATCAAGAGCTCTATGGACTGGAAGCTGAGTTTGAAGAGCTAATAAGGCTTCACAGCAAAGGTGATTGCTCTGTAATGGCAGATACCTTTACAGACCTTCCCGACGCTGTACTGCCGGGAACGCTCGCCTTAGTACGGAATCCGCCGCCACGCTATATGCGGCAGTGCATCCGGCCTATCGTCGCCAACGCGCAGTACCCGCGTCTCTACATCAATCCCTATCCGCCAAGGCCCGAGCATGTGTATACCGGGGACGATTCGTTCGCGGAAGCGCTCTTTGTTAATGGACAGGGAAACTACTATGAATCAGAACCAACTTTGTACTTCTGGATTTTTGATGGCACGGACGAAGGATACCCCATCATGCTGCAGATTGTGCCAGACATGACCGAAAACAAACCGATGTATGTGTATGCGTGGGATACGTTTGATTTAAGCGAGGAACTGCATATTCTTCCCGGTTGGTACAGGGCATACATCGATTACGATACCGGTGATTTGATCACCATTGAAGCCATCAGCGCAGAGGAAATACCGGTCATCGAGTACGCGGGAATGACCGATGTAAGTTCTGCGTATCTCGGCTATTACTTGAGTCCGGAACCGTACTTCCAAGAGCGCTTGAACTCCCTGTTTGTGTTTGATGGAAACGAGTGGAAGCCTTTCGATGACGCGGACATTTCCATCAAGCCAATCGGCACGATTCCCGTCCGTGGGATAACTTTCTTAGAGTATTCGATAACGTACAACTTAGGGGAACCCTATCAGGTTACCGCTGCGAAGGTTTTCCCGTCTTTTGCCAATAACAAGCATATCGACTATGTCATTGGCGATGAAACCGTGCTCGCCATATCCTGGCAGACTGACGAAGAAGGCATACCGGTTCTCTATGCCACCGGTTTGAAGGCCGGTACGACCACACTGACTGCTGTAACGCAGGAAGGCGGATACTCGAAATCAATGACGATAACCGTACAGGAGGGGTAACCATGATAGGTGATTTCAAAAAAAGTTTCACACAGCGTTCGATACAAGCCCGGGAGAAAGCACTCGCAGCGGCATCTAAAACGACGATGGCCGAAGCAGAGAGGCTTGCAGACCTGGAGAGTGCCGTGGCCAGTTTAGCTGCGGCGGTTCCGAAGGGCAAAACAGAGCACATGGCAGCAGTTCTCGCCAACATGGTGCTGCTGCAGCGCATCACACTCAAAGACGTGCCGGCAGAATTCAAGCAAGAGGTTGATAAGTCGCTCAAAGAAAAGGATGCGGCGAAGAAACCGAGGAAGGAGGCAGTGAAATGATTCATGCTTTCCTGGTTCTGCCGGGATTGTACCTTACCTGGTTTGTCACCATCGTACTCAGACTGCTGGGATTGATTCCCTGAACATTGAAGGAGGAAAAGGAAATGTCAAAAATTATATTCATTGACGCCGGCCACGGAGGCAGAGACCCGGGCGCGGTGTCCGGCAAGTTCATCGAAAAAGAGCTGAATCTCAAAGTTGCGCTTGCGGCGAGGGATTTCCTGTCGGCCTATGACTGCCAGGTATACCTATACAGGACAAGCGATGCATCTACCAAAATCAACGACATGTGCGCCAAAGCGAAAGCACTCGGAGCGGCGGTCTCGATTTCGATTCACCACAATGCCGGCGGCGGTGTCGGCGGCGAGGCGTTCTATTGGAAAGGCGATGCTGCTGCCCGCAGGCTCGCTGGCCTCGTCGCGAAGGAGTTCAAGGCTGTCAGCCAGGTGCTGAGAAGCACAAGCGGTGAGGAACCGGGTGTGAAACCTTCCTACGCCGACCCGCCCGGCCACAACTTCGGGATGTGCCGCATCAATTCCCGGAACGGAATCCCGGCCATCCTCGGCGAGTTCGCGTTCGTCGATAATGCGAAAGACCAGAAGAAGATCGACACAGACGACAAGCTGAAAGCCGAGGGAGAGGCTTACGGAAAAGCCGTCGCGGCTTTCCTGAACCTGCAGAAAAAGGCGCCGCCGGTACCGCCGAAACCGCCCGCAGTAACACCTCCGGCAGCCGGGACGAAACTGATGCTGAAAAATGTGTCTCTTTACCGTTCATCCACTGCAGCGACAAAATCCAGCAGCGTCACCGGCACCTACTGGCTGTATGACGGAATTCTCATCAGCGGACGGTACCGTATTACTAACAAAGAGTCGCGTGTCAAGAAGGCGCCGGCCGCCCTGTTTGTCACCGGATGGATTGACAAAAAAGATGTGGCCGGATAAAAGAAAGGAACTGAGTGAGATATGAAAACTATATGGATAGGAATACAGCTGGGGTTTTCCGTCGTCGGTGGCTGGCTCGGCTGGTTCCTGGGAGGAGTGGACGGCTTTTTGTATGCGCTGCTGGCATTTGTAGTCGTTGACTACATCACCGGCGTCATGTGCGCAATCGTCAACAAGAAGCTGTCGAGTGAAATCGGCTTCAAGGGCATCTTTAAAAAGGTGCTGATATTCGCGCTCGTCGGGATCGG
>CAYVPJ010000218.1:0-2494 GCA_964453505.1 uncultured Oscillospiraceae bacterium | reverse complement strand
GGGGCACAGGTACGCGCATCCGCCGCAGGCGTGGCACACCGATTGCGTCAGGAGCGGCTTTCCATTCACAAATGCCAGTGCGCCAAAGCGGCAAAACTGGACGCAAACCCTGCAGCCAAGGCATTTGTCCGGATCGATTCGAGGATTTAAGACCGATACCTCCGTACGAGACAAGTTCTCCGGATTTAGAAACAGATGTCCGTTGGGCTCCTCCACGTCGCAATCCATGTACATGCAGGGGCCGGCGACCGCGGAAAGGTTGACGGCCACCAGCGTCTTGCCGGTTCCGCCCTTGCCGCTGAGGATGGCAATCTTCATTCTTTGCCCCCATGATGAAAACCTGGGTGGATCGCTGTCAGCGGCTTCAGAGAGCCCGCCATCAGCGCGCCAACATTGGCCGCTACGTCATCAAACTTCGGCCCGTAGAGCTTGACGCCCGCGGTCTTCAGTACGTTCGCCGCATTCTCTCCGAGCCGAGGCGTGATTAACGCCTCCGCCCCCAGGTCCAAGACAGTCTGAGCCGCGCGGATGCCCGCGCCGCCTTCGCTGGCGGCGGCCTTGTTTTCAACGACATCGGATATGCCGTTCGTGGTATCCGTAATGCTGAAAAACGGCGCGCGTCCGAAGGACGGGCAGACACTCGTCTTGTCTTCGTTAACCGGAACGATAATCTTCATTGCGATCCTCCCCATAAGGTAATCAATGATGGCAGATTCAGCTCGGGATTTGTAACGCCTCTTCCAGATGGCCGAGCATTCCGTCAAGCCAGTTGCCGTCGAAGAGTTCGATCATGCCCTTGTCACAGGCGGCGGCCAACTTCGCGTCGATCGGCAGGCGCGCCACCGACGCGATGTCGTGCCTCTTCGCGATGTCGTCCGCTCGGCTCTCGCCAAAGGGCTTGAGCTGCTTTCCACAGTCGGGACACACCATGTAGCTCATGTTCTCGACGAGGCCCAGGACGGGAATCTTCATCATGTCCGCCATCCGGACCGCCTTTTCAACGATCATGCCCACCAGTTCCTGCGGCGAGGCGACCACCACCACGCCGTCCACCGGCAGCGACTGGAATACCGTCAGCGGCACGTCGCCCGTGCCCGGCGGCATGTCGACAAACATGAAATCCACGTCGCCCCAGATCACTTCCGTCCAGAACTGCTTGACAGTGCCTGCGATGATCGGCCCGCGCCAGACAACCGGGTCCGTGTCGTTGTCCAGCAGAAGATTCAGCGACATGACCTCGATGCCCGTCTTCGTTCGCGCCGGAAAAAGCCCCGCCTCGCAACCCTCCGCCCGCTGTTTTAGGCCGAAGGATTTCGGAATGGACGGACCGGTGATGTCCGCGTCCAGGATCGCGGCATTATAGCCTGCGCGCTGGGCCAGCACGGCCAGCAGCGACGTGACCAAGCTCTTACCGACGCCGCCCTTCCCGCTAACGACGCCGATGACCTTTTTCACATGGGACAGTTCATTGGCCTTTGCCCTAAAATCAAAGGGTTCTGTCCTCTCAGAGCAGCTCTCGCCGCAGGAAGCGCATTCGTGAGTGCATTCTGTGCTCATTCGTTCCCTCTCCGCATTCTTTCAAATTCAGGGTATCCGTTAAAACCTTCTGCCGCACCGGTGCCTGTGGCAGCCGCCGCAGCGGCAGGTCTCTTCCAGGCCGTCACACAACTGGTATTCGCCGCCTTCGATCTTGAGGACCCGCCCGTGAACCAGCGATTCAGCAATTTTCCGCCTCGCGTCGGCGTAAATGCGCTGAACGGTCGTGCGGGCGATGTTCATCTGATCGGCGCACTCCTCCTGCGTGAAATTCTCCAGGTCGATCAGGCGGATTGCTTCGTATTCGTCCACGGACATCACGACAAACGCATCCTGTTCGGGCTGCGTCACGTTCAACGGCCCGTATTGATTGCTCTCCGGCAAGCAACAGACTTTCCGCCATTTCCTCGGCCTTGGCATGCTTTCACCTCTTTCCAGTAAATCATGGACCCGTCTCTTAATCCATGAATGGGAGAGGGATGCGCCCTCTCCCCGTCGTCTACTACAGTGTTTCGAGTTGTTTGTTGACCATCTCGAGCCTGCTCTCAAGCGTACGCTTCTGCTGGGCGAGAAGATCCTTCCGAGAAACGTCGTCCGGCAGGGTTACTGGCGCGAACTGTCTTCCGAATCCTCGCCCGCAGCCGCGCCTCCAGCCCAGGCCCAAACCCAGACCGCGGCCTGCTCCATACCCCGGAACGCCGCCTGCGCAGAGGCCCATGCCTCTGCCCGTCATGGAGCCCGCGCCCATCTGCCCAGTTCCATCTCTTCCTGGCATATCGTTTCACCTCCTTTATGGGCATATGCCCCTTTCAATTTCCATTATACTTGATTTCGGGCATATGTCAATATCTTTTTGTTTTTCAGCAAAACTTTTGAGCGGATCGATGACGTTACGATGATTATGACGCCAACGACGCCACGAATAGACATTAGTTCTTATAAGAATGCTCACCGGTTT
>CAYVPJ010000217.1:0-2496 GCA_964453505.1 uncultured Oscillospiraceae bacterium | reverse complement strand
CAGATTCCGCTTCTGACGCCACTCCTTCAGCTATTCTAGCCGAATCCGAAAATTGGTCCATTGCCGTCGCCACCAATTCAGCCGAAATCAAGGGAAATTTATCACTTACCGACAGTCTTATTATTGGAGCTCAACTCATAGTCAACGGTGACTCTCAATTTAGCAACGCCTTTATAAGTGGAGCTCTTACCGCCGGAGAAATTGCTATTTCCAACAATTCTATCTCTACTTTCAACTCCGCTCTCTATATCCAGCCGACTAATACTGGCTCAGTCCATATCATGGGAGACACTCTTGTTATCGCCGACAACGGCAACGTTACTATCAATGGTGACCTAACAATCACGGGCTCTTTATTTGGCAATATCATTGCCGCCAACGAAATCGAAACTCAAAAACTCACCGCCGCCGAAATCAATTCTAGCCGAATAAATATTGCCACGGACAGTGGTTCTATCCTTGGTGATACCAATATTGCCACCGATTTACCCGCCATAGCTTCAGCGTCGGCGGGCGAAGCTTCTCTAATAATCGCTACTGAAACTCAATTTCCAATCGCCACCAATTCAGCCTCTCTCACTTCTAATGCCACCGCCGGAACTTCAACTCTCCCAGTTGGAAAAACCGACCTCATTATTAGTACCGACAAACTAACTCAAAACTCTATGGTTTACCTTACCCCTATGGGTTCAACTAATAATCAAGTTCTCTTCGTAAAAGAAAAAATAATTGAAACTGACGAGTTAACGTCTGAAAAAACCAAATCTTATTTCACTATATCCCTGGATCAACCTTTAGATCATGACATCTCTATTAATTGGTGGGTCATAAATTAAAAAATTTCTAATATTCAATTTCTAATGACTAAAATTAAAAATATTATTTATTCTAATGTCTTTATCAGAAATTAGAAATTCGTCATTTATAATACAATTATGTCGTATAAAAAAATAATCATCAGTCTGATAATCACTGGCATCTTTTTCTTCTCCGTCAGTCTTTATTTTTTCCAACAAAATTATCAAAAACAACAAAAAAAACCAACAACTCAAAACACAGAAACAACCCAACCTTCAACACCACCAAACAATCATTATCTTTTTAAAAGTAAGGGTGGCCATTTTGACACTTATTTTCCTCAAAACATTTTAGATATAAATTCTGATATCAAAATTGAAAAAGACGAATCTTCAATTAGTTTTAGCCTCTTATCATCCAGTGACAAAACTATAACTGGCCAAATGATTAATAAAACCCAGGTTTTATACCCAAAAATATCTCAAACAGGTGATGCTTATATCGACCTCAGATACTCCGTTTCTGGTGACCAAATTAGCGAGGAATTTATTCTCAATCAAAAACAAACATTCCCTGTTTTTAAACAAAAAATTAATCTTTTCAATGCTTTTGTCGCCAATTATTCTCAATCTATTCAATTCAACCATCCTGGCACTAATAAGCTTTTATGGTATATTCCCACCCCTTTTATGTATGAACAAAATAATCCTACCACCAAACATGATGGTGTAAAATTTACATTAAACTGTGATCAGCCCAATATTCCTCTCAAAGATTGTCGAACTCTTATCTTAACCAAAGAAATCACCCCAGAAGGTCAAAAATGGTTAGACGATCCAAATCGAAACTATCCAGTTATTATCGATCCAACCGTCATGGACAATTGTTGGGGACTAAATTATTTATGCGACGCTGGTTGTGTCTATAACACCATCGTCCTTTCATGGCCTGTCTATTCTACTTGTACTTCAACTGATTGTAGTACTTCGGGTTGTTGGGGAAACGACGGTAATTGTAATACTGCTAATTGTATTTATACTGGTCAATATACAAGGACTGTTTATTCAAACAGTGGTTGTAGCACAGGTAGTATGACGTGTTATTATCCTCATTCTCCTTATTGTTCAGCTTATCCCACTACTTCTGTTTGTTATCGTAATAGAGGCACTTTATATACTGGTAAATACAGAACAATTAGTGGAACTTGTACTGGTAACCAATCTTGTTATAAATATAGTGGAGAATGTACTTGGTATGCTGGCACGACTCAATATTCTTGGGACGTCAGTAATCCTGTAACCCGTTATACTGGTGGCGATCCTTATTGCACTCCTGGTGGCGGAAACTGTTACAAACTAAACAGTGACGGCGGAAATACTTATACTAGTGGTAACCCTTGCCCTAGTACTGGATGCAATAGTTCTGGGATTTTATATACTGCACAAACATGTAGTTGGTACGGGGGATTTGGCGGTGATTCTCTTATGTTCGAGGGTGTTATGTTAGAGTCTCTTTTAATTAATTAATCACAAATTATTATTTAATAAACATTGTAAAATTTCTAATTTAGAATTAAATCAATTAAAACTCTATCTGACCAAATGAATAGCTGATAAACTTAATTATGCCCCAACAACTCACCCCCGACCAAATCGAAAAATTAAAATCACTAGGAATTGACGTAAATAATAAAAATAA
>CAYVPJ010000216.1:0-2506 GCA_964453505.1 uncultured Oscillospiraceae bacterium | reverse complement strand
CTCGTATCCACGACCTTCGCCATCCTGCCGGGCATCACGCTCAAGCTGCCGCAGTCCAGCACCGCCGAGGCCACCGCGATGACGCGCCTGGCCGTGGCCGTACGCGACCGCGACGAGGTCTACCTGAACGCCGACCGCGTCACCCTGGAGCAGCTGGACGCCCGCTTGGGGGAGCTCTCCCTCGCGGACCGCACGGAGATCAAGACCGTGACCCTGGAAGCTGACCGCTCGGTCTCCTACGGCCTCACCATCGAAGTGCTGGACATACTCCGGAAGAATGGCTTCC
Source organism: uncultured Oscillospiraceae bacterium (assembly GCA_964453505.1). Taxonomy (GTDB): domain Bacteria; phylum Bacillota; class Clostridia; order Christensenellales; family Aristaeellaceae; genus CAYVPJ01. The sequence goes on along the minus strand of CAYVPJ010000216.1, from coordinate 2,220 downwards.
GCGGCATCAACCTGCATACCCTGGAGCGCTAGGATGACGCAGATCCCGGACGGCGACCGACGTCGCCTTGTCCACAGCACGCTGATCAGCCTGCCGCTCTGGCTGGTCCTGCTCCTGCTCACCTCGCTTATCGGCCTGCCCAATCCCGAGGACCGGGATTCGATGAATCCGGTGTACATCAGCCTGGAGCTCGAGGAGCCGCCGCCCACCCAGCTGAGCTCGGCCTCGTCCGCGGCCGCAGGCGTGACACAGGAGACCGCCGCGACAAGCGCAGAGCCCATCGCGGCGCAGGAAAGCGTCGCCGCGACAGCGCCAGCCGCGGTAGCCAGCGCCCAACAGGCCGCGCCCGCCGCCGCCGTTCCGAATGCCCCCCTGCGCGCGGACCCCGCGGCTGCCGCGGCCCCCGTCCGCGCCGAACGCCGCGTCTCGCGCTACCAGTCTGGCGAGGCCCCGCTCGCGCCCCTGTCCGAGGAAGGACTCGCCACCCGCGACCAGGCCCCGGCCATACAGGAACAGGCGGCGCCCCGCACCGCCAGCGCGGACCGTATCGCCAGCGTCGCGGCCTCCGGCGCGGCCAGCGCCGCCGACGGCTACAGCAGGCAACTGGAGAGCGCGGGCTCCGCCCTCGCGGCCACCCCCGTCCCGGCACGCACCGGGAGCACCGCTAGCGGCGGCTCGGGCGGAAGCGGAAGCAGCGGAACCGGCACATCCGGCGCCGGGGACCTCTCCGGCGAGTTCGACTTCGGCAACGGCCCGTCGCGCGAGCTCTGGAGCTCGCGCAAGCTGCGCGTCTCCGACAAACTCCTGGCAGGACAACCCAACGTCATCGCGACGAACGTCTCCTTCACGATAGAGAGCGGCGGCACCGTCCTGCCCGGCACGATACGCTTCGATCCCCCGCTCTCGCGCGACATCGAAAACTTCCTGCGTCAGGCCTTCTCCTCATGGATTTTCTCCCCCGCGGACTCCAATGGACAGGTCAATTTCAGATATAGTATAAAGGTACGATGAAGAGAGAACTGGACGCCATCGCCTTCGACCTGGACGGCACCCTCTATCCCAACCACCGCTTCTACCGCAAGCTCGTCCCCTTCCTGGTGCGCCACCACCGGCTGCTCCGGGCCATGGGCAAGGCCCGCGACGAATTGCGCGCCGCGCCGCATGCAGGCGAATTCTACGCGGCCCAGGCTGACCTGATGGCCGGCTATCTGGGCAAGAGCGCCGCCGAGGTCCAGGCCTTGGCCGAACGCTTCATCTACCGCGGCTGGGAGCCCCTTTTCCGCCGCGTCAAGCTCTACCGCCAGGTGCCCGAGACACTCTCCGCCCTGCGGGAGGCCGGCTTCAAGCTCGGCCTGCTTTCCGATTTTCCGCCGCAGGCCAAGCTCGAGCACCTCGGAATAGCCGACGGCTGGGACGCGGTGCTCTGCTCGGAAGAGGTTGGCCGGCTTAAGCCCGCCCCCGATTCCTTCCTGGCCCTGGCCAAGGCCCTGGGCTCGCCGCCGGAGCGCATCCTGTACGTCGGCAACTCGATACGCTACGACGTAATCGGAGCCCGCTCGGTGGGCATGAAGACCGCGCTCGTCTCCTCGCACGCCCGACATAAGAAAGCCGCCGATTTCGTGTTTTCAAACTATCGCCAATTGCGCCAATTCGTGATACCGTAAGGCATGTTGTTCAGTATCGGCAATCTGCTAACACTGGCCATTGTGCTGGCTATCTTGGTGCTCTACCGTCAGTTGGACAAGGGCAACAGAAGCCTCGAAAAGGTCAAAAAGTTTGGCGACAAGCTCCGCGAGGAACTGTCCGCCTTCATCGCCGAGCGCGAAAACGCCGTCAAGGACTACGCCATCGAGCTGGACGTCCAGCAGAAGGCGGCCAAGGAGCTCTTCAAGCGGCTTAGCGCCGCCGAGGAAGCCCTGGTGGGCCGGGCCGAGGGCCTGACGCGCATCGACGAGCGCATCGGCTCCTACGACAAGGCCCTGGACGAGTTGATGCGCATGACCGCGCGCGCCCAGGAGAACCTGGACCGCATCCGCGACGAATCGGACTTCACCGACGCCGTGAACAAGCGCGTCAAGGACGCCAAGGAACAGCTGGCCACTATCGAGAAGGAGCTGGGCGAGACCCTATCCCGCTTCGAGCGTGAAAACGACGAGGCCCTGGGCCGTAGCACGGAGGCCGTCCTGGCCGCCTTCCGCTCTACAGTCTCGGACCTGGAGG
>CAYVPJ010000215.1:0-2506 GCA_964453505.1 uncultured Oscillospiraceae bacterium | reverse complement strand
GTTATGGTCGAGGGCGCGGAACAAACGCCGGAGGAGAAGGAAAACGCCTTCCTGCGTCTTTACAAACCGGAATACTATCTCCAGCGGTACAACAGCAAGGAGTTCTATGCGGAGCACGAATCCAGCTTCGTGCCATACGCTTACGTCACGGCGGACGGAGAATGGCGGAGCGCGGGCCGTATGGGCTGGTTCGGTTTCGACGACGTGACATATGAGAACCTGCGGACGTATGCCCAGGGATTCTACGAATACCTCGCGCTTGCTGAAAAGCAGGGACTAATGGTCAGCATGATGGACCTGCACATCTGACGGCGCGGCTAATCTAATAGAAGAAACACAGACGCTTTTGACCCGGAAGCGTCTTTTTGACTGTGCGGAAGGTGATTGCTTTGAATGATTGGTTTTCATGGAACGGCGTCCGCTGTACGAACTACGGCATCCGCGTCTCGGAGCAGCCGCCCATCACGCTGCCCGCCGAGCGCGCGACCTACGTCGATGTGCCCGGCAGACCGGGAAGCCTGACGCTGCTCGAGGGCGACGACGTATACGAGGATATGATTCTCACCGCGACCTGCTTCATCCAAAGCGCGGACAACATCGGCGCGATAGCGGCTTACCTGAAAGGCAGCGGGCGCGTGACGTTCGCCAACCGGCAGAGCGGGTTCTATCATGCGCGAATCGTGAATCAGATTCCCTTCGACAAAATACTGCGCGGCAACCCGCATCGCGCCTTCACGGTCAACTTCCGCTGCAAGCCGTTCTTCTATCTGAACGACTCGCCGCAGATCACGCTGACGCAGTCGGGCGCGTTCCTCACCAATCCCGGAAGCGTCTATTCCGAGCCGGTGATCACGGTATATGGCTCTGGCGAAATCACGCTCATGATCGGCATGACCATCGTGGAGCTTTCAGATATCGCGGGCGCTATTACGCTGGACACGCCGCTCATGGAGGCGTACAACGGCGTAACGAGCATGAACCATTGCGTGAGCGGCGACTTCCCGACGCTGCTCCCCGGCGCGAACGCCGTCAGTTGGAGCGGGAACGTGAGCCGGGTGGCTATTCAGCCGAACTGGAGGACGCTTTAATCACGCGAAAGGAGACGACGCCCCATGATCTGCGTATACGAACCGAACTGTACGGACTTCTCGAATAACGGTCTGGGGGTCGTCGATCCGCAGTCCTGCACCGTAACCGAAACCCTGAACGGCGAGTGGGAACTGACCCTCGTTCACCCCATCGACGATAACGGCAAATGGCAGCGACTCGCGGAGGGATACATCCTCCGCGCGCCCGTTCCGGCAAGCATGACTCCGCAGGTCGGGCTTGTGACGCAGCCGTACCAGACGAGCACTTACGATGTGCTGGTCTACCGCGTTTCCACCAGCAAAGACCCGCTGCGCCTACGCTCCGGCACGGGTACCAACTACAAAATCCTCGGAAAGTACAAGAAGGGCACGGAGGTTATCGTGCTCGACAAGACCTCCTCCAGTTGGTATGAGGTGACATGCCCGGACGGGCGGCACGGGTACATGGCATCGGAGTATCTTACTTACGTGCGTACCGATACGCAGAGCGTGCGAGAGAATGTGGGCTTTCATAATCAGGTAATGGAAGCGCGCCAACTGCGCGACCAGCCGTTTCGTATCTACCGGGTCGTGCCCGACCTAAGCAAAATCACGGTCTATGCGCGCCATGTGTTCTACGATCTCATGGACAACATGATACGGCAATATAAGCCCTCCGCTTCGACGGTGGGCGCGGCCGTCGTGCAGGGCGTGTCGTCCAATTGCCTGTCGCCGCACGATTTCACGTTCTACTCCGACTTGACGACTACGGCCGCCGAGGTGGAGTTTGAAAATGTGAATCCCGTGGAAGCGCTGCTCGGAGAGGATAGCGTCACCGGCAAGTACGGCGCGGAACTTGCCCGCGACTGGTTCGACGTGTTCCTTGTGGAGCGCGTCGGCCATGATACCGACGTGCAGATCCGCGAGAAAAAGAACCTCATTGGCATTTCCTACGACGTGGATATGACCGATGTGGTCACGCGCATCATGCCCACGGGCGAGGATAAGGACGGCAACGTGCTCTATTTGCCGGAGCTATATCTCGACAGCCCGTACCTGAACGCCTATCCGCAGCCTAAATGGATACATCTCTCCGTTTCGGACGCCAAGGAATCGGACGACGAGGACGAGCCGAAAAGCAAGGCGCAGTGCTATGATGAGATGCGGCAGGCGGCGCGGGACGAATACGCGGCGGGCTGCGATCTGCCGACCGTCACGCTCAAGGTGGACTTCGTTAGTTGCGGAAATACCGAGGAGTATAAGCAATACGGCGCGCTCAACGAAATCTTCCTCGGCGACAACGTGCGCGTGATCGCGCGACGCATCGGGGTCGAGGTTTCCATGCGCATGACGCAGTACACCTACGACTGCCTGACCAAGAAATATACGAGCGTCACGCTGGGCACGGTCGCCGATTCGCTGGAAGGCGCGACGATCTC
>CAYVPJ010000214.1:0-2510 GCA_964453505.1 uncultured Oscillospiraceae bacterium | reverse complement strand
GTCGCAATAGCATACAAGACCGCTTCCATCTGGCCGTGACCATCGCCAGCAAGATATCTACCTCTGCCGACCTTGTGGAGCAAGCGATTGTAACTGACAAGACCCTTGAATTGATGGATGAACTTCAGGCATGTATGCTCGCTGACCAGCATCCACATCCGTGGCTCAAAGAAATCAATTACACGATCACCATTAGCCCGTTTACCAGTAGCGAACTATCATCACTCGGATGGAGTATGGAGTTTTACCGCGAAGGAGCCGACATGCGCGGCATCAAAGACAAAGTGAATATTCACCTTTTAAACTCATAATCATGACACCCTTCTGGACTCAAGCGAACAACGCTCTCTCAACTTGCTACGGAGCAATCTCCGCGGCTATTATTGTCATCGGACAGTTCATGGCACCCGCCTACTATCCGTTTGCCGTCGTATTCATCTGTATTGGCATGGACCTCTTCTGGGGGATCGCTGTCGCCCGAAAGCAAAAGAAATTCTTCCTCTCCGGATGTCTGCGCGACACCTGTACCAAAGTAGCCATCTACATGAGTTCGCTCCTCTGCGTGTACCTCATCGAGCAGATGTTCAACGCCGGTGGCATCTTCTTTACTTGCATCATCGCCGCCATTGCCGGATCCTGCGAGATATTCAGTTTTTCCGCATCTATATTAATCATTCGCCCCAACTTCCCCTTCATCTCCATCTTTAAGAACCAACTCAAAGGAGAAATGGAAAAGAAGCTCGGCACCTCAATACCCGAACTGCAATGATCATCATCTACAACAAACTCATTCCCTTCAAGGGCTTTCGCGCGATGAACCTCTTCGGCATCCTTTTTGCCCGCAAGGAGTTTGAGCCCCTCAGCGTGTGGACCATCAATCACGAACGCATCCACACCGCCCAACAGCGCGAGTGGCTGTATATTGGTTTCTTCATCCTCTACCTGATCGAGTTCATTGCCAAAGGCTACGGCGGCATCAGCTTTGAGCAGGAAGCCTACCGCAATGCCTATGATGGCAATTATCTCAAGACACGCAAACACTTTCAAAACTACCGGTCATGAAAAAAGCAACCCTCATCGCCCTCTCGATCATTTTCCTGATGTCAACAATATGCTCCTGCACCCGCAAGATCTATGTCCCGGTTGAATCCGTCCGAATAGAATACAAGGACAGACTCCAGCGCGACAGCATCTACATATTAGACTCTGTAAGGATCGTGCAGCGCAACGATACGGTATTCATGGACAGATGGCGTACCGAATTCAAATACCGCAATCTCAGAGACTCTATTTTCATCAACGATACATTGCGGATCCCATACCCGGTTAAAGAGATCGAGTATGTTAACCGGTTAAATTGGTTTCAGAAGTTTAGCGTCTGGTCCATCTCGATATTGCTCGGATCCGGAGCGCTGGTACTGATCCTTTGGCTGCTAAAACGCAAGTTCATCCCATAATACACCGTCATTGCGGGCTTGACCCGCAATCTCACTACCCCACCATTGTTGCCCCGTATTTCCCAAGCGTTACCTATTCTCGGTAAATAACGGATGCCCCTGTCTGCGAAGATCGGGGCATTACTTTTCACCCTCCCAAAAGGGATGCCCATCCCTTTCCCAACGGATGCCCATCCCTTTCCAAAGCAATGCCCATCCCTTTGCGAACGGATGCCCATCCCTTTGGCGAAGATAACCACCTGAAAACATACGCTTTACTGACAAATAGTTAAACTTTGCTAAACGCTTGCAAATAGATGGCAATACGCTTGCACGATTAAAAAGAAATCAGTATCTTTGAGTATTAAATAATAGAAGATATGACAACAATGAGCAAAATACTAATCGGAGGTCAGGCATTAAGAAACCTTGGATCTGACAGATATACAAACGACGTGGATTACCTTATCAACGACTTATCCACAACTGAAGCATTCATCACTTCTCCGGAAGTTGATTACCTGAATGCAAACGGTAACAAGTTATTCAAAGAGATCTATAACCTGGAAAAAGAAAACGAACAAGCTACCCCGCAGTCTTTATTCGAACTGAAAGCTTATGCATTTGTTCAACATTGCCAAAACTTCAACTTCGCAAAAGCAGACTCTTGCGAATACGACCTGAAGTTCTTAGTCCGCAACTTCGGATGCGAACCAAAGATCATCAAAAGATACATCACAGCAGGTGAGTTGAGCGAGATCCAGAAGATCGTTAAATCCGTGAAAATGTAAACCAATAACAAATAGAAATCATGAACACAACAAAGAATGACATTGAAGGCTTGATGGTAATCGAGAAACAGAACTCAGAAGAAGAGATTCTTCTTATTGTACGCCGCTCTGATTTTACTGAGCAAAAGTATTGTGAATGCTATGACCAGTATGGTCAGGTAAACGGATGTACTGATTCCGGATGTTACGCTATAGATAACAACGTTTCGGATGCCGCTTCTAATTTATCGAAAGCAATTAAAGAAAGTTTTGGCGAAGAAATAGACTTTGATGATGAAGATCT
>CAYVPJ010000213.1:0-2510 GCA_964453505.1 uncultured Oscillospiraceae bacterium | reverse complement strand
TACTCCTGCATCGCCTTCATGCTGGCGCGCTCGTCGGGGATCATTTCGCCTGTGGCGCACGCTTGTCCCGGCGTGAACAAATGGCGGCGGGTCAGGTCGAAAGCGTTGCAGAGATGCCCGCCCGCCGGGTCGGTCGCGTGATGGGAGAAGGCGTACTTGTCATCATAAATCACCAGCCCGCCCGTGGTGCTGCCGCCCACGAAGGTGTAGCGGTTATCATCCTCGGTCGGGTGATAGCGGTCAGAAAGGACGTTCTCCAGCACATCATGAATAGAGTGCGCACGGCAGTACGCGCCGATGATGCCGCGCTTTTGCAGCGGGTCTTCCTGCTTGCTGACATTGGCGCGCACTTTTTCTTCCAGCGGGCGGGTGGTCGGCCAAAGGGAAGCGTCGCGCCAGTCGGCGTAGGTAGCCAGGACCGCGTCCGGGTCGAGGAAGGGCGCGTCGGCGTAGTGGAACACGAACTCGCCGTCGTCCGGCGTGCTCGGCCAGTACATCAGCCGCGCCGCCTCGAAGGTCGTCTGGTCGAAACGGGATAGGGTCAGCTCGTCCGCTACGCGGCGGGCAACGGCGGCGTACTCATCCGGCGTGACCGTGCGCGACAGCGGGATAATGAGCCGCAGGCGCATCTTCTCCGGCGTGTGGCTGTGCGTGGAGTAGAGCGCATAGGCGTTGATGAACGTCATGTCCAGATCGTCGAACACATCGGGGTCGGCGTTGTCGATATCCAGACAGAGCAGACAGCGGTTGACCACGCTGGCATTGTTCCGCTTGCCGTTTTTGAGATATCCGCCGACGAAGCCGCCCACGTCCTTTACGGTATCGCGGTCGTTTTTGGAAAGGACGGCGTACTCGGCGACGGACTCTCGTGTGCGGGTGGTCGTGGAGAGCTTGTCCAGCAGCTCGCTCCACAGGAACTCCTTGTTCTGCCATTGTGACGCTTTTCTGCTCCTGCCAATGGCAATCAGGAGCTTTTGGTCATGGGTTACCTGCATAATGGAACCTCCTTGCTCTTTTGGGGATAAAGAAAAGCAGCCATTGCTGACTGCTTATGGGGAATGATAACGGCTCATGGGAAATTATAACTGCTTAAGGGTAGCGCGGATTGCTTATGGGAAATACGGGACAATGTTACTCGGGTTCATCAGGACGGACGATGCGCACCCTATCCACGCCGTATATAACGTTCAGGTTGCCATGCCCGCCATCCCACGACGTGATTAGACTTGCAGTATCGTCCACTGCTCTCACGGTTCCGCGCGTTCCAGGAGGCGGGGCTTGAGGGTCTCGCATCTCCAACAATTCTATCCGCGTTCCGGGCGGGTACATGGCACGGACACGCTCCACAGTACCTCTGTCGGAGAAGTTCATTATCGTCATCCCCCCTCGGTCAGATGGGCGATGGCGTCCTTTATCGCTGCGACGGTATCGGGGTACAGCGGGATCGGAAAGTAGTCTCCGTTCAGCCAGCATAGCTCGCCATTGTTCTGATAGACGCCATGCGCGACAACGTACTGAACCGGCGCACCGTCCTCGCTCTTTTCGAGCAGCAGAAGGTCGTTATCCCGCACCGCGATGATGATATAGGTCACATCACGGATGTGGAGTGTGCCGCCAATCGCGGCGGGGCTGATGTCAGCCATTGGAATCGCCTCCGTTCACATAACAGTAGCAGTAGGAGTAGTCGCCCTTACCGGGGTACACGCGGAAGTAGTAGCTGTAAGCGCCCGTATCGATGTGGAAGAATCGGTAGTGCTGGTCATTATCCAGACTGGGAATTGCAAGCCCCGTCAACACCGTCAACATCTTCTCCGGTTTGCTAAACAGTTCCCGCTGAAGGGTGTTGATCAGCACATTAAACTCGCTTCTGAACGGCTCGCGGTTGTGCTTCTGCGCCGCGCTGTGCGGCCACCAGCTCGTCCAGAGCTTACCGCAGTTGTCCGCGTCCATGCGGAGATGTCCGATGCATCGCTCCTCCGCCGCGCTGTTGCTGTAGAACAGCGCCGTATCGCCGCCCGGTGTGATGCGGACAGTCTTTTTCACATGGCGGTCGACGGTTAAAGTCAGGTTCATATGATCCATACTCATCCCTCCCTTCGTATCACGACCATGTTTGCTCCAGTCGCGTATGTTATCAAGTGAACAAACTGATAACAAAGCGAGACGAAAGCGTATCAGGTTCTCGTATCAGCATTTCTGATAGAACATCAGCCCGTCGTCGCCATCCGCACGCATGGGAAGCCCCTCCGCCCACGCGGGTGCGCGCGCCATAATCTCGCAAGCCTCCTCTACGGAGCCTTGTCCAATGGGAACCTCTAATACTGCCTCATCGTGTACATGGAACACGATGGGATAACCCGCCGCCTCAAGCTGCATCATGCCGTTGGCGAGCAGGTCGCGGGCGGTTGCCTGTGTACAGTTGCTCACGATTCGAGCTTCTCCGTTATCCCAGACCGCGAATCTGTGCCGCGAACCACAATTCCTGATGTCGTAGACAGGTTGCGTGCATC
>CAYVPJ010000212.1:1006-2521 GCA_964453505.1 uncultured Oscillospiraceae bacterium | reverse complement strand
TGTCCATTTTCCTCCGAGAGTCCCCGAAATACCTCGTTTGTTTAATCCACCTGCAATGGATGAAAGGCTGTCTCCGGCAATCGCAAGTCTGAAAATCTCTCTAATTACCTTGGATTGTTCCGGGTCAATTTCAATCTTTCCGTTACAAATCCGATAGCCGTACAGGAAACGAAGGTTCATAAGTTCACCGTTTTCAAAACTTTTTCGGACTCGCCACTTTTGATTTTCACTTGCCGAGCGGCTTTCTTCTTGAGCGTATGCTGCGAGAATGGTCAACATCAATTCACCTTCGGCACTCATTGTATGAATGTTCTGTTCTTCAAAGAAAACATCAATGCCGAGGCTCTTCAGTTCTCTCACCGAACATAAAAGGGTTACGGTATTACGGGCAAAGCGTGAGATGGACTTCACAATGACCAGGTCAATCAACCCGTTTCGGCAATCTGTAAGTAGCCGCTGAAAATCTGTCCGGCTTTCCTTTGTCCCCGTCAAAGCCTCGTCCGTATATACTCCTACATAAATCCAACCCACATGGCTTTGAATAAGATTGCTGTAATAACTCACTTGAGCCGACAAAGAATGGAGCATGCCGTTTGAAACCCTGGCATACGCAGCCACTCGTGTGGCCTTCGGCTGCGAGGGTATTGAAAACTTGACCTTTTTGACTGTTCTATCCATAAAATCAACCTCCTTGTGAGTCACATATTACCTCTAAAACCGTTATATATCCAGCGTTTTCGAGCTGCTTTCACGGAATATAGTACACGAAGATAGACCGTATTTTTCGGCTAACATTGTATCAATTTTACGGTACTCTTCCGCAGAAATTATCCCTTGAACAAGCATACTCTTCACGATGGAAACGGCAGTTCTGTAGGCGATTATCTTTTCCGATAGCTTTTCACTCATGCCCGTCCCTCCTTGCGCCTGAAATCCGCAAAGCATTTGCGCGAACAGAAACCGCTCGACTCACGAGAAGTATAAAACTCCCGACCGCAGAATCTGCAAGTATGCGGATACTGCTTTTTTCGATTGATTGCTTCGGGATGAGCCTTCCACCATTCATTTCGGCAATTATCGGAACAGAATCTTTTTTCTTTTGTGTGCGGAAGGCGAACGAGTGGTGCTTGGCAATACTCACAATTACCGGCGACGCTGTCTATCGGATGTCTTCTGCAATATGTTTTAACAGAATTGACAGGTAAATTCGTTTCTGCGGAAATACGTTTATACCCAAGTCCTCGTTTTTGTAATTCAATAATTCTTCCTATATCGCTCTGTGTCAAGTCCATACCTCCTTTGAAGAGAAACCCCTTCATAGGTAGGCCACGAAAAGGGTCAAAAGCAGAACGCTTTTCAAAAAAATATGCCCACCGAAGAAAAAATCCTCGATGGGCATACATATTACTATGCGTACAAATTAAATTATCCCGGTTCATCTTATATAGGTTTTATGGTGTTCCACTTCTTTTATTTAGCTCTGATATCTTGACAGATGCAGGTGTATATGATATA
>CAYVPJ010000212.1:0-996 GCA_964453505.1 uncultured Oscillospiraceae bacterium | reverse complement strand
TCTAACAAAAAGCAGAAAAAGGTCATCAAAGAGTGTTATCTCCTTGATGACCTTTTTTACTAATTAGGGATATTCAATTTTTGTCCGCTGTAAATGACATTGCTTTTAAGACCGTTCAGTTTCACGATTTCCGTGTATCGTGAGCCATTGCCGAGATACTTCTTGGCTATTGCCCAGAGCGTGTCGCCGTGAACGACGGTGTGGACGCGGTAGGTCGGAATGGGCGTAGAAACCGTTACACCGACAACAGTAAGGTCGGAAGCCTTGACGGGTGAGCAGATGGCATTCTTGCCGTCCTCGCTTTTGTCGATAACCACCCGGTCGCCCTTGATGCTCTTTACATACCAGTTCTTTGCTTTGACCCAAGACGGAATCGTCTGTCCGCCGTAATACTTGCCGCCCGTGATTTCCACAAGGGAGCCGACCTGAATGGTTGCATCCGTGGTAGGCTCGGCAGGTTTCACGGGTTCAACAGTACTAAGTCCGGCTTTGACATCGGCACGGAATGTATCCATACTCTTGCCGTGTTTCGGGAACCAATGCATGACGTCACCATGGTTGGACGCGATACCTTGCTTGTAACCCTCGCAGTGGCAGATGATATTCTTTTCGGTCAGACCGTACAGTTTGCAGAGATACACACAAAGTTCAACGGCCTCCCGGTACACCTTACCGAAGTAGGTGGCATCCGAAAGACCGTCCTCGCAGATTTCAAAACCGATATGTGTGTTGTTTGCGGCACCTCCGGCGTGCCAACCACGGTGATCCCACGGAAGTGTCTGATAGGTGGCGACAGAACCGTCTGCCAATTTACCGATGAAACCGTGGACACAAACCTCTCTGTCCATAGGCTGATTCCAATGGTTGTTATACTGGTTCTTGCCCAGCAGACCGTCATCTGGACCCACATAGCGTTTGAGGTTTGGGTTATTTGCCCCTGTTGAATGCACCATGATACCCTTAGGAGTGATAGTTCGGCCTGCTTTGTAGCAAGCA
>CAYVPJ010000211.1:0-2527 GCA_964453505.1 uncultured Oscillospiraceae bacterium | reverse complement strand
AAATGTACTTTCTGAGTCAATAAAGGAAAGGCACCCATATCTTTGTAAATCACTACAAATACAAAAGATATGGATGCGCAAGGACTCACGAGCCCGCAAAGAAAACTCGTAATGTGGTACAAAGTTAAAGAATTAAGATTAAAAGGCTTCAATTGCCGGCAAATTGCACACGAACTTGACCTTCACAGACACACCGTTGAGAAATACGACAAGATGAGCCTGGAGGGGTTCACTTCGAGCCAGGCCTATGAGAGGGAGTTCAAGTACAAACTCGAAGAGTATGAGGAAGAAATAAGGAATGATCTTGGAAGGCATCCTTACCTCTCGAGCCGACAGGTGTATGACCACCTGCGGGAGTTCCACCAAGACTTCCCCGAGGTGAGCGAGAAAACGGTGTTCAACCTCGTGCAGCGTATCCGAAATAAATACGGCATCCCTAAATCATGCGAGGATACAATTCGTCCGTTTGAGAAACTGCCAGAAGGAGCACCTGGAGAAAGCGCGCAGGCCGACTTCGGCGAGTACTGGATGTCACGCCAAGACTCCAGAAGGGTGAAGGTGTACTTCTTTGTCATAATCATGATTAGAAGTCGCCGTAAGTTCGTATACTTCAGCAGGACTCCTTTTACATCAGCCCTTGCGATATATGCTCACCAGCTTGCGTTCAAGTTCTACGGTGGCAAGCCCCGCAAAGTCATATATGACCAGGACAAGGTATTCATCAGTAAGGAGAACCTCGGGGATGTCATTCTTACCAAGGGTTTCCAGGCGTTCGTGTCGTCGGAACACTTTGAGTGTGTGTTCTGTCGCAAGAGTGACCCGCAGAGCAAGGGCAAGGTTGAGAATGCAGTGAAGTATGTCAAATACAACTTCCTCCGCGGACGCGAGTTCAATAATATAGATATGCTTAACGAGAGTGGTCTTCGCTGGCTTGCCAGGACGGCAAACGGGCTTCCGCACAGTTCCACCAAGCAAGTCCCCGACGAAGCCTTCATGGAAGAGCTTCCATATATGGAGGCCTATACCGGAACCCCGACGCACCCTCAGGATGGAATGAAGGAATATCTTGTCCGCAAGGACAATACCATCAACTTCCATAGTCACTTCTACAATGTTCCGACCGGCACCTACAATGGTGACAACACCTTTGTATGGGTATGCGTCAAGGACAATCAGGTCGAGATCTACAGCAACGAAACGGGTAAAAGACTTGCCCTGCATCCGCTGGCTACTGTCCCCGGCGAGGCCATCCTTGATGAGACCCTTCAGCGGCCAAAACTGCCCAGCCGCAAAGAACTTGAGAACTACATCCTGTCCTATCTCGATGGCAATGCTCTTGTGGCCATGTGGCTGAAGAATCTCTACGAGACGAAACCGCGTTACTACAGAGCAAATATCAACATGCTCAACTCGGAGCTGGAGTCCTTCATGCCCGAAGCCCTGATAAAAAGCTTCGAGGTGTGTCTTGATAAGAGCGACTACAATGCCAAGGATCTGATCAGCTACTGCGAGAGAAACTTTGGTCATGTGCCCAAGGGACCACACGAACCGACACTCTCAGAACTCCTTCCTCCTGTACTCCAGCAGGGACCAGACAGAACCAACATGAACGACTATAAGGCTATCTTCGCATGAATACAGATAACATAAAGAGGTACTGTGCGAGACTGCGCCTGTCGTACATACCAAATAATCTGAACAAGCTGATAGTTGATGCCCAAAATGCCAAGCCTACATATCAAGACTTCCTGGAGAACGTCCTCTTCGAGGAAACCAAGACCCGTGAATACAAAGCCTATCTCAATCGGCTCAAACAGGCGAAGTTGCCTCCGAACTACGATCTGGACAAGTACGACTTCAGCCACTCCACAGGAGTGTCAGAGCGCCAACTTCAGGAACTACGCCAACTGGCATGGCTGGACACCGCTTACAATCTTATCCTTATGGGGCCTTCGGGAACAGGTAAGACCTATATTGCATCCGGGCTTATCTACGATGCCATAAAAGCTGGAAAGAAGGCATATATGATATCTATGGAAGACATCCTTACCTGTCTGCGAACCAAAGATATATCAACTTCCGCTCTCACAACTTACAACAAGTGGATGAAGGCGGACCTGCTGGCAATAGATGATATCATGCTGTTCCCGGTGAAGAAGGAGGAATCCGCGTCGTTCTTTAACTTGATAAACTCGCTCCACGAAAAAACATCAGTTATCATAACTACGAATAAGGCGCCAACAGAATGGGCTCAAACGTTGAACGACGAGGTGCTCGCAACGGCAATCATTGATCGCTTGCTATATCGCTGCGAAGTTATCAAACTCGCAGGAACAAGCTACAGGCTTGAAAACAGGAGAACCATCTTCTCCTCCGAATCGACCGTTAATGGGAAGCAACTAAAAATAGTTGCTTCTAAGTCTACAGAAACAATATAAAACAACCAGGACTACGGAGTCAAATGTTACAAAGAGAAAAGTACAAACAACTTTACGAAAAAAAGTACAAGTTACTCTTGCTTATTACA
>CAYVPJ010000210.1:0-2535 GCA_964453505.1 uncultured Oscillospiraceae bacterium | reverse complement strand
GATCTCCGGCGTCAGGTTCGTCAGCGACACCGCCAACCCGCTCGACGCCTGCGCGCTCACCGTCGTGGACGCCCCCAGCACGAACGCGGTGCCGCTCGCCGGCAGCAGCTCGATCGTCTGCTCCGCCTTCGCCGCCGCCACCGTCGCCGTCGCCGCCGTGGCGAGGTAATGGTCGTCTTGCGCCTTCGTCGCCACCACCACGACATCGCCGCTTCCGGCCGTCACCGCCAGGTTCGTGTCCCCGGTGATCATGCCCGGCCCGCTGGTCACCACGAAACTCACCGCGCCCGTCCCCGATCCGCCGGTGACCGTCAGCGCATTCGTCGTGCCATATGCCTGCGGACTCGCCGGCGCAAACGTCAGCGCCGCCTGCGCCGCCCGCAGATATTCAAACCCGTTGGTCTTCACCGTCTCGCCGTAGCTCGTGGAATACACCCGCACGTCACCCGGTCCGGGGATGGCCGCCCCGGCCCGCACCACCACCTGCGTCGCGTTCTGGCTCTGGATCGCCGCCGCCACTCCGCACAGCGTCACGTTCGTGATGTCCGTCCCGTTGCCGAGATTGTAGCCCATGATCACCACCTCGTAGCCGCCCGTGTAGCTGCCCGCCACCGGCGCCACGCCCAGATTCGTCGCCACCGTCGGCGTCCACATCGCGATGTTGGCAGCCGATACGCCGCCGGCGGAATTGAACGAACCGCCCGCGTACAAGACCGTCTCGTCATGCGCCAGGCTCCAGACGTAGCTGTCCACTCCGCTGCCCAGCGCCGACCAGGCCGTGCCATTCCATTTCGCCACGTAGTTGCCGGGCGAGGTGAATCTCCCGCCCACGTACAGGTTCGTGCCGTCATGCGTCAGCGTATGGGCATCATGATCCACGCCGCCGCCCACATCCGTCCAGCTGGAGCCGTCCCATTTCGCCACG
Organism: uncultured Oscillospiraceae bacterium; assembly: GCA_964453505.1. Taxonomy (GTDB): domain Bacteria; phylum Bacillota; class Clostridia; order Christensenellales; family Aristaeellaceae; genus CAYVPJ01. The sequence continues at coordinate 1,610 of CAYVPJ010000210.1, read as the reverse complement.
CGGCGCCTGCCGGATCCGTAATCGAACGGGCCGCACGCATACAGAACCCCATTCGTGTACACCAAGCTATACACGTTGGCCCACTGATCGCCGATTCCGCCACCCAGGCTCGACCAGTTCGTACCATCCCATTTTGCGACGTTCATGACCGCCACGCCGCCCGCGCTGGTGAATTGTCCGCCGACGTACAAGTTCGTACCGTCGTGCGCAAGACACCGTGCGCCGCTGTTCAGTCCCGAGCCGAGATTCGTCCAGCTTGTCCCGTCCCACGCCGCAATGCCTGTGGCCGCCACATCCCCTGCGATCGTGAAGCCACCTGCGACATAGACTGTCGAACCGGCAATCAGTACGCTTGACGCGGAGCCATTGAATCCGCTGCCCAGGTTCGTCCAGCTTGTGCCGTCCCATTTCGCAACCCGGTTGGCCGCCACACCACCCGCCGAGCCGAATTGGCCGACGGCATAGAGGTTCGTTCCATCGCCTCCCAGACCGAGCACGTTATTGTCCAGCCCGGTCCCCAGGTTCGTCCAACTGCTCCCGTTCCATTTGGCGATCCGACTGGCCGACACCCCGCCCGCCGTCGTGAACATCCCTCCCACGTACAGGTTTTGACCCTCGCTATACATGGCCAGCACCGTGTTATTCATGCCGCTGCCCATGTTGGTCCAGATCGTCATGCCCGTCGTCCAGCCGATTTGTCCCGCCGGATTGTACGTGTAGGCACCGGCAAGCGTGGTGCTTCCGTAATCAGACGTCTGCACCACGAGGTCCACCGTCCCTGCCCCCGCCGCCGCCGGCACCACAATCGTGAACCAGTCCGCCCCGGAGGCCACCGGCACCACCCCCACCGGCCCCACCATCACGTTCGTGATCGTTCCGAAATGCCCGTTGGTCACCGTGATCGTGTTTCCGCCCGCCTGCGGACCGGAATTCACCGAAAGCTGGAAGACTGAACCGTACAGCCAGAAGAAGCGGCCCGGCACCGGACTATTGTTGACCGTGAAACACACCGGATCAAACGAGCCGACTGCCGAGGCCGTGAAGACGACCGGGACATTGCTGGCCGTGCCGGGAGCGACGATCAGACCCGCCAGGGCCGACACATCGAACATCGCTGATCCGCTGCCGGCATTCGTGGCCGCTGTGATGATCAGCGCCTCCGTGCCGGAGTTGGTCACGCTGAACATATTGGTCGCCGACGCTCCCAGCGGCAGCGGACTAAACACCGAGCCGGAAACCAGGATGCTCGAGCCTTCGTAGGTGAACGCACCCGCCTTGGCCGTCTCGCCAAAGCTCGTCGAGAATACCCGCACGTCGCCCAATCCCGGCGTCGTCGTCGCCGCCGCCCGCACCACCACCTGCGTCGTGGACTGGCTCAATATCGCCGCGCTCCGTCCGCACAGCGTCACGTTGGTGATGTCGCCGCCGTTCCCGAGATTCAATCCGCCGATCACCACCTCGACACCGCCCGTCCACGAACCGGACGCCGGGTTCACGCCGTCGTTGGTCACGATGGTCGTCTTCCACTGGGCCACGTTGGCCGCCGGCACGCCGCCCGCCGCCGTGAACCATCCGGCCGCAAACAAATCCGCTCCATGGAAATTCAGGTC
>CAYVPJ010000209.1:0-2537 GCA_964453505.1 uncultured Oscillospiraceae bacterium | reverse complement strand
CTCATAACCCTTGCTTTGCAGCAGATTGCCTGTGTCCCGGAGAATTTCACCCTTCGGGTCAAGCACAACAAAGCTGGTGTTGGCGTTCATGATATTCGGTTTGGCATAAAAGCGCGTCTTGCCGCTGCCGGAGCCGCCGCAGACAAGCACATTCAGGTTTCTCCTGTGCTTGTGACCATCCAGACCGATGGAGACATTCTGTGTGAGGATTTTGTTCTGTGTCTTAACCTTGTCGGCGTATTTGCGATTGACCGTACCCGGCACGCCCCATTTGGCCGAGCCGTGTTCTTCACGCCGCCTGTAATTGCGGGCGGAGGATAGATAAATGCCGATACCCATTCCATAGCAGAGCAAAGAAATAAGGACAGTCTTTACACTGTCCTCGCAAAACTCAATATGAAACGGGTCGTTCAAAACACTGCCGAGATTTTTAATCAGATTCGGCAGGCCACCGCCGATGGCCGGCGCAATGAGCAGCGCCAGCCACACGACAGGAATGATACCGCAGGCATACAGGACAAGGTTTTGCCTGGAGAGTTTATCTCCCCTCACGATCCGCCTTTTTCTTTTCCTTTTTGGTTGGGGCGTCGATGACCTTCAGGATGAGCTCATCCACATCCTCAGTGGGTTTGTCCTCCTTAATAAGATCATTGCGGAAGTTGTTCAGACCGTTCACCATCAAGCGGTGGTCGAAATCGTCCACCGTGATGATTTTCTTCTCGTCGCTCATTGCTGACCCTCCTTATCTCGCGCCGTCGTCGCGGCTTTTGCTGGTTTTCTGCTGGGATTCCAGCATACGGTTCATGTCCGCAGAGATGTCGTTGGCCACATCGCGGATTCTGGAAAGCTCACCGCGAACACCCTGCGCGTCCATCGCTTTGAGAGATTCCGGCAGGCGGTCAAAGCGGAAGGTGTCCACCGCGATACTGCTGCGTTTGCAGAGCACATAGGAAACACAGTAGGCGGTAAAAGCGCAGTCGGCGCGGCTATACTCGCCCTTGTCCATGTGCGCGTGCGCCAGCTCCTGAGAAAGACTGCGGAAGATGTCGGGCGCGTCCATACCCTGACGGACGAGAATGACCTTATCCTCCGGCTTATACATCGCGCCCACGTTCTCCGGCAGCGCGTCGCTGATGGAGATCTGGCAGGGTGCGTTGTTGATGAGTGCCTTCAGAAGCAGGCGCGGGTCGTGGGAAACGGTGGGCGCGGTTTTCTGACGCATGGTGGTCTGCGAAACATCAAAGACCTTTTTGGCATTGTAGGAAACGCCGGTGGAGCCGTCGTCGCGGGTGTACTCGTCGCCGGGCTCCAGAATGGTGATGCCGGTCGCGCCTTTTTTTACATAGGTGTCGTTGTCCTTCCAGCCGTTGAAATCGGCAAGACGGTTGGCGTCTGGCATCTGTGCCGCGATGAGCAGAGCGTTGCCCACGGAGTAACGGTCGAACTTCGACTGCACATCCAGATAGGTCTGGAACAGTGCGCCGTCGCCGGTCATCTTCTCGGCGGTCTCGTCGATGAGGGCGTAGGCATCGGCACGCTCCTGCTGCTTTCTCGCCGCCCATTCCTCTTTGTTGAAGGACGTAAAGTCCTTGTTGTCAGGCTTTGCGGCAGCCTGATTTACAAATACATCGTCAAAGTTATTCATGAATTATCTCTCCTTTGTCTTATCGGATTTTTTCTTTCGCGGGGCCTGATGGGGCTGAGATTTCTGCTGCGGGGATTTCTTGGCCGCGGGCTTTTCCGCTACCGGCTCCTCCCGTGCCTGCGCCGCCGTCTGCTTCTGCTCCGACCGGATTTCTCTCAGCTCCTCCCGGACGGAGGGACGCTCCGGCGAATCAGTAGTACCCCTTGCGGCTTTGCTTCTGGGCGTTGAGGTAGGCTCGGACTGACGGGACTTTGCATTCCGGGCCTCGGTGGGGTTTTGCGTCTGTGCCTGCTCCGGTGTGGGCGACGGCTTTTTCATCAGCTCATCCACAAAATCTCCGCCCTTATCCGGGGCTGTGCGCTCCGGCTCCGCGATGTCCTCCGCGCCTTTGGTTTTGGTTTTGGTGATCTCTGTCTTGACCGCTGCCATATCCACGGTCGCCAGCTTGAAGCGTTCAAATATATGGTTGATCTTCGCCGCGTCCTCGGCTCTCGCCATGATCTCCGTCATGCCGTCCAGCGGGTTCTTGTCCTTGAGGACGCAATAGAGGATGCCATACTGTTTGGCAGCCTCGCAGAACTTCTGGAGGTCTTTATCCTGCACGGCGAATACCCGCAGTTCCTTGCCGCTGCGCAGCATGGAGGACAGCCGGATTTTGCCCTTGGTGCGCTTCTGATCCTTCAGGATCGCGTAGAGCATGACGGCGACCTGTTTGGCCGCCGCGCCGGACAGCTTGGCGGCAACTTCAACGCCGTTGAGGGTCATTCTTACGACCTGATCTGCCGTTTCTCCTGATGTGCTCATCTGTCGTTTTCTCCTTTCCATCGTTATTTCGTTCCTGTTCCAGCCAGTCGAGATTCTCTCTTATCTGCCCGGAACGCTGTGCGATACC
>CAYVPJ010000208.1:0-2544 GCA_964453505.1 uncultured Oscillospiraceae bacterium | reverse complement strand
GCAACGTTATTTTATATTTTTTTCTCATAATTTGTTATAATGTCTTTTTTAAATATTTGTTTATATATTTTTGTCTGTCGATTTCGATATAATCACGTGATACTGATATATTTATATTTTTTTCTTTAAGTATTTTTTCGGTAGTTTTATTATCCTTTATTATAGTTCCTGTTGGCAAATTATATATCCCCTTACTATCTAACATAAGTACTTTATTATCAGGAGTAAATGCCAATTCTCGACCCTTTTCGCCAGCGATAACAGTGTTTTCTATACCAACAGCCCCCCCCTTCTCATACTTTGGAAGAGGTTTTGAATATAACACTGCCAATTGGGAAAGTGTTACCGCAGACACCGCCGCCGCCTGAATTAATTTTGCAGCCATTCCCCCCTTTGCTGTGGCGAGCGTTGACGCAAAAGCCATCACGGCATTTATCGCTATTTCGGCCGCTTGTGAGTCTCTTTCTTTTTTTGCTTGTTCATTTTTTAAGTCGCTCAATTTCCGTTGTTTTTCTTTTTCTATTCTTAGCTCAGCCTCCGCCCTATCCTCTTCGTTTAAAAGTGAAGTTTCTAATGCCTCTTTTGCTATGTTTGCCTCATTTTCAGCCGCTTGTGTTCGAGTGTTATATTCCTCTTCGCTCATTTTAATAGCATTTCCGACAACGTTATTGAGTACTTGTCGTGAAGTATCCATCAGCCCTGTTATTACCTCCTTTACGCTGTCGCTAACCCTTTTAAAATCGTCTTCATCTTTGTCTGGCACTATTTTTAGTTTCACTACAACTCCGTCTGCAAATTTTTCTAATGCAGATTTTAATTCTTTAATTTCAGGGTCATCCACTTTTACTTTAACGTTTATTTTTTTATTTGTCAGCTTCAAGATTTCACCCCTTAGCGTCATTATTTTAATCGAAAGGTTTTGGAGGTCGCTAATTGCAGAGTTTATTTCCTCCTCATCCACAATTTGCCCCCGTTGCATAATGTCGTTCAGACGTTCTACTTGTGTTAAGTAGACGTTGAGCTCTTCGTTCATCCCTTTTATTTTTTCGGCATTTTCCAATTCAGCGAAATTTTCGTCAAGCTCCTCAATTTTTTTTAGATAAAGGTCTTCGTCCCCCGCCTTAAACTCTGCATTTATTGCTTTTAATGCCTCGCTGTATTGCTTTATCCGTGTCAATTCGACTTTTTTCTCATTTTCATTTAATTTGATGAGGTCTTGCGATAAAAAGGCAACCACATCTGCGTATGCCGATGTTTGTTTGATAGCCTTCTCCGTTGTTGCGTCTGTTGTTGGTGTTGGTGTTGGTGTTGGTGCTGGTGTTGGTGTTCCTGTTCCTGTGCTTAATTTTCTAAATGCTTCAATTTCAGGAAATAGTCCCGCCAATGCATCCGTTACAGTAGTAGTAGTGGTAGCTGTTATTTCAGCCGAATTTTTGACAAGTTCGTTAATTTCGGATTTAAACCCGCTTGCAACTTTATCGGCTTCTTCCATTTCGATTTTCAGTTCATCAATCGCATTTTCATATTCTTTTACTTTTTGTGCCTCCGTTGCAATTGGTATAATATCACCTAATTGTGCGGCGCTAGCATGCTCGGCGCCTCCTGAAAATGCTTGAGCTGCGCTTCTTAATCTTGCATTTTCTGTGTTTATGGCTTCTTGTTTTCTCTTTTTTTCTTCTAATTTTTTGATTTTCTGCTCGTTGCGTAACCTTAACATGGTAGCATTTAATTGTGAGTTAATAGCTTCCGTTAGCTTGTCAGTGATAGCCGTCATCACTGACATTCGCACGAATTCGGCAATTACTTCTTTGATTGATTTTGAGACATTTTGAAGTTGCGAAACCAAGCCGTCAAATTTGGTCATATTCAACGATTTACCAAAATTCGTCATTACAGTTGTAGCATTATCTGTTGACGCCTTTATTTTGTCAATTTCGTCTTTTGTCTCTTTTAAGTCTTTTTCAACCACTTTTTTGGTAGCAATTCCAAAGCCGGCAATAACGGCAATGAATGCAGCAAACGCCGTCGAAGCTATACCCGCCGTAGCAGCTACGCCCTTCAACGCTTTACTAATTGCTCCTAATTTACCACCTAATTTAGCAATCCCGGGGGTCGTGTTAACTAATTGCCTAAAGTAATTATCTCTATTCAACAACTCCTGCACCTCCTTAAGCCCCTGCATTGTGGCTATTAATGCCGTCATTTTGGCTGTTACCGCGTCAAGTCGCTTGGAATGAATTCCTAAAATATCCGTAAAGCCCGAAAAAACAGAAACGATACCCATCGCCGCTCTTACTCCTGATAACACCGCCTTGAATTTGCCATAATCGTCCGCCAAGAAATTAATGCGCTGCTGCATATCGCTCTGCGCATCCGTTAGCTCGCCCGCTCTTTTTTGCAACAACGCGTACTGTTTGGCTAATTCGCCCGTTTCGTCGCCATGTTCCTGAATGGTACTCTCAAGCTCGGACATGGTATTTTTTAGTTTTAAAAGTTGTGTTTTGTAATTCCCGTCTGTGCTCAAGGCTCTTTTTATCGCCTCCT
>CAYVPJ010000207.1:693-2548 GCA_964453505.1 uncultured Oscillospiraceae bacterium | reverse complement strand
GTCCGCCGTGCAGATGAGCGCGCTCACACCCGCTTTTTCGAACCGGTAGGCGTAGTCGTGCTCCTGCAGCAGGTAGGTGGCGGGAATGCCGATGGCGCCGATCTTATGCAGGCCAAGAAGCGAAAACCAGAACTGGTAATGGCGCTTGAGCACCAGCAATACCCGGTCGCCCTTCTTGATGCCAAGGGATTTAAAGTAGTTGGCGCACTGGTTCGACGCGCGCTTCATATCCGCAAACGTAAACCTGCGTTCCGTGCCGTCGTTAGCAATATGCAGCATGGCGAGCTTGTCCGGCTTGGATTCCGCAAGGCCGTCCACGATGTCGAACGCAAAGTTAAAGCGTTCCTCGCCGATAAAGCGAATCGACTGCATACACCCCTGCTCGTCCGTTTCGGTTCGTAGAAAGCGGTGGTAAATCCGCTCTTCCTTCTCCTCTTCCGGCGCTTCATTAGGCCAGCCGGGGTTGACCAGCTCCGCCTCGCTCCGCTCGCCCGTGTAGGCGGAGGGGTTGAGCACGATGGCGTAAAACTTGCAGTCCTCGCCGCCGACGGCGATCATACCGTGGGGAATCGAGCTGTCGTAGTAAGCGCAGTCGCCGGGGCGCAGAATTTCGATATGCGAACCGATCTGCACCTTAAGCGTGCCGCTGATTACGAGGTCGCATTCCTGCCCTTCGTGGCTGGTGAGCTCAATACGCTTCTGCTCCGCTTCCGGCACATAGGCGCACTCGACGTACAGCGGCTCGGAAATACGGTTTTGAAACGGGGCGGCAAGGTTGTAGTAAACCATGCCGTGCGCCTGCTCAATGCGCGCGCCTTCGCCCGCGCGGGTGATGGCGTATCCCTTCAGCGTCGGGCTCGTGCCCTCGATGATGTCGGTCACGTTGACGCAAAACGCCATCGCGCAGCGGTAGATGAACGCAAAGCTCAAATCGTGCATGCCGGATTCGCAGGCCATGTATTCCTGCTCCGAAACGCCGGTGTTGAGCGCCATCTCCGCCGCGGAACGCCCGCTGATCCGCCTGAGTTCGCGGATGCGCGCGGCCATCTCCTTGAGTTGAAGATCCAGTCCTGTCGTGCTTTCCATTTTTTACTCCCTTGGCCTATGGGGGTATAAAAAAATCGCCCCATAGATGATCGAAAATAATCTGACCATCTTTGAGACGAGCAAACAGGTTCCTGTTACCCGCGGTACCACTCAAATTGCACCGGCATCACTACCGATACCACTTTTCAGGCTCCAACAAGCCCTGTGCCGTAACGCCGCACGCACGGAAAGGTTCTACTTGCCGGAAAAGATCCGGCGTTCTTCCTTTCGGCTCAGGAGCTACAAATACCCTGCTGTGCTTTCCCGGCTTTCACCAGCCGCCGGGTCTCTATAAAAGCGCTTTGCCGGTATCCTCTCCGTCGTCGCCTTTCAAATTTTGATCAGATTACCATAGATCATATATGATTGTCAAGGTAGTTTTAGTAAATAATTATGCAGTCGCCGTTATCCGCACGATTTTGCGGGCTTGCGGCTCCGCCGCGCCGCAGATAACACTGCGGCGCGGCGGAACGAGCGGAAAGAACGCGCAAAGCCGCAATCTTACAACAAGCGGCGCATAATCTTGCCGGAGATGGTCTTTGGCAGTTCGTCGCGGAAGACCACGATGCGCGGGTATTTATACGGAGCGGTATGCTTTTTAACGTACTCCTGAATCTCCGTTTTGAGCGCTTCGGTGGGCTCGGTGCCCTTCGTGAGCACGATACTGGCCTTGATGACCTGTCCGCGGATTTCGTCCGGCGCGCCGCTTACTCCGCATTCGAGCACGTACGGCAATTCCATGATGACGTTTTCAATCTCAAACGGTCCA
>CAYVPJ010000207.1:0-683 GCA_964453505.1 uncultured Oscillospiraceae bacterium | reverse complement strand
CAGGCGCAGCTCCATGGCGTTGCTGTCCAGGAGCACCAGCTGGAATCGCCGCAGCGCGTGAACCTCTTTCAGGGTGGCGTAGGCGGCCAGCGGCGGAATGCGCACGGTCTGCCCGTCCGCCTCCAGCACGATCATGTCGTCGTTCCGGCCCACGTACCAGAAGTAGCCGTCCTCATCCCGCCAGGCGAGATCGCCCGTATGGTACACGCCGTCGGCGCAGGATTCATTCGTCTGCTCCTCGTCCCGGTAGTAACCCTGATACAGTCCGCAGGGATTGCCGTTGTCGAGGCGAATAACGATTTCGCCCGGTTCGCCGAGCTCGGCGCGCTTGCCTTCCGGCGTGAGCAGGTCGATATCATATGTCGGCACAGGCTTCCCCATGGATCCGGGTTTGGGCGTCATGCCCGCAAGGCACGCAATTAAAAGCGTGGTCTCGGTCTGCCCGAAGCCCTCCATAATTCTCAGCCCCGTGGCCTGCTCGAACTGGTAGAACACTTCGGGGTTGAGCGCTTCGCCCGCCGTCGTGGCATGGACGATGGTGGAAAAGTCGTACTGCGTCAGGTCTTCCTTGATCATCATGCGGTAGATCGTCGGCGGCGCGCAGAGCGTAGTTACCTGATATTTTCCCAGCAGCGGCAGGAGGTGTTTTGCGTCGAAACGCTCAAATTCGAACGTAGCCACCG
>CAYVPJ010000206.1:0-2553 GCA_964453505.1 uncultured Oscillospiraceae bacterium | reverse complement strand
AGGATTGATTTTGGTGATATTAGTAGCTTTGTCAGTAATTAAAAAAAGAAAAGAAGTAGGTTTTTGGCAAGTGATTTTGTTGGGGGGCATGACCTTATTATTGCCACCAACTTTTTTGATAACATTTTTACTTTACTGGACAGTAGCAAGTAATTTTGATGAATCAAAAGAAGTAAAAATATTTTTGCCTTTGGGAGAAAAAGGATTTAATATTTTGCCTTATTTGTTGACAATCGCGATATTGGTAGTTAGTGGTTGGGGAACTTATAAAGTGGGTCGAGGAGTGGTGGCTGATTATTATTACCGACAATCTTTGTTGGCAGCTTCAAAAAATGATGGGGCAAATACTTACAATAATCAAATTAAGGCAATTGGACTAAATCCAAATTTGGCCGATTATCGAGCGGTATATTCTCAGACAAATTTGTCTTTAGCAAATAATTTTATGACTGTGGGGACAGGGGAAACAATCAGTCCAGAAAATAAAGAAAAAGCTTCGACTCTAATTCAACAAGCAGTGAGAGAATCACAAGCGGCTGTTAATTTGGACAAAAATATTGGGGCTTATTGGGCTAATTTGGGTTCGGTTTATCAGTCTCTGGTAGGAGTAGTCGAGGGAACATTTGATTGGTCGGTTGAGTCTTATCAGCAAGCAATTGCGGCCGATCCAGTTAATTCTAACTACAACTTAACTTTGGGATCATTGATGTATGGGGCTCAAAATTATGCATTAGCTGAAAGATATTTTGAGGAAGCGGTAATTGATAAGCCAGATTTTGCCAATGCTTGGTACAATCGGGCTCATAGCGCTAAGCAACAAAACAAGTTACAAGATGCGGTGACTTTTATGCAACAAGCACTTAATTTAGTCTCAGCAGATTCTGATGATTATACTAAAGCCAAAAAAGAGTTAGATGATTGGCAAAAACAATTGGATGAAGCGATTGCTCAATATCAGGAACAATTGAAACAACAACAAAGCCAACAACAAACTCAAAAGCCAGCTGAAACTGAGTCTTTGAAGACACCGGAACCATTACCAACCATGGGAGAAGAAGAGAAAGTGAACGTGCCAGCGGAACAGTTGGAACCTAAGATTACAGTGGAACCGACACAGCCGATGGAACAGACGGAAACAGAACAGCCGTAAATTTCTAATTTCTAATTTCTAATTTCTAATAAAGACATTATAAGGGTTTGTTTTGACATTTGTTGCTTATCGCATTGAAAATTAAGTTTAACTCTTTTGCTTCTTGATGTAATAAATTAATTTCAGTATCGAGTTTTGGACAAGCAGATTTAATTATTTCTAACCAATAGACAGTTTCGTCTGATTCTTTTTTTGATATTCCAATTTTGTGTTTAAAGTCGTTTCGACTTTCGGCGTTGTCTGCTTCAAAATAATTTGCACCGATACTTGTACCCGATCTAACTAATTGACTGATAAGTGGTAGCGTAATTGCATTTTTGGGTACTTTTTGACAAAAAATTATTATTTCAATCCCAAACTTCTTAGTTCTATCTTTTAAATCAAAATTTTTAGACATTAGATATTAGGATTTAGAAATTTTTGTAATTATATTTGCATTTTTTTAATTTTGTTTAGTTATTAGAAATTGGATATTAGAAATTTTAGTTTATAATCCACCACTTAAACTCAATATCTTCTGTAATCGGGGAGTCGAGGCCGACGGTGAAAGATTTGTCTGATTTGGAAAGAACTTGGAGGTTTTGATTTTTGCCGCCTTTTGTAGTAGTTAAGTAGACTTGGGATGTAGAAGAAACTTGGTCATTTTGAATAGTAATTTCTTTTTGATTGGCCGGGAGAATTGACGATCCAGAGAGAGAATTGGAGGTAGAAAGATTAGAAACTTCAATTTTGTTTATCTCTTGGGGAGCGGCGACTATCAAACCACCATTGGTTGAGGCTTGAATAGTTGGAGAGTCAAGATTGATGGGAATATCGATTGTCGGTCGTCGATTGTCGGTCGTCGATGGTTGATAATTATTATTGGTTTTTGGGTTTTGGGAGATGAGTTTTTCGATGGCGGATTTTTCGGATACAACTTGGTCTTTTTGGACAGAGTCGGTAACTAAAGTAATGAGTTTGTCGTAAGTTTCGAGAGCTTGGGGAAGAAGGCCGACTTGTTGTTGGATTTTGGCTAGGTCATAGAAATTTTGGGCTTTGGTGGGCTCAAGGGCGATAGTTTGACTGAGAAAATTGATTGTGTTTTGGGCATCGCCACCTTGAGCATAAGCAGAAGCCAGAGAGCGGGTGACTTCGGCATTGTCGGGAGCCAATTTTTGGGCTTGAGTAAGATCGGCAATAACTTGGGATAAAAGTTGGGGTTGAGAAGCCAAAACACTTTGATAAATACGAGCTCGTTGGAAAAAACCGCGATAATCTGTAGGAAATTCTTTAATCGCTTGGGTGGCGGCTAAAATAGAGTTGTTTAAGTTGTCGATTGTAGATTGTCGATCGTCGGTGTTTGTTGAGTTTTGTTGTTGTGATGCTTGGGTAAAATATTGTTGAGAAGTAAGAAGATAGTGTTG
>CAYVPJ010000205.1:0-2556 GCA_964453505.1 uncultured Oscillospiraceae bacterium | reverse complement strand
CGGCATCCTGGCCTCGGAAGGCGAAAACGGCAACCGCACGCGGCTGCTCAAAGAGCTGGATTATCTCAAAGAGGCGGGCGTCAACAACCTGCGCGTGATGGTGGGCGCCGACGGTCCCACCCATGTGTCCAAAGTGGAACCCAGCCTGCAAACGGCCCCCGGCGTATACAACGACACCCTGCTTGCCGGACTGGATTACCTGCTGCAGGAATTAGGCAAACGCAACATGGTGGCCGTCCTCTACTTCAACAATACCTGGGAATGGACGGGCGGCTACTCACAATACCTGGAATGGGCCGGTTACGGCAACGCTCCGGTACCCGCCGTAGACGGCTACGACGCCTTTGCCGCCTACGTAAGCCAGTATATGAGTTGCGCCCCCTGCGCGGAACTATTTATGGACCATATTACCCATATCATTACCCGGACCAACAGCCTTACCGGGGTCAAGTACACGGAAGACCCCGCCATTATGGCCTGGCAGATAGGCAACGAACCGCGTCCCATGGGAGCCAACAACACCCTCTTTGAGCACTTCACCACCTCTACGGCAAAACATATCAAATCGCTGGACCCCAACCATCTGGTTTCCATAGGATCGGAAGGGCTGGTGGGCACGGGCAACGACACCACCCTGTACCGGAACATCCACCGCTATCCCCAGGTTGACTATTTCACCTTCCACATCTGGCCCAAAAACTGGGAATGGATTAATCCGGAAGACGTGCCCGGGTCTGTAGAACAGGCCATTGCACTCACAAACGAGTACATAGACACGCACATAGCCCTGGCCATCCAGGCACACAAACCCATAGTACTGTCCGAGTTCGGGTACCCGCGCGACAACCACCTGTTCACCCCCGACGACCCGGTCACCGCCCGCAACACCTACTACCAAAACATTTTTGACCGTCTGTGCGCCTCGGCCAAAGAAAAGGGGGTACTGGCGGGCTGCAATATCTGGGCGTGGGGTGGCTTTGCCAATCCCGCGCACGTGTTCTGGCTCCGAGGGGACGACCTGACCGGAGACCCCAAACAGGAAGAGCAGGGTCTCAATTCGGTCTTTGCCGGCGACAACACCATGAACCTTATTCAAAAAACCACTTCAATATTGACCTATTAGACTATGAAAAAAACGGTGATGATTCTGGCGGTTGCCTGCCTGTTGGCTCCCACCGCAACGCGTGCCCAACGCTTTGAAAATGTGGCGCCCACCCCTCCCATGGGATGGAATTCGTGGAACAAATTCGGATGCGACGTCAATGAAAAGATGCTGCGCGAGACGGCCGATATGCTGGTGGAAAGCGGCATGCGCGACGCCGGCTACAAATACCTGGTCATTGACGACTGCTGGCACGGAGAACGCGACAGCCTGGGATTCATTCACGAGAATCCGGATCTCTTCACTTCCGGGATGAAAGCCCTGGCCGACTACATCCACGCCCGCGGCCTCAAATTCGGCATTTACTCCTCGGCCGGATTCAAAACCTGTGCGGGACGCCCTGCCGGACGCGGACACGAATACCAGGATGCACTGACCTATGCTTCATGGGACGTGGACTACCTTAAATACGACTGGTGCTACACACAAGGTCTCAAGGCCGAGGGGGCCTACATGACCATGCGCGACGCCCTGTATGCCGCCGGCCGGCCCATAGTGCTGAGCCTGTGCGAATGGGGCAGCAACAAGCCCTGGCTGTGGGGTGCCAAGATGGGACAGTTGTGGCGCACCACGGGCGACATCAGCGCCCAGTTTGCCGGTATGATGGACCACGGCACCTGGAAATCATTAGGTGTGCTGGCCATTCTGGACTTGCAGGACACCCTGCGCACCTATGCCGGTCCCAACAGCTGGAACGACCCGGATATGTTGGAAGTGGGCAATGGTATGAGCGTCAGTGAAGACCGCGCCCATTTTACCATGTGGTGTATGCTGGCCGCCCCCCTGATGGCCGGCAACGACCTGCGCTCCATGAGCAAGGAAACCCGGGAGATTCTTATGAACCCCGAAGTCATTGCCATTGACCAGGACCCCCTGGGCATACAAGCCCTCAAATACGCCATGAACGGAGAGGTGCACACCTGGGTTAAACCCCTGACCGACGGCAAATGGGCCTTCTGCTTCCTCAACCGGGGTGAGGCCGAGGTCCCGCTGGCAGTGAACTGGGCGTCCTTCAAGATTACGGATGACCTGAGCGGCAAAACCATTGACCTACAACAGGATTCCTACACCCTGCGGGATGTATGGGCCAAAAAGGACCTGGGCACCACGGATAAGGTCAGCAAAGTCAACCTGGGCGGGCACGACGTGTTCTGCGTGGTGCTTACACCCGCCAAACCCTGAGCGGCGAATCATTTGGTGGATACCGACATTTTGCCGGGTCCTGCCGTCTCACGGGTAGAGCCGTCTGGCGCGTAAAGCCGTCTGGCGGCGGGAATAAGTGACACCGGCTCCCCAGGAGAGCCGGCCACTTATTTCCCGTCAGGGACGGCAGGGTATCAACCCAAGACATTTTCCTGGAAATTTGGACTATTGACGATGACTGTTGACGTTAA
>CAYVPJ010000204.1:0-2562 GCA_964453505.1 uncultured Oscillospiraceae bacterium | reverse complement strand
GCTGAAACGCAGCTTGCACCTAAAACCATATCAAGGTATAAAGCAATGCTGGAAAGGGTGCTTCAGGAAATAGGGCACATCAAGCTTGGAAAACTTCAGCCACATCATCTGATGGAATTATACAAGGAGCTTGGAAATGATGTAAACCGGCGAGGGATATCATTTTTAGCAACGGAAGAGTTTAAGAAAGAGTTAAAGGACGAGGGGTCATCAAAAGAATACATAGCAAGTATAAGCGGGGTTCATATAAACACAATCTATAATATTTTCAGAGGAATACCGGTAGCCGGGCAAACTGCAGAAAAAGTCTGCAAAGCGCTCGGCTTTGATTTTGAAGTGGAATTTGAACCATCAAGACCATTAGCAGGGCTAAGCAATAAGACTATAAAGCACCATCATGGGCTTATATCATCAATTCTGAATCAAGCTGTATATTGGCAGGTGATAGTGTCAAACCCAGCATCAAGAGTTAAGCCCCCACGTGTTGAAAGAAAGGAAGCTAAGTACCTTGATGAGAAGCAAACTATAAAACTATTGGAACTCCTTGAGAATGAGACACCACTACATAAAACCATGATAAAGTTGTTTATTTACAGCGGGTTAAGGCGGGGAGAATTGTGCGCCCTTGAGTGGAAGGATGTAGACTTTACTAATAACTTAATAACAGTGAGACGTTCATCTCAGTACATTCCAGGCAAGGGGATATTTACGAAGGAAACAAAGACAGAAAACTCTGATAGGACAATTAAATTGTCGCTTCAGGCATTTGAAATGCTAAAGGAATATTTAAAAGTGCAAAAAGAGGATCAGCTGAGAGCCGGAGATAGATGGGTCAAATCCGATAGAATCTTTACACAATGGAACGGAGATCCTATCCACCCAGATAGTATTACAGGCTGGTTTAAAGACTTTATTCAGAAAACTGATCTACCTCAGATTTCCATACATTCTCTCCGGCATACAAACATCACACTTCTGATAGCGGCAGGTGTTCCTCTAAGAACTGTTTCATACCGTGCCGGGCATGCCCAAACATCTACGACCGCAAACATTTATTCCCACGCAATAAGAACAGCGGACGAGATTGCTGCTGAAGTGTTGGATGATATTTTGAAGCCAAAGACGGGGCGGAGGGATAGTAAAATTGGGTAAAATAGAGGTCTGCTTTCAACAGGCATAGAGAATTTCAAACCTGCATTAGCTTCACAATCTCTGTCAAGAGAACTATCCCCGTCACAGATAAGAAAAAAGAGCCGATAGTTCGACTCTTTGTATCCGTTTCTGGTATTGAGTCTCACAGCAGCTGATGGGCTTGTCCGCGCCTGTCAATACCCCATATCTTTTTGGGAAGGTTTTCTCGCGTAAGTAATACACATTGTGATTCCTCAATTCCTTTATCAAGTTGTTCATAGGTTTCCACCGAGAAATCCTGCACTGCTATAAACCAGAGCCTCTCATAATGCTCTTTACCATCATCCGAAAAGGATATCGAATTCTTAAACTTATCAAATACAACACTGATTGACGTATCTTCATATTCAAAGACAAAATTCAAGCTGTCATTGCGAAATTCTCTGATACTAGCACATGACAGATCAAACGGGTCAGATTCATCGATTTCTAATGGAAGAAAGTCTCCAGACCCAATCATGCAACCACCCAATAGCATCCAATACAAGCATAATGCATTTGAACGGGTCTTCTCTACGATATCCCATTTATCCAAGTTGTGTTTGTGAAAATAGCCATTTCGGCACTCTTCTCTAAAGCAGAAGATCATATCAGCTATTGTTTCATAATTACTAACATCAAATATTGCTGGGTTTTCTCTGAAAAAGAACTCCAAAGAGCCAAGTTCAAAATTCATATACTTGATGTTGCTCTTAATAAAATCGATTCTCTTATACCTTCTATGAGGGTATGTTTTAACACCATTCTTTTCTGCTTCGTACTTCTTGCTGCCGTCCAGAGTAATCCGGAAGCCATTCTCACCGTTCTCAGTGATAAACAGCATGGCTATTTGATAAAGAAGTTGCTCAATCGATTTCAGATAACCGCTTATTATGACAGTATAATCAAAATGCTCTTTTCTTTTCAGCACTTCATAAAGCCACTCCGCAGTTAAGAAGCTTTTTGCAAAATCAGCATTTCCGATTAATGCTTTGTATAGCTCTTGTTCAACAAAGCGCGCTGTTATCGTGTTTTGATTATCGTCATCGGTAATATATTCGTTAAGGTACTGTTTATTCCCATCAGCGATTTTTTGATTTTGTGGGTCAATGATGCTGTATTTTGGCGGATTAGACTTTAGGGTTTTCAGTTCAGATGCTTTCGTTGATTTGAGTATTGCAAGATTCATCGGGGACAAATATGGTATCGAGGTGTAGCCCATTACATCTTTGCATTTTGCCAGGTAGTCCTCGACTTTTTCCTTGAATGCAGAGTACTCATCCTCGGAAAAGAACATTTCAAATACATCCTTGACATTATATGGCGTTAGCAACCCATCCCGAGAATTGAAGAATTGAGCAGGATCAACGGACTCGTTGTTAAGGAAGATTA
>CAYVPJ010000203.1:0-2563 GCA_964453505.1 uncultured Oscillospiraceae bacterium | reverse complement strand
ATAGAGATATAAAAAGACTCATAGCAAGCGCCGGTAAAAGCGCTCACAATGAGCCGCTTTTACGTATTATATCACAAGTTTTCGCAAAATTCAATATTGTTTCGCAAACGCGAAATAATTTTCTTTGACGCATTGCAATGTTTGCGAAAGCCGGATGATATAGATGCTGCGTTGCGCGGCTGCTGGCCACAGTCGTTCCAGCACAACACAGCTTACAACTTAATACAACAGCTGACCACTGGAAGGAAGGCTGCAATCCGAAACGGAGAAATCTGTAAAGGACTGCGGTATGGTATCTTATTGCCATTTTTCAGCCAGCTGCTACAGACCTCCGTTTCGAGACAACGAAAACGGAGGTCATTTTAATGAAAATTCAATGGAACTTTGCAGACGGCACGAAATCCGAGGTCGAGGTCAATGAGGAGCTTGGGGAATTTATCACCGCATCGCGGCGCGAGGAGGACAACCTTAGTCGCAAAGAACGGTATCACTGTTATTCGTTGGATGCCATTCTCTTTGAGGGGAAGGAATACGGGGACAACCACACTCCCGAAACAGAAGTGGAGACAGCGGAAAGAAACAAGCGCCTTTATGCTGCAATGAAAACGCTGACGGCGGTACAGCAAAGGCGTTTGCTTATGCTGGCGGACGGGCTTTCCTTGCGGGAAATCGCACGAGTCGAGGGCGTAGATCATCGTGCTGTCCGCGAGTCTATCGACAGCGCGAAGAAAAAAATCAAAAAAGTGTTCTGAGTACCTCCCCAAAACACCCTGCATTTCTCCGTATGCCGAGGGACACACAAAAACGTCCCTCGGAAAGGACGGATGAAAGATGAAGCACGATTTAAAGATCAGCGTTTCAAAGAAGCCCACCGAAGACGGCGTCGTCAGATGCAAGCGTGTAGCGCTTCGGGAACGATTGCTCCGTTACCTGTTCGGCGAAAAGCGTCGGGTAATGGTCATCGTTCCCGGCGACACCGTGGAGAGCGTTTCCATCACGGAACTGCCCGGAGGTGACGAGCTCCGATGAAAAAAGACACTGCTTCGCTGCTTCCAATGCCAATCAAGGTAAAGCCCTATGCGCATCAGGTCGCCGCTTTCAATTTCGTATGCGAGCTGTTTGGTCTGGTTTCGACGGGAGGTGATTCCGATGACGAAGGTCACGGTGAAATGCGCCCTGTGCGGGAAAGCATTCCAGCGGTCGGAAAGCCAAATCCGTGAAAACAACTTCTGCTGCCGGGAGCATTTTTACAAATGGAACTCGCAGCGCATGACCGAGTACAACCGCACGGATAACCCCATGAACAAGCCCGGCGGCGTAATGGAGTCGCGTGTTAAGCGGAGTCGCAAGTTCCGTGGTACCGGCGAGGGCAAGGCATATCCCAAGCTACTCGGCAAACACGCGCACCGCAGAATTGCCGAAGCCATACTCGGCAGACCGCTCAAAAAGGGCGAGGTCGTCCACCACATCGACGGCAATAAGCTCAACAACGACCCCGCAAACCTTGAGGTGCTCCCGTCGCAGTCGGAGCATTGCAAAGTACACGGTTTCGGGAAGAAGAAAGGCAGGTGATGTAAATGAATATTTCCAGAAGTCAGGGTGTGGCTCTCCTTATGGAAATGGGTTAGCACAGGGAAAACGCTGGTATCCATCGCCGCAGCCGGTGCGCTGTACAACGCCGGACGCATCAAAAGAGCGCTGGTCGTTGCGCCGCTCTCGGTCGTCGGCGTTTGGGACGAGGAGTTCGGCAAGTTTGCCGCCTTTGATTACACCCTCGCCGTGCTCAAGGGCAGCGGCGAAAAGAAAGCAGATGCGCTCCGGCACATGACCAGCGACACGCTGCAGGTGGCTGTCATCAATTATGAATCGGCGTGGCGCTTGGAGAAGGAGCTCGCAGCATGGCGTCCCGACCTGATCATCGCCGACGAGGGGCACAAAATCAAGACGCACAACATCTCGGCGTCCAAGGCGATGCACCGGCTGGGCGCAGCGGCAAAATATCGGCTGCTTCTGACGGGAACGCCGGTCACGAATAAGGCAATCGACGTGTTCAGCCAGTATAAGTTTCTCGACCCTCGTATCTTCGGACAGTCGTTTTACAGCTTCCGCAACACCTATTTTTACATGACCGGCTACGGCAATCATACGCCGGTGCTTAAAAAGTCGATGGAGCCGGAACTGACGCGGCGGATGCACTCCATCGCGTTCAGAGTTACGAAGGCAGAGTGTTTGGACTTGCCATCTACAACGGATATCATCCGCAAGGTCGAGCTGGAGCCGAGGGCGGCGAAGCTCTACCAAAGTCTCGTACAGGAGAGCTACGCCGAACTATCCGAGGGTGAAGTCACTATCACCAACGTGCTAACAAAGCTCCTGCGGCTGTCACAGCTCACAGGCGGCTTCATCGGCAGCGACGAGAGCAGCGTCGCCGAACAGGTCAGCACGGCAAAACTCGATGTGCTGGAGGACATTATTGATTCGGCGATAGAGGAAAACCGCAAGCTCGTAGTTATCGCCCGCTTCGTGCCGGAGCTTGACGCGATCTGCGCCATGCTCGAAAAGA
>CAYVPJ010000202.1:0-2575 GCA_964453505.1 uncultured Oscillospiraceae bacterium | reverse complement strand
GTGGCTTCTAAATATTTAACAGCCTCATTGGCTCTAGTAATAAATTGGATAAAATCCCAAGCATAATTTTCGTATTTTGTTTTTTTGGAAACCGTCTCCAGCCAATAACTCGCCATATTTATCTGACTGCCAAGCGCGTCCGTGCCATTTTGATTGATATGAGGAGCTGCCGCCACGCCTAAATTAAGTTTGGCTCCCTGAGTTTTTATTAGTGGCAATTGGTATGAATAACCGAGCATCATCGCCACTTTTCCCGCTATAAATTCCTCGCTCGCTTCATTTTTATCTTCATTCCAAGCATAAACTTCCTTGGATGGCATAGCAAAATCAGTGTAGAATCGCAAAGCCTCCATTCCTGGAAAATGTTCGCCACCTTCTGAATATTGGCTCGCTTTGTCAAAAATTACCTTGCCGGTTGTTTCATCCACCATTTCCGTTCCATTTTGTAGCATTAATAAAGATAAAATATCAGTCGCCCTATTGATATTATCCGCTCCCCCCAAAGCCATGCCTGATTGTATAATATTACCCGCTTCATCTTGCAATGTTAATTTTTTTACAGCTTCTTTTATTTCTAGCCAAGTATTAGGCACAGACGTAATCTGTGCATTATCCAGTAAATTTCTATTATAAAATAACGCCAATGTGTCAACTGATAAAGGCAAACCCATGATTTTGTCATTTCTTATCACGTCTCCATATACTACCGTCGCAAACTGATTTTTGATATCATACGGTGTCAACATTTTAGCTTGTTTATAATCAGCCTTTGCTATTTCTCTTGTTCTGTTATTATATTCAATTACATATGGCAATTTGACACTCTCGGGCGCTGGCAAAATTTTGCCCTCATATTTACCTACCCAAGTATTGTGAATTGAAAAAATATCAGGTCCCCTATCCTCAGCCCAAGCTTCAAGCAATGCTTGTTCATACTCTTCATAACGCAATTGTTTATATTCAATCTTTACATTGGGATGCAATTGTTGATAATCTTTAATGATTCCATCAAAAACGTCTTGCCCATCAAATACTCGCCAATACTTAAGGGTAATTGGCTTATTTAATTCATTAACAGCTTCTAGGTTCCCTTGTTTGCATCCAAAACCAGTCGTCATCATACCGACCATTATTAAAAAAATTACTAAAATTTTAAACTTAAATTTTTTCATATCTTACTATTTCAATAATTTCTTATTTTCTTATTTTTTTAATTTTTTACTTTCTTAATTCCATTATACTATTTTTTTAGTCTTTCCACAATGTATTTTCTAAATTCTTTCTTTAAATCAGCTCTATCCAGAGCAAACTCTACCGTTGTTTTCAAATAATTCAAAGGATCACCCGTCGTGAACCACCCACCCTCTATTTCATGCGCCAAAACTTTTTCTGTTTTTGCCAATTCAGCGATTGCATCCGTCAACCATAATTCTCCCCCTTTGCCTGTTTTTAATTTGGCAATAATCGGTAGTATTTTGGGAGTTAATAAAAATCTGCCAAACACCGCCAGATTAGATGGGGCTTTGTCTACTTCCGGCTTTTCCACCAATTCTTCCAATTCATTGCTTGTGCCTTTTTTAATTTTTACTACTCCGTATTTAGAAACTTCTTTCTTTGGCACCCGCTGTACCGCCAAAATCGCCACCACGTCTGGATTCTTTTTATATACTTCTATTAGTTGCTTGCAAACCGGCACTTTGGCTTTCGTCATATCGTCGCCATAAAGATATAAAAAAGGCCCGTCCGCTACCAAATCTTTTGCTATGAGAAGTGGCGTGCCATTGCCATAAGGCATATGATTCTTTTGTCTGACATAGATAAAATTTGCGATCTTAGCAATCCGTTTGACTTCTTCCAATCTTTCTAATTTTTTATTCTTACGCAAATGTTGTTCCAATTCTACATTAGAATCAAAATGGTCTTCCGTCGCCCTGCCCCCCTGCTTGGTTACTAAAATAATATCCCGAATACCAGACTCCACCACTTCTTCCACATCATATTGAATAATGGGTTTATCAATAATCGGCAACATTTCTTTTGGTTGCGCTTTAGTAGCTGGCAAAAATCTCGTTCCTGATCCCGCCACGGTTATAATTGCTTTTTTGGGTAATTGCATAAAATTAAGCTAAATAAGTAATAAATTTTGCTTTTTTGTTTTTTTATAATTTAAAATAAAAACAACTCCGCCGATTAAAGTTATAAGTGAAATAATTATAAACATCGGCTCTCTGATTGATTTAATCCCGTTACCAACATAGGCCAAACTCAAACTGCCACTCACCTGTCCAATTATCATTAATGATAAAAATATTTTTGGGCTGATTGCAGATAATCCCGCCAAATATGAAATTTCATCATCTGGAAAAAATGGTAAAAAATATGCCAAAAATAACAGCATTTTACCTTTATTAAAATACAAATCATATTTGTCCACAATTTCTGGTTTGATTAGATGTTTAATCACCATTCTCCCCAAATATCTTCCCAAGTAGAAGGCTATCGCAGTACCAATCACCCTGCCAATGAAATTTAATAGGAAACCTAGCCAAAATAAAACCACCAGCCATTGAAACCG
>CAYVPJ010000201.1:0-2597 GCA_964453505.1 uncultured Oscillospiraceae bacterium | reverse complement strand
AGGAACTTGCGGAGATCCAAGCTGCGGAGACTCTCTCACACTCTATATTAAGGTAAAAGATAACGTCATTGAAGATATAAGCTTTCTGGTATTCGGCTGTGTTGCTGCTATCGCGACAAGCAGTATGACGACGGAGCTCGTAAAAGGAAAACCTCTGGAAGAAGCGCTGAAGCTAACGGATACCGATATAACGGAAGCCCTCGGTGGATTGCCTGAAAACAAACTACACTGCTCTGTTCTCGGCGCGACCGCGCTCAAGAACGCAATCGAAAACTATCGCAGTAAAACGCCCGGGCTTCAGGGAGAAAATGCGCAATGAATCAAATGGTATACGCAGACAACGCGGCCACGACCGCGTTGTCAAGAACGGCATTCGAAGCAATGCTACCTTATTTAACAACGGAATACGGAAATCCGTCATCGGTTTATTCTTTTGGTAGTAATGCAAAACGAGCAATCCAGAACTCGCGCGAAAAAGTTGCGTCCGCGATAGGCGCTCTCCCTGAAGAAATCTATTTTACGAGTGGCGGAACGGAATCCGACAACTGGGCAATCAAATCGGCGTCTAAACTCAGTCAAAATAATGGTAAACATATTATTTCCACAGCTATTGAACATCACGCCGTCCTACATACCCTTGATTCATTGAAAGAACAGGGGTATGAGATTACCTCCCTCGGAGTAGACACATACGGCCAGATATCACTTCAGGAGATTTGCTCTACCATAAAGAACGGTACGTCACTCATTTCAATCATGGCGGCCAACAATGAAGTCGGTACAATTTTGCCCACAGTCGAAATAGGAGCAATTGCAAGAGAGCGCGGGATTTTGTTTCATACTGATGCTGTACAGGCGGTCGGGCATATTCCAATTGATGTTTGCACAATGAATATCGATATGCTCTCCTTGGCAGGACATAAATTTAGAGGGCCAAAGGGCATCGGAGCGCTGTATATCAATAAAAGTATCAAGTTACCTGCAATTATACATGGTGGAGGCCAGGAGCATAATCTGCGTTCCGGAACTGAAAACGTAGCCGGCATCGTTGGTCTTGGTGCGGCACTGGATGAAGCCTGTACCAATATGAAGGAAAATATGAGAAAAGTGTCAGCCCTGCGTGACAGACTGATAAGCGGAGTAATGAAAATTTCTCGTGTCAAGCTGACCGGTGATCCGGCAAACAGGCTTCCCGGTATCGCTTCTTTTATTATCGAAGGCATAGAAGGCGAATCCATGGTTATGATGCTTGACCAAAACGGTATATATGCCTCTTCTGGCTCGGCATGCTCGTCCGGTTCACAGAAAGCTTCGCACGTTCTTCTGTCAATGGGCCTTCCCAGTCAGCTGGCACATAGCTCACTCAGGTTTTCACTGAATGAAGATAATTCCGAATACGATGTTGATTATATACTCGAAAAGCTACCGGCAATTATTAACCGTCTACGTGAAATGTCGCCGCTTTAGACAGTCTTCTCGAAAACAAAATACACTGTTAAGTATTGGAACCGACAGCTGTTAAAAATGTAGTAGAGGATTACTAACAAAAGCATGAATAAAACTGATTGGATTATTATATTGAACAGGAGATTGCATATGGTAACAATTAGAACGATCAACAGCCCCTCTCAAGGTGTCGTGAATATTATATTAAGGAAAATAAACGACGATCATATTAAGGACAATTTGCACAATAAACTTATAAATTCTCTCGGGTTAATACAAGGACAGTTATCTGAAATCATTGTGGCGGCAGATGTTGCGGAAAAAGCCTCTAACGTAAATGTTGCGGAGATAACAGGAATGTGTCCCCAACATATGTCGGTTATTGGAGTGTTCGGTGATACCGCTTCTGTTTCTGAAGCCTTAAAAGCAGTCGATAAAGAACTAAACAAAGATTAATACTTTACTCTATTAAATATTTTGAAAGTGAGGTTTTCACAAATGAAATTTGCAATAGCTGTAAGAGGTGCCAAGGTGGCAAATAACATGGAAGCATGTGATAGATTCGTGATTTATGAAGAGAAGCACGGAAGAATTATCATGAGGCAAAATATTGAAAATACGCGAGTAAAATCTTTACCGCTGTTTTTGAAAGGCTTTCAGGTCAGCTCGGTCATATGTAACGGTATAAGCGAAGAAGAAAAACAACTGCTTTGTAATGCCGAAATAGAAGCAATAACCGGTTTTTCGGGAGAATTCAATGTTATTGCAGAAAAATTGGCTTATGACAGAGGGAAAAAGCAGGCGAATATGAAATCCTGCTTGCAGCCTATGCCTCGTGTGCTTGTTTCATGCAGAGGCTTAAACGGTGAAAACAATGTACTTGCAGTGGGTTATTGCGGTAACTGTAGTTATGCTCCCCCTATGGTTATGGTGGGAATCGTCCCATCACGTTATTCTTATCAGTTGATAAAGGAATCGGGCTGTTTTGTGGTTAATCTTGATGATGATAAATATAAAGAAACCTTCGGCTATTTAGGCAGTCACAGCAAACGAGATGAAGATAAATTGACTACTATGAATGTTCAGCTTGCTGACGGGAAAGCGGTTAATGCACCCATTCTCACGGATTGTCCTGTTAATATTGAATGTAC
>CAYVPJ010000200.1:0-2629 GCA_964453505.1 uncultured Oscillospiraceae bacterium | reverse complement strand
TAAAAGTAAGCACCGCGCCGTCATAGGGTTCAGTACCACGATTGGAGGGGGCGTTCGCGCGAATTGTTCTGATATCCTCCAAACGCGAGAGGGTCTCCTGCGTGGTTGAATCGACCGTATTCAGCAAGCCTGCGTCCTGCACGGTATCATCTGTAAAAGTGAGCATCAGGTGGTTCCGTTCATCAACGGCGACGGACATAATTCCAACACCGTCCACGCCGTTCTGACCGGGAGCGCCGTCCGCGCCATCCCGACCGGGAATGCCGTCTATACCATCTCTGCCGTTCATCCCGGATGGGGTCACGACGATGTTCACTTGTGGAATTGCAGTATTGAGTGAAATATCAGACATGCACACCCGCCTCCAGTAGTTCAAATTTCGGCAGCTCATTGTAGATGGACAGTACGTTATCCGTCGCGTCGGCGCAGATCACCAGTCCGTTCGCGTCGAGCTCGGGATCGGTCACCACGCGTAAGTTATACCTGTAAGAGCCTGCGGGCAGGTTGCGGGTATCGGCGTTGGTGAATAACAGAAGCGCCGAGCCGTCTACGATTTCCACCTGCTTGCGGAGCATCGTTTCCTTCGCAGATGGGTTGTACAAGCCGAATACCAGCATATCTCCGGGTTTGAGGCTGACCGTTCCGCTAAACGAAAAGCTCAACGCCCCGGTATCGCCGCGCGGACAGGTAATGCGACCGCTGGACGCGCTATACTGAAAAGGCATCATCACGCCTCCTTTTCGCCAGTTTGTTCTTGCCACAGCGCGGGCACATTGGTCGGTTCCCAACCAGCAAGCGACGTGTGCGCCTGCAGGCAAGCGTACCGGGTACCGTTTGCATCCGGGTATGCGACCACATCGCCCACTGTGCACTCGATACCAGCATCCCATACTCGCGTTTCGGACTGGCTGACAATCTCCACCTTGTGCCAGAGCGCGGGCGTGAGGTCGGGCGACCAGTCACCTTGCGTGGTGTGCGCTTGTACGCACTTCCAGAGGAAAGCGCCGAAGGAATACACGTCACCGACAGAAACAGCGATTCCCGGCTGCCACAGCCGCCCTTCCAGCGCGGGCGCGACGCGGAGCAGCTCCTCGTCCGTGATCTTCCCATCCGCAACGGCGGCGCGCATGAGCAAGCCCAGCGTTTTGGAAAGCGCCTCCTCTGCGCTGACGGTCACGAAGGATTCCAGCGGTAGCGCCGCCATGCGAAGCGCATCCGTTACGCTCTGCCCCTCGGTTACTTCTACGCTGTCAGGCAGGATCAGGATCATATCGGCGGTGATGCCGGTCATGCTCATCGCCTGACCCGTCAGGCTGTACTGGGTTTCACTTTCCCTTCGGGCAATCAAAAAGGGCGAGCGCAGAATCGTCCGCACTTGCCCTTCCATGGGTATCAGGATTTTCAATGTCTCAAACCTCCTTTATTAACCCCAAGAAGTGCCGCCGGAATATACCACTGTCAGGTAAGGCTTGTAGCTGGATTCATCCGTACCGCTCATGCGCATGTAGCAGTTGGAATAAGTCGAGCTGCCAAAGTTGTAAGGCGACTCGAAAAGGCAAAGCGCACCGTAGGTACCGTCGACCAGCCCTTGCACCGCCGCAACGGGAATACCGAACGTAACCGTCGCGCCGCGCCCAATGGTTCCCAACGCGCCGAAGTTCGCCGCGACAGACGGCGTTCCGATGGCGCTCGTGTTTGTAATGGCGCACAGGTAGACCGTTTTCGCGCTGCCGGAACCGCTGCCCGTCTTTCTGTGCAGCGTAAGCGTCGCCGAGCTGACCGTCGTGCCGGACAATACGTTCAGCAGATTGCCAAACCACATGCAGCCGCGGTTCCACGAAAGCGAGTTGGAATAACCATAATCAGAGTACACGCCCTGCACCACGTCGAGCGTATCGGTTCGCCAGCTTCCGCGCCACGATTTGGTAAGCGTGGCGTACTGGATGGTGGTTTCATCCGGCGTAACCGTGGGAATCGCAGTACCGTAGTTGATCGTCACGCCCGTAGCATAAACCTGCCCATTCTCTCCCGTGCTTCTGCTGCCAGCGGGGACAGTGCCATACGCAAAGATGATACCCGCATATGCGACCATCGCCCATGTGCAAGAGCCGACGCAGCTCTTGACCACGCCGGTTCCAAGATAAACCTCCATACCCTGAAGCGCGTTGTACAGTCCGCAGCCGATGAGCACGACGTGGCTGCTGCGCACGTAGACGGAGTCGTAAGTGGTGCCGTTCGCGTCCAGCGTGCATCCGTTCAGCTCCACAAAGTGGTTCATCTGACACTCCACCAAGTAGCTATTACGATTGCCGTTGTTGAGCGGACGAATCTCACGCAAGCTCACATATTGCAGCGTGATGTACGCTGAGCAGCCCTTAATGGAAATGTAGCTCGACAGCGTCGTGTTGTTATATCCGTAAACAACCAGCCTGCCGGGGCCGGACACGCCGCGAATCTGTACGCCCGCGTATTCATAAACCGTGCCATAGTTATACGGCAGATAGATATACACATCGTAGGGCAGATACCGATTATTGACCGCCATGACCGCCTCGCCCAGCGAACGAAAATAGGTATCGCTCGCGCCGGAGTAGGTGGGACTTACGAACAGCGCGGTCGGCCCGTGATA
>CAYVPJ010000199.1:0-2630 GCA_964453505.1 uncultured Oscillospiraceae bacterium | reverse complement strand
AGAATCCCTCCTGGCACAACAATTCAATAAAAGTGTTTTCGAGTTTATCTTCAGTAAATTTAATCAATGGAAACCGCCCTCATATTTCTCGTATCAAATCATATCTTCGTTGCACTCAATGTCTTTGATTTTTCTAGTCGACCATCTTGATTAAGTGTTATGCTTTCATTCTACTAATGAATGTTTCGGTCAGATGTTCAATGCGATAACCTTTCGCTGACAGGATGGTTCGCTAACTCACTCATTCTTCCACACTGATTGGAAATCAGGTCCAGAAGAATGAGGTTTTGTATTTGGTGTAGCAATCTGAATTGTTAATGGAATTGGAAAATCATTTCCGATAAGTGCTGCCTCTCCGGGCCTTAGGTTTGGCAGAAATGAGGCTGCGGCTCGATCTATCTCTCCGCAAGCCCTTTCTACAACTTCTCTATCTCTATCATTGGTTAGTCGATGTACAATCATTGTTCCAATTTGGCTTAAAACACCTTCTGTAATATCACGGGGTCTTTGTGTTGCCAAACATATATTTAGGCCAAATTTTCTTCCCTCTTTTGCAATTAGTTCAAAGGCATCTAATTTTGCTACAGTATCATCGCCTCCAATATGTTTACCAAGAAAGTTATGAGCCTCATCAAGAAATACAAGTAATGGCATTGTTTCATAAGTTCTGTTTCTAGCTTTATTAAGCAAATATCGACCAATAACATTTGAAATTATTTCTCTTGCTTTGTATTCAAACGGAATTCCGCTCAAGTCAATTCTAAGTAGTTTTTTATCGCCTTCGAAAAAACTTTCTATTTCGTTTGTCATAGGTGACTGATCTGTGTGCTTAAACACACATTCAAATGCGGGCGAAGATAATATGCAATCAATGCGAGTGGTCAATGATAAGCAGTACGAGAAATTTCCATCTTCTTTTCCCCATTTTGATGGATCAGGGCTAGTTGCATAGCCGCCTTCTGGCCAAACACACTCATGTTCAATTTGCTTAGCAATTTTAGTAGCATCAAATGGCGTAGTTGGATCATCAATTTTGGCAGAGACCCCTTCTTCGCTCAGCGCAGAGTTATATTCTGCTTTTGATTGATTTATTTTTTTAATATACCCATTGGGAAACTTGTCCGGACATAACCCTGCAAGTCGTAAGCTTTTAATCGCTTCCCTTAACTTTGGACCTTGAACTTTTCCGGCAGGTTCAAACAATGCAATAAAATCACTTTCTAGAAAAGTGGTAGGCGGTAAATAACATCTGGTTGAATTTTCGGCTAGTTTAACCGGATTTGCTAAGTGAATATGTTCAATGAAATTATTGCAAAAATGTCTATATTCTCCTGTAGCATCAAGCAAAATCATTTTTGACTTGAACTTCAAGCATTCTTCAATGATTCTTGCTGTTGTCCAACTTTTCCCCCCACCAGTAGATCCAAGGATTGCTAAGTGCCGACCAAACAATTTTTCAGGCTTAACCTGCACACTACTTTCGCGCAAAAGATCTACAGCACCAAGATTTATTGTAATTGGGCTTTCGAATTCTTGCTCCATCAATTCTGGAATCTTGGCTACTAGTTTATGAGGAGCTGCATAAACTCTGTCACCTAATCGTGGATATGATTCCACGCCAGCAGAAACTTTAAGGGTTTCCATGCATATGGATCCCAATAATTGAATTTTCCCAAGGGCGTCTTCTTTGCTATTTGGAGTGTCGTCTTTTTTCACCTCAATAACGCGCCCTAAAACTAGACTAATCTGACCCTCTATTATAACAAATTCCCCAACTTCACCTTTTCCATACCTGCCACCTTTGTAATACGATCCGCTGGGTGCTCCTGCATCTGTTAGCCGAACCTGCACACTATAAGCGGTTACTGTATGAACAGTTCCCATTAGCAATTCAGATTGAAGTATTCCTCGGGGAAATTCTGTAGCGATATCCATACTAATCTCCACTAAATATTCTTGATTGCGTTAAAAACTCTCTCGGCAGGTGTCAAAGATCGTAAATCCGGGATAAGATATGCAAATTCTTCAAACGACGCGTTGATAAAAGTTACATCTTCACCTACTGAATTGTATGATTTTAAAATCTTCCAATAACGACTTGCATTTGCTTTTACATCTGTCAGATTATCTTCCGCTGATCGATTTGAAATAACCACTTTTAGATACGGATTCGATTTTATTGCTGCAATAATCGGCTCCGAAAGATGATCGTCATTGAATCCGAAACCCGTTACAATAAGACAAGTATTGGGTTCGCGAAGAGAAGAAAGGTACCGAGCCATCAATTCCAGATGAGGCTGGATGTATGATTGCTGGTATTTCCCTTTGGCCGGGAAAATCATACAAGCCCCATTGGGAGTGGCCTCTTTTTCGATAATTCGATTTCCTTCTTTTTCCCAATTAACGGATCCGTGTAGTTTATACAGCTGAAAAACACCTTCAAGATAGTTGTCTGATGAATCACAGTATTGTGATCTTTTCACGACATCAAGATCAAAAAAACGAGGATCATATACTCTAGGCTTTGCAAACGAAAAACCGTCTATTACAACAATTCCGTGACTTCCCGCGGCTTCCTCAAAACAGGTATCATAGTTTGTCGTAAATAGTTTTAATCTTGAATCTCTTAC
>CAYVPJ010000198.1:0-2661 GCA_964453505.1 uncultured Oscillospiraceae bacterium | reverse complement strand
GTACGCCCGAAACAGTATACGCAAAAAACCGTTGCGCCGCATCGTGAAGTAATAGCGCCGGATCAGATTAGCTTAGAGAATATTGCTCAGCCGGAAATCAGCACCACAGTTGAAACCGCTTTCGGCTCCGGAAATGGTGCAACAGCATCGCCGGTAAATGCGCAACCTGCCAGCGCCAATAATGTTCAGGTAGTACAAGAGCATCCTGCAACCGGTGGAACGACAGCGAATCCAGACACGACGAGCACGGCAGAAGAAGTCGCCTCAGACTTTGACCGCGAAGAAGTAATGAAAGCAATCAACGATGCGGGTCTGCTCACTTACGAAGTGAGAAGTGTGCGCATCAGTAATTATCTGCACTCATTGTTTGCCCTCTCGCACCTGTTCAGTCAATCGCTGATTTACCAAAACGCCTACGATGAAGTCTGCGACGACATCGTGCGGATGGTTCACGATTATATAGAATCACTCAAATCCAGCGGCAAGTATTCTGAGCTTGCGACAAAGGTGCTGCAGTTCAAGCTGAATACGCAGGTTTTTGACGTGTTCGGCGAAAGCGTAGATAATAACGCTGTTCACGATTTTCTCTCCGCCACAGATACCGACTTGGACAGGCAGTTCAGGCTCGCTGATACCAAACTCGGCAATGAAGGTATTGGCGTGAAATACGGCCGTGCGTATCAGGCAGTGGATAACCCGAACGGCTTCAAAATCGACATCATCATTTTTGCGGCAGACAGCAATTGCATCGCTGCGCTGAATGCCTTTGCAAAAGATCGCTTCCACGAAATGAATGATAGATATCGCCGCAAGACGATCAGCCTTCCCGTCAAATACAAAAAGAAATACAACGATATTGTTTCTGACGGCGATATCGTTAGCGCACATATTTTTATGCTTCCCGAAACTATAAGCTGCGAACACAATACAAATGGCAGGATTTACTCCAACCATTTATTTGTGGATAACACTGGAGTTGCCAAAATCGCTCTCAACAACTGGGAGCAAGGCGTACTTGATGAAGAAGCCGCGCAGCCAGACTTTGTGTGTTGGCTTCGCAATCCCCCGAGGAAGCCGTGGTCATTGAGTATCCCATACGAGAAGGATGGGGTAACAAAACCCGCATACCCGGATTTCCTTGTTGTACGCGCAGATTCCCGCGGCGGATACATTATTGACATTCTTGAGCCACATGACCAAACGCGAACGGACAACCTCGGAAAAGCTAAGGGCTTTGCCGAATATGCCCGCCGGAATCCCATAGTGGGACGGATTCAACTTATTCGTATGGCTTCGGATGGAAAGTTCAAACGGCTTGATATGTCTAAAAATGCTATACGAGATGAGGTAAAGCAGGCCATAAACGACGATGAGCTTACACATATTTTCGATACAGACGGCTTTTGTATGTAGTTCGTCATAAAGGAATTTTTCTGCTTATTGATTGGGGGATGACAAGATGACTGAGCAAGAAAAGCGCTTCTTTGCTGCGCTCACTGCTGACCGCGCCGAAAGCGCCGACACCCTTGAAAAGCCTTCGATGAGAGGTATAAAGAATAGCGTTGTTGAAAAGTACTCGGACCAAGCTCATTTTATATATGAGCTTCTCCAAAACGCCGACGACGCAGGGGCGACAAGTGCACGATTCATTCTTGAGCCGGACAGGCTGATTTTTGCGCACAACGGTACCCGGCATTTTTCCGTAACAGACCCTGCACGGGAGGATGAGGATTCTGCTGTCGGTAAGCTGGGTGATATTAACTCCATTACCTCGATTGCCAATTCTAACAAAACGGAGGCATCTATCGGCAAATTCGGTGTCGGATTTAAGGCTGTTTTTCAGTACACATCGACTCCCCACATCTATGATCCAAATGTCCATTTCCGCATTGACCGATTCATTGTCCCCACTTTTATTGAAGAGGATTTCAAGGGGCGCAGAGCAGATGAGACACTGTTCGTTTTCCCTTTCGACCATGCCGAACGCGGTCAAAAAGAGGCATACAGTGATATAGCGGAGAAGTTGAGATCACTCTCTTACCCGCTTCTCTTTTTAAGCAGTCTGCGCGATATTGATTTTGAATTTGAAGATGTTATCGGTCTATACGGAAAAAGCATACCTGAAACAAGGCATATTGGCGATTCCACAGCGGAATTTATAACGCTTACACAAAACAGCGGCGAAGACATAGTCGATCAGCATTTGTGGCTATTCACGCGTGAGGATGAAGCCGGAAGAAAGTATTCCGTTGGCTTTTTTCTCGACAAAGATAAAAAGCTGCTTCCCAAGAAAGAACCTGCATTTTGTTTCTTCCCGACGAAAGAAAACACCGGCCTTAATTTCCTGATACACGCGCCGTTTCTGCTTACAGACAGCCGTGAAGGAATACGGGCAGGCGTTGCTCACAACAATCATATGGTTGCGCTGTTGGCAAAGCTGGCATCCGACAGCTTGCTGTATCTACGCGACATAGGCACGGACGAATCCGTAAGGCTTATTGATGACTCTATTTTGTCAATAGTTCCCACTGATGTAGACAGTTTCACCGATATTGAAGATAAACGGCATATTTCCTTTATGCCATTCTTTACCGAGGCCAAGAATGTCTTCGCAACAGAAGCAATACTGCCAACTCGGGATGGCTACTGCGCAAAAGAGAA
>CAYVPJ010000197.1:2196-2671 GCA_964453505.1 uncultured Oscillospiraceae bacterium | reverse complement strand
TTTTTTTCTTATGTCGTTTGCTTTTTCAATTTCATTAGGAGGAGTATTCTCTTTCTGAGAATCGAAGTATTGTAATAATGATAGTTGAGTAGGCAGCCCTTTGTCCCTAAGTTTTTGAGCCAATGCAATTGCCTGTTCAACGGAATCGTTCTCATATACTACCATATTCATTGTAGAATCCGATTTGATATCTATATTCTGTCTTTGTAATGCTGACAGAAGTTGGTCAACTACCGTTACAAATCCAACGGCTGCAGCATTTTTTCCAAATTCATTTAACAGGTTATCATATCTTCCGCCCTTCATAACAGCATCGCCACTTCCATATGTATATGCACGAAAAATGATACCTGTATAATAATGATATTTGCTGAGCATTCCCAGATCAAATGACACATACTTTTCAATGCCATATATACGCAGTAAATCATATAATTTTTCAAGACGCTTAATAGCATTGACAGAACGCTCATTG
>CAYVPJ010000197.1:1169-2186 GCA_964453505.1 uncultured Oscillospiraceae bacterium | reverse complement strand
GTATCAATTGTGCCAATCATTTCAGATACTTTTACAATTACATTTTTTGATTTTTCTTCTATATTCAGAGAATCCAAAACATCCACCATACCGAAGTAATTCTTGTTAGAAATAAACTCACGAAGCGATAACTCGGCCTCTTCGCCGATGTCATATTCTGCACAAAGTCCTTTGAAAAAATCAACATTGCCGATGCTGATTTGAAATTCCGTTAACCCAACCTCTTTCATTGATGCAATGACCAAGGAAATCATCTCAGCATCTGCCTCTACAGAACCATCACCTATCAGCTCTGCGCCTATCTGTGTTGTTTCACGAAGACGTCCCTGCAGTTCGTTGGTATTTACAAAGGTGTTACCTACATAACAGAAACGAAGTGGCATGGTATCTTCCGAAAAATACTTCGCAGTTGCTCTTGCAATAGATGGTGTAAAATCAGGGCGCATAACTAATGTGGACCCCTCTTTGTCAAAGAATTTATATAATTCCTTGGATGGTGTTGTTCCGATTTTGTTGGAGAAAATATCAAAGTATTCGAATGACGGTGTCTGAATGTCACGATAGCCATATAGCTTTAATTGACGATGAAGGGTATTCTGTAATGCCAACTTTTTCTCGCATTCCACTCCATAGATATCGCGAACACCTTCAGGGGTATGTAATAATCTTTTTTTCATAACAATAATCCTTTCGCTTTACCGTAGTAACGTGCTACCATGCTACCAAGGTGAATAATTATGTATTATATTTGATTAAAATGTGATTGTCAACCCTAATGTGGATTGAAATCCTGTTTTGAAATTCGTCTCATTATTCTCTTGAATCTAAGTCATGCTTTAATGTATCCAAATATGGTACAAGGACACCACCCTTATGTTCCATTTTATATTCTGATTCAATTTCCTCATAGCGAAAACTTTTCCGTCCACCATTCTGTGCTCTGTCCCAGAATTCTTTTAACTTTTGAAAGCGTAAATAGTAAAATTCATTCTTTGCCGTATAATAAATCAAGAAAAA
>CAYVPJ010000197.1:0-1130 GCA_964453505.1 uncultured Oscillospiraceae bacterium | reverse complement strand
TGCTCATGAATGTTTGCAAGTGCAAAGGTCTCTGCCGCACATTCCTTTGCATCAAAACACACAGGGATTCCCTGCACTGCCCCGATATAGTCGACAGTACTTTTCTGATCGAAATACGCTAGTGTGATGTGACGATGATCCTTGTCAATTTTAATAGGGGTAATCGGTGTGGGCACTTTCTGAATCAATGCCAGATGATTTTCTCTGTATTTTTCATTTGTACGGTTAATCAGGTCTTCCAGTGTGGAGCCTCTTAAGCCGCGTGAATTCCATGTTGCCATGTGATTCTCCTATCGATTGCATTTAAATTTTTTCTGGTTACTGAGTATATTGATAAAGGCATCCGGTAATTTCGTTTGAAACTCACGTTCTGATAAATGTTTCATAGGCTCATTAAGTTTTGGCATAACCAAGCGATAAGCATGAAGCAGCTGTGAATCTATCCTGTAAGCTTTACGATAATATTCATTGATGTTTCGGTTTCCATATTTGTAATCGCCGATAATCGGATGATTGATGGAAGCAAGATGAGCACGAATTTGATGTGGCTTACCGGTAATCAACTCAACCTCAAGCAATGTTACAATTCCATTTTCGCATTCTATATATTGTAAGGGTGCATATTTTGTTTCGATATAGGAAGTGTCTTCTCCTTTATTTTCAGAGATCATAACATGGTTTGTAGTCTCATCTTTATGAAGGAAGCCCTTAATGGTCTTCTCTCCTTCTAACTTACCTGCCACAATACATTGGTAAAATTTGTGTAGTGTACGTTGTTTTAATGCATCAGACATGGTCTGTACTCCACGCAGAGATTTTCCAAAAATGACAATACCGCTTGTATTACGATCCAATCGATTGCAAATAGAAGGTTTAAAGGTTTTTAAGCTTTCTTCTGTAACAATTCCTGCGTTCATAAGATAATAAAGACAATATTCATTTAAAGAAACATCATCTGCGGATGATTTCTGAGATAACATTCCGCTTGGTTTATTAACAAGCAAAATATCAGAATCTTCGTAAATGATGTCAAGCTTTTCATTTTCACTGTTTTTAATCTGATTTACTATGGGCTTTTTTGAAGTTGAAAATTTATCAATTGTTTCATCAGACAA
This sequence comes from uncultured Oscillospiraceae bacterium, assembly GCA_964453505.1. Taxonomy (GTDB): domain Bacteria; phylum Bacillota; class Clostridia; order Christensenellales; family Aristaeellaceae; genus CAYVPJ01. The sequence continues at coordinate 15 of CAYVPJ010000197.1, read as the reverse complement.
AAACAGTTTGATTTC
>CAYVPJ010000196.1:0-2751 GCA_964453505.1 uncultured Oscillospiraceae bacterium | reverse complement strand
GTTCGACATGCCGCTGGAAACCTACCTCGTCGGCGTGGTCGCGGCGGAGATGCCCGCGTATTACGAGAGCGTAAGCTCCTCGCGCATTCGGGAATACATTGATAAAAACCTTGATATTTCCATGCTGCTGGATCCCGTCGTGCAGGAATTTATCTATTCCAGGGCTCTTTACCTGTGCTCCCCGCAGCTTAAGCATATCGTTGCCCTGCGGGAACTTTTCTTTGAAAGCTGGCGCCCCGGCGATCCGCCCACGGGCTGCCCGGAGCTTAACTCGCGCCTTGCGGGCATGGAGCGCCCCTCCGCCGCTTTGCTGTGCCGCCGGGACAGGGAACGGCCGCTGGGCTTTGCCCTGGGGCGCACGCTGCATATTTCTGGCCTATATGCCGCGCTGCGGGATCGTGCGGCGGCCGAAGCTGTGCGCATGCAAGCATCCGGCCGGGTGCTGCTTATTGAAGAGGTGCGGCTTGAGGAAGACGCCATCCGGGAGGGGGAGCTGCTGCTTGCTACGGAGCTGCTTGCCCGCTCGCTTGCCGGTGATCATACCTGTGCCCTTTATATCTGCCGGGAAAACGATCCCCTTCGCCCCATCCTTGAGCAAATGGGTTTTTGCCCTGTGCCGGGACACGATGGCATAATGCTTGTGGATATGCGCGCGCCGCTGGTGCTTGTGCAGGATGCGCTGGAGCGCATTAAACCGCCGCTGCATGATGATGAGGCGGTGCGGGATGTGATTTATGCGGCGCGCCCGGCATTGCGCAGGGCCATTGCCGCCATGTTCCCGGGCACGCTTTTGCTTTGCTTTCACACAGAGCTTTTAAACCAGGCCCTAGTGCACCGTGTGCGGGGCGCCGCAGGGGTGGAGCACCTTGCGCCTGGCCAGGGGCTTGGGGAGGAAATGTGCGTGCCCTATGGCAAAATCCTTTCCGGCGAGGTGGTGCCCAACGTTGTTACGAAAACGCTCCACGCGGATAAGGTGTTCGATGCGGATATCACAAGCTTTACCATCGATGAGTATCCCGGCTATTCCTCCCTCGCCAACCAGGTGCGCACGCTCAAATCCTTCCGCCGCCCGGTGCTGCTTGTGGATGACCTATTGCACAATGGCTACCGGCTGGAAATGCTCGACCCGATTTTTCGGCAGGAGGAGGTGGAGATCCGCCGCATCATCGTCGGCGTTCTTTCCGGCCGTGGAAAGGATTTGATGGATTTGCAGCAGCGCGCGGTGGATTGCGAATATTTCATCCCCAATTTGAGCTATTGGTTTACCGAAAGCCTGCAATATCCTTTTTTGGGGGGCGACAGCGTAAAAACGGGCCGGCATACTGGGGATCTTTTGCCTTCAGTAAACTTGATCTTTCCCTATGCCCGCCCCCGCTACCTGCATGGCGTTTCCGAAGAGGCCCTGCGTGCGTTTTCGTTTGTTTCGCTGGAAAACGCGCAAAATATCCTTGCGGTGCTGGAACGGCGGCATCAGGCGGTTTTGGATACCTCCCTTACGCTCAAACGGCTGGCCGAGGCCCTTTACCGCCCGCGCCTGCCGGATAAGGGGATGCACATGCAGTATGACACGGGCGCGTTCGCGTCCGCTTGCCTTGCGGATGATATTGCCCTGTTCCGGCGGCTGGGCCCAGCAGGGTTTGGCCCCGCAGGGTTTGGCCCCGCAGGGACTGGCCCCGCAGGGTTCGAATAAAAGGGAAAGCAAAGGAGTGCCTATGAGCCAATATTATGCATATCACGGGGCTTGCCTGTTCCCGCTCTCAGCGGATTGCCGCCTGCCCCAGGACGCGGTTCCGGCGGAGCAGCCCTTTGCCCCGCTGGTGATTTTGCTGCTGCGGGATGGGTGCGCAAGCCGGGGTATTTTTGCCGTGCACACGGAAGCTGAGCTGTTTGAGGAGGAGCTTCCTTCCGCATTGCTTCGGCCCCTGCCCGAATTTCAGGCGACAGCGCACCTGCCCGAGGCCGTGGGCGCCATCCTCACACAGGAGGGCGCGTGCGTGCTGAACACCGGGTTTTCCCGCTGCTACGATGTGCTGCTGCGCCTTCTTGCTCCACCGGAGCGCCCACGCGTGGTACTCGTGGGCTTGGGAGATGTGGGTGGCACGGTGCTCACCGGGTTAAAGCTTCTGGGTACGGAGCTTGCTTCCATCGGTATATTCGATCCCAACCGCGCCCAATGCGCGCGCTATGAGATGGAGCTGAACCAGGTGCTGCCGGTTTCGGGGGAGCCGCTGCCGCCGGTGTATATTTGCCCGGAGGAAGCGCTGTTTGATTGCGACGCCCTTTTGTTTACCGCCTCGCGGGGGGTGCCGCCGCTTACGGAAACCGCCGGGGATATGCGCATGGTGCAGTTTGAGGCAAATCGCGCCATGCTTGCCGCATATGCGAAAAAGGCGCGTGATTGCGGATTTTCCGGCTTGTTCGCGCAAATTTCAGACCCCGTGGATCACCTGACCCGGGCCGTTTTTTTGCAGAGCAACCAAAACGCATCCGGCGAATTTGATCACGGGGGCCTGCTGCCCGAGCAGGTGCAGGGCTATGGCCTGGGGGTAATGCACGCCAGGGCACAATATTATGCAAAAAAGGCCGGGCTTAATCCGGAGGATGTGCGCGCATATGGCCCCCATGGGCAGGGGCTTATTGTTGCCAACGCGCCCGGCCCGCAATACGATAATGCGCGCTCTATGGAGCTCACCGTTCAGGCCGCCGCTGCCAACTTGAGGGTGCGAGAGCTTGGCTTTAAGCCATATATTG
>CAYVPJ010000195.1:0-2754 GCA_964453505.1 uncultured Oscillospiraceae bacterium | reverse complement strand
CATCATATTGCTCGAAGGCGGAGGTGAGAGCGAGGCTTATCACTTCGTAGTCGTCTTGGTCGAGCGAATCGCTGCAGTTGCCGACTACCTCGCCCTCGCCCTCGCCCTCGCCAGGATCTCCCCTACCGGCATCATTGCAGGCAACCAAGGCAAGGCAGCAACTCGCGGCGGCTATAATGTGAAGCATTCGTCCATCCTTTATCGTTGACGCGTAAGCTAGTCGAGAGAAAGGTTCGGTTGTAGGCGATTTTTGACGCTGATTCGCTCCCTTCCACCAGGCCGCTGGGAGACCGACATATGGCTCCGTGGCACCCGCAGGCCACTGCTCACACAAATTGACCAGGCGTAGGCGTAAGAAGCGACCATTAAGCGGGTGGTCCCAACAGCCGAATCTGCGGCGGCAGGCCACTTGATCGTTCCTATGCCAGTATTTTGTGGCCTGCCGGTCGGGTGGCCCTGGGCGGTTACCCCCCCGGGGCTCCCACAGATCCGGACGTGCCCAATTCGGGCATCCGGCTCCTCGAGTCATGGGTTTGCTGCGCATCGGTTGTAGATCGAGTGCACGATCCGAGGTCCGGGTAGTGAGAACCTCTGGTACAGGTCCAGGAATCGCTCCCACGTCAACTGTGCCTTTCCTCCACGACGACGCAACCAGCGCCACCAGAGCTTCCTCGTCTCCTGACGGAAACGGGCAAGCATCGTGCCGTTGCCGGTGATCCCGTAGTAGGCGTCATGACCCCGCAACTTCAGTGTCAGCACTCGCTGTTGCTCCCGGATCGGCAGGTGTCGGTTCTTCTCCAGCCACCCCGAAATCGCTCGCAGCGCTCTGCCGAACCGCCCCCGGGCCGTCTTCCGCTTCACCACCGGCGCCCCCCGCCTGCTCGCTCCCCAGTAGTGGGTGAAGCCCAGCAGGTCGAAGGTCTCCGGCGAGCCGCTGTCTCCCGGTCCGGGCTGGCCTGCCGGCCGCTCCGACGGCGGGAGAAACTGCACCAGGCGGGTCTTCTCCGGATGCAACGTCAGCCCGAACCGCCCGAAGCGCTTCGGCAGCACCTCGAACAGCCGGTGGGCGTCGTACCCGGTCTCGCAGACCACCACGAAGTCGTCGGCGTAGCGGACCAGGAAGGCCTCGCCCTGCAGCCGGCCCTTCACCTCCCGCTCGAACCAGAGGTCGAGCACCTCGTGGAGGTAGAGGTTCGCCAGCAGCGGAGAGATCACCCCGCCCTGGGGCGTACCGGCTCCGGGGTACGTCACCGTCCCTTCCTCGAGCACGCCCGCGTTCAGCCACTTGCCGATCACCCGTCGCAACACGCCGTCGCGCACCCGCTTGTCCAGGAAGGCCGCCAGGTGTCCATGGTCGAGGCCATCGAAGAAGCTCTTGATGTCCACGTCCAGCACCCAGCCACCGTGGACCTTCGTCAGCGCTCGCCACAACGAGTCCAGGGCCATGTGCGCCGACCGGCCCACCCGGAAGCCGTACGAGCAATCCAGGAAGTCCTCCTCGTACACCGCACCGAGCAGCATCGCCACCGCACGCTGGAGCACCTTGTCCTCCAACGTCGGGATGCCGATCGGACGGGTCTTCCCGCTGTCGCCCTTCGGGATGTGCACTCGACGCACCGGCGGGGCGAAGTACCGCCCCGACTTGAAGCGCTCCAGCAGGTCACCGAGGTTCTCTTCCAGGTGCTCCTCGTACTCCTCCGCCGTGACCCCGTCGATCCCTACCGCGCCGTCCTTGCGGGTCAGCCGATAGGCCTCGTACAGGAACCGAAGATCGATGTGATGAGACAGCGAGGTGAAGGCCGTGTCCGGCTTCCTCCGGGCAAGCTCTGCTATTTGCCGCAGTCTCGTTGAGATCAGCGAGGGATCCTGCGTTCCCACTGTCTTTCCCTCCGGCAAGTCCATGACCCGACGCCCACCTTCCCTCCTCCGGGTCCTCTGGGATGAGTTCCCCGGCCTCTTCGGTACTATGCAGGCGCTCCGACTTCCTGAGACCCGTCCCGCGTCGCTTCGTTGACCTTCGCTTCGCGGTACCACCCTGTCGACCGGTGCTTCGCCACGAGCGGCCCGGTCGACCACCGCTCGCAGATCAGGGGTTTGGGACCACCGGCACCCCTCGACGCCTGGCTGTTGTCCAGATGGAGCTCTCAGGACCTCCCGAGTTCCCGGGGAACCCCAATGCCAGCATGCCCTGTTCTCCGACCCCGGTGGGACCTCGGCGCAGGCGATACGCGCTCCGGTGTTGCCTTCCGCCTGCGGAACGGCGTCGGCTCCCACACATACTCACTTACGAGGCTCAATCGCACGGCCTGCTGACTCGCTGTCTACGCTTCGCAGCCCAGGTTGCCCTGGCACCACGCAAGACTCGCTTCCGGTGGTTGCCAGCCTTTCCGGACGGGCTTGGACCCGCAGGGTTCCGTTGCAAGGTTTCCGTCGCTACTTCCTCCTTGCCCGAGCTTTCTCGGCGCACTCCGCAGGATGAGAATGTTGGGATCCCCGCCATAGAGCGGCGGGCTTTCATTGAGGGAATCTTCAACCTGAGGGCAACAGACCAGCCTGACAGCGGCCGTTGGAACTCCGGCCGGAGTGGAGGGGCCAGCAACTCCACCTGGCGAACGGGCGGCGGCGGAGCCGGCCGCCCAGCTGAGGCCCCGGCAGAAGTCGAAGCTCGGTCAGAAATTACCTTGGCATTCGGTCGCCGTTGCACCCCCGCCTGCGGTGTCACGGGGCCCCCGCCTCCCTCGACGGGCATCAAGC
>CAYVPJ010000194.1:0-2758 GCA_964453505.1 uncultured Oscillospiraceae bacterium | reverse complement strand
GTCAGCTGGTCGAGATCCCGTACCGCGGCTCCGGCTGGGTCTTCCTGGGCGAGCTACAGTCGCGCCAGGGCCTGCCCTACAACTCCCGCAGGCTGGACGCAGAGGGACAGAGCTTCATCTTCCGCGCCGAGGCCTCCGGCATCTACGAGCTGCACTTTTTCCGCCAGGACTTTATCGAAGACTACATCGTGCACGACCATGTGCGCGTCATCCGGACCTGGGCCGCATCGTGGCCGAACCGCGCTGGCCTACCCCGGTCCCGACTACCGTTGCCACAGCTCCATCGGCGACACCTTCCGCGCCAGGACCAAGCCCGGAGACCGCAAGCGCCGCGGCTGCCCCCGCCGCTCCCGGGGCGGGATCCCAAGCCTCAAGCGCTCAGGCGTCTACGCCGCCGCCGCTTCCGCCCGCGCCGGCATCCCTATCGGCGACCGCAACCGCAACGGCAACCAGCAACGGCCAAGCGGCTCAAAACTCGGCTGCCGCTCCGGCAACCGCTCCAGCCGCCGCGGCTCCAACCTCCGCGCCAGCGGTTCCCCCAGCCTCCCCGCAAGCGATCAGTTTAGACGGCAGCGGCCCCGAGGTGCTTGCGCGCATCGCCGCCGCGGTCGATAAAGGCCAGCCAGCCCAGGCGCTCGAGGCCCTGGACCGCTGGGCCCAGTCCGACAGCCTGACCGGCGACGACGAGGCCCTCTGGCTCTACGGGCGCATCTACGAGGCCAACGGCCCGCACAAGGACGTGGCCCGCGCGCTCCGCGCCTATAAGCGTATCCTGAGCGACTACCCGCAGAGCCCGCGCTGGGCCGAGGCCCAACGCCGCGCGCGCTACCTGGAACGCTACTACCTGGAGATCCGTTGAGTCGCTCCGCATCCACATTTCTGCTGACGCTCTTCCTGCTCTACTGCGGCAACTTCGTCTGCGCACACGGAACTTTGGAAACGCTTCTCAGCCAGCCCGCACAACCCAACCTGTACCGCGTGGATCGCGAGAAGCCGTTCACCTATGCGCAGGTCCCGCTCGCGCGACTCCTGGCGGCCGCAGTCGTGAAAGTGGCCGACGGCGACACGATCACCGTGGAAGCGGCGAATGGGGTCGGACGCGGCATACGGCTCTGGCCGGAAAGCTTTGAGGCGCGGGAACGAATACGGCTGCTCGGTGTGGACGCGCCCGAACTGCCCAAAGGAAAAGAGCGCGGGGAACCGGGCGCCAACGAGGCGAAGCGCTTCGCCGAACGCGCGCTTTTAGGTAAGACCGTCTACCTGGCCTTCGACCACGACCTGCGCGACCGCTACGGCCGCCTGCTCTGCTATGTGTATCTGGAGGATGGTTCGCTCTTCAACGCGCGCCTTATAGAGGAAGGCTGGTCGCCGGCCTACGTGCGCTACCGCTTCGCGTTCAGCGCGCCTTCCGCTTCCTGGAAATCAAGGCGCGCGCGGGGCGGAAGGGGCTGTGGGGGCTTTGAAATCCTTCTCTTGGAGCGAACGACACGAAATCCGTTGGTAATAACGCTGCTCAACTCCAAGTCCATCTTCAACCGTCGTTTCTCCCACCGCATCCTATGGTATACTTCCTTTTCTAACTATCACTTACAGGGAGGCTTGAAAGGAATTGGTAAAGCACGTGCGGGGGCGCAAATTGCGCCTGGAGGGTTTCAACAATCTCACCAAATCGCTTAGTTTCAATATTTATGACCTATGCTACGCGCGCTCGCCTGAGTCGCAGCTTGAGTACCTTGAATACATCGACAAGGAATACGATTCCGCCCGCCTGCGCGGGATCATGGAAGAAGTGACGCAGATTATCGACGCGAAACTGGTAAACGTCACGACCCAGGATTATGACCCCCGAGGGGCGAGCGTTGTGGCCCTAATCAACGAAGACCATCCGGTCCTGGGCGTTCCCGGCCACGCATGTCCGGGGGAGACAGCCATCGTTGGGCATCTGGACAAGAGCCATATCACCGCTCACACCTACCCCGAGTTCGATACCGCTACAGGGCTGGCGACTTTCCGGGTGGATATCGATGTCTCTACCTGCGGCACGATCAGTCCTCAATAAGGTTTTCATCGATCATGACATTTCGTCCATTCAGGATTTCATAGACGAGGACATCTTTGCGGATTACCTGGCCTATGACATCAACATACTTTCGGACTATATCTTCCTCACGAAGATGCGCAAGAAAGAGATCAAGCTCAAGGATTATCTTTTTGGTCCAGAGATGGAGGATCTTGAGGAGAAAGAGCGCAAGCGGATTAAGGGGCTGCTCAGGAAGGAGATGCAGGAGATATTCGAATGCGAGAATTTCTAGACCGCATCCTGCGCCGGCGCAGTGGCTGGCGCGAGATCCGCGAACGGCTCGCGCCGGGCTTCGGTTGGTTCTACGAGGCTGGAAAAACGCTTCAGGCAGGGCGGACGAAGTTCCAGGAGATAGAGGTGGTGCGGACCGCCTCTTTCGGCACGACACTGCTCCTGGATGGGGCGACCCAAGTTATGGAGGCCTGCGAATTCCAATACCACGAGCCGATGGCCCACCTGGCCCTGCTCGCCCATCCACACCCGCGCCGAGTCCTCGTAATCGGCGGCGGTGACGGTGGACTCGTCCGTGAAATTCTTAAGCATAGCTGTGTAGAGGCGGTGGATTTCGTGGAGCTGGACGAGGAGGTTGTTGCCTTCTCCCGCCGCCATCTGGCAACCCTCGGAGGGGCTGCCTTTGATGACCCGCGGGTACGGCTCACATTCATGGACGGTCGGGCC
>CAYVPJ010000193.1:0-2759 GCA_964453505.1 uncultured Oscillospiraceae bacterium | reverse complement strand
ATTGCAAATCCTTTTGTTAATGAGGTCGGGATTACAAATCCCGACCAGCCTGGGTAAAGAACAACACGCAGTTTTTAAATTTGGGAACAATCGTATTTTGTCGGGATTCCTTTAATATTCCAAGCTGTAAGCCGCTTTCTTTAAGTTGTTTGTTCCATGTTTTTCCAAAATCAGTTCCTATATATCCAACCTCTAATTTATCAGGGTCAAGTTTCCGGCTTCTTATATAATCCCTTGCGTTGGCTGTTCTTTTAAAGCTGGCTTTGCTATCCTGGGCAACTTTGCTTAATACTGCTATTCTTGGGAGTAAATTTTTATCCTCCTGGTTCTCCTGTTTCATTGGCTGTAATGTTTCGTTAATGTTTGCAAGGGATTTGGCTTTCTCTATTGCTTCGTGCTTGCTGCATTTTTCTTTTAATTGAATGAACTCTATCTGGTCGCCAGCCTTGCCGCAGCCAAAGCAATTGAAAGTGTTTGTATTGGTGTAAACTTTTAAACTGGGGTCTTTATCTTCATGGAAGGGGCATTTGAGCATATTGTTTTTGTTGGGTTTCAGGTGGTAGCTGCTTAGCACTGTTAATATGCTTAGGTGCGTTTTTATGTCCCTTATTTCCATAGACCAAAAAAAGTTTAAAAATATTTTTTCTGAATAATACTTCACAAATGTAGATTATCATTCTGAAACAAACAAGCATTATCAAAATTGTTTATGAAGTTTTATTCACTTAAATTTGCACATATACGATTATTCACTACTTAAAACTGAAGGATACTGTATGAATTTCGGAGAAAAAATGACATTAATACGCAAACAAAAAAAGCTCTCTCAAGCAGAGCTTGGAAAGCGTTCAGGTATCAATGGCGATATTGTAGGAAAGTATGAGCGTAATGAAATGAAGCCAAGCATTGAGACCGCTAAAAAAATAGCAGATGCCCTCGAAGTTTCTTTGGATTATTTGGTGGGTGAAGGTGATTTGAAGATTCTAGATAAAAAGACCTTAAAACGGCTGGAAGATATTGAGAACTTGCCCGATGAAGATAGAACCAATATTTTTTATACAATCGACAACCTTATTAAAGCGGCTAAACTAAAAGCTATATAATGAAAAAGCCCAGTTAATGCTGGGCTTTTTGTCTCTATCTAAAATTAAATCTTAAACTAATAGTTTGTATTCTAAACCAACTTCTAAAACCTCAAAAGATAATTTCCCTTCAAAAATATCTTTAAGTGAGAACTTGAACTTTGGTCTGTCCTGATATTCAGTAATTATTAGCTCATTATCTTCTATAATTACATCTTTAAATAATTTCTCAAAACATACTTCATCTGGCAAAGTCCTTATTATTGTACCAGTAGTGAGTTCTCTTTGAGTTTTAATGTCAAGTATAGTAATTACCAACCGAAAATCAGAGGATGTGAATACGCAGTTTAAAACTACTTCAATACCATGCTCTTTAAATTTTTTCTTTTTATGCAACCATTCATTCTTGTAATTATTGTCTCTAAATTTCTGGTGTAAGTAAATTAACTGTTCTAAAGGAATTTCTTTGTATTGAGCACAAATTCCATAACCTTCTTCCAATAATTGAAGATAATACTCATACCTCTCAAATTCAGTCATTTGCTCATATTTATCTTCTTCAAAAGTAATCCTTGTTTGTAATGATTTTTCACCTACAATCCTACATACATGTTTTATATCTTTTGATGGCGCAACAGATATCATATTAAAAGTTCCATCAGTTTGGATTTTTAATTTCCTTATTTGTACTGACAAGTAATTACTTACAAATCTAGCATTTAGATTAAAATTATCCCTAAATGGGTCTTTATACCCAGAATCATAATCTATATATAATGCAATATATCTTAAATTCATATTACGGTCTTTGATGTTTATTCGGGTCTAATTGATTTCGAACCTGATTAGCTCTATTTGTTTCATAATCCAAAGCTTTCTGTCTCGCTCCTTCACCTGCAGGGACTCTATTTGTAGTTTCAGATTTGTATCTACCTGGTGTACCTTCCTGCTTATTCCATTTATTAGCTTGCGAGTTACCTCTATAAGATTCACCTGTTTTAGTTTCTTTCCCACCACTAGTACCAGTTTTAACAACATTACCTGTTTGTGTATCCTTGATATCGTAGTTATGTTGTTCTTTTGTACTAGATTTAGAATTTCCATTTACTTCTTTATTCTCAGATAACTGACCTTTGCCTTGTGCAAGATTTTTTGTAGCTGAAGCCATCATAACAGCACCATGGGTCATCATTGTTGCCCCTGTAGCAACAGTAGCAGCTCCACCTGCAATTGCAACAGCGCCAGTTCCTCCCGCAGCTAATCCAACAACACCAACACCAACGGCAGCAGTTCCGCCTTCAACCATTCCTGAACCACCAGAAATTTCCGCACCACCGATTGCAATACTTGCGACATCTCCCGTTGTCAGCCCAGAATTAAAATCCTTTGCATCTGTTACATAATTCGCAGCGTAAGAACGTACATTTGTCATTCCTCCACAAGCATTATCAACTACAGCAGCACCGAAACCTAAAACAACATCCCAACCATTATTTCCATCTGGGTCTATTCTTCTTATCGGGTTGTTTCCGACATATACATAAGGACCATAAGAAAAGTAACTTTCTGCATCAGGGTCAACAGCGTGCCACCTACCGATTGCTGGGTCGTACATTCTGGCTCCGTAATCGTACCAGTTTAGGCCAAAGTCGGTTTGCAGTTCCTTCCCATTATATT
>CAYVPJ010000192.1:0-2764 GCA_964453505.1 uncultured Oscillospiraceae bacterium | reverse complement strand
GAACGCTTATGGCGCATCCAGCGAGATCAAAGCAAAGATCACCGGCATATCCGCTCAAATCACGCAGTTAAGAAAGGAGATCGACTTATGTGAAGGTATCGAAGAACGTTCCGGTCGTATTGTGCACGAACTGGAGGAAATAGAAAAAGCACAGGAAAACGAAGGAAAGGAGACTCCAGACAATGAGCTACTCAGGCGACGCGGCAGAACAGGTCATTAGAATGACGCTGGAAGGGACGGAGGTTGCAGCAAAAATCACCGGAGCCGGTGCGAAACAGCTCGCCCTTCTGCTCTATGCGGTTCTGCGCGATCAGAAGAAAACCAAGGGTAAAACCCGACTCACCAATATGCTCCGCAGCGGTAAAGAACTGAAGGTGTTTGCCGTTCAAGACGGAGATCTTCAGCGGTTTTGCGGCGAGGCGAAGAAGTACGGCGTCCTGTACTGCGTTCTGAAGGACAAAAACGCTACGGATGGTATCACCGACATCATGGTGAGAGCCGAGGACGCCAGCAAGATCAACCGCATCTTTGAGCGTTTCAAGCTGGCTTCCGTGGATATAGGCAGCGTCAAGAGCACCATCGAGCGCCAGCACACGGAAAAGCCCAAGGACATTCCCGTTCCGGAGCGTACAGCACCGGAAAAGAGCAAGGAGGATTTGTTCATCGAGGAACTGCTCCGGCCTGCTCCCACAAAGGAGGAAAACCAGACAAAAAACCCTACGGAGGCGAGGGTTGCGAAGTCCCGTCAGTCCGAGCCTTCCTCAAGCGCGAAAAGCAAATCCGAAAGAACTAAGGCCGATTCCGCTGAATCCCGCCCCTCCGTCAGGCAAGAGTTGAAGGAGATCAAGGACGAGATGCGAAAGGCTGAACCCAAGGGCAAAGACCCCGTCCGGACGGATACGCCCATCATGCACCAGCAGCCGAAGGGCAAAAGCAAAAAAGGAAAGGATAAAACGAGATGAATGATTTTGACGACATCTTCACTGAACAGAATCCCGTAACTCCCGAACCGGAGCCGCAGGAAACGCCCTTTGACAAGGAAAAGTGGGCGGCGGATAAGAAGCAGGAACGCGAGAAGGTCTTTGCGCTCATCAACGACGCCGCAGTTGAGCTTACAAAGAGCGATGATGCGCTGAAAGCCTATTTGGATATTCAGAGCCGATTTGACCGCTATTCTGTCGGAAATGCGCTCCTGATCGCCTCTCAGATGCCGGAGGCAACCAAGCTTGCCGATTTCGATACATGGAAAAATGCCGACGTTCGTATCGAAGAAGGCTCCACAGCCATCACAATTCTGGAACCCGGCAAGGAATATAAGAAGGAGGACGGCAGCACCAGTGTGTTCTGGAACACAAAAAAGGTATTCGATGTGTCTCAGACAAATGCGCGGCAGGAAGCTCCCAAGGTTTCGCCGGATGCACGGCTGATGCTGCGGGCGCTCATCAACAACGCCCCCTGCAAGCTGACCCTTTCGCCCACGCTTTCGGACCGCTTTAACGCAATCTACAATCCAGATAAGAAAGAGATCCTGCTTCGGCAGGGGCTGGATGCCCCCACCATCTTCCGCGATCTCTCGCAGGAGCTGGCTCTTGCCCATATGGATGACGGAAGCTTCAGCCGTTCCGCCTGTGCCTTTACCGCGAATTGCGCATCCTACATCCTTTGCCGTCGAAACGGCGTGCCGGTGGATTCGTTTGGCTTCCAGCACAAACCGGAGGGCTTCGCTTCCATGCAGGGACAGGATGTCCGGACGGAGCTTGACAAAATCCGCGATGTGGCGAACACCATCTCCGCGAATATGCAGCAATACCTTGAAGCAAATAATCGTGCCCAGAAGAATAAGGACGAGAAGGTCAGATAAAGGAGGCCGCGATATGACAGAAGAAAAGAGAATCGTTACTCTGGATGACTTCGAGCAGCGGCTGATGGTGAACGGTCTCAACGACTTCCGCAACGATCTTTTAAAAGCAGACAAGCCCACGGAGGATGTGGACGAGCTGCTATTGAAGGTCATAGACGCCCCAACGAAAAAGGAACGTCGGAGGCTCTGGCGTGAAGCAAGATAAACTCTCACGATCAAATCTCATTCTCTATGCCTGCGGGCTGATTCCGGTAGTTTGGCTGGCGCTTCTCACAGCGCCATATCTGCACGATGGATTGCCGAACTTCTTGAAAAATGCGGGTGAAGCGTTTTCAAAACCGCTGCATATCGAGCTTTGCGGGGACAGTGCAAAAACTGTCCTCGCTTTTTTACTCGCCTATGCTCTGGGATTGTGCGTTTACCTGTCATCCGACCGAAACTACCGAAAGCGTGAAGAACACGGCTCGGCCAAATGGGGCAAGCCGAGCGCTGTAAACAGAAAGTATGCCAATCCCCACAGGACGGAGAACAAGATTCTGACGCAGAATGTCGGCATCGGGCTGGACGGCAGAAAGCACAAGCGAAACATCAATGTGCTGTGCTGCGGCGGCTCCGGTTCCGGTAAGACTCGCTTCTATGCAAAACCCAATGTCATGAACGCCAATACCAGCTATGTGGTTCTCGACCCCAAGGGGGAACTTCTTCGGGACACCGGCAATCTCCTGAAAGAAAAGGGCTACGACATTAAGGTGATCGACCTCATCAACATGGAGAAAAGCCACTGTTATAACCCATTTGTCTATCTTCGTGACGACAACGACATTCAGCGGCTTGTGACAAACCTTTTCAAGAATACCACTCCCAAGGGAAGCCAAAGTCAGGACCCGTTTTGGGATCAGGCAG
>CAYVPJ010000191.1:0-2766 GCA_964453505.1 uncultured Oscillospiraceae bacterium | reverse complement strand
CCGCAGTTGGCGTACCACCAAACCCCGCCCTGCAATATGTACTGTGTTGTGTTTATGTGCTTTTTATTTATTGTGTAAAATTTTCTAATTCATTTTTTATAAAGATGTTGGGTTTCCAACCTTTTAGAATATTATCTAATAAAAAGGCATCACCGGCACTCAAGCCAAGCCCCATGAGAGTTCCTAAACCTCCACCTCCAATTGAACCTAACAATACCCCTAATCCTGTAAAAATTAACCAACGAATGCTTTTTGCTGGAAGTTTCTCAATCCAAGTATTTTGAGTAACAGCTTCGTGATATTCCTTAATTAGATTTTTATCTTCTTCAACTTTAGACAGCCAATCTTTGTATTTTGATGCTTTATGTAATATTGATATAAAATCACTAAAACTTTTTTCCTTCGAGTTTATTGCTTCACGAATTGCAAAGCTATCATTGAGAATAAATTTATTAAAATTCATCAGTTCATCCTTGCTCTTTTTACTCTTTGAAAAGATGTTTGAAAATTTTAAGTTTACTAAGTGTTCCTGAATTGAAGAAGTAGCCAATTCGCTGTTTAAATTTGCAGAGAAATGCAAATCAGCCCTGGCATTTTGAATCTGATTAATTATATGAGATTCGTCCAATTTTACACCCTTCGGTAAAACTTTATTTAAATTGTCGAAATCTATATTTGTCGTGAAATTCAACCAACCATCATGTCCCATTTCTTTCTTATAATCGAGCAAGTTTTTATTTATTTGAAGATTAGGATTGTAACTATTGATAATGATTTCTAAGGCACTCTTCACATATTCATAATCATCCAAGTCTTCAAATACTTTCTCTCTCAGGTCATTTTCATATTCAATTGGTTCAATTATTTCCAGAAATTTATTTGTTAATCTATTACTGTATCCTCTCCGTTTATTCGTGTACTTGAAAATAGTCTGAAATACAATTTTCTCCATTGCGATATTCGAAAAAACATAGTTAGCTAAATCATACGTCACTTTCCCATTCGGTTGTTGTCTGGATACGGTTCCAAAATGATTGTTTCTCATGTAAAGTTTTAGAGAACCTCTATCTACTAGTTCTTTCAAATCTGAGAATTCACAATTTTCTAGTAATGTTAGAATTGAATCAGCAGCGATAATTAAATTCACTCTCTCATAGTACAAAAGAGTTTCTGCAATAAATCCGATGTCTGTCGGAAAAGTTCGATTATTTGGTATTATACATATACTTTTGAACATCTCACTTCTTCATTCAGCATTAAACACAACTTGTTTATAGATTCAATAAATATGTGTCTATGCTCCTCAAAATGGTTTATAGATACAGTATTTTGGTATTTAGTATTTATAAGATTTTTACACTTTCTCTGTTTGTTTTCGTTAGGAATTTAAGCGTGTCTGAAAAAAAGACATTTTGTGCGGACAGATGCGGACAAGTTAATACAACTGTCTTAATAACAGAAGACTGTAAAATTAGTATTAATAAAGTAATATTCAAATTTAATTTATGAAAAAAGTCACCCTAAATCCCTTATTATGAATTGTTTTCACTACAACTCCCGAATTCAGCCTCAAACCAACCGAATTCAAAATGATGTGGATGGGGCTGGGTGTTTTGTCAATATTTATACTTTTCAGATGTTCTTCAAATAGCACTATGGTTTAATTGTTCTTTGTATCGCTGATACAGTCCCATTTTCTAAATAAATGTACATATCGTTGTAAACAAGTTGTTCAGTAATCAAGTTTTCAGTTTCAGTTTGATTAATCGCTAATGGTGTACCTTTAACTAAAAGAACAGCTAAACCACTCATCCCAATTCTAATCACACCATCCTTAATACAGTCTGCAGATAATTTACCATATTGCTTAACATGAATTTCATATTCAGTTTTTTCCTTAATCTCTTGCTTTTCTTTTTCGGTTGGTTCAATATAGTTATCCAAATAATATGTATAAGCTATGTCATTGGTTTTATATAAGTTCAAGAAAATATTATCACTATTAATTACTAAAATGCAACCTTTATCTGTTTTATAAACTATGATTCTCTTACCATCTTTCGTTTCATCCGAGATGAGAGTCAACGTCCCCTTCAATAAAGAGTTATCAGGAAGTTCCACTTCAAATTGATTACCATTAATACGTATGTATCTTGTCTCGTCAAGGTATATGCTTTTACTTGAATTTCCTTCCATGTAAGATTGGCGATTACTAATATATTTTTGAGCAATAAGGTTGTTATATCCAAAAAACATCAGGCCAGTTAAAATTAATACTGTTCTCATAAAATTTACTTTAATCGATGAATATAAATGTATTTCATTTTTTCTTCTACAATCAATAAAATTACAAATAAACTCTAGTATTAGTGTTTTCGATATGTGCCCACTCACTTTTGCTTAACCCCCCAAAAAAACCTGGATTCAACCTCAACACAAAAAAACACCCTCTAAAATACTTAGAAGGTGTTATCAGAAAATCACCACCTTTCGGTAGTAAAACAAAGATATAAATTTCTAATATATCAGGCTCTTTTATTCCCACAAATCTTCCTGCTCTCTGCAGTGTTTTTTGAAGTTCTATTCCAGCCTTCCTGTAGTTAATTCTTGAAGAATCTTTTACTTCATTTTCTTTGTTCATTTATTATATGTTCTTTCAATTTGATAGATAAGAATTCTTATCTTTTATATCATTAGTGTCCGGAGAAACTTCTCCGAATGTCATTTAAATATTTTTATATTAACAAGTTACAAGGCTTAAAAAAT
>CAYVPJ010000190.1:0-2767 GCA_964453505.1 uncultured Oscillospiraceae bacterium | reverse complement strand
CAACTGGAGGAAATCCATGATCACGCTTATGAGACAGGCGGGCATAACTTAGATGCCGGCTTCCGCTATCTCGCGGACTTCGCACCGGATATGGAGGCAGAGCGATTTGCTGAGCGCGTCTGTTGTGTCTGCGAAACCCGTATGTATATTGACCTCATTGACCGCGCACTTGTTCGTATGAAAGCCTATCCTGTATACGGAAGTATTTACCATGAGATTCTGGACAAGCAGTACATCAGCCGATTCCCGCTGACGGAACCGGAGTTGTCCGAGGCACTGAGAATAGAGCGCAGTGTGTTCTATGACAGAAAGAAGGAGGCTCTTCACCTGTTTGGCGTTTGCCTGTTTGGATATACCTTGCCAGAGCTGCGCCGACTGTTTACCGACTAAATACCGACTGCATTCCGATTAAGTTCCGACCCTTTACCTACTCCCAATCGACTGTCAATATGTTAGACTGTCCATGCTGGGGAATACTGACTATCCGCCGCAAGACCTGAAAAACAGGTCTTGCGGTTTCTTTTATCTCTCCAGCCAATACGGGAGCCGAGAGGCCGGGCGTGATGTAGAAAATCGCACCCGGCCTTTTTTGCTGTCCAATTTTGGAGAGTTGGCATGGACAGGCACCATAAGCGCACCCGCCCCGGCTGCCGTTCTCCTCCGTCGTTTTTGGTTTTCTCCCCCGCCCCGAAAACCAAAAAACGATAAGGAGAATGAACAATGGGCTTCAACTATGCTCTGGAAAAGAAGAAATTTGATATGCGGTGGACCTTGAAGCAAAAGGTCTATCGGAAAACCGGCATGTCACAGGCAGATATTCAGGTGATGAAGGATTTCGACTGGGAGTTCTTCCTGAGCGAGCGGAGATTCCGGATGCATACGCAGCCGATTCCCGCAGAGTGTATCAACGAAAACGATGAGGACAGCATGTCCGGGCTCTTCAAAAAGTTTGACTCGCTGAAGGTAACCTTCAGCGAGTCAGATTTTTCCGGCAGATATAGCTGGATAGACGCAATTGAGGACGAGCAAATGAGCGCAAAGCTCAAAACGCTCTCATCCAATGACTTAGAGCTCATTACACTCATGGTCATTGATGGCTATAGCCAAGCAGAAATTGCGCGCATGGATGGATGCGCGAGAAATACCGTTAACAAAAAGATCGCCAGAATAAAAAAAGTTTTGCGGGAAGGGTGACAAATGGCCTTTCTCGCTGCCTACACAGTGAGGGGGTAGATAATCCTTCTCTCTGGTCTTTGAAAAACACCGCCAAAACGCGGTCATATCCGACGACCTGAATACATCAGCTGACAAGCCCGGGAGGGAGAAGCGACAACGGAGGATGCGCCAAGACCACCTACTGCGGGGATAACCCGCTGGAAAAGACGGCCAAAGAGGTGCGAGCGGTACCCATCTGTCCGAACAGCAGCCGTAGCAAGCTGCTTTGCAATGATCTTGTCAGTCAACAATGGTACGCCTGTCCAGCCACAGCCACACGCAATGGGGGCAGCCCGGAGAGATCCTCGGGGAGGTTAGAATCCTGTGAAGCGGCGCCAGCCGCTGTTCTCGTTCGTCGCCTTGGCTCGGGAAGTAGTGTCGAATAGAGCCATCAAAATCAAAGGCTTAATGATAGACGCCACGGAGATCGCCGCCCCTCGCGGCTGGTGGTCTCCGTTTTTGTGCCATTAAGCAATCATACAAATGAGGAGGTTCGTAAAATGAGCAATCACAACGCGGCGATCTCTGCCGCTCAAAACCGCGCATGGATATACATAAGGAAAACTCGCACGCCTGATCCCTACTTCGATTCGCTGGAGGAAAAGCTTCGCTCTTTCGCAGCCAGTCAGAATCTGACTGTTGCCGGCATCTCCACCGACTTCAACCAACGCCGCGGTGGGCATGGCGTTTCCCAAATGCTGTGGGAAGCAAATGAGCGAACCTTTGGCATTCTGGTGGTAAATAGCCTTGATCAGCTTAGCGACAGTCTATTGTCTGTTTTTGATCTCATGGCCTGTCTGGACAAGAAAGGCATAAAGACTTGTGCCCTCAGCTGTGGCTTTTTCAATTACGCAAAGATGAAAAGTGATTACGATATGGAGAGATATATGGACGGGCTGGAGGAACAAAGAATGGCTCGTGAGCGTATGGACTGCTATATGGGCGATTGTGAGCCGGAGGATTATGATGGCGATGACTACGGCAACGAGTATGACCCCAATGGATGGGAAAAAGAAAAGCGCCCGAAGGAGTGCAGGGGGGTATGGTAAGATGCTATCTCATTTGAACACCAAAAATGCCAACTATCTCTTCATTGTGAGCGTTCTGAAAGAGATGCTCGGGCTCGGCTCCATTACCCAAAAGGAGTATCTGCGGGCAAAAAGCTACTACCTCAAACTGACCGGAGCGGACATCGTTTTAGCGGATTAAATCTTTTCTCTCTTTTCCTCATCTTTGTATAGCTATTCGGAAAAGGTGTCGGTATAATGTGCGTTGCCGGTCGACCGGAGGTCTGTATCATAATATGATCCAGACCAAAACATATACAAAAACCTCGAGAACATAATCACTTTTGAGAAAGGGAGTTGCCGCTGATGCCCGAAGCAAGACTGATATCGCCAATCACACGACAGGCTATGGCTAAGTCCAGAGTCGCTGCTTATTGTCGAGTATCGTCCAATTCTGCAGATCAGCAGAGCTCCTACGCGAACCAGATTCGAGTGTACACCAGCATGATCCAGAAACGCAGGGATTGGGAACTGGTGGAAATATT
>CAYVPJ010000189.1:2014-2794 GCA_964453505.1 uncultured Oscillospiraceae bacterium | reverse complement strand
ATTCTCACGCGCAACCTTTCCGGCGACACCGCCTTCCGTCACGGAAGACAGGCTGCTTGAAGGACTTAGGTTAAATGCCCTGCCTTGACCCGCTACGGCGGGCTTAAGGTGGTAGAAGGCAACTTCGGAAAGGATGCGATTTTATGGATAAGAGATACTACCTCGCTTACGGCAGTAACCTCAATGTCGAACAGATGCGGTACCGCTGCCCCACGGCGAGGATAATCGGAACGGCGGTCATCGAGGATTATCGGCTGCTGTTCAAAGGCAGTCAGACCGGCTCCTACCTCACCATCGAGCCGACGGAGGGCGCGAGTGTGCCCGTTGGCGTGTGGTCGGTCACGGAGGATGACGAGCACAGGCTCGACCGCTACGAGGGCTACCCCAGCTTCTACTACAAAAAAGAGCTGCCGGTTACCATCACCGGCATCAGGACAGGCAAGCAGCGCACACGGCAGTGCTTCGTATATATCATGCACGAGGACAGACCGCTGGGCTTGCCGAGCAACGCTTATCTGGAAACCTGCTGTGAGGGCTATATGGATTTCGGTTTCGACCGGCAGAAACTCATCGATGCCTGCAAGGACAGCGCGAAGGAGGAATTGTGATGAAGGAGAATGTAACGAAAATGACCGTGTGCCCCAAGTGCGGAAAGCTCTATTCCGGCGCTCCGGCACTGTCGAGAGCAGACAATGAAACGCTTATCTGCCCGGACTGTGGCACCCGCGAGGCGCTGGAGAGCATTGGCTACCGCGGGTGGCTGGTGCTGGAGACTGCAAG
>CAYVPJ010000189.1:0-2004 GCA_964453505.1 uncultured Oscillospiraceae bacterium | reverse complement strand
GGACTGCGGCACTCGCGAGGCACTGGAAAGCATTGGCGTCAGCGCCGAGGATCAGGAGTCGATTCTGAGCACGATTCACCGCTGCGAACAAGCCCGCTGACGGCTGTAAACTACACAATTTCGCGAGGAAATACCTGTGTGGTTTCTTGCAGCTTATCTTGCTGAAACGGCTTGCTATCCTGTGTTTTCTATGGCTATATGTACACTACCGAAGGGAAAACACCCGACGGAATAAAGCACACGGAGGCACACCACAATGACATACTACGAATTGAGGCACAGCTTCAAACTGATAGGCGAAAACCACATCGCCATTTCCAGAGCGGATTTCGAGGCCTGCTTCACCAAGACTGCCGAGAGCATTGACTTCACCTTCGGCGGCTGGGATGGCAAGAGCTACAACGGCGAGACACGCCGCGCCCGCATCCTGCGCACCAACCTGCCCGACTGCGAGGGCATGAAGTTCATTAAGGTCGGCGAGAGCATAAGGGCAACATAATAACCGAGGACGCGCCGGAAACGGCGTGTGTCTCGTACATATAGATTTTGAAGGCTTGCCGATGGCAGGTCATTTTTTATGCCATTTTGAAAGGAGGCGGTGCGATTGCGCAAGCTAAAGAAATATACACCTACAAAATTCAAAGCGCGTGATTCGGTTTACGACAAGGACGCCGCCGATTACGCTGTTAATTTCATAGAGTTTCTGTACCACACCAAGGGCACATGGGCGGGAAAGCCCTTTGAGCTTATCGATTGGCAGGAGCAGATAATCCGTGACATTTTCGGGACGCTAAAGCCCAGCGGCTATCGTCAGTTCAATACCGCCTATGTTGAGATACCCAAGAAAATGGGAAAATCGGAACTTGCGGCTGCAGTCGCTCTGCTGCTTACTTGCGCCGACCACGAGGAACGCGCCGAAGTGTATGGCTGTGCTGCCGACAGAAACCAAGCGTCCATTGTTTTTAATGTGGCGGCTGACATGGTGAGGTATTGTCCGGCGCTATCCAAGCGGGTAAAAATACTCGATTCCATGAAACGGTTAATCTATCAGCCGACCGGCAGTATCTATCAGGTGCTGTCTGCTGATGTCGGCAACAAGCACGGTTTCAATACCCACGGCGTGGTATTCGACGAGCTACACACCCAGCCGAACCGGAAACTGTATGATGTTATGACCAAAGGCAGCGGTGATGCGCGAATGCAGCCGCTGTATTTTCTTATCACAACCGCCGGAGATAATCAGAACAGTATCTGCTGGGAGGTGCATCAAAAGGCACTGGACATCATAGGCGGGCGCAAACACGACCCAACTTTCTATCCCGTCATATACGGTGCGGCGCAGGAGGACGATTGGACTGACCCAAAGGTCTGGAAGAAAGCGAATCCGTCGCTTGGCATAACTGTCGGCATGGATAAGGTCAAGGCTGCATTTGAGTCAGCGCGACAGAATCCCGCCGAGGAGAACAGCTTTCGGCAGCTCCGCCTCAATCAATGGGTCAAACAGGCGGTGCGCTGGATGCCAATGGATAAATGGGATAAATGCGCGTTTGCCGTTGATGCGGAAGCGTTGGAGGGACGTGTCTGCTATGGTGGGCTTGACCTTTCCAGCAGCACCGACATCACGGCTTTTGTGCTGGTATTTCCTCCCGGCGATGAGGATGACAAGTATTGCATTCTGCCGTTCTTCTGGATTCCAGAGGAGAACATCGACCTTCGTGTCAAGCGTGACCATGTGAATTACGACCTCTGGCAGCGACAAGGCTTCCTGCTCACCACCGAGGGCAATGTTGTTCACTATGGCTACATTGAAAACTTCATTGAGGAGCTCGGCACGAAGTATAACATTCGCGAGATTGCCTTTGACCGCTGGGGAGCCGTCCAGATGGTGCAAAACCTCGAAGGTATGGGCTTCACGGTCGTGCCTTTCGGACAGGGCTTCAAGGATATGTCCCCGCCGACCAAAGAGCTGATGAAGCTGACGCTGGAGGAAAAGCTGGCGCACGG
>CAYVPJ010000188.1:0-2806 GCA_964453505.1 uncultured Oscillospiraceae bacterium | reverse complement strand
AAAATAATATATTACTATCCTATCAGCCGTCCTTGCCGTCGTCAAGGGCGGATTTTTTTATGTCCATTCAAAAACGCTCGTTCCGTCGTTGTCATGGGTAGTCCTTTTTTCTCCCGGACGGTCAGCTTTATCAGCAGCTTTTTTCTTAGATTGAACAGCAGCAATACTCGCAGCTTGCGGATATTGCGTTCAGTTTGGCCGCGTATAGCGGCGATTCTCGCGGCATCGTACATCCGAACGGCGTGGTAATACAAAATCTCCTTATGGTTTTCCGACAGCTTACGTATCAGTTCGGAAATATCCTCGTCCTCCACCAGATGGTGCATCTCATAAGGGCAGTCAAAAATCACATCGAGGAAGTCGCCCTTTAACACCTGACGCCATGACGCGTATCCCAGCGGATCGGGGACGACGACATCCACAGAGGAACCCCATTCGAGAGGAATATCTGAGCGGCCCACTTCGTGGTCCCCTTGCCTGTGCTCCTGGTTCCTGTCAAGCCTGTCCCACCATGCGATAACACCTTCAAAATCTTTCGGCGTTCTGGCGGCGTCCTCAAGGCGGGTCAGCGCTTCGCGCTCCAGTTCCCGTTTTAACTTCTCGTGCGCCACCGAATCACCGCCTTCAAAAATTTTTCACTTTTTTTGAAAAATAGTTCCATTTTACCCCCTGTTTTTCTCCTATTATTGAAGGAAGTAATCTGATCAACACGTTATTGGGTTACTTTCACGAAATTGGAAGGAGAATTGAAGCAGTTCATATTACAGCAAACGGAATACTTTTCATGAATATCATACTGTGAATGCGTACAAAACGCAAGAAAAGAGGCCCATTATTAGTACGATACAAAGACCAAATGATAAAACCGCCGTCCTGTACAAGCGGATCGGCTGCACCAACTACAAGGTAAGGGTGCATTTCAGCGAAACCAGCAAAGAGACCATCAACGATAAAATCGTCCGCCTGATTCAAAATGAGGGGCTGCCAAACACGGCTGAGCGTGATATAATGGAAACACCACAAATGAGCCGACCGCCCGAAGGGAGTTCATGATCATGAACACGCGGCAGCCGGAGACAACAAAAATTACCGCTCTGTATGAGCGGCTTTCACGCGACGACGAGCTTGCTGGGGACAGCAACAGCATCATCAACCAGAAGAAGATGCTGGAGGACTACGCAAGGCAAAACGGTTTTACCGATTTTGCCCACTTCACCGACGACGGATGGTCGGGCGGCGGCTTTGACCGCCCGGGGTGGAAACAGATGATTGCCGGGATTGATGATGGCACTATCGACACGGTCATTGTCAAGGACATGAGCCGCATCGGGCGCGATTATCTGCAAGTCGGGTTTTACACGGAAGTCATGTTCAGACAGAAGGGCGTTCGCTTTATCGCCATCTCCAACGGCGTGGACAGCCAAAACCGGGAAAGCAGTGAGTTCGCGCCTTTTTTGAACATCATGAACGAGTGGTATATCCGGGATTGCAGCCGAAAAATCACCACTGTTCTCCATGCACGGGGCATGGAGGGCAAGCATACCACCAACCACGCCATTTACGGTTACCGCAAAGACCCGGAGGATAAAGATCGCTGGCTGATTGACGAGGATGCCGCCCGGGTAGTGCGCCGGATTTTCCGGCTGACCGTCGAGGGAAACGGACCGTATCAGATCGCGCGGATGCTGACGGAGGAAAAGGTGGAGCGCCCGTCTTACTATCTGGCGCGGCACGGTATGGGAAACCACCTGTCGGATTACAACGCGGCGGAGCCTTACGCATGGCGCGGCACCACTGTCAGCGGAATTCTCTCCAAACCGGAATACATGGGACATACGGTCAACTTCCGCACCTACAAGGAGTCCTATAAGGACAAGCAGCCCCAAAAGACGCCGAAGGAAGACTGGGCCGTCTTTGAAAACACACAGGAGCCCATCGTGGACGCAGGAACATGGAACATGGCGCAGAAGCTGCGCGGAACGGTGCGGCGTACGGATACGCTTGGCGAGGCAAATCCGCTGACAGGGCTGATGTATTGCGCCGATTGCGGTGCGAAAATGTACAACCACCGAGGCAACGGCGGCTGGGCGCGGGACTGGCACAGGAATCTGACCGGCGAGCGCCGTCCCTTCCGGGACGAATACAACTGCTCTACCTACAACCTTTCCCGGCAGAGCTACGGTGAAAAATGCACTCAGCACTACATCCGGACGGCGGTTGTACGGGACCTGATTCTGGAAGCGATCAAATCAGTCAGCGGCTACGCGAAGTCCAACGAAGCCGAGTTTATCCGGCAGGTACGGAGCGCGTCGGAGGTCAGGCAGGCGGAAACGGCAAAGGCTCTCAAGCACCGCGTGGCGCAGGAGAAAAAGCGTATCGCGGAGCTGAACGCCCTGATAAAAAAGCTCTATGAGGATAACGTAAGTGGCAAGCTTTCAGACAAGCGGTTCACAGTGCTTTCCGGCGAGTACGAGCAGGAGCAGGAAACGCTGGAAGCGTCCCTTGCTAAAGCGCAGTCTGAGCTGGATAGCTTTGAGGCGGACGGCGTGAGGGCGGACAAGTTTATTGAGCTTGCAAAAAAATACACGGATTTTTCCGAGCTGACAACGCCGATGATCAACGAGTTTGTAGACAAAATCCTCGTCCACGAGGGCGACCATTCAAGCGGTGAGCGCGAGCAGGAAGTGGAAATCTTCCTGAAGTTCATCGGGAAATTCGAGGTTCCCGCACAGGAGCTTTCGGCGGAAGAGCTTGCCAAACAAGAGGAACAGCAGCAACGTAGGGAGAAAAAGCGGGAGTACAACCG
>CAYVPJ010000187.1:0-2807 GCA_964453505.1 uncultured Oscillospiraceae bacterium | reverse complement strand
TGCCAATATATATGCAGCTTCCATCCTGGTGGATAACACTTATACTTCCAGGGCAAATGCAGAAACCACTCAGGCCGTCGGCGGGGTTACTGCTGAAGTGGTAGGAATCAAAGGCAATATAGCTACTGCCATGGTAAACACCAAGGCCGAGGCAGCCATAAAAGGCAATGGGACCATTAATACTAATGACACTATAAAGGTTGCTGCCACTGGTATTGCTGATTCCCGGGCGGGAGTCATGACGCCGACCGTCAGTATTGGTTATATAAAAATAGCCGCCAATATCCTGACCGCTACCCTGGCGGCAGAACAGAAGGCCTATATTGAAAAAGTCAACATCACCAGTTCCGGAGCTACAACGGTTACTTCCGCGCTGAATCAGTCTGCTGACCATGGCGCCAGAGCCATTCTGGGCAGCTCGGCTGGATCACTGGGAGCAGAAGTAAGCTACTATGGCGTTACCGCTAATACAGCAATAGCACTTGCGGATGCTAAAAACTACGCTTATGTAAACGGAGCTAGTTTTGGTGATCTCACTACCCGGGTTGGAGCACTAGCAGTTAAGTCTGCCGGCAATAGTATTGCCATCGCTGATATTTCAGCAGGTGCTCTTTCCGCCGGTCTGGTTTCCTTAGGCGTGTCTGTGCTTTATGCCGATGCTAACGGAGATTACCAAGCTTATGTTGATACCACCGGTGCCTTGCTGAATGTGGATTCACTTTCCGTTAATAATACCTATACAGCTTCAGCCAAGGCCAGAACCACGCAGCCCATCGGCGGAACCATCAGCGGATTTGAAGCGGATGTGAATGTAGCCCTGGCCTCAGTGGGCATCAAGGCCGAAGCAGCCATTAAGGGCGACGGGACTATCATTACCCCCGGTGCTGTAACAGTAAAAGCGACAGGTACAGCTGTAGCTGATGCAGGTGTAGCGACACCGATGATTACCTTAAGCGGCATCAAGATTGCAGTTAATGTGATCACCGCAACTCTTGAAGCAGTGCAGAAGGCCTATATTGATGGTGCCACAATCGAGGCGGGCAGCATCCAGGTAAGTTCAACCTTGAATAATGGAGATAATATTGGTGCCGTAGCTCAACTGGGCAGCAGTGCTAATGATATCGGAGCAGATGTGGCCCTGGCAGGAGCGGAAGTACATACCGCCATTGCCACAGCTGATAATACCAACCATGCATATATAAGCGGAGCCGACATCATAGCAGACGGTGTTATAAACGTTCAAAGCATTGCTAGATCTTATGCCAATGCCAGAGTAGATCAGTCAGCCATAAGCGCCGGATTGCTTACTCTGGGTGTGACCGTGCTCATTGCTGATGCTAAAGGCAATTTTGCTGCCTATGTGGATGGTTCAGAAATCAAGGCCGGCAGCCTGGCAGTGAATAATAAATTTATCTCCAATGCCAATGCAGTTGCAGCACAGCCAAGTTTCGGAGTAGGTGTCTCAGCCATATCAGTGGAAGGGAACTACGCAAATGCCGACGTGGAAACGACAGCTTCAGCTTATGTGAATAACAGCAATATAATTCTGAAAACTGGAAATGTTACCGTAGGGGCACAAGGTACGATAAGTGCCAATGCTGTGGTAGAGTCACCCAAGATCAGTATCAGCGGGGTAAAAGTAGCAGTAAGCATAGCCGATGCTACCCTGAGCGTTCAGCAGAGTGCATATATCTCCGGCGGCAGCATTATGACTACCGGGGACGTAAATGTTTACTCCTGGCAGAACAAACTGGAAAACGGACTTGACCTGACAGCACTGGATGGGATCGACGCACAACAACTCAAAGCCCTGGCCTTTAAACTGGGACTGCCGGATGGATCAGATAAGAACGCTATCCTTGCTGAACTCATAGAAAGCCTTTGGCTGTCACCAACAGCAAGTATTGCGGAAATAAAGACAGCATATCAGAATTACTTTGCAGGAGCACTTGCCTCACTGGGGAACAATACCGGTGGCATCAATGTGGGCCTTATCGGTGGTTCAGCCAATATCGTCAATGCCACTGCCAACGCCACTAATGAAGCCTATGTGACCGGAACGGATATCGGCAGCATTGATATGCGAAACGGAGACCTTAGCATCGAATCCAATGCAAACTCCTATGCCAAAGCTGGATTTATAAATAATGATGTCAGCGTCAGTCTGGCCAGTTTGGGGATACTTACCATGACCGCAGATGCGAAAGGGACCTTCAATGCATATCTGGACAGTACTGATGCTGTTGTGTTCGTAAAAGATATCAACATCACCAATATCTATAAAGCCATTTCGGAAGCCAAATCCACCCAGCCCGGCAAGGGCGTGGGTGTAGAACTGGTTTCAGGAAAAATGAATTTCGCTACGGCAACAACAGCAGCCAATGCCGATGCTTATCTTACCGGTTCAGGGGCGGTGAATGCAGGCGGGATCAGCATCCAGGCAACCGGTACCGGCAGTAAAGCAACAGCCGATATCGATGCAGCGAAAACCAGTATCAACGGTGTAACGATCGCTGCTAACCAGGCTCTGGCCAGCTTGAAGCTGATCCAGAATGCATATATTAATGGAACGGGCACCGTCAATGCCAGCGGACCGGTTTCCGTACTCTCCATCCTGCAAGACACCATTTCCTGGGCGGAGGCAGGAGCCAATGGAGGAACCGGAGTGTCTCTGGTAGGCGGCTCAGTAAATCAGACTGAAGCAGAATCTGCCTCAACTGTAAAAGCATATATCGAAGGAAATGTGACTATCATAACTGCCGGAGATGTGAGTGTAGGGGCTGACTTAAGCGGTACCGTGACATCCC
>CAYVPJ010000186.1:0-2820 GCA_964453505.1 uncultured Oscillospiraceae bacterium | reverse complement strand
TGGGACGAGGCCTACGACAGCAAGAGCGAGCTGGGCTGGGCCATAGGCCGCGGCGAGCACTACAGCGACAACGAGCTGCAGGACGATGTGGAAAGCAAGGCCCTCTATGACCTCCTGGAGCGCGAGATCATTCCGCTGTTCTACCAGCGCGGCCGCGACGGCCTGCCGCGGGAGTGGATACGGAAGATGAAGAATTCGATGCGCGTGATCGGTCAGACTATGAGCAGCCACCGCATGCTCATGGACTACTCCGAACGCTTCTACTACCCGGCCCTGCGCAACAGCAAGCGGCTGGAAAGCGGCGACTACGCCGAGTCCCGCAAGCTGGCGGCCTACCTGCAGAGATTGCGGGCGGCCTGGCCCCAGGTTGCGGTGCAGAAAATCGAGTCCAACGCGCGCCCGGTGATGCAGCGCGGCGACCTCGTAACGGTTACGGCCCAGGTGGCCCTGGGTTCCCTCGCGCCGGACGACGTGCGGGTGGAGCTTTACCACGGCGGCATCTCGAGCCAAGGGGAGATACAAGGCGCCGCGATGACGCCGATGCGCTGCATCGGGTCCGCTGGTGAACTGCATACGTATCAGGTGAAGGTGAATTGCGAGGAGACCGGCAGGCAGGGCCACACTGTGCGCATCCTGCCGCAGAACGCAAGTCTCGAGCACCCTTACCGCGAAGGGCTCATACGCTGGTTGTAAAGGGCCGCTAGAACAGCAGGGAAACCTTGAGACCCAGGAAGCGCAGAAAGTCCCGGTCGCCGGTCGCGAAGGTCGCGTTCTGCTCCAGCGCGAGCGCGGCCAAGTGGGCGTCGGTAACCAGGTTGGCTCCCGTTCCCACCAGGAGCAGGAGATGGCGCAACATACCCCGATGCGCGGTCCCGGGCTCGAGCATGCGCACGGAAGGATGGTTTTCCAGGTCCTCGAGCCAGGCGCTAGCCGCATCCACGGTGAGCGGACGGGCGAACACCCGGGGATTCGTAGCCAAACGCAGGAATCCCAAGTGCACTACCCAGGGGATACCCACGAGCTCCTCCCCCGCATTGAGAGCGTTTTCCAACCAGGACACCGCTTCCCGGTTGCGGGGCGAGGAAGCGTCCACCGCATACAGCAGGACGTTCAGATCGGGGATGATCATTTTCGCAGTTCCAATTTTTCCGCTACCGCATCCGCTTCCAGCTCATTGATGCGATCCCAGGCCCTGGTGTAGTCGAATCCGCCGCCCATATCGAAGGATGCGCAGCGCCATACCGGGATGGCGGCAGTTCCCGCCGCTTTACGCCCCAAGCCCCGAGCAAGGGTCTCCGCGACGACCTCGGTTAAGGTGCGGGATTCCTGCGCCGCGATTTGTTTAAGCGCGATCATTGTGTGATCTTCGAGTATGAGCGTAGTTCGCATATTCATACTCACATGATAGCGCTAATATGAATATGCGTCAACATACTTATTATACTTTCGTATATGTTTTATCATATACCAACATGAGCTGCAGGAAACTGTCGTCTTCAGCCCTCGCCGCGTCGACGGCGCGCCACGATAAGCAGGATGATGAGGAAGGCCGCCGCGATGGCTGCCAGTATACCCGCAATGCGAAAGAGATCCGCTGCAGGCAGGTCGATCTTTTCACCTGTTTCCAACTCCTGCGACAGCGTAGCATCCTCCAACGGAGCCGCACCCTCAACAAGGGTAGATCCCGGTATGGCCTCCGCCACCACCGAGGCGTCCGTCTCGCTCCCCAGTCCCACTACATAGACGCTCCACCCCTTTAGCGCGATCTTCTTGCCAATGGCCTGGAAATGAGCATCCAAGCGCAGCTCGCGCCCATACCAGGGACTCCAGTCCGGCGGGGCGTTGCGGCCGTCCGTGATGAACCAGGCGATATCGCCGTCGCCCTCCACGTCGTCCATCGCGGCCGCAAAGGCCTCGAGCGCGCGGCCCAGATCGGTAAAGTGCTCCACGGCGGCTAAACCCGCAAGCTCGCGCTCCAGGCGCGCGCGCGAAGCGTGGTCCTGGATGGCCAGGTCGCGAATAATCCAGCGCGGCTCGCGGCCAAAGGACATCAAGCTAAAGCGGTCCCCGTTTGCCAGGCGGGGCAAAACCTCGCGCACGACCCAGGCCTTCACCTGCTCGATGATCGCTCCCTCTTGCATGCTGCCGGAGCAGTCGACCACAACCAAGCGGTCGCGCGTCTGGGCCCAAAGCTCAAACGAGCCCGAAAGGGGACAGAGCACCAGGAACGCGAGTAGAAGGGAACGGAACGTTTTCATGCCAACTCCGGAATGACAGGGTGCAGGGGTCGCAGGACCCACATCTTCAGTATCGGCCCGAACACCGGGAAACGTCGAGCCCTTCCCGAATTCGCAAAAACCTGCTAGGCTCCACCCCATACCAGCGACGGGCAGAAGCGTCGCGGCGGTCGTGTGCCACCCGCCTTATCAAAACAAGGAGCTTCCGCATGCCCTCCCGTTCCTTCCGCTTTTTGGATCTTATCACCGCGGCTTTCGTCAGCGTCCTGCTCGTCAGCAACGTCGCCTCGTCCGCCAAGATCGTCGACCTGGGCTTCTCGATCGCAGGCATTCGCATGGCCTTCGACGGGGGCACCCTGCTCTTCCCGCTCTCCTACATCTTCGGGGACATACTGACGGAGGTCTACGGCTTCCGCGCCTCCCGCCGGGTGATCTGGACGGGTTTCGCCGCGCTCGCGATTTCGGCCCTGGTCTTCTGGACCCTGGACCTGCTGCCCGGCGAGGCCGGCTGGCAGGCCATGGCGGGGCAGTCCGCCTACGACGCGATCCTGGGGGGACTCAGCTCCGGCGGCCTCGTGCTCGC
>CAYVPJ010000185.1:0-2835 GCA_964453505.1 uncultured Oscillospiraceae bacterium | reverse complement strand
TGGTATCATCCAATGTGCCGATAAGCAGCGTAAAAGTATGGATCGAAAATTTATCGGGCAGTCAATTATTCACGCCTGCCACAAAAACATTTGCCTCTGATACGTACCTTTTCGATTTGCATCAAATAACAAGCAATATAAAGTTTTCAAAAATTACTGCTGCAGGTACATATTATTACTGCATGGAAGCAATGGATAACGCTGGACGCAAATGCACGGTCCGGCAGGAATTTATTGCATCAAGCACTGAACCACTACCCGGACTTCATGGTACAGACCACCCGAGGGCGCATTGTGCTGATAGAGACCAAGGGCGACCACCTCTGGAACGATGAGAGCCGGAGGAAACTACACCTGGGCAGGAAATGGCAGGAACTGTGCGGTCAGAACTATCGCTATTACATGGTGTTTGATGATAAGGATACCGAGGTTGAAGGAGCTTACAGGTTCGCTCAGTTTATAGAAACAATGAAACGGTTATAGATAACTGTTTTGTTGTTGCTGTCAGATTCTCCTGGTATCATCCGGTGTACGGCACGAATAATCGGTAGGAGGATAAACTCTATGATTCAAAACCAGTGGTATGCCATTCTGCCGTCGTCCAAGGTGAAGTCGGGTTCCATCACGGCTGTGAAGCGCTTGAACATGGAACTTGCGTTGTTCCGCTCACAAGATGGTGTATTGGGGTGTGTGGTTGATCAGTGTACCCATCGCGGTGCGGCTTTGAGTGCGGGTAAGGTTTCCGGCGATTGCATCCGCTGCCCCTTCCATGCCTTGGAGTTTGCCAAAAACGGCAAGTGCACCTTTATTCCGGCCAATGGCAAGGCTTCTCCTCAGGACAACCGCAGATACAATGTGCGTGCCTATACTGTGAAAGAAGAAGGCGGGATCATTTTCCTGTGGTATGGAGATGAGGAAAAGCAGACGGAGAAGCTGCCGTTCTTCCACGGCGAACTGGATGGTTTTGTTTACAGTGAAACGGAAGACCACTGGAATACCCAATATTCCAGGGCCATAGAAAATCAGCTGGACGTCGTGCACGTGCCGATAGTGCACTACAACACCATAGGCAAAGGCAACAAGACGTTGATCAATGGGCCGAAGGTTCTTTTTGAGGATGACGCATTGATCACCAGCGCCAACAACGAAGTGGACCGGGGGCAGTTGCCGAAGAAGCCGGAAGACTGCGTGATCAAGGCGACATATTTGAAATTCAGGTACCCCAACCTATGGATGAATCACATCAGCGACAAAATTCGTGTTGTGATCTATTTTGCTCCCGTGGATGAAGAAAACACAATCTTGTATATCCGTTTTTACAACAAGATCACTCGGCTTGCATTTGTGAACCGCATCATCGCATCGGTTGGCACATTGGCGAACCTTGTGATCGAACGGCAGGACAAGCGGGTCGTGATTACACAAAAACCAAAGGCGTCTGCTCTCAAATCTGGGGAAAAACTGTTGATGGGCGATGCCCCGGTTATTGAATACAGAAAGCGTCGCGAACAGCTCAAACACAATAGCTTAGGAGTAGATGGTTGAGGGCTAAAACACGGGAATGAAAGAGGAATGAGCTTTGTCGATCCGTATTGGATATGCATGTCTTGCATTGGCCGTACCCGGAACCCAGATGAGAAGCTGCAGGCTGCGAACCCTTACGCAAGATAAGTTGCGCGACATAACTGCCGATAACCTTGCAGCTTTGGAAAAACTGATTCATTACAACATCAAAGCCGGAATCACGGTGTTTCGGATCAGTTCCGACCTCGTGCCTTTTGGCTCGAGCCCGGCCAACGGTTTCCCGTGGCGTACTGCTTTTTCGGAGACCTTCCGCCGCCTGGGTGCCCTCATTGCCGACAATGACATGCGAGTTTCGATGCACCCTGGTCAATATACGGTGCTCAACTCACCGGATCAAAATGTGGTAGACCGCGCAATCCTCGACCTGGAATACCATAACGATATACTCACCCTATTAGGGACAGATGTAAACAGCAAGATTATTTTGCACTTGGGCGGAAGTTATGGGGATAAAACGGCGGCCCAAGATAGGTTTATCGAGAATTTCAAACGGTTGTCATTGCCGGTTCGAAGACGGCTCGTATTGGAAAACGACGAACGGTCTTACAACATTGTCCAGGTTCTGGAGGTTGCAAACCGAATCGGCGTTCCGGTTGTATTCGACAATCTGCACCATGCCTTGAATTTACCGACGAAGAATCTTCCGGATTCGGCATGGGTTGACCTCTGCGCCGCGACTTGGAAGCCCTCCGACGGCCGCCAGAAGATCCATTACGCACAGCAAAGCACCGACGGCAAACCAGGCGCACACTCAAGAACCATTGCGATCAACGGATTTCTGGAGTATATGGCACCGCTGGCCGGGCGTTCTCTGGATGTGATGCTGGAGGTTAAGGACAAAAATCTATCGGCAATCAAGTGCATGCTTTGCCTAGCTGAAAATCCGAGAATTGATGCATTGGAACGCGAATGGGGCCGTTACAAATACGCGGTGCTTGAACATTCACAGCATCATTACCAGCGGATTCGTTCTTTGCTCAACGACAAGACCGAGTATTCGGCGGTTGCATTTTACAATCTCGTTGAATCTGCGCTGGAGCATCCTGTTGACATCGGAAGTGCAGCCAACGCAGCAATGCATGTATGGGGATACTTCAAAAAAGAAGCGCCCGAACAAAGCAAGGCTGAATTTGAACGCCTTTTAAAGGGATATATGGAAGGGCAGGTTCCACTTGAGCGGCTAAAGCGGCTGCTTTATAAGCATGCGCAAGCATACGATGAAAACTACCTATTGCAGTCGTATTATTTCGA
>CAYVPJ010000184.1:0-2838 GCA_964453505.1 uncultured Oscillospiraceae bacterium | reverse complement strand
CTGATATAACTCTTACGACTTAATGTGAGAGTGTATCAACCAAAACCCCCTGAAGAGAGCCGAAAGGCTCTCACTTTGTTTATTTTAAAGGGTTTTATCAATTCAATATATATTTCAACTACCCATACAACTACCCAAAGTGGTAGTTTTTTGATAATTTAATATAATTTAAGTTAGTTTATTTATTGTATTTACTATATCATTTAGTTTGCTTTTGAACATATGTGAGTAAGTGTTTAATGTTTCATCAATTTTAGTGTGTCCTAGATATTTTGCAACTATTGTTATATTAGCACCATTATTGATTAAGAGTGAGGCACAAGAATGTCTAAAATCGTGAATTCTTATTTGATGAAGATTAGCAAGTTTACAAAGTCTATTTTTTCTATCTCTTACTTTATGGTCTGTTATTGGAATATCAGTTCCAAATATATACCAATTTTTTTTGAATCCATAATACTTTTTATCACTTTCTAACAGCATTTTAAGGTCATTTAAGAGAGTATCTGGAATAGGTATAGTTCTTATACTAGAATTGGTTTTTGGTGTTGTAATTGAGAATGTATTAGACTTTCCATCACCAATATGAACTACATTTTTATTAACTTTCAATGTTTTTCCTTCAAAATCTATATCATCCCAAGTTAATGCTCTTGCTTCACCTTTACGAAGTCCACAATAATATAAAGTTTCATAAAGACATTTGAATTTTATGTCTGTTTCATTACTGATAAATTTTTTAAATTCTTCTAAAGTAAAGAATTCCATTTCCTTTTTAATTTCATTATGATTAATGAATTTAGTAATTTTATTATAGAATTGTCTAAAATCAAATCCATACATTTTGCCACCCCAATTAAGAACAATTTTTATAAATTTTTGAATATCGTTCTTATATGCTGTGCTTATGTTTACTTTGTTGATTTCTTTCCTCCATAATTCATAATGATTAACACTTAAATCTTTTAGTTTAATGTTATCTAATAATTGCATATATTTAATTCTATCTCTATAAGTTTTTAAAGTAGTTGCTTTAACTTTATCTTCTTGATAGCTATAATATGCAATGTATAGTTCTTTAAAAGTCATATTTTTATCTTCAGTAAAGTTTCCATTTTTAACTATAAATTCTCTTTCTGCCTCGAGTGCCTCTTTTTTTGTTTTATATGCTCTTGATGTGTATTTTTTTCTTTCACCACTTAATGTTGGTGTCCAAGTATAAAATACCCACTTACGCCCATCTTTTGTCCATTTGTATTGCTCTAATAGTCTTGTAGCCATTTATCATACCTCCTTTGCTTACAAAACTATCACGCACTCTTAATACTATTTTAACATAATATTGGGTAGTTAGAATACTTAATTAAGAGTGCTATGATAATTTACATTCCTATTTCAAAATCATCTTTATCTTTATGACCTTTTTCGTGTTTCCTAATTACTTTGTCAGCTTGATATTCCATATCATCATAATTTATATCTTCATCTTTAGAATAATTTAGATTTAATGCATATGCTAATGCTTTGCATAACTTATCACAAAATTTATATATTTTTTCTTTAAAATTATCTAATTTTTCACTAAGCATATTTACTTGCCACCTAAGATTATCAATAATAGTGTCTTTATCTTTAATTAAAGATTTTTGATTTTTAATTGTTTCTTTTTGCTTTTCAATAATAGTATCTCGTTCTTTAATTCCACGACCATCTTTCAGTTTTTTATTTTCTTCATATAGTTTATCGTTTTCTAATGATAAATCTTCAATTTTGATTTCTTTTTTCTTAACATCATTTTGAACTTTAAGGTTATCTTTTTTTATTTCTTTTGAATATTCAATTAGATTTTCTACATCACTATCCTTATAACCGACTAGCTTTCTTTTAGATGGATTTAATAAATCATTATCATTTAATTCTTTAATTTCTTTATTGGTTTGTAGTTCTAATTCATTTAACTTTTGATTTTTAAGAATTTCTTTTTCCATATCATTTAATTGGAGTTTTAAATCATCCATCTTTTTTTCAAGAGTAGTTTTGTGTTCTGCATTTAATCCTTTGTTTCCTCTAAATAGATTAAATCCTTTTTGAGTAATATATTCATTATAACTATCTTGAATTTTAGCAAATGAAGTTTTACCACCTTTGTCTTTCCAAAACTGATCACAATTTAGAAACTTTCCTTTTTCAATTTTATAAATGTTTTTACCATTTTCATCTTTCATTTGAATAGGCACTAAATTTGTTTTTCCATCTTTGCCAATTACTTCTCGTTTAATATTAATTCCATTTGAATCAGTTTCAAATACTTTTCTTCTAACTTCATTAACAACAGGCAAGAAGTAAAAGTGCATATGTGGTGTATCTTCATCTAGATGAACTTCAGCATAAACAATATTTTCTTTTCCAACAAAATCTTCTAAAAACTTATAACTATCATCAAAGAAGTTTTTAACTTTCTGTGGTATATCATCATTATTTTTTATATCAGGAACTAGAACAGCTTGTCCTTTTTTATCACCATCAAGATAGACTCTATCAGTTTCTTTAAATTTCATTCCTAACTTTTGAAAGAACTCAGGTCCACTTGTGATTATTGTTCCATTTACTAAATTTACTTTTTTACCATCATTGAAATATATATTATTTTTTTTAATGGTGGAGTAAACTTGTGAAGCAAGATTATTCTTTTCAAGTGGAACATATTGTATATTGAATATAGTTCTTTCTTTATCATAATTTCCTGTTCCTTTTCTTTCGGTTAGTTCCTTACCAAGACCACCTAAATCATTTGCTTTAAATTTATTTTCAAACCTTATAACTTGTTTTCCATCGTAT
>CAYVPJ010000183.1:0-2839 GCA_964453505.1 uncultured Oscillospiraceae bacterium | reverse complement strand
GCGGCGGCAACACGGTGACGTTCACGAACGGGAACTTCGGGACGATCACGAACGTGCTGGTGGGCGGGGTGGCGGCGGCGATCGTGGATTCGGGCGCGAGCTGGGTGACGGTCGTGATGCCGGAAGTCGGCGCGGCGGGCGCGGCGGACGTGGTGGTGCAGACATCGGACAACGGCGACGTGACGCTGGCGGGGGCGTACACGGTGAATCCGGCGGGTTCGATGGGCGGGATGGTGGTGGAGGGGTTTGTCTGGACGAATCTGGCGCAGGGATTCAACAGTGCGGTGTATGCCGTCTATGCCGGGACGAACGGTGCGATTTACGCGGGCGGGGCGTTCACGCAGGCGGTGAACGGGGCCGAGAGCCTACAGCGCGTGGCGCGGTGGGATGGGTTGGCCTGGACGAACATGGGCATAGGCTTCAACAACATAGTGCGTGGAATCCAGGCGGATTCGACCGGAATGTTGTACACCGTCGGCGATTACAACGGGACCTACGGGGCCAACCAAAACTGCCGGCGGGTCTCGCGGTGGGACGGCGGGAACTGGACGAATGTGGGCGTGGGGTACAGTTCGGCGGCGTATGCCATCTCGTTCGATACCAACGACGTTCCTTATGCAGGGGGTGCTTTCCAAACGGACGGTTATGCGCGGTACTTCGGCAATGTCGCGAAATGGAACGGGGGCAACTGGACGAATATCTACGAGTCGACCATGACCAACGGGATAGGATTCAACTCTTCCGTCCGGGCCTCGTTGACCGCTCCGGATGGCAGGATGTATTTTGCGGGCGATTTTACCAATGCGGTTACGCCGACCGGCACAACGACGCTGAGCCGCGTTGCAATGTGGGACGGAACGGATCTGCACGAAATGGGGAGTGGATTCAACAATTCGGTCTATGCGCTGGCGCTGGACAGCGAAGGGACCTTGTATGCGGGCGGCTTGTTCACGGCGTCGGGGAGTCAGCCGACGTATTACATTGCCCGATGGGATGGAGTGAACTGGACGAACGTGGGCAGCGGGATGAACGGCTTGGTTTATTCGCTGGCCGTGGACGCGAACGACAACTTGTACGCCGGCGGTTCCTTCAATACGCCGGGAGCCAAGCTGGCGATGTGGGACGGATCGAGCTGGAACGGCATGTCGTCGAGCGAGATCAGCGGCGACATCTATGCGTTGAACCTGTATTCGAACGAGACGATGTTGGCAGGAGGTGGTTTCTCGTATGCGGGCGCGGCGACCAACCGCATCGGACTGGTTCGTCCCAACCGGTATTACAGTCCGGGGACTACGCCGACGAGCGGCTCATGGACGGGCGGCTACACGGTGGCCATCGTCGGCGAAAATATAGGCGCCGGGGACATCACGAACGTGACGCTGTGCGGGGTGTCAGCGACGATTCGCAGCCAAGCGGTCGATCGCGTATGGGTGACGGCGGGAGTGGCGGCAACAGCGGATGAGGGCGACGTGGTGGTGCAGTCCATCGCGTTTGGGACCACAACGGGGACGAATGCCTTTTCCTATCTGGCGCCGGGGTTGCAGGTGCTGGGGACGAACGGGGCGGTGGTGGCCAGCGGCGAGGCGGCGCAGGCGGCGAACGGGACGAAATTCGCTCCGCTGCTATCGGGCGCTTCGTGGACCAACACGTTTGCGATCACGAACAACGGGACGGAGGCGCTGAGCCTTTCGGGAGTGGGAATTTCAGATTTGAGATTTGAAATTGATGGAATGCCGGCGACGGTGGCGGCGGGGACGGTGAGCAACTTCACGGTTCGGTTTGCGCCGAATGCGGCGGGAAGTTTTGCCGGCGTGCTGACGATCAGCAATGACTCGCCGACGGCGGCCTACGCCGTGAATCTGGCGGGGTCGTGCTACTCGGTGTCAACGAATGCCGGGCCGTTTGGCGGCGGCAACACGGTGACGTTCACGAACGGGAACTTCGGGACGATCACGAACGTCTTGGTGGGGGGCGTGGCGGCGGCGATCGTGGATGCGGGGGCGAGCTGGGTGACGGTGGTCATGCCGGAAGTCGGCGCGCCGGGAACGGTGGACGTGGTGGTGCAGACGTCGGACAACGGGGACGTGACGCTGCCGGACGCCTACACGTACCATCCGGCGGGCGAGATTGGGTGGACGGAGACGGAGATTGCGTGGACGAACCTGGGCAGCGGAATGAACAACTGGCTGGAATGCCTGGCGCACGACGGGACGACGCTGTATGCGGGCGGCTTGTTCACGAATGCGGGTGGGACGGCGGCCCAAACCATCGCGCAATGGAACGGCACGAGTTGGTCGAGTCTGGGCAGCGGTTTGAGCGGTTTCAATTCGCGCGTGGCCGGTTTGGCGCACGACGGGACGAACCTGTACGCGGGCGGGTCCTTCACCAATTCGGGAGGATTGGCGGTCAACCGGGTGGCGCGCTGGAACGGGTCGAGCTGGTCGGCGCTCGGCGCGGGCGTGGGTTCAGCGGGAGGGGGCGACTTGGCCTGGGACGTGCTGTTCGCGGGCGGCAACCTCTATGCGGCGGGGCGGTTCACGAATGCGGGCGCGACGGCGGTCATGAACGTCGCGATGTGGGACGGGGCCAACTGGTCGCCGCTTGGCGACGGGTTGGGGCTGGCGGCGACGATAGACGACACCTACGACGTGCGGGCCTTGGCGCACGACGGAACGAACCTGTACGCGGGCGGGGAATTCACGACGTCGGGCGGGCTGACGGTCAACCGCGTGGCGATGTGGAACGGGACGACCTGGACGAATCTAGGCAGCGGAATGGACGCCGAGGTCTCGGCGTTGCTGCACGACGGGGAGAACCTGTACGCCGCCGGGGGCTTCCA
>CAYVPJ010000182.1:2225-2894 GCA_964453505.1 uncultured Oscillospiraceae bacterium | reverse complement strand
AAGTAACTTAAAGTGGTAGGCTTTAATTTCTCAATAAAGTCTTTAACAATTGACGTTAGGGTAGCATTATCAGCTTGACCTGCCTTGAATATCTCTTTTACATCACTTATCAAATGCTTTATAAGGCCGCTTTTGGCACGATCAAAAGTCGCTTTTGAGCTTCTTATATTGTCGATGATATCAATATTGAATTCTTTATAGCTGAAAATTTCAAACAATTTCTCGAATAAATACTCTCTTGCATTGATGTCAGTCTGTTTTAAGCTCCCGATATATTTAACTTGTGAAGGAGAAACCTTCTCTGGAAAAACATCTTTCCCTCTGTAGTTAGTTCTCAGTTCCTTTGCATATTTAGGCAGGCTCATATACCAGCGTGACATAGCGGATACAACATAAGTAAAGGTATTATAATCCTTCTCTTTTGCAATGATGAAATCTTTAAAGATTTCAGCTAAGCTTTCAATGTAAGCCGACTTATCTTCATTCCAATCCTCCATAAAGGCAGTAAAAGCCTTCGGGTTTTCATTAATACTATTCAAGAGATCTGCCGTTATTTTTACTTCTTCAGTTTTGTTCTTGATAACAAGATATTTCTTGAAAAAGTGAAGAACAACGGCAATATATATGGGTATAACCCCTCGTTTCATGCCATATCCGAATTCAGGCAGA
>CAYVPJ010000182.1:0-2215 GCA_964453505.1 uncultured Oscillospiraceae bacterium | reverse complement strand
TCTGTCATACAAGTCTTTGAAGTTCTTTCCTTCATTTGAGTTAGCACTATTAAAAAACTCTTGAATTTCACGAAGAGTATTAGCCATTCTCTCGCCATCAGGCGTAAGAGTTAAAACAGGCTTAACCTGCTCATTTAATAAAATACCTGTCTGTATCAAAGTGCTTCTCATAAATGAAACATCCTGTCCTGTTCCGGTAAGCCCTAAATTTACGTTAAGCTCATTTTCAAGCAGCCCTGAGACAAGCTTGCTTCTGCTGTTTATTGCTACGGTCGGCAAACTGTCTTTATTGATAGATTCATTATTGATAACAGGTGTATTTATATAGGTTTCAGCACAAATTGCCGAGAGTTTGGTTGATATCTGGGCTTTTCTCTTGAAGGGCTGCTTTTCACTATTCCAATAATATTCGGCTTCTCCGATTTCCGGTCGGGTAAAACTTGAAATATATCTGCCTATAACTTCTTCCAAATCTTCGATGTAAATATCATATTCATCAGAGAGAAGTTCATCCTCAGAAACCCCATCCTTTAAGATCGTAACAGCTTTATACTCAAACGCTATTTTTTCAATGTCCACATAACGTACAGGGAGTACAAAAATTATTCTGTTATGGTTACAGTTACCGTTTTTGATTGTTTCTCTGATTTGTGTAATTTCTTCATTGCTACGAGGAAATATTGCGTAAACAACACCGTCAGCATTTAGGTTTTCAATTTTTCTATCCCAATCATCTACCGTGAAAAACTCCGCACTGTCAATAAAGGTGAAATCGAAATACCTTGTAATCTCCATTTCGTCATTATAGGCGGTAGGATACATGTAGCTGTCGAATGAGGATTTATTTAGTATATCTTTTACGCTCAGAGTCTGCCTTGTTCTTTCAATAGCATTTTGAATCTCGGCGCCAATGTCAACTCCTGAGCTTTCTTTGATTTTAAGATAGCCATTGCTTCTCTTTAAGTATATGATACACTCTTTTTCAATGAGTTCGGCAAGAACATCATCAATCACTTTGACATCAGAGACGCTATCTTTGAAAGTGTCTACAATTATGTCTTTTACGGGCGCCAGCTTTTCAAATTGCTCCACAATGTATATCAGAGAAATTGTCTTTATAATCTTTGCTGCCAAAGAGTCCTCATCGAGTTTTTGAAGCACCTTTGAAGTGGTTTCATAAAGCTTGTGGATTTCACTTGTATATGGTTCTTTTCTCAAAAGCAATTCAAAGTAATCATACACATAATCGGGGGTAAGCATGGGAAAATCACCCTTCGCATTTTCCAAAAATGCGGTAAGAGTGTGTTTACTATCCGATGATAAAAATGTAAATAGTGTTCGCTCATTCTGAGCAACCTTTTCAGATAATCTTGGCAAGATAAAAGTTGAAATAGGATGCAATGGATAGTAACCTATTACAGCCGTTTGTGCTGTGGCTTCATCGCTCTTTTCAAGTATGCCATTTACCTCAAAGCGCTCAATCAGGCTCTTGATGCGTTCTTTATTCTTCTGGCAGTAATCATGCCAAAAGATCTCGTCTTTTTTAATAACAGCCGAAATGATCTCATACATTTGAGAAAAATTATTATGAAGATTAATATGCTTAAACCTTCCAGAAACGCCCCTCCAGCCATCGACCTTATCTTTCGGAAGACTTTTATCAATATAGTTCGCAATATCCTTATGCGAAATCAACATAAGGTGCATTTGTTTGTCACTACTGCGGTCACATTTTTCTGCAAAATCTTGCAGCAACTTTATATCGCTTATAGTGGTATTCGCAATACTTGACTCTAAGTATTTACTGAATTCATCATAAATGATATATACACCATCAAAGCCTTTGTCCTTTAGCTTATCAACAACCTTCTCATAAAGCTCCACTACATCAAAACCAAGGAAAGGGTTAAACGCACTACCTGAGGTGAGAGTTGGGTAAAGTTTATTAAACTTTTCATAGGCACTCACATCGTATTCTTTTAATGAGACAATAAAGTCATTTATCGGTACATTTAACTCCGAGATGAATTTCTTATATGTGTCTTTATAGTTGTTCTTCCAAAGCTCAATAGTGTTGACCGCCGCCTTAAAATTGGTTTCGGGCATCAAGTCGGTCAAGTTTGC
Source organism: uncultured Oscillospiraceae bacterium (assembly GCA_964453505.1). Taxonomy (GTDB): domain Bacteria; phylum Bacillota; class Clostridia; order Christensenellales; family Aristaeellaceae; genus CAYVPJ01. The sequence goes on along the minus strand of CAYVPJ010000182.1, from coordinate 91 downwards.
ATTTTTAAGAGATGTTTGTAATGCACTCAAAAACGATTGCGTTATGCTTGAACTGCTTCCGCTGATGATGATCGGAAGCATTTTTTTTCCG
>CAYVPJ010000181.1:1898-2925 GCA_964453505.1 uncultured Oscillospiraceae bacterium | reverse complement strand
ATAGGAAGCCAAAGCTGTCATATACGGCATCCCGCTCATCGTTGCACCGGCATTATAAGCTTTCTCAACCGGAACCCTAAAAACACTGTAGGAGTAGACCGTACCCAGGCACATCATCACAATGATTCCGATGAGCACATATCCCCATCTTTTCCGGTCTGGGAATCGGTTTAGCACGGGATTACTCTTTTTCACCTGATCTCAACTTTCTTTGACTTCTCTTCAAGTCAAATGCTGCAAGTATTAGTTTTTCGTGATGTTTTGGATCGAGACGACCAATGCAGTTCAAGTTCCGAAGAATGTCAGTGGCTCGGCTAGACGAAGCAGGCAATCCGCAGAAAGCTCCAAATACGCCGGCAGGGACGCATGAGATCGCATCCAAAGTGGACGTCTGCGCGTCATCTTGGCAGAAAGACATCTTCCAGAGATTCCCTGAGTACAGCGACGGCATCCGCATCAGGGCGGCAACGTAAACGAAAGGCAGGGACGGCAGCCACAAGGTTATCCAGGTGATCTAGGACGTTGTGGCACAGCGCCGCATCCCACGGCAGCGCGAATACCCTGGGCATCAGCCCGAGGACTGCCTCCATGGCATCGAGCCGCCGGACTTGGTTATGGTGTCAGCGATTAGCACACGAATCTCCTTGTCTTTTATATCAATCCATCGTAATCATCCGCGGAACCGCCGTCAAAGAAACACTGGATGATGCGTTTTCCTTCCAGGCTCAGGTCGCTCGTACGGAACTGGCTCAGCTCCTGCGTGAAGAAATCAGTGAGCATGGCTGCTCCCTTGTCATAGGCTTCCTCACCGACCTCCAGCTGAAGATTGGTCTGCAGCAGTCCTTTGGGGATATAATTACCATCTATCTTGAGCGACTCCAGCGCGTAGCCCAGCAGAGGACAGCGAGCCACCACAATTTGATCGGGCTTGAACTTGACGCTGCCGCGCCTGGCCAGGTATTCGCGGGAGAGCCACTGGGGCATGAAGCCCACGCTGTAGGCGCCGATGTGCTGGTTGGGGATGAGT
>CAYVPJ010000181.1:0-1888 GCA_964453505.1 uncultured Oscillospiraceae bacterium | reverse complement strand
AGGGCGTCTTGATGATTTGGGTCAGGAGCAGGTTCGCCTGGTCCACCATCCTGCCGGTGGCGAAAGGCCAATAGGAGCCCACGCCCTCACCCGTCATGCCGGTGGTGCCGGTGATGCTGGGGTTGTTGTGCCCCCTGGGCGCCACCAGGCGCCATAGCCAGGCCAGCGCGGGCGGCAGGATGTGCATCATGCCGATGATGCCGTAGGTGGGATGCTTGGCGGTGCATGGCGGCGTGCGCACGCCAAAGCTGCGCACGTCCACTTCGACAGGCTCGTTGATGACGCCGGGCACATGGTGCCGGGGTAGGATGACGCGCGGGTTGGGGCATGGCTTGCCGGGTTCGTCCTCAATATGCTCCCAGATCAGGCAGGTGGCATCGGGGACGCCCTTCATGTTCAGGAAGATCAGGGGCTCCTTCGGGTGCACGCACAGTCGCTCGTGCTGGGGGTCCGTGCCATAGTGGGTGATATGGTTGACCCTTAAGAACCATCCCGCCTCCGCGTCCTGTACGACCAGGCGCCGTCCGCCGGTCTGGATGGTATCCTGGCACAGAGCCATGTCGTCCGTCACCGGCAGCAGGCCGCATGTTTCCCCGATGCGCAGGAACAGCTTTTCACCTGAGATGGTGTTTTCCGCCACCATGATGCGGCCGTCCGGCTCCAGGTGCATCTGCTCAATCATCTCGCTTTTTCCGCTGCCGCTGGCGCCTTCGTGCAGGATGACCAGGCTGTTGTCATAGGGCGTGACCACCTTGACAGTGGAGCCGTGCAGGGTCAGCCAGCCCTTTTGCTCCCCGATGTGGATGAGCGCGCCGTAGATACCCTTCTTAGCGCTAGGGCCGGGGTAGAGGTTGAAGGAGAATATCTCGTGCAAGCCCTTGAGGCGGTTGTGCACCACAATCTGTTTGCCTTCAAAGTGCGTATGGCGAAATGGCGGCGCCACATAGACCACCGCCTTGGGGCGGAAGCGCTCCGGTATCCGCGACGCGGGGATGAAGCCCTGCAGGTCAGCCAAGGCGCCTGCCATGAAGGCCGCGTTTTGCGGGCCGATCATGAGGGCGGGAAGGTCAAGGTCCTCGCCGCCTGCCCAGAAAGGCAGCACCAGCAGCGGTTGCCCTTTAAGCCAATCAAACACATCCCGTCTCAGCGGTGCAAAGGATTGCTTGTAGAGATCCTTGTACTTAGGTTTGTCGGTGGGCAGCGAATCCGCTACGACCAGGCTGTCAGGATCACGCCGGCGCATGTAGGGCTCAGGGTAATTGACCGCCAGGCCATTTGAGCACCGTGTGACGCTGGCCTCAGTGACCATGCCCTGCCCAGGCACTTCATATGCTATGTCATAGCAGTTCTTGTCCGTGCCGCCAAGGGCCATAGCCAGGATTTCATTCCGGGTTTCTGCCATGGCAACTTCCGGCGCGCCTGCCAGGATCTCTTCCATTTCCGCTGTGAGCAGCAAGCCTTTCCACATATCGGTCATCCCGCAAACCTCCTGATATATAATCGAAAGCCGGCATCAATAAACTTCCGCGTGAAGTCTGTCGATACCGGCTTACGTCGCAACTGGTCCTGAAACCCTTTGGATGTCTGCCTTGTTTACAGCTGTGCTTCCAGATTACTGTCCAGCGTAAAAAGAATGACCTTTTCACCGCTCTTTGTGCTAACATCGGAGTGAATGCTGACGATCCCCACTCCGATGAGGGGCGTAATCCTGGCTTCAATTTCTTCCCTGGCGGTTTCAAACAGCATGGTCCGCATCGATTTCATCTGCTCGACGCCCTGCGATGTCTCCGCAAGTTTCCGCTCCGACGGGCTTAAAAAGCCTATCATGCGGACAATGATCATGTCCTGGTAAATGTAGGTCCTGATCTGTCGTGGGCCTCTACCCATG
>CAYVPJ010000180.1:0-2925 GCA_964453505.1 uncultured Oscillospiraceae bacterium | reverse complement strand
AACGTGTAGTTCGCAATGGCTTTGAAGATGGCTACCTTTATAATGACAACCTTTTTCAACTATCAGAAGGAGAACTTCAGGAATTTATAGGCCTGAAAGATATAATAGGCCAGACGAAAGCGATGCCAAAGACGAATGATGTTGATATCAATAATCAAGGCTTTAGCAATGAAGAATATGAGCAACTCGAAGGTATAAATAACAAGAAAAAGCAGGGTAAAGAACTTACCGAAGAGGAAAAGAAACTCCTCGAAGAACGGAAAGAGAAGAAGAAAAACCGCGATACGGCTGTCTCTATTCTTAGGGGCATATCTATCCGTATGCCAATGATTCTTTATGGATCCAAAATTAATAACGAAGATGAAGAAATTACCCTTGATAACTTCACCTCTCTTATTGACCCACAGTCCTGGGAAGAATTTATGCCAAGAGGTGTAACAAAACAACATTTTAATTCCTTCAAAAAATACTACGATAAAGATATATTTGCTGCTGCCGGGAAACGTATTCGAGATCTTGCAAGGGCAGCAGATAAAATGGATGTTGAGGACAGAATAGAACGTATTACGAGTATTTTTACCACTTTCCGTAATCCGGACAAGGAAACTGTACTTACACCCTGGAGAGTCGTTAATATGCACTTGGGTGACACATTAGGTGGATATGTATTCTACGATGAAAAAATGTCCGACAGAATTTGTTCTCCAAGATTTGTTGACAAAGGGGACGTTACAACAGATGTTTTTTCATCTAGTAGTAAAATACTTGAGATCAACTCAAAATCAGGTTTATATCCTCTTTATGCAGCATATAATATTTACAGAAAACGCCTTGAAACGGATAATCCGCTCTTTGTGGTTTCTGAAGATGCAGTAGAACAGCATCGTGCCGAACACCTGAGAATATGGGATGAAGTATTGCGAGATAATTTGTTCATCGTGTGCAAAACACCTATGGCAAAGAGTATTACGTGGCGCACATTGGCTGGTTTCAGAAATGCAAGAGTTAATGCAAAATATTTTGAAGATCTCATCAACCAAATTATTAATAAAAAAGACAATTTTATTTCCAAAGTTACTGATGGACAGAGCTATTGGAAAACAAATAACGATAGAAAGATGAAATTCAATGCTATTATTGGAAACCCTCCATACCAACTTAAGCAAGAGAAGACGAGTGATGATCCAGTATACCATCTGTTTATGGATATATCATTTGCTATGTGCGATAAGGTAACATTAATCACACCTGCTCGTTTTCTATTTGATGCTGGTAAGACGCCAAAGGAATGGAATCAAAAAATGCTCAATGACGAGCACTTAAAGGTCGTTTGGTACAAGCCAAAGAGTACTGATGTTTTTCCTAATGTTGATATAAAAGGAGGAGTGGCTGTTACATATAGAGATGCTAAAAAGAACTTCGGAAAAATTGGCACATATACGCCATATAAAGAAATTAATTCTATCATAAAAAGAGTTCATGCCAAGAGTAGCATTCCTTTGAGCAGTATTATTTACCCTCAAAATAAATTTAATCTTAAAAAATTATATGCGGATTATCCTTTCTATAAAGGCATTATTGGAAGTGATGGTAAAGAACGACGTCTTACCACCTCAATTTTTACTCAGTTGGATGTATTTACAGAAGACTCTGATCCATCGGTAAATAAGTATCGCATTTTAGGTTTAATTGACAATAATCGGGTCTTTTACTGTATAAAATCAAAATATCTAGAGAAACACGAGAACACATTGAAATACAAGGTCCTTGTTCCTAAAAGCAACGGGTCAGGAGCACTAGGTGAAATTCTTTCCTCTCCATTAATCGGGAACCCTTTATTGGGTTATACACAATCCTTCATAGGTATTGGTGCATTCGAAACAGAAGATGAAGCTAAAGCTGCTATAAATTATATTAAGACAAAATTCTGCAGATTACTATTAGGTGTTCTTAAAGTAACTCAGGATAATAGTAAAGAGGTATGGCGTTACGTTCCAAATCAAGACTTTGCTCCTTCTTCTGACATCAACTGGAACAAGCCAATTGCTGATATTGATAAGCAACTGTATACCAAATATGAACTAACAAACAAAGAAATATCCTTTATTGAATCAATGATCAAACCAATGGTATAAGCTATGGCAAAATCAGGCGTAATATACATCCTTACCAATCCATCTTTCCCGGACTATATTAAAATTGGATACGCAAGTAATATTGAGCGACGCTTGCGAGACCTTAATCGGAGCGAGACAATTCCATTTGCATTCAGGGCATATGCTGTATATGAGGTTGACAGCGACCTTACAGATAAAGAGCTTCACAAGTTAATTGACAATCTGAATCCGGATTTACGATCTATTGAAACATTTGATGGGAAAGAGAGGGTAAAAGAGTTTTATGCTATGCGTGCAGAGGATGCCTACCAGCTTCTTGAATGCATTGCAAAAATAAGCGGAACTAAAGGCCGCCTCAAACGAATGAAGCCAGAAGGTCATGAAGTACAGGACGAGTTGATTGCCCAAGAGAACAGAGAAACCGCCCGCCGTGGTCCTTTCCATTTTAGCGAGTGCGGCATTCCGATTGGAAGTGAACTCTGCTTCACTGAGAATCCTGACATCAGAGTTATCGTTATTGACGATCGCCATATTTGCTATAATGGACAGACAACCTCTCTGTCCCGCCTCGTACAAGACCTCAAAGGTTATGACCACCCCGTACAAGGTACACTCTGGTTCACATATAACGGCAAGAGATTGACAGACATCCGCATAGAGAAGGAATCTCATGAATGAAGAATGGGAGTAGTCGATAGTGACAACTAACATATAAAAATCCGAGGCAAAATGATCCAAGAAAACCTTTTAGAAGAATACTTTACGGTCTTCTCTGATTTCATAAGGGACAAAGACGGCAAACCATTTG
>CAYVPJ010000179.1:1244-2933 GCA_964453505.1 uncultured Oscillospiraceae bacterium | reverse complement strand
GCCGTGGAACTGGTGACCCGCGACGAGCGGGAGCGCATGGTCTTGTTGGAGATGGCGGACGATATCCGCGAGGAACTTAACGTCAAGGACGTTGTGTTCCACGAGAACGAGGAGAGCCTGGTCGAGTACCAAGCCAAGGCCAACTTCCGCGTGCTGGGCAAGGAGCTGGGCAAGGACATGAAGCTGGGCGCGAGCCGCATCGAGGAGCTGAGCCAGCGCGAGATCCAGAGCATCCTGGAAGGTTCGGTCCTGACCCTGGACATAGCCGGCCATTCCATCGACATCACCGCAGAAAAGCTGGACGTGCGCCGGCTGGAGAAGGCCAATCTGAAGGTCGTAAACGAGGGGTCCCTTACCGTCGCCCTGGATACCGAGGTGACCGAGGAGCTGGCCCGCGAGGGCGACGTGCGCGACCTCGTGCGCGGCCTGCAGAACCTGCGTAAGGAATCCGGCTTCGATGTAACCGACCGCATCAAACTGACGCTCTCCGGTTCCGACCGGCTTAAGGCTGCCCTGGACGACTTCCGCGACTACGTCGCCTCCGAAACGCTCGCTGTTTCGATCGCCTGGAATAAGGCGGACGGTATGACCGAACTGGAGGCGGGCGACGAGTCGTGGCTGGCCAAGGTGGAAAAGGCGTGAAGATGATCCGCGCAGGGGCTTTCTGCCTCGCGCTGCTCAGCGTTACGTTTACGTTTTTTTCCTGCGCTGGCGGCGCGGACCGGCTGCTCGGCGAAGCCGCGGACATGCCGGACTATTCCGGACTGGGAACCAATGCCGCGCTGTACGGGGAACTGGATGCGCAGGCCTCGCGCCGCTTTTTGGCGGCGTTCCTGGAAGCGATAGGGCAGGGCGAGCTTGTGCCGTATCTTGGCCGCGTCCAGACCCTGCGCTTCGCGGCCGCCGAGGGCGATCGGCGCTTTGTCGCGCGCGCCTACGGCAGCTTCCCTACAGGCCGCATGGATTTCGCCTTCTGGCTCAGTCCGGACTGGAAGCGCGCCAAGCTCGAGGACGGCAACGCCTGGTGGCGGCATGTTTCCGGCCTGGCTCTGCGGAGTTCCGGCCGCAGCCTCTATCTGCTGTCGGGGCCGCCTCCCGAACCGGGCGCCACGCCCTCTCTCCCCGACGGCATCGAGCGCGCGGACGCATCAGTCTGGATGACCGGTTGGTTCACAAGTCCCCAGGCGTTCATCGATATGCTGTTCCCGCTATCTTCGCTCGGCCTGCGCCTTCCCTCGTTCGACCTGCGCTTGGCTTTAGTCGATGCCGGCGATGCTGAGGCGGTGCCCCAGGCGAAGCTGCGCTTTGTCTTGGTCTGCGCCCAGGAACGGGAAGCGCGCGCTTTGGCCGCTATGCTCAATCTGGTCCGGCGCTCCGCAGTGCCGGTCGAGGATTTGACTTCTATCGACAATGCTATGTCGGTAGTTTCGCGCCTGTTCCTGTCAGCAGAGCTCCGCGTGGACTCGCGGCGTATTCTGCTGGATTGCGGGGCAATGGACGCTGAGGGCCTCGCTTTACTTTATTCCTCGCTCTCGCTATATTTGAGTCGTCCGGTCGCTTCGGCTGCAGGCGCAGCTTCAAAGGCTTCCGAAGAAAAATAACAGCGCCGCAGTTCGGCGCGACCCCGTCCCGCTAGCGACGGTTTTCTATCATCAGTATGAGAGGCTTTTCCCATGCCCACCTACGAGT
>CAYVPJ010000179.1:0-1222 GCA_964453505.1 uncultured Oscillospiraceae bacterium | reverse complement strand
ATGAAAGACGCGCCGCTGAGCGTGTGTCCCGAATGCGGCAAAACGGTCAAGCGCCGCATCAATGGAGGGACCGGCATCATTTTCAAGGGTTCCGGTTTCTATGTGACCGATAAATCCAAGAAGGCCGGCTCTCCCTGCGATGCCTGCTCCAAGGCCACGGGCTCCTGATACCGTGAGCGCATCGGCCGCGTCGGGCCGGTCTGCGTCTTCTGACCGGTGTGAATCCATTTCGGTCTTCCACGCCATACTCTATGATCCCTCGTTCATTGCCCTCTCCGGTATTGCGCGAGACGGCAAGTGGGGTTCCTTGCATTCCATCGCAGGGACCATACAGGCTCCGTATTCCGTCCTGGGCGAACTCCTGGCCGCGACCTTGTTCCTCCGCGCGTATACGGGAGGCCTTAGCTGCAAGGAGCTTGGGGAGAGTATCACGCTCAAAATGGGCGGGGCAAACGAATGCACCATTCAATCCGAGGGGGAAGCGCGTTTCGATATGCATTGCATTAAGTCCGTGGACTTGCGCGATGCCTGCCTTGAACTCCGCATAAGCTTCGATACGCTAACCGCACATATTGAGTATACGTTTCAGCACAGCGTCCTCTTGCCTGCGCGCGTAGAGCTACGCATGCAGGGAGAAGAGCCTGAGCGTTGTGTGCAATTCGTTCCCGCCGAGGGGGACGCGTGCTATTATCGAAGCATGGACCTAACCCAAGACAGCGAAGACAGGTATTTACCAGACTTATTGGAGAAAGCGCTGATTGAACGGGCATGCAATCTGCTGCGGGACAGCCCGCGCCGATGAGCAGGAAGCCGCGTTTCTTCTGCGAGCATTGCGGCAGGGAAGTTCCCCGCGCCGCGTCCCGCTGTCCCGGCTGCGGCAGGCTCTTTGCGTCGGTCCGCTGTCCCGAGTGTGGCTTTGTCGGGAACGATACGCAGTTCGCGTCGGGCTGTCCCTCCTGCGGCTATTCGGCGCCTGGTTCCATCCAAAAAGCTGCTCCGGTAAAACGTACGGGCGCATCCCGCGAAAGGCCGTCTTTCGAGCCTTTGCCGGCCTGGGTGTATCTCGCGAGCGTCGGAGCCCTGGTGCTCGCCATCCTCCTGCTCGTGCTACGCGCCTAGCGCCGCATTTCAGGCAGGGACATTCCCCAGATAGACGTACTCCAGATGACGTCTGCCGATGGCGGCGGCCGCTTCCAGCACGCCGCGCTCCGTGGGCGCTTCG
>CAYVPJ010000178.1:0-2984 GCA_964453505.1 uncultured Oscillospiraceae bacterium | reverse complement strand
CCGGTTCAATTTTTACTTCCATGTCGGAGATCAGAAGTTTCACTGCTTCATCACTGAAGTTTCCACTTGCATTGTCAAACAAAAATTCAACTTTTAATTTTCTGCTACTGGTGTCCTTGACGATTGAAAAGTCAACGTCATAAATGCCAGTGCCGTCTTCAGATTCCATTTCGATTACAGGATAATTGTAATCATCTAATTGCCATTTTACTCCCTTGGGGAGTTCAAAATACATAGTTCTTCCTGCAACCAGGCTGCCGGCAGCCTTTTCTTCAATGTAGAATTCGCCCAGTTCCTGTTCGCCGCGGCCGGCATAGACTTCTTCACTGGTTCCTTCAACAACTTCTACACCATAGTCGCCATATACAGCGATTTTTACATCTTCTGCATCTACTGAATCATCAGAGGAAGTTATATCTACCAGGATATCACCAAATTTGGCGCTATCTTCGGCATTGATATAAACCAAACCACCAGTAGCACTGCTGATGTTTACACGACCAGCTGCATCAACAGCATTCGCATCATAGTCTACTTCCACATAAAGGATTCTGCCTGAAGAATCAACATCCAGATCAAACTCTTCACCGGCAAATCCCCAAGCACCGGCTGCAAAAGCACCCTCAGTATCCCAGGTAAATCCTTTGGGTAATTTCACTTCGATAATTTCTCCATCTTCAAAGACACCCTTCTGGTTTTCAAGGATAATAATGGTATCAATATATCCACCGGGTTCCCCAAAGTTCTTGACGCTCTTAACCATAACGGTGGTAGCGCCTTTACCTATGGTGGCAATTGTAGCAGTTTTTACTTGCGGAAATTCACCGCCAGAGGGGCTGGTAAATTGAGCTATAACATCCCCACTTGATTTCTTAACATCGATTGATTTGAATTCCAGTTTCAGGGTTGCATCGGTATCACTGGCGTCATCCGGGACTACAAAAAGTTCTACGGTATCCCGAGCAGTTAGTTTACCAGCAACCACCGCAATGTTATCGTATGAGGTAATAACCAAACCGGTCGTTGGTGATCCGCCAACCATACCAAACAAATTCTGGTCCCCGGCATAGTCACCAAGGTCTCCATTGAATTCGCAGCCATCCGGCAGGGAAATGGTCAGCCATTCACCGTAAACAGTTCCAACAAGTGGTAAGTTATAAGTATCTGATTCCATGAATTTGGTGTCAAATTCAATGATCACGGTACCTAGTGCTTTGTCCTGACCTTTGTCTGTCTGCACCGGGGATGAATCAAAGGTGGCCGCTGCTGAAGCGGTTCCTATACCGACAAACATAGTCATCAGCATAGCTAAAACCAGCAGCATTGATAATTTTCTGTTTCTTGCTTTAATCAATCTTTTTTCCTCCTTATATAATATGTTTAAATGATTTCTTCAGGTAATCATGCTTTCAAAGCATAAACTCAGGTGATCAGGTAATCAGCCAACTGGTTCCGGTTTCAATTCCCCCTTTCATCATATCGGCTTCAGGTGATCAGCGGCGTGTTCGAACCACCGCAACATTTCTTCGGCCACATATTTATGGCTAGTCTTTAGGACGCCGGATATATGAAAAAGGTTCCAGTCAGACTCAAAATTTTTATTCTTTTTGCCTTACACCTGGATATTTTACGAGAAAAGTGCTGAGGTCTCTTACATTGTTAATGGATTTGCATTGATGAAATGAATTATATCGAGGGATCAGCAGCAATAAAACTCTGAGCCTCCTGGTATATTTTCTCCACAGCAGGCGTTATTTTCAATTTTTCTCCCTCCCATAAGTGATGATCGATCTTAACTCTGCTCATCTGCCGCTGAAGATCAAAATGCAGGACAATGATTTCATTGGCGAACTCCAGCGCAGGTTCATGCTGACCGTTAGCTTCAAGCTTCTGGCTGACATCCCACCATAACTCTGCAATTTTCTGATAAGCCTGTGGATCATTGGGTGTGGTGAGGATATAATATTTACCGGCCTTGAGGATTCCTTCAGTATCGCCCATGATAACCAGATAGGGCAATAGCCGCTGGTTTATGTTAATATCATAAGGATCAAGATCCAAAGCACCATTGGCAGCTATTATGCTCTGTTCACGAAATACAAGGGCCTGGCGATCATCCTGCCCCATGAATATCTGATACATCGTGCCCTGCTGGATAGCCACATATGATTGATATTCTGCATTACGAGGGTCATTTTTTACCGCCCGGGCAAAATAATTGCCTGCCTGTTCCAGCGATTCCAATTGCACAGTTTTATTATCGACTTGCGATGCCCGCATTTTCTCTTTACCGATCTGAACCTGCTGAAATGCTAACAGGTATTTGCTTCCGCTCAAAAGCAGCGTCAATACCAATACAGCAGAAATACCAACATTGAGCCAGGGTTTGTCTATTCTGTTCCTGAATTCTTGTCCGCCATGCTTATGGCAGACACTTATCAGAGCCAGCAAGACCCATAACAAGATGACCATTGACGGCAGGGAAAGGTCAAAATCGTAGGAAGAATGCAGCCCTAATCCCATAGCTGCGCTTGCTATTCCCCATATCAGCACCCATTCCCCCTGCTCCCCCCGGCCGCGATGAAACAGGTACAGTTTATAAAGCAAAAAGAAAAAAATAACCCACATTGAAATGAAAGCCAGCACTCCTATCAAACCAGCCTCGACTCCCAGCTGGAAAATATGGCTGTGGGTTTCAGTGGTCCAGAATTTATATTCCTGGTATTGCCGGTAAAGGGCTTCCCATCCGCCGGCGCCTGCACCCGTTATAGGGTAGTCTTTTATGATCGCTGTCCCCCAGCGCATAAAATCCACTCTGGTGACATAGCTCAAATTCTGTGTATCAGTAACCTCTGAAATTTCCGTGGTAATTCTTTCAGATAAACCCACCTGACTGATAGTAAAGGAAAATAGTATCAAAACCGCAGATATCAGTGCCATAAAAGCCGGACGTGATATTTTTAAGATTCCCAGCCAAGGCTCAA
>CAYVPJ010000177.1:0-3000 GCA_964453505.1 uncultured Oscillospiraceae bacterium | reverse complement strand
CAAGGTAGCTAATAATCAGATTTAATTACCTGGTACGACGCCGGGAGAAAATGGCCTAGGAATCTTTCGAGTAATTTCCTTAACTCACTTTCGTTTGTCCATTAACTTGAGCGTGAACACCAACATGCTTTAGCACTATGCTTGCTTCTTTCCCTCTTGCCTAGGAAAGACCCAGTTTAATTTGTGAAGATCATTTTGTATACTTAACCTTTTCAGCAAGCGAGTAATTAGGATGATGGTAATGAGGTATTCCTTTTCCTTTTCCGTCATATAGGATTGCTTGCTCGGGACAGCTATGAAAACAGGCAAGACACATCTGGCAGCCATGCTGCCACTGAGGCCTTTTGTCTATTATCTTGATATTTCCGGTCGAACACATCCCGCTGCATATGTCACATCCAGTACACGCTTCTGTTACAGAAAACTTGTAATCGCTAGTCCTTGCATTTTCGCAGAAGGGGGCATTTCTTTTTTTTGCCATAAAGCCTAGCGGTTCAAAATCAAAATGCTTCTTTTCGATCTGTACTATTTTGACCACGTCTTGTATTCTTTTTTCTGATTTTTCCAACAGTATTTTTTGCCTATCTGGTTCGTCGACTTTCGCAAAGGTAAAATCATTCATTGGCATCTGCACGTAGCATCCCATATCTAAGGCATAGTTTTTTTCTTTTATTAATGCCTTGATTTGACGAATGATTCCTCCTTTAATATTCCCTCCCATTGTTGCAACCACATATATGTAATCGGCGTTTCTAATATCCAAAGCTTTTATGAATTCGTGAACAATTCTTGGAAGGCCTAAATAATAGGTGGGAATTACAAATCCGATTTTACTTGCCTTACAAATAATGTGATTTTCTTGACTTTCCTGCATTTTTTGATACTCAAACGAAATAGAATGAACATCAGCTCCTGCATCTTCCAACTTCTTTGCGACTGCCAAAGAATTACCCGTCCCGCTATAGAAGTAAACAATATGTTTCATCTGTGCGTTTCCTCCCTATTAATTCAATTTGTTATTTCATGATAGCTTCTTCCACGCTATCTTCCAAGCCAGAGAGTTTAATCTAGAGATATGGTATGCAAGTGGAACATGTACCGGACAAACTGTTTCACAGGCAAAGGAATTCGAGCAGCCTCTTGCAAAATGTTTTTTTGCTTCTTTTATATCCTTCTTAACCACAATCTGTTCCGGTTCCCGATTTGCAATCTGATACGCTGTGTTCATCATCATCGCCCCGTAGAATTCATCAATACCCGAGTAATTCGGACATCCTTCCAGACAACAGCCGCACTGAATGCAGGCGGAAGACTGGTAGAGTGTTTCGCTTAATGATCCCGCTGCTGGTTTTGCATCTGCAGGCTTGTTTTGTTCATCAGAAATCCATAATTTCATATCCATCATATGTTTTTGTAATATGGACTTGTCTACAATCAAATCGTGCACCAAGGGAAACTTGCGGAATGGTTCCAGTGTAACCGGATTCTTTAGATCGGTTAAGAATGCTTTGCAAGCAAGCATCGGCCGTCCGTTAATAATCATGGCACATGCGCCGCACATCGCCTGCTTACACCCACATTCCCATCCAATTTTATCTGTTTTCTTTCCATCTATAGTGCAAAGAGGTGTTCGCAAATTCAATTGCTCTAAAACCCAAAGCACCGTTGCATCTCTGTCTGCATCAATCTGAAAATGCTCAAATTCTCCGGCATGATCTGGTGTGCCTCTTTTAATAACAATTTCGTAGTTCATATCGTACCCTATTCCTCCCCGGTGTCTTACTGACAGAAGCTCGAGCATTGCATCATCGTTGGTTTTTCGTATTCCGGATCAGTCTCGGGATAATCTGTACGAAAATGTGCTCCTCTGGACTCTTTTCTTGAAAGCGCACTTCCTACCATGACCATTCCAAGCTCGCTCAGCAAATAGGTCTGATACCGGTAAATGGTTGATAAATCAGCCGCAGTTTCCTGGTTCGAAGTGGATAACTCCCGAGTAGCGTTGTCCGTCTGCCACTTTGACAGTTTCTTCAGTCCGGTTTTCAGCCCTTCTTCATCACGGGTAATACCCATGCAGTCCTGCATAATATTTTGAACCAACAAACGGGAACTGAGAGAATCATCTTCCTGCCGCCAAAATGAAACCAACCGGTCTGCCTGTTGTCGCAGTGCATTTTCTGCCGCTGAAACCATTATTGGGTCATCTGCGACGACATGATGCTGAATATCACTGCAGGCACTATCAGCTGCACACTGCCCTCCATAGATTGCCCCAAGCGTAGAATTACCTCCGAGTCGATTGGCTCCATGGTACTGACAGCAGCACTCTCCGGCTGCATAAAGCCCCTGTTTTGAAGTTCTGTGGTCACAATCCACCCAAATTCCACCCATAAAGTAATGTACGCCGGGCACAACAGGAACAGGTTCTTTGACAGGATCCAGATTCAAGTAATCAAGACAGAGTGTTCTGACCTCCGCAACTCTTTCATTTATAGTTTTCTCGCCTATCGACGTCATATCAAGCCAGACGTGGTCTGTATCATCGGATAACCTTTCGCGCAGAACACGGTCAATAGCACGGGAAACCACATCGCGCGGCATCAAATTTCCGTTCTCTCCATACCACTCTTCACAGAAGTACCACATCTGTCCGTTCCGGTAAGAAAAGAGTCGTCCACCTTCTCCACGTGCAGCTTCTGAAATCAACATATTTTTTGTTGCAGTTCTGACTGTCGTCGGATGATATTGAATCATTTCAAGATTCGCCATTCTGATTCCAGCAGCATATAAAGCAGCTGTTACACTTCCATCGGAATGGATGGAGCCAGTTGTATTGCCCATCAACTGATTCATTCCTCCGGAAGCTGCAATCACAGGTCCAATCAAATAAGACAGTTTGCCCGTATAGGCATCCGCTATCACCGCTCCCTGAATCATTTCTTCGCTTAAAACGGGTGAAAGAAAAATATGATGATCCAGTGTGCGGATAAGTCCTTGACT
>CAYVPJ010000176.1:2787-3016 GCA_964453505.1 uncultured Oscillospiraceae bacterium | reverse complement strand
TTCCAAGGCCAAAAATGCGCTCCTCGATCTGCTTGATAGCATCGGGCGACAAGCCACCGGCCTTAGCGATCGCAGACACTTCCGCCGCGACCTTCGCCGCGGCCTCGGCCTGTTCCTTACGCCACTGGATGCGCAGGCGTTCGCGGTTCGTCGACGAGTTCTGCAGTTTCGCCAGGCGATCGATCAGCTCAAGCGGATCTTCGTCGGACAGTGAATCGACCTCCATGAT
>CAYVPJ010000176.1:0-2777 GCA_964453505.1 uncultured Oscillospiraceae bacterium | reverse complement strand
GGCCGCTTCCTCCCTGGACAGCGGCGTGCCGCTGACGTCCAGGATGGCTTCGACCTTCGCGGTCGCCGCCTTCATACGTTCCAGGCGTGCCAGGAAGTCGGCGCCATAACGGCCCACTGACGCATGGCTGACGGGATGTCCACTGTCCTTCAGGCGATCCGCAATCTCGCGGTAGGTGACGCCCGACTCCAGCAGCGTATCCACTTCGGCCCTGATTTCAGGCGGGAACGTCGCAATCTTGGGGTGCCTGCGTCGCATGGTTTACTCCGCGATCCCGGGGTCGAATTCGATGTTGCCTTCCAGCAGGTCGACGCCCCGCGGCAGAAGCACGGCGACGCGCATATCCGCCATCCCTTCCACCTTCAACTCGCGCAGTTCGATGTACTCCTTGCCCTCACCGGCCAGGTAGGACAGGTGTTCTTCGACGTCCACCGGCGTGACGGGGTAACCCGCGTCAGCCAGGCTCTGGTACAGCAGGCGGCTGTTCGCGCCGATGCGCCCGGCGTACCGGAGCGTGCGCAGAATTTCCTTGCGAATCAGTCTCTTACTCGGATCCATGATGGCACTTCTCCTTCCGCAGTTCGTCAACCGCCTCGTACACACAGTCCAACTTCCGATCGAAGCCAGCCATGGCCCGCACGAACTCATCGCGCAGGACATACGTCAGGGGCAGTGTCCGTTCATGCCTGCCCAGGTGTTCCCACACCTTCTGGATCTCCAGGCTGTTCGCGTTCAAACGATCGCGCACCGTGGCCCGCATATCCTTCAGCAGGTACCCGACCACGCCCAGCAGGAACGCCATCACGACGGACAGGATGACGATGACCATTAGAAGTCCGGTCGGCGTCGCCGCCGTCTGCGCCAAGTCACTCACGGCGTCGGGGCTCATCGCGCCCCCCTATTTTTTCGCGTGCGCTCGTCCTTCACGACCAGCTTCTGTGCTTGCTTCTTACCAATCACGATGCCGCTAAAGAGGCCACCCAGCGCAGATATGAGCGCCGCGATGCCTGTCATGATGCCGCTTACATCCGCCATCACTGCACCTCCGGGACGATCGGCTGCAACCGTACACGTCGTAAACTGCATCCGTTCGTGATCGGAAAAATCGGGGCCGCCGGCGTGATCATCGCCTGTGGCGTCTCGTCGGTCGCCTCCGGCGTAGGCACGCTCTGAATCTGTGTCATCCACGACGTGTCCACTTCGAATGAGATCAGTTCGACACCCCCACACGAAATCGCAATCAGCGACTTACCCGGCGTGCCACTTTCATGCATGGCAATCTGCGGGTCATCACATAAATCGAACCCAGCGAGATCATTCAGTGGCATGACAGTGGTCGCGATGTCGACACCGCCGCACTGGAACACCAGTGTGGTACTCAACTGGTCGGTGCCGTCACGTAACACTAGTGTCGGGTCCTTGCATATCTGCAGACCTGCGCATGCCGACAACGTGCAAGCGATAATGGCCAGACCCAATAACCCCTGCTTCTTGATATCCGCTGCTTTAGCGTACTGTCCGAGTCCCCTGGCAGATGCCATGACCAAAGACCCCACCAAGCCGGCGAGGACACCCTGCGGCCACGCAGGCAAGCCCCCATTTATGGGCAGTGTGAACGCGAGCCCGAGCCCCACGCCCAGCATGGCCACGACGCCACGTTTGACCCACGCATTCGCATGGTCCAGGGCCGTTATGAAACCCTTCAGGATTTCCATGAGCGCGTATGCAAGAACGCCGATCAGCGTGGCCAGCGATACCGGATTGGCCAATGTTGCCGTTAGGTCAGTCAGGATTGAAGTGTCGAGTTCCATGAGTGTCTCCTTGTTACACGCGGGACCACTGAAAGTGCATGTCGTCCCGCTTCTTACCTTTCCAACGCCCGCCCCAGGTCCAGCCCCAGGACTCGGCGATTGCCACAAACCAGTCCGGCTGGTTACCCACACGGCCACGCGGGTTCTGCGAATGATTGATGTCCAAAGCATCACCGCGACCGTGCTCACTCAGCTTCGACTTGCTGCCGCGAATTAGCCGGAAGTTCCATGTACCGAACTGATTGATACGCCATACGTACCCGTGCACGCGCATCTCTGCAGCGGTCTCGGCCATCAGGACCTTGAACATGGCGGCCGCCCGCCGGTGGATCTGCTTGATGCCGACGATCGGCAGGTCGATGCTGACCATGTTTTCGCGGTACCAGTCGGTATCCAGCAGCTTGCAGTGCTCGGCATTCGTCGGCGTCGGGTCGTGTAACCACGCCGTCCGGGGCGGTCCGTAGTACTGCTCGCTGCTTACCGGCACCTGCTCGGCCATGGCCGCACGCACCGCCGCCACGATCGGATCGTTCATGCGCGCGGGCGCGACATCCAGCAGTTCGGCATAGGCACCCGCAGTGCGTAGTCCGAAGAGTCCATCTACGGGCCCGACGTTGTAACCGAGGTTTCGCAGCCAGGCCTGGAATGCCTTGACCCTGTCGTCCGCTTTCATCGTTTCTCCGCGGGGGCTTACGCCTGGCGGCCGGCTGGTGGCGGTTGCGGAGGGCACGGCCGCCAGGCTCACGAGCCCCATCTCGTGGTTGGTTCAGTATGTCGGGTATGTGTCAGGGATGATTTGCGGGGATAAGCTAAGTAAGCGAATCAGGCAGCAGCCCGGCGGCGGCGGAATGTTTGATGGCTTCATCGACGCTGGGCCAGTTATTCTGCCAGTTGTCTTGGACATCATAGAAACCATGACCGATAGCGATCCGACTCCACTTGTCCTTCCGACTGCGGCGAGCCTCC
>CAYVPJ010000175.1:0-3087 GCA_964453505.1 uncultured Oscillospiraceae bacterium | reverse complement strand
GAAATCTTGACTACGAGTTTGATACAACCGTATCCAGTTCAGAGAAACTGGCAACAAACTGGCTACAAGCGCATCTTACTGGCAACAGAAACGGCAAAGGCCGCTTTTTTTATGGACATAAAGAAACCTCCCATCTTTTCGACGGGAGGCGCTATGCTCAGGCTTGAATCTCGATACCATTTTTGAATCTAACAATGACGCGGCCTTTTTCGTGGATAGTCATGCGTTCAATCAGCAGATGATATGTTACAGGGTCGAACTCGGTAACAACCTGCGGCTGCCGCATCAGTTCGGCGATAAACTGTTCCATCCGCGCGCGCCGTTCATCTTTATCAGCTATTGATCGTTCAATCTCTCTGCGGCGGCGCTTCGCTTCCTCGTATTGGTTATTCAATGCTTCATATTCTTGGTTGTACATATCCTGATCCATTGCCACCGCAGCGTTTTTGCGGATGGCTCGGTTTATCCGCTCGGCAGTCACATCTATTTCTGCCTGCGTCCTGTCGAGTTCACGGCAGAGCGAATCGGTACTGTAGACTGTCTGCTTTATCACATCGAAGGCTTGCTCGATATCTTTGCGATCATCAATCAGTTGCCCAAGCGCCGATAGGAAAAACCCTTTCAGTTCATCCTCACCGCAGTGCGGCGTTCCGCATTGCGTTTCATGATCGTACTTGTGATTGCATCGCCAGACAATGCGGCGGTATTGGTCGTTGGAATGCCATACCTTCGAACCATATAAGCTGCCGCACTGACCGCAGTATATTGTTCCAGAGAAAACGCGCACGCCGCTGTATCGGTTTTCGCCGGGCTTTCGGCGCTTGATTTCCGTCTGAACCGTATCGAATACTTCCGGACTGATGATGCCTTCGTGGTTGCCCGTAACGTAATAAGATGGCAGTTCGCCTTCGTTTGCCTTGACCTTTTTCGTCAGGAAATCGACCGTGAACGTCTTTTGCAGGAGAGCGTCTCCTTTGTATTTCTCATTAGTCAGAATGCTTCGCACCGATGTCTGCGACCAGTGGTTTCTGCCAGCCGGAGATGGGATGCCTTCTTCGGTAAGCGTAGCGGCGATTGTGTGCGGCGTCATCCCCTGAAGGAACATGGTGTAGATGCGTTTGACCGTTACAGCCTGCTCCGGGTTAATGACGAGATTCCCGTCCGCACCGCGATCATAACCAAGAAAGCGTTTGAACGGTACCGTGACCTTGCCGTCAGCCATGCGTTTTCGCTGCCCCCACGTGCAGTTTTCAGAAATTGAGCGGCTTTCCTCCTGTGCGAGCGAGCTCATGATCGTTATGAGCAATTCGCCCTTGCTGTCGAAAGTCCAGATGGCTTCCTTTTCAAAATAGACCTCTGTCCCGTGTTCCTTCAGCTTACGGATTGTCGTGAGACTATCGACTGTGTTACGAGCAAAGCGGCTAACAGACTTTGTGACTATCAGATCAATCTTTCCGGCAAGAGCGTCGGCAACCATCTGTTTGAACCCCTCACGATGTTTCGTCGACGTTCCGGTGATGCCTTCGTCGGTGTAAACGGTGATGAACTCCCAATCGGCGTGGCTTCTGATGAATTCCGTGTAGTAATCGATTTGAGCTTCATAACTTGTGAATTGTTCGTCGCTGTCTGTGGATACGCGGGCATAACCTGCCACGCGACGTTTTTTCGCCATATTGACGGGTATAGCATCATATCTGGTAAGAGTTGCGGGTATCGTCGTAACATTCCTATTGCTTCGTGCCATGCGTTTCACTCCACTTCTTTCTGCGTTCTTCTGACCACGGCGGCATGGATCTTCTTGTTTTCCAAGGGATACTTATTTCATCGCCGTTTGATAGCTGGCAGATGATTTCTGTTGCGGATATCACATTGATGCTGACCACCTTTTCCCGAACAAGCGCAGGATCGTAAGTTTGCATATGCAGGGTGCGGCAAAGCTCCTCGCGCAGTACGTTCTCTTTTATCGCAGGTGCATGGCATTCTTTCATATTTGGACACCGCCAGTGAACAACTTTTTCTCCGTTCGTCAGCGTAGATGATTGCTTCCTGTAATGGCCGCCGCAGCTGGCGCACCGTATGCGCGACGAGAACTCGGAGCAAGCGGAGGATGACCTTCTGTAGTTCTCCATCCATTCTCGCTGCATGGTTTTCATCTCAGGCGTCCAACTGTCTTTTTTCGCTGTGGAGCGCCATTCGCGTTCGAGAACCGTTCCATCGGAAAAGTAGAACGTGATTGTCCGGGGTGCCCTTATGGTGATACGCTCAACCCGTTCCAAGAAGGCCTTTTCATCAAACGTCGCCATTCCTAAGGCCTCTGCACAAACGCGCTTGAGGATATATTCCGGGATATCCTTCGTCTCGCAATGACCGCCTTTTCTCCTTGTCGTGGCGCAGTTCCAAATGACATATTTCGCGCCGGTTCCCGCCGCCTTGAGCGCGCGGTCAGAACGCGCGCTTCTACAGAAGCTACACCCGCAGTGCTCGCACTTGATTTTCCCCGTGAAGCAGGTGGTGTTCAGCGACTTATTCGCCAGCGGGCCGAGCTCTTTGCGCCGAGCTATTTCTGCCTGTACATAATCGAACGTCTCCTGATCGATGATCGCTTCGTGCGTCCCGGCGACATAGTACTGCGGCAATTCGCCGTGGTTTTTCCTGCGTTTCTTCTCGATAGGGTCGCTGATGTATTCCTTTTGGAGCAGCAGATTCCCCGTATATGTCACGTTCGTCAAAATGACCTTTATGTTGGAATCAACAAAACGGCATCCGTTGATCGTTCGGATGCCCTCCGCGTCAAACTCGCGCTCGGTTTCCAACCGTGATTTCCCATCAAGGAAATTCTGAAAAATGCGTCGAACGATAACTGCCTCTTCCGGTTGGATGACAAGATGATCGCCATCCCAACGATACCCCAATATCCTGAACCGCCCGTTAGGAATGCCTTCCTTGAACCGCTTCACCGTTCCCCATTTGACGTTTTCGCTGAGCGACAACACCTCCGCCTGCGCGAAAGAAGCAAGCAGCGTGATGAGAAACTCGCTGCTTTCATCAAGAGAATTCAGATTCTCCTTTTCAAAGCGAACTTCTATA
>CAYVPJ010000174.1:0-3128 GCA_964453505.1 uncultured Oscillospiraceae bacterium | reverse complement strand
TCATGCTCATCGGCGAAGCCGGAAGCGGCAAGAGCAATACGCTGGAGCGGGTCATTATGCCGGTGTTCTCCAAGTCAAAGATCGTGGCAGCGGGACAAACGACCGCCTTTACACTGATGAAGGACTCGGCATCCTCAAACACCATTCCGATGGCGCTGGACGAGTTCAAGCCCTCAAAAATCGACAGCTATCGACTTGCGCCGCTGCTGAACCATTTCCGAAACAGCTATGACGGTCAGGAGGGCATCCGTGGTCGCGCCGATCAGACGACCGTGAGCTATGAGCTGCTGGCTCCGCTCGTGGTCGCCGGTGAGGAATCGCCGGATGAGGCAGCGATTCGGGAGCGCAGCATCGAGCTGCTGTTCTCCAAGAAAGACCTGAAAACGGTCGAATATCGTGCGGCGTTCCAGAGGCTGTGCGCCAGTGCCGATTTACTCGGCAGTCTTGGGCATAGCTTACTGAACATCGCGCTGAAAACCAAGCCCGCTGAATGCTATTCGTGGTACGAGGAGGCGCTGGGCGGCTTCAACAAGGAGCTCCCGTCGCGTGTCGTCAATAATCTCGCCTGTATGGTCGCAGGGCTGCGTCTCATGGAAAAGCTGTGTTCCTCGCTTGGATTGACGTGGCATGAGACGTTCCCGTATGCAATCGCTCCCTGCACAAAATACATCGAATATGCGGCGAAGGAATACCTGCTGGACGGCGGCACCAGCAATAAGAGCGTGGTCGAACATACGCTTGAGGTCATGTCGCGCATGGGGCTTGACCCGAAGAGCGAGTTTGCCATATGCGATGATGGGAAGACGCTGGCGCTGTGGCTCAATCACGTCTATGACCGTTATACCAAGTACCGCAAGGACTACGCCATTGCCGGAGAAACGCTGACCTATGCACAGTTTAAGAAGCAGCTGCAACACTCGGATTATTTTCTGGAGAGCAATGTGTCAAAGCGCATCGGCGGCGAAATTAGGAAAGCATGGACAATTAACTATGAGCTTTTACGCGAACGCTGCGATGTTAGCGGCTTTGAAATCACGGAGGTATCGCCCTTATGAGCTTGTCATGTAACCTATTACCCACCAAATTAACCGTTTTTATCGGAAAGGTTACAGAAAAGGTTACGGCAAAAAGCCGCTATATTACAACACAAATTGAGGTTTTGCGTAACTTTGTAACTTTGTAACCTCAAAAAAACTATAGGTACATACGCGAAAGCAGTTTTACTCATTACGCGAGCGCGTGTGTGCGTGTGAATATACGCAGACCTCTATATTTAGCGGTTACACGGTTACAAACCCGAAAAAAGTTACAAGGAGTACACTGTGTCAGAAAAAGAAATCGTGAGCGCGATCCTGCGCTATCTCAAAACTGTGCCGAGATGCTTTGCGTGGAAGGAACACGGCGGGATGTACGGTACGGCAGGTATCCCTGACATCATCGCCTGTATCGACGGCAGATTTTATGCCTTCGAAGTAAAAACCGAGATTGGCAGAACGACAAAACTGCAAGACGCAATCATCCGAAAAATCCTCGCCTGTGGCGGTACTGCTTTAGTTGTCCGTTCGGTTGACGAGGTGCGAGCTGTGATAAACGGCTCTCCGCAATGAACGAAAATCCGAAAACAACGCAGAAATGCTTTACATAACAATGCGTCCGATGCGACATTGCTCCGATGGAATTTCATTAAAATAAAGGAGTGTGTCCTATGGATAGAAATTATGAGAATTTGGCGAATGCCATCGTTCTTCGAGCAGTAGACGATTATCGCCGAGTGCTGCGCATCCTGTCAAAGCATCCGCACAATCGTGTGGCGCAAGACGAGTGCTGTGAAATTGAGCAATTCTTCCGTTCCGGCTGGTTCGGTATACTGACACAGGTGAATCCCGAAATGCTTCTGAAGCAGCTAAAAGCGGAGGTGGCGGTATGACGGCAAAAGAATATCTCGGACAGGCATATCGCCTTGACCAGCGTATCAATTCAAAAATTGAACAGATTGCTTCCCTGAATGAACTGGCGACAAGATGTACATCCACGCTTACCGGTATGCCGCGCAATCCCAGCCCGAGCGTTTCACCAATGGCAGACGCAATATGCAAAATCATTGATTTGGAAGCGGAAATAAACCGCGATATAGAAAAGCTCGTCGACCTGAAGCGTGATATCGTGCGAATCATCAAAGCCGTGGACAATACCGAATACCAGACGCTGTTGGAGCTGCGTTATCTTTGCTTCAAAACTTGGGAACAGATAGCCGTCGATATGGGGTATAATGTGCGCCATGTCTATCGTATACACGATGAAGCCGTAGAAAAAATCGTTATTCCGCAAACACAGCAGTAAATGTCACTGTTTGTCATGTGCCTCTTTGTGTTATGATATAATCAGCAAAATAGAATGAAACAGCGGAAGCCATCACGGGAAAAATCCTGCGGTGGCTTTTGTTGTACGCGCAAGGAGGTGAAAATGTGCCATACAAGCCCAAACGACCATGTCAACACCCCGGCTGTCCCAATCTGACGGATGAACTGTACTGTCCAGAACATAAGAAGAAAGCCGTCGTCAGCTATAACAAATACGAACGTGACCCGGAAATCAATAAAACATACGGACGTAGCTGGAAGCGCATCCGCGACCGATATATTAAACAGCACCCGCTGTGTGAGATGTGCCAGAAGGAAGGACGACTGACACCTGTGGACGAGGTACATCACATCGTGCCCGTGTCGCAAGGCGGCAAGAGTGTAGAAAGCAATCTGATGTCGCTTTGCCATTCCTGCCATACGAAAATTCATATAGAAATCGGTGACAGGCATACGCACGGCTGACCGGTAGGGGGATAAACATCTCTACAGCTTTTTATTTTGGACAGCGGCGTGGGGCT
Organism: uncultured Oscillospiraceae bacterium; assembly: GCA_964453505.1. Lineage (GTDB taxonomy): Bacteria > Bacillota > Clostridia > Christensenellales > Aristaeellaceae > CAYVPJ01. The sequence goes on along the minus strand of CAYVPJ010000174.1, from coordinate 247 downwards.
TCGTGTTGAAAAACGCAGTTTCAAAGGGTTGAATAGCCCAAGTTAAAAAGGAGTGTGATGAATATGGCGAAAGACGGCACCTGTAGAGGCGGTGCCAGAGTCGGTGCTGGCGCCAAAAAGAAGCCTCTCGCCGATAAAATATCCGCCGGTAATCCGGGTGGCAGGAAGCTGACGGTGATGGAGTTCACTGACGCGCCCGCGCTCGAAGGCTATGAAATGCCGGAGCCGAACAAGATGCTTTCGGCGG
>CAYVPJ010000173.1:0-3197 GCA_964453505.1 uncultured Oscillospiraceae bacterium | reverse complement strand
TTGTTTACCTGAGAGTCCATGATCAGGCGGGAATCACCGGCTCCAAAATAGTCGCTGGCAACGGTGATCAGACGCAGCCTCATTCCACCGGAAGCGGAACCGGACAGTGTTTCATCTATATACTGGTCGTAGGCAAAATCGTACTTGCCGTACTTATACTTTTTTGACGGATAGATTTCTCCGAAGACGGTCTGCGCGATGCTCTGTACGATCTGTGCGCTGTCAACGGCTGTGTTCTTTATGTCAATGGCAATGTCCTGCTCTTCGTCGGTCAGGAAGGCATAGGTGTCGCCGTTGCGGGAAATGTAGTTCTGTGCAAGAAGACGTTCCAACGACGCTGTGATTGACGCCCGAAGCGCAATTTTATCCGTGCGTATATCGTCAATCATCAGGATGGAGATATTATCAATATTTGCTTTGACATCTTCAATATAGCGGACAAGATAGAGAAGCTTGAGGACACTTACATCCTGCTGTTCAATTCCATTTCCGTTGTCCGCCGCAGTTTGGCAGCGATCAATGACGCGACGGATTGCACTCTCAAGGAAGGTGTGAACGGTATCATAGAACTGGTAGAACGGGACAAGTGCGTTCTCGTCCTTGTCCTGCACTTTCTGAGCTGCCTCTTGGAAGCCGGAGAGCATTGACCGTTCGCCGCCTGACAGGTGTTTACCGGAATTGCCATGTTTACGGATCTCTGCAAGGACTTTTTGTATCACGATAAACTGATAAGGAACAAACGGGAACGTGGAGCTGAATTCGGCTGCGCTTGTAAATCCCTTAATGTCCAAAATAGGGTTATTGAAGGTAAACAGATTTTTCAGAACGGCATGTTCCTTGTCATATACCATTTGAAGGAGCTGGTCGGCGTCCTCGGTCTTGGACAGAACACGCTTTTTGATGACTTCATCGACAGAAGAAGACGAGAGGCTGAGGCGGGTGTTGAACCGACCCTGAATCTTTGAAAAGTCATTGCCGCTGATTTTTACGACAGAATCAATCGCTTCCTGACTTGTCACCATGACCCATACTTTGCCCCGGCATTTATCTCCGATTTCTTCAACCAGCGATTGAAGGTTGATCATGAGGTCGCTGTCCTCGCCAATGTATTGACCGACTTCATCCACCATGAACAGGAGGCGGAAGTCTTTGCCTTTCCCATCAACATATTCTTTGATCTCGGATACAAGCTGCTTGATGCTCATATCTCCGTTCTCTTCTCCATTGAACCAGTTCCGGGCGGCAGTCTCACTCATGCCCATGACGGATTGAAGGACATCTACAATATCATCTTCAAAGAAAGCGGCGGAGTCCCTTGCTTTTGTCCAATCATCGCCGTTCGCGGCTTTAAATGCAGCTTTGAATTCCACTGTCTTTCCTTGCTTATCTATAAAGCGTTCAAGTTTGGCAATCTTGAGGTCTTCACCATAGAAGCCGCAGTGATTATAGAACACCTTTGCAAATACACGCAAAACAGCGGTCTTATCTTTGTTGATAGGACCTTCAATGTCGATATTGAACAGAATGGACTCGGTCGGAATGGATACACACTTCGACACGGCGGCATACATCATCGGATCGTCAAACTTATCGGCAAAGTATTCAAAAGCGGACTTGCCATCCACCATTTGATTTGACAGAAGATAAGAGAGCATCTTGAGGAAGTGCGATTTACCACTTCCAAAGAAGCCTGAAATCCAAACACCGATCTTATCGGTGGGATGGGAGATAGCCTTCTCATAATTGTCGAAAAACGTCGTAAAATGACGGCGAAGTTCTTTTGTAATGATGTATTCGCTCAGCTCTTGTTTCAAGCTTGCCTGGTCATCTTGAGAGACTTTGATTACGCCGTTGATGTCTCTATTGATGTCCTTTTGGAACATGCTTTGTATTTTCATTCTCGTTACCTCCGATTAAAGTAGGTTGAACGCTCGATAGTAATGACCATCTAAGAACTTCCCAAACAAACCTAGGTCTTGCCCGTTGAAAGAGCCGGGGTAGAACATCACGATTGGAATATCTGCAAAAAGATGCTGCATACTGTCCAGCATCTTATGGGACCTCATAAACGGATACACTTTTCCAACACCAGTGAGAAAAAGAACATCCCCGTATTGATGAGGTTCGTACTTCATGTATTCAAGCAAAGCCTCCGGTGTTGCAATCTTTTGAAGTTGTTTCAGGAGATAATCTTTACCGCGACGTTCCTCAAGCCCCTCAACAGAGCTAAGCACGCGCTTATCTTCCAGCAACTTCAAGAAAATCTCATACAAGTCGCATTCAACGATATGGAACGTCGAAGAAGAGTCCACTTTTAGCTTGGCAACATAATTTCTAACTATGATTTCGTCAGCCGGGTCATAGCAGAACACATGTATTCCAACTTCATTGCTCAAGCCTTTATTTGCAAGAAAACTGGGATCGGATATTCTGTCCCGTATTCTGTCTAAGTCCTGTTTTATATTGCTCATAGCATTTGCTCCTATCTAAAACAGTTGAAAGCCGCCAGTGCCTCTGAATCATTATTCTCTCTTATTCCTTCTTCAAGCTCAGAGCACAGGAATACCGGGTTGAGCTTTTCAGATTTGAAAGTATCAAGGTATCCCGTTTCCACAAGAACTTTGGTAAGGACCTGCTTGATTTTACTGAGTGTTGAATCGCTCCACTCCGCGACATAATCATTCTGCTCTTGGAGGCGCGAAAAGAAAGTATTCAAGTCCTTTCTGGAAAAGGAAAAGTCCTGATTTCTGAACTTCTCACCGATGACCCCGACCAAGAATTCATAAACAAGCCGATTATATCTCATCATTGCATAGAGATTGATTTGCTTTGCAATTTCAACGGGCGCATACGCAATTTCACTTCTCAGATGATCGTTATTGAGTGCATCCATTCGCTTATAACAAGCACGGGTCATCCTTGAAACAAGACGCTCTGTTGGGTATTGGAATAGGTTATCCGCTTTAACTGCTTCGATAGCATCATCAACCGAAACACCTTCCAAATACATTTTTGATACAATTCTAATTTCATAAAACAGGCTTTGCTCCGCAGTCAAGCCGCCGTTATATGGGCAATTCACATTCATACATAGCACTCCCGTGGGCAACCTCGCAGCCCATCATAATAATACAAAAAGCGTAGTCCCAAAAACCGGACTCACTCGGCATCGTCTTCAACGAATTCAACGATGTCTC
>CAYVPJ010000172.1:0-3201 GCA_964453505.1 uncultured Oscillospiraceae bacterium | reverse complement strand
ACTTATTGGTTTGAATGGATATACCATCTGCACAGGAGTGCTTAACAGCAATCTTAACGGGGATAATATTATTTCTGTTCCGCTTGAAACAGATGAAAAAATGAATGTGGGATTTATTAAAAATGAAAAAGCTTATCTAAGCAGCTTTGCTCTAAGCTATATTGATGAACTAAAAAGATTGATTTTAGAATATGACAAGTCGTTATAAATTCAAAGCACTCCGAACATAAAAACGTTTGGAGTGCTTTATTATACTAATCTTCAATCATTAAGTGTACAAAAAATCAAGCAAAAGCTTTTATATATGTGGTTTTGCGCAGATTTTTTGTCTGCACTTTAATTAAAGATTAGTATTATGCTGCAATTAATCTGAAAACTGCTTCATAAATTTTCTGCGCAATATACGGCTTATTCATTGTATAAAGATGAATGCCGTCAACACCCTGCGAAACAAGGTCAACAATCTGGTCAATTGCGTAGGCAATGCCTGCATCTCGTAAGGCAATAGGGTTATTCTCATATTTTTCAATCATTTTCATGAACTTCTTTGGTAGATTTATTCCACACATTTTCACCATGCGTTCAATCTGACTTTTATTTGTCACAGGCATAATTCTGGCTTCAATCGGCAGATTTATTCCTGCAAGTACGGTTCTTTCTCTAAAAGTATAGAAATAATTATTGTCAAGGAAAAGCTGTGTCACAAGCTGATTTGCACCTGCATCAGCCTTTCGTTTCAGATTTTGTATATCTTCAACAATGCTTTTGCTTTCAGGGTGTCCCTCCGGATAACATGCTGCTAGAATATTGAAATCCGTCTGCTCCATCAGCATTTTATATATGTATAATATTCTCGACTTGCTTTCACTTTTAGGCATTGTCGTTGTCCTTTCCGAGAAAAGTCTGTATTACCGTCATAATCTCATTAAATCGGTTTTCACCGATACCCTTTATCTTGCCAAGCTCCGATTTGAGCAGTTCCATATCAACCTCGACAGCTTCATTATCATTTTTCCCGTTCATATAGACATTTTTGAGGAACTCGGACAGCCTATCCTTGTCCATAGCCTTGATTTGCTTGTATGTTGCTCGGTCAAGAGTAAACTTATCCATAGTAATCCTCGTTTCCGCCGATTTCATAAAAAATCGCTCCGCTGAAATCCGCAATATCCGCTATCCGAATATTCGTCCCGTCCGTTAGGACAACCGTGCCTATACTCTCGTCAATCCGCCTGAATGCGCCATTTACTGTGATATACTTTCCTCCCGACTTCTTTTCGTCGGGTAGATAATACATCACGGAAATTTCGGGACGCTCCGCCGCATTATCGAGGAGAATTTGCAGACAAGCGTCGATTTTCGCCTGTCTGTCCTCGTCAAGCTCTGCCTTTTCATCAGTAAGCCTGCCCGTTTCCGCAATCTGTGCGTCGTAACCCGTGAGTGCCGCAAAGGGAGAGAACTGTGCTGCCCTGTCGTGCAAAGACATAGCCCTGTGCGTAGCGGAAACGTGGTGCGGAAGATTTATTATATCGTTGTAATTTTCAACCATACTGCACCTCAAAAATTTTCAGGATTTAGCTCGGGGTGAGCGCTCATATATTCGTTAAGAAAAACGCTGTCAGTCTCGATAAGCTCAATCTTCACAAAGCCCTCTATGCTTCTCAATCGACCCGTATACAGCTCGTCAAGCGTAGCATACTCTTCATCGTCATAATAGAATTTCAGTCCCTTTTCCTGTTCCTCGTCGGTAGCCTCATAGTTCCACGCCATAATATTATGTTTTTCCGAACCGAAGTAGATGTTCAGATTTGCAACAGCCGCCAGCTTTTCTTCAAGCGAAAGCTCTGCCTCACGGCGAAGATACTCATACAATGTATTCATATCCAACACATAGAAAAATCCCTCATTGAACTTTTTTAATAGATTTTTGAAAAATCCCATTTTTTCTCCTTTACGCCTTATGACCGCCAACCTGTCCGTTGCGCTCGATTGTCGTTGCGCCGTCCTTGAAATTCATACCTTTGAGGACAGCATTTTTGCCGTATTTCTTCTTGATTTTCAGCATTGCTTTCTGCATTTCCTTTTCACGCTTGAGTGCTTCGTTTTCATCGGCATTTTTCTTGCTTTCGGCTTCATAATCGGTAAAAAAGTCAAGCTGTACGGGAGCTTCCTCCTTAACGCTGCTTTCGGGAACAATGCGGCAAGCGACAACATAAACCTTTCTCACAAGCAGCTTTTTATCGACAATCTTCTCGTAAAGCTCTGTAACTGCGTCCGTTATCAGCTTTGTTGACGAGGTTTGCCGTGAAAGATTTATCGAGCCGTGCGCGGGCTTCGGCATAGTTCTGCCGTAACCATCACTTGTCATTCTTCCTTTATAGCCGCTCACATCGCTTGAAATATCATAGCAGATATTCAGCACCATCTGGTCTGTTACAAAGCCCTTATCAACCAAATCCAGCGTAAGCAAGTCCGTCATTTCACGGACAATCAGCCTTCCACTTTCAAAGTCATATGGGCATTTCAAAACCTGTCCTGTACTTATGCTGTTTGTTGCAGGCTTGTATGCCTTGATTTCGGCAATCGTACACGGCTCCCAACCCCAAGCGTGGTCGATAAGTAGCTCTGCGTTCACCCCAAACAGCTTATACAGCAAGTCCTCATTGTAGTAGTCATTCTTTCTGCCAAGAGAGCAGCGGGCAATATCACCCATTGTGTAAAGTCCGTTCTGCTCGAGCTTTGTAGCATATCCTCTGCCCACTCGCCAAAAATCCGTCAAAGGCTTATGCGACCATAATTCTCTACGGTAAGACATTTCATCAAGCTCCGCAATGCGCACACCGTCCTTGTCGGCGGGGATTTTCTTTGCAACAATATCCATAGCTATTTTGCAAAGATACATATTCGTACCGATACCTGCTGTTGCAGTTATTCCTGTTTCGTTAAGAACGTCCTGTACCATTTTCATTGTCAGCTCACGAGCTGTCATTTCGTATGTTCTTAAGTATGCAGTAGCATCTATAAAAACCTCGTCTACCGAGTAAACGTGAATATCCTCCTGTGCTATATATTTGAGATAAATACTATATATCTGTGCGCTTGTCTGCATATACTTTGCCATCTGTGGAGGAGCGACAATGTACGACAGTTCCAGTGACGGATTGCTTTGCAGTTCGGGAGCACTGAATGACTTGCCTGTAA
>CAYVPJ010000171.1:0-3210 GCA_964453505.1 uncultured Oscillospiraceae bacterium | reverse complement strand
ACATCATCCAAAAAGTCAACACTATTAACTGCTGCATAGTCTTTGTCATGCCGTTTAGCTATGGCATCTGCCCAATCTATGGGTCTTTCACTAAACTTGTATTGTTCACTATCTTCTTCGCCATCCCATGTAACACATCCAGACCCTGAGTACAAACCGTGATATCCAAAGTTCGCTTCAAAACCATCTTGTTTCATCTCCCAATTGTATTTAATAGGGTCTCCATTTTTATTATACCAGATATGTACTACTCCTTTTCCACCTGGGCCGTACGGAACTGAGTTATAAAAACCAGCTGTTGTTCCTCCCAATGCAATAATCTGTTCATCAGTCATCAAGTAAAATCTTGTAGCTGTCATTTTCCCGTCATAATAATGGTGATATGCTATATACTCCAATCCATCCAAGTCAATCCCGTCAATTGGCCTATTACTTGCAAATTGATATGGTGTCAACATCGGATAGCTGGATGCAATTGGGTCAACAGAAAGGAATCTCGCAATTCTCGGGTCATAAATTCTCATGCCATAATCCTGCTGATTTCCAGTCCCTTTCACCTCATTGTCATTCTCTTTGCCATTGAATCCGAACCTATACGTTGATGAGTTCCAGTTTCTTTCGGGCATGATCATGCCAAAGGGATAATAATCCTGTGAGCTGGTGATATCGGCCAGAAAATAATCCACGGTTCCGTCGTTTACATTACTGCTAAACGGCAGTTTGTGGTCGGATATTGTGGCCAGCACATTTCCCAGATGGTTGGTGAGTTCGTATTGCTTGTTGCCGGTGGTGAATGAGAACGATGAACCGCTCCAGGTGAGTTCGGTCATTTTCTTTCCGATGTTGTTCACACCAAGACGGCTGCTGCCGTAGATGTCAAATTCGTCGAGATACACGTAATCGTTGGCATCGTCGGTCATGGTGTATGTGGCCATGATGTTGCCCTGCGCATCGCGCGAGTAGAAGGTGTATTTCGCTCCCGTCGAAGCGTATTCTATTTTCATTGTGCGGTTGCCCATGGGGTCGTAGCGGAACTCCAGATCGTTTTTGAGGCTGGCTGTTGTAAAATCAATATATTTTATCTTTCCGTACACGGTCCAGGTTATGTTGTTGATTCCTTCAGCCCGGTCAAAAGTCATATTGCCAATGGCATCATAGGTGTAATTGCCTGCCGTTTGTGTGCCAACATCGTTCTGGCCCATATTTCCGTAACTGTCTGACACAAAATCAAGCTGATTGCCGGTTTTGCTAAGTCCAGGCAAGGTCTTGTATGTATATGTCAGATTATCTATCATATCTTCAAAGCCACTGCGCTGTAAAGATAAAATATTTCCGTTTTTATCGTATTTATAATTTTCGCTAAAATCAGATATTGGGGTTTTTCCTGCCCATGTATTTGCAGTATTTATGTTTGAGCACATGAAAGCGGTCATGCTTTTCAACCGGTTGAGCTGGTCGTAGGCATAGTGGTAAAGTTGTACCCATGGGCTTCCGTCGGCGAGATAAATTCCGGTACTCATGGAGCCAATGTTTCCGTTCCAGAGGTCTCGGGATGTGTTGTCGCCCAGCGGCGCAATAGGATTGGTGGAGCTGCTGAAGGAGCCAATGGGGCTGAAATCAGCAAATCCTTTGGTGGCATCGTTGTAATAGCCCAGCACATAGCTGAACGCATCGCGACCCACCATGCGGGTGGTGCGTGCAAATTCGCTTTGAGCAGTGTATCCGTCGTGACCCATGTCGCTTTCGGGGTTCAGACGGCTGCTGTTGACCGCTTTCACCCAACCCTGCAGGGTATAGGCATAATCAATCCCCTGTACCTGCTCATCACCAATCTCAACCCTGGCCAGTGGCCCGTGATCGTAGTAGCGGTAACGCGCATCGCGCTGCCATTTGATGCTGTCCTGTGAGGTCTCCACGGCAATGATGCGGTTGTCGGCATCGTACTGGTAGCGTTGGTGGAAACGATCGGGCTTGTTGGGCTGATATACGACCTGCAGCACTTTGCCGCTCACCAGATCATATTCGTATTTCAGGAGCTTGAAGCGGTTGTCCGGATCAGAGGTTGAAAAATACGGGTTTTCCTGCAGCAGAGCATCAACATTTCCGTGCATATCATAGCTGTAGTGAGTGGCATAGCTGTAGCTGCCGCTGTAGGTCGGCTTGATTGTTACATAGCTCACCCGTCCGCGCAGGTTCTGCGGTACAAACCAGGTGGGCAGTCCGCTGCTCATGGCTGCATCGTAGTGGGTTTGTGTCACCTCTGTACGGGTGGTGGCCGTTGCCAGCCATGTTGCATACAGGGCTTCTGTGCTCAGGTAATATTCGTTGGGAGCCGTCGAAGTGGTTATCTGTCCGACTTCGGTAATGCGGTTCTGCGCATCGTAGATGGTATAGCTGTATCCGGCCGGACTCATGATGGCCTGTTTTGCATTCTGCGACACCAGCAATCTGCCCACCGGATCATACCAGAAATTGGTATTGCCCGTTTCAGGAGTGTTCTGAGATTGAGGTTGGTTGAGACTGTTGTAATTGTAGGTTGTTGCCAGATAGTGCTCGGGCAATGTGCGTCCATTGCCGGTCACATTGTTATCGCGGTCTTCCTTGTACTGCAGCATATCACCGTCGTCATCTTCGCGCACCACACCCTGGGGCGAAACCGTCCGCCGCAGATTGTTGGCCTGGTCATAATAATAGAGTGTGTACTGGTATTCGCGGCTTTCATATTCCATGGTGAAGGTTTCCGAAAGGTTGCCCAGACACGTTTTCACATACTGTTCCCTGAAATCATCCTTCACTCCGCTGATGTAGTTGTCATATGCAGCAGCAGCCTGGTTTTCATTCAGGTCGTTGATTGATGCGGTACAAGGGTCTTCAATGGAGACCGTCATGTCCACAATATGTGTTTCCGGCTCGGGGGCACATCCGTTCTTGTAGAACAGAAAATCATCTATCGCAAACTTATGATCTTCCGGGCACGTCGGAAATACAACCTCAATAATGATGTCCGTATTTGTTCCGGAGAACCATTCTGTCTTAAACAGCCGCCATTCACCAGGATTGGCATCAGACGGAACAGCATCGCTGTAGCTGGCAATGGTGGTGCCGTCAATGGTAATGTAAAAATTATACAGATAGGCCTGAAGAGCCATCAATGATGTGTGAGCGAATGAAAGGGTGTAATACTTGTTTTCTTCAACTATTGTTTCATAT
>CAYVPJ010000170.1:277-3297 GCA_964453505.1 uncultured Oscillospiraceae bacterium | reverse complement strand
CACGGAGTAATCGTTCATCATGTCGCGGATGTCCTTATCCACGGCGTTGTTGGTCCACAGGGCATAGCCCCAGTCGCCGGAGATTTCGGTGGTGCTGCCATAGATAACCTGGCCGCCAACCACAGGCTCGGGAGCGGGCTCTTCTGTGGGAGCGGGGGTGGCTACCGGCGCTTCAGTGGCGGGAGCCTCGGTGGGGGTGGGCTCTTCCGTAGTGGGCTGGCAGCCGACCACGGAGAACAGCATTGCCGCACACATAAGCAATGCAAGGATTTTTGCGATCTTCTTGTTCATTCTTTTACCTCCAAGATTATTTATAATGCCGGCTTAACGGGGGCTAACCAAAGCCGGAATTAACGAAATAAGGGGAGCAGGGGATGATGCTTGAATCATTCTGTTTTGGAATTGCCGCGTTTTCTTTTCGCCGTACATGGCAGGATAATAACCCCGGGGTGATCCTGCTGTGCAAGGCTAAGCTTGAAACATTGGCGCGGAAAACTTTCAAAAAACAAGTTTTCGTCCCGCCCGAGGAACAGGGAGCAAAGAATCCGCAGGCCATGCCTAAATAGAATTCTTCCGCCCTTTGGATGGGTTCGCCGCCCACAGTGGTTGCGGGGGACAAATCGGCATTACATATGCGCAACCATTTGTTATGGTAAACACAGGAAGTACATGCTTAACCCAAAATTCCTTTACCTATATTACATCATTACGGAAAAGGTGTCAATGGTTGCGGCATGCGGGAAACCCTGTATATCCTGTAAGAGAATGCAAATATAGTATATATTATGTCGCCGTGAAATGAATATAATGAAAAGGTATGCTGCATCCGGGCAACCAGGCAACTACTTGGCCGGGCGCCCGTGGGAGCGGAAGCCGCGGCTAAGCACCAGCGCCACCGCCAGCACAAGCAGCAGCGCGCCGGAAAGCACCATTAAACAGCGCATGGATACCACATCCGCAAGGGGACCGAAAACCGCCATGCCCAGGGGAAGGAAGCCGGAATACATGGCGCCGAACAGGCCAAACATACGCCCCTGCATATGGGGCGCGGCGTTTTCCTGCAGCAGTGTGGTTGAGGCGGTTTGCACCATGGTTAGCGCAACGCCGTATACCGCCATCAGCGCCAGATAGACGGCAAAGTTATCCACAAGCCCCATGCCGGCTGCCAGCGCGCCAAAGGCGGTTATGCCAATGATGAGGGTGACAGCCCTGTTTTTAAAGCCGCCCCACGCGCCGATCAGCACGCCCCCCGCCGTCATGCCGATAAAGCCGATGACCTCAACCATGGTCAGGTGCCAATAGGTATCCCCGTAATAGCGGCTGACGAACAGCGTTGCAAGAAAACCTGCGGGCACGCACAAAAAAATAAACACGCCGAACACAAGCAGCAACGATCCAACAAAGCGTTCCCCGGCGGCATAGCGAAAGCCTGCCTTCATTTCGCCCAGCACGGAGGGTGTTTGCTCCGGCTTGAGAAAGGGGAGGGGGATGGCGGCTAGAATCCCGATTCCCACTATGGCGGTGGCAATATCGATCAAAAGTGTGGTGCGAAGGGTGCCAAAGGAAAGCACCGCGCCGGCGGCGGCAGGGGCCGCGAATTGCACAAGGGATTGTATCGTGGCGTTCACGCCGTTAAAGCGCATCAATTGCTCCTCGGGCACAAGCTGGGGAATCACCGCGTTAACGGCGGGGGTTTGCACTCCGGCTCCCAGGGAACGGATCAGCGAGATAATGGTAAGCGCCCAAAGGAGCCCTGTGCCTTCGCCAATGCGGGGCATGAGCAAAGCCAGGGCGAGGGTTGCAAGGGCAATCATGGAATCCGCCAGAATGATCAGCAGCTTTCTGGGGTATCGATCCGCCCAAACGCCGGAGAAAAACGAAATGATAAACTGCGGCGCATAGGCGCAAACCGTCAGCGCCGATACCCATGCGCCGGATGAGGTTTCCAGCGTAACATACCAGACGATGGCAAATTGCACCAGTGACGAACCAAACAGCGTAACCCCCTGGCTTGCCAGGAACAGGGCCGCTTTTTTCTTCCGATTTTCACTCATAAATCAAATCAAGCCTCCGTTTCTTAATGCGCATTAGGGTATGTTTCTGAAATCATAAAAGCGAAATTCTACCATCTCGGGTTGCATATCTTCGTTAAAAAGCCTCGCCGTAGCGCCGCTACGCCTGCGTTTTTTGCCTCGATCTGCAATCCGATCCGGCAAAATTTCATCTTTCGGATTTTAGAAACACACCCTAGTATAGCAAACAAACAAAGGCTGGTGTGTTACTGGATGGTTTGAAATTGAGCCTTTATTTCATTGAGCATCCGCTCAAGCTCCGCCGCGTCCCGCGCGGTTTTTTTTAGGGATACGATTAGCTGGTCGCATACCGATACGATCTCCTCGCCTTCCTCGGGAGTGTTGAGGATTGCTTCCACCGGCTGTGCAGCTTGCCCGTCAAGCTGATTCATCAGCCGTAATATAGATGATAGAGAATATCCCGCTAAGCGCAGGGTACGGATAACCTGAAGCCGCTCTATATCTCCGGCGGTATACATGCGGTATCCGTTTTGCAGCCGCCGGATGCGGATCAGCCCGTTGCGTTCCCAGTTGCGCAGCGTATCGGGGGTGACCCCCAGCTGCTTTGCGGCATCCAGCCGGATAAGCGGCCGCGCGTTCGGTGGAGTAACCCGGTGCAGCATGCTTTCCGCCGCTTGTGCGGCGCATTGCGCCTGAGCGGTCTCCTTGGCGATCATAGCGCGGTATTCCACAGCGGCTGCAAGAGCGCGGTCAAAATCCAGCGCGGCGCATAGGCGCACGATGGCAACGGCCTTTTTCCTCAGCCCGTTTTGCAGCACCTCCGCCTGCATGGCCAAGCGGATCAGGCGGCACTGTGCAAGCTGCAATTCCGTATGCGCCCGGTAGCCGTTTTTTTGCCGCTTCGGCGGGGTAAGTAAACCCACTTCCTCATAGAAACGCACGGTATTGGGGTGAATGCCGGCTTGCTCCGCCACTTCTTTTGTGGTG
>CAYVPJ010000170.1:0-267 GCA_964453505.1 uncultured Oscillospiraceae bacterium | reverse complement strand
CATGTGTTTGCTTCTCCCGGTAAAATATGCTATGAAAAATCAGCGTCTGCCTCCCGCTGGCAGACGCCGACTTTCTCTATATAATTATATTTTTCCTGTTACAGCGGCCCTGTTTACTTTGCTTGGGCAACCGCCACGGCCATGGCCACGGTAGCGCCCACCATGGGGTTGTTGCCCATACCGATGAGGCCCATCATTTCCACATGGGCGGGCACGGAAGAGGAGCCCGCGAACTGAGCGTCGCTGTGCATGCGGCCCATGGTATCG
>CAYVPJ010000169.1:0-3377 GCA_964453505.1 uncultured Oscillospiraceae bacterium | reverse complement strand
AAGCTGATATCGTTGAGATGGGTGTTAAAGGAACTCCTCAATATGAGGCTTATAGTCTTTATCATTTTAAGGTTTCCGATAAATTTGATGATTATTATGATCACTATCAAAAAATACAAAATGTTACTCAAAACTATTCTTGGTTTGAAAACAACTCATTTTTTTTTACTCTTCGGGATGGTTCAGTTAAAACTATATCCTTTGATACTGAACGGGGTAATAGGCAGGTATTATCATTGTTCCAAACGATAATTGAACACTGGAAAATTAATGGAAACGAACCAGTTACTGGTGATGAAATTGTTAAATCTATGGCTAAATTTGGTTCAAAAGTTGAGACAATTCAACTCAAAAATATAATTTCCAATGTTCGTAATAAAAAGATTAAACCGGCAGGACTGGAGAACAAGATTTGTATTGAATATGATAAAAAAAGTGGTGGTTGGAGAATAGATATAAAAAGATAAAAATATCACTTACGCTCTGGAAAAATAAATATATCCCCTTTCAATATTGAAATATATCCATTGACATCTTGAGAGCGTATCACCTTGTTTAAGTCATGAAGAATGACAATTACTATAAAACATCAGATTTAGCACTAGCGACAACCATTTCCTTATATTCCCCTATTGAAACTACTGAATTCTTAGAAAATAAAAAAATTTTGTTTGTATTTATAAAATCGCCAGAATTAGAAAAATTAATTGCTTTGTATTGGAGTGGAAATATGAGAGTTGAACCCCAACAATTCTTTAATCAACTGAAGGTTATTAAAACTAGAATTTATAGCCAAATATGAACATACCAATTGAAGCTGTAAATGAATTTAAAGAAATTTACCAAAGGAAAATTGGTGTAATTTTAACTTTTAATGAAGCAAAAATAAGAGCAGAAAAATTTTTAAGACTAATGATGTTGTTAACAGAAAAACCTAAAGACAAAAATAAATTATTTATTTAAATAAAAATGAAAAATAATAAACCTTATATTTCAATAAAAATTGTTTATAAAGATAAAAAAGTTAAACAAGTCTCTACTAGAAAAACAAGAAGAATTTTTAGTTTTATTAAAGCTAATGATTTTCAAAATTGTGTGATTTGGTTGTCAGTAATGTATGGACTAGGAGAATTTAATAAGGGCTTATATAAAAGCAAAACAGATTTGATTAGAGCATTAAAAGCATTTTTAGAATAGTTCTAAATTAAAAAAATGAATATTAAAATTGAAATAAAAATAAAGAATAAAGTTAAATTATTAGCAAATGCTAATTTGATGCTTTTAACAAGTGATTTTGGATGGATTAATATTAAAGATTTTCAGATTTGGGAAAGTAACAATTACAATAAACGACTTAAGGAACATATTAATATCAAGCCTCCATCGGCAAATTCTTTTGGTAGATATATTAATAGAGTTTTTTTGGAAGATATAAAACAATGGGAAAAATTAGAGAAGTTAATCTTTAGCGAATATCAAAAAAAATTAAATGAATCAGCACCAATTAATTATGATGCTATTGATCAATTATCATAGTTACTCTATATAGAGTAACTATAACTATAAATTAACTTTTTATTTAATAACTTAATATTAATTTTTCTTTACTTGTAAGAGAAAAAATGTAAAAATTCATATGCAACCAGAACAATCTATACGACTTTTAAATGCCCTCATTGGACAGAGCCGTATAGGTTCTGGTTGCACCAGTGAGGGCATTTATTTTTTAAAAGAAAAATATGGAATCAAAAAAAGTCTTTGTTTATTGTAGAAAATCTTCAGAACAAGAAGATAGACAAGTTTTATCACTTGATTCTCAAGAGAAAGAATTAGAAAAAGTCGTTAGAGATAATAATTTAAAAGTCGTTGATATTTATAAAGAATCTGGAAGTGCTCATGTAATTGGGAGAAAAATGTTTAATGAAATGTTGACGAGAATTGAAAATGGTGAAGCTCAAGGAATAGTAGTTTGGGATGAGTCTCGTATTGCTAGAAACTCTTTGGATGGTGGCAAGGTAATTTATATGATGGATTTAAAACAGATTGAAGAAATTTATAAACCGGGGAAAATTTACAGAAATACACCTGATGATAAAAGTTGGATGAGTATGGTTTTTATGATGTCAAAAAAAGAATCTGACGATAAAGGTGTAAATGCTAAAAGAGGTATGACAACTAAAGCTACTATGGGATGGTTTCCTGGGACTGCCCCGCTTGGCTATAAAAATACTTTTGGTAAAAAAGGGACCAATACAATTGAAGTAGATGAAGAGAAATTTAATTTAGTTAAAAGAATTTTTGAAGAAGTAATAAAGGGTAGACAAGCTTCAGAAGTATGGGAAGATGTTACTAAAAATTGGGGTTTTAAAATTTCTAAGGCGAATTTTTATTATATGTTAGGTAAAACATTTTATTATGGTGAATATGAATGGCCAAAAGGATCTGGTAATTGGTATAAGGGAAAACATAAACCAATGATTACAAGAGATGAATTTGATGTGGTTCAAAAAGTTTTAGGTAAATATGGAAGACCAATAGCTAGAACTCATGTTTTTGATTTGACTGGATTATTTCGTTGCCAAGAATGTGGTTGTGCTATGACTGCAACCCAAAAGATCAAACATTATAAAAAAACAGGACGAATTGCTATTTACACTTATTATCATTGCAGTAAAAAAAATAATAAAATAAAATGCCAATCAAAACCATTGACTGAATCTGATATTTTGAAACAAATAGATAATTTATTAATCCGGCTTACACCCGAACAAGAATTTATTGATTGGTCAAATAAATGGCTTTCAGTGGTCCACAAGGATGAATCTGGATTTAAAGAAGAAAAACTCAAATCTCAACAAACAGAATTATCCAATATAGAAAGACGATTAAATAAACTTTTAGATATGAAATTGGATGAAACTATTGATGACCAAACTTATAGAGAGAAAAAACAAAATCTTGAGAAGGAAAAAAGTGAAGTTAAGGCAAAATTAATTAATACTGATAATGAATTGGATGATTGGAGAGTAAAAGTAGAAAAAACAATAGAATTTGCTCGTGTATGTGAATATAGATTCAATCATGGGACCAGAGAAGATAAACACGATATATTGATGACAATTGGCGCGAACCTCATCTTAAAAAGCGATAAATCATTGGATATTAAGCTTGAACCTGAATATGGAGTGCTAGAAAATCAAAAAAATTGGGGTGAACAATATAAAGACTGGCAAGAACCTCAAAAGTATACGGAAATTATGGCTAAATATGATGATCTGCGACCTACAAATCCAGTATGGCTCCCCCGCGAGGATTCGGACCTCGAACCTACCGCTTACAAGAAATCCTGAAATTTCAATCAGGCTTGGACTATATCA
>CAYVPJ010000168.1:1669-3391 GCA_964453505.1 uncultured Oscillospiraceae bacterium | reverse complement strand
ACGCTCCATCCTTCGTCCTTGAGCTGCTCGAGGTTTGTTCCATCGTAATAGGGCCAGAGTCCATCCTCAGATATCTCGATGTAATTGCCGCCTGAAAACACGCCGGGATGCAGTTCCATATACTTCTCCGCCATGCGGTCGCAGTCCACAAATGACATATACTCCAGAGAGATGCCCTCGACCTCGCGCGCCACAAAAGCGCCGAGTCCTTCCTCGTTGCCGACATTGTAACAAATGCCGCAGTCCTGAATGTTCTGGACGAGATTCACCAGTTCCATGCCCGATTTGGGCGGGGCGTACACGGTGAGACCGTTCAGAATGAAGTGTTCCTTGACCGACAATTCCGACAGGCGCTCATCCAGCCAGTGTTCCTCATCGGGACTAATCTCCGTGAGGCGCAGGGATTCCAGATACGGATTCATTTACATCATCTCCATTCCTTGATCCATCTGTTTTGATTGCGTCTGCATCGGCTGGTGGTCGGTACGCTCCACAAGACCGTATGGCGTGATGGTGGAGTTATCCCGCAAAAGGATTGCCCGACCATATCCGTACAAATCCGTGAAGCCGGAGAGAAGCTCCGCATCCTCGTCGGACATCATGAACTTCAGTTCATCCATCGCCAATTCCCGCTCGCTGCTGATTCGTCCTTCGAATACATATTCGTCCAACTGAGCGGCAAGCGCGGTGGCATCCTCCAGCGAATCACAGCCGGTAGCCTCCAGCATTACCTTATATTTCAGCATCGTCTTGTCGCCCATTGGTTTGAGCATCGCCACGAATTTCGCTACATCATGGATATCCGCCGCATCAATTGCTGCCATGAGCGAGGGAACACGGCAGTCAAGGCAGGTGTGAACAACATTATCCGGTATGGTGTCCCGCGGCAGTTGCATACGACTGCCATCGGAAAGCTCCAGCAGTATCTCATACTCAGGCGTTCTCACAGTCAGCTCCATGTCCTTAAACGCCTCCACCAGCTCCGTGTCCTGCAGCACATAACCGTTTGCGGTGAATACGCCGCCCTCGGCGATGCGCTGATCCCGCCCGATCTTTGCGTAGTCGAGCAGCTCGTAGATCGATTCGGGCAAGGTGTCCAGCTCCGGGCAAAAGTCGTTATCCACATAGAACTTTCCGAGCTGAGCGTCGCTTCGGACATCCGGGATGAAGTGGCAGCAGTCCGCGCTATAGGCAAGGTCGATGAGCCTGGGCATCGTGATTGAGCCGTCCTTTTTTTCGACATCCATCTTCACAAGCCCTTCAAACGACTCGCTCTGCCACTCGTCCAGCTCTGCGAGCTTTTGCGCGAGAGCGTTAAGCTCCAGCAGGTTGCAGTCCTCAGATATATATGGCGCGAGATATCCGTATGCGGCGAAGTCGTTGACCTCTATATACATGGCAGCGTCGCCAAGCCGCACCTTATCCAGCGCGTCAAACAGCTCATAGGGCTGTGCCGGAAGCCACAGCCTGGCATAGGCCTCGGAGGGCGAATTCGCCTTGGCGATACATGCTTCAAACACCTTACTCAAGGGTCATGCCTCCCATCTGCGGCGCTTCCTGCTCATAGGCCTTCGGGTCAGCGCCGGGAACATTCCAGCCGTGCATAGAGCCGCATTCCATGGCCTGCCGCTGCGCTTCGGTCACACCGAGGCGATCATTGTTATAGTCGGCAAGCTCCTTGTTTTTCTGCTTGTCATCAGTGCTCCAATCGGAGGGGTAGTA
>CAYVPJ010000168.1:0-1569 GCA_964453505.1 uncultured Oscillospiraceae bacterium | reverse complement strand
GTGAAGTTGTACGATCTGACCTTCTGATTGACGCTGTCGTCTTTATCGTAGTAGGTCATCATGCCGCGCTCGGCTTCCTCCGGGTGGCGCTCCCGCAGCAGGGCGGCGGTGATATTGTCGGCATATTCTACAACCTCACGGTCGCTCATCTCGGTCGGCTCGCTGTCCATGTCGCCCCACTCATTTCGCTCGTAATAGTCCACGGTCATGGGCATATACAGTTTGAGCAGGTGGGTTTCGGGCGGGAGGACGGTAAAGCTATCCTCGCCGAACACCAAGCCCAAACCTCTCCCATTGTCCCACTTGACGTGGGCGGTACCGGCATCGTCAATAAAGTCCAGCGTACCCATTGCCCCCGGCTCAACAGAGGCGTAAGGGTCTTTCATCTCCCGCAGTCTGATGCGGGAACCTTTGGGATACTGCTCCCGCAGGAAATTCAGCCAGTTTCGATCCATCGTTTACATTCCTCCCATCGTCATGCCCTGTGTGGGCGCTTGTTCATAATCGGCAAGCTTATTGGGGTTGTGCTCACCGAACAGGTTGTAGACCTCATCGTCCACAGCCTTTCTCACAGCGGGGTCGTCCGTCAGCGTTTCGTACTGAAAGCCTGTGGTATTGCGATACTCCAATTCCTCCCTGATACAACGGAGGTATTCGTCGGCGTCGGTGTAGCCGATTCGCTCGCCGTTGGCAAAGCTGACCTTGCCGACGATGGATGCGTCCTGTTCCATGCTTAGCTCCTGCTGGTGCTTGTCGTAGATATAAATGTACGAGTAGTCGCCTCGCCGGGGAGCGCAACGCAGGCAGTATCGGTAATTCTGACTCTCCGCGACATACCCGTAGCTGCCGCCCGCACCAGCGTCCATGGGTTCGCCGTGGGTATAACAGTAACTCGACATGGCGGAGAGGCTTTTCAGTGGACCGGCACGAAGCTCATCTACGAAGCTCTGAAGCTCTGCCTTGAACTCAGGGGTGTTGAGCTCATCGTCGTTGTGCGGCCACCATGTGTTCCAAAACTCTGTGCCGCTGCCATGGTCGAATCTCATGTGACCGACTGTGCCCATCTCGGCATCCTTGCCCTCTTGGGTATAAAAAAGCCCCGCCTCATCGGGAGAGGCGGGGCGGAGGGCAAATATTCGATTATCTTCGGGGTTGTTGAGCCCACGCATTTCGCAGAACCCTTGGAGGGTCACACCGCCCTCGATAAAGTCCAGCCGACCCTTCAGCCTGCGGAAGCCCTCCTTCGGGATCGTGACCGGCTCCGGCATCAGGACAGTGCCGGCATGGTTGACGACTACATTCGGCTCCACTGTCACCGGCTCTCCGGGGTCGTAATCGCTGCCCCGCAGATCGTAGGCGTACCAGCCCTTTGGCACGGTGTCACGGTCAATGCGTGAGTTGGTGAACAGTCCGGGTTTGTCGAACAGCTCGATATACTCATATTGTTCTTTTCTGGCGTTTACGCTCATGGGCGCTCATCTCCTTTCGGTTTTGTAGCTACACAACATACCACACTGTGGCGGCGATAGCTATTCGTTTGTTGTTAATTCGGCGGGTGGATGGTATAAT
>CAYVPJ010000167.1:0-3452 GCA_964453505.1 uncultured Oscillospiraceae bacterium | reverse complement strand
ACATACCGCGAGCAGCTTTGGACGCACAAACCGCTGACCGACTTCTGGCGTGTGGGGCGCGGATATGCCAAAAAGCTGGAAGCGAATGGGCTCCACACCATGGGCGACGTCGCGCGCTGCTCCCTCGGCGGTCCGGGCAACTATTACAATGAAGATTTGCTCTACAAGCTCTTCGGCATAAACGCGGAATTGCTCATCGATCACGCATGGGGCTGGGAGCCGTGTACGATGGCGCAGATCAAAGCCTTTCGACCCAGTACCAACAGCGTAGGTTCCGGGCAGGTGCTGCAATGTCCCTATCCGTATGAAAAAACGCGGCTGATCGTGCGCGAGATGGCGGAGCTTCTGGCGCTCGACCTTGTGGACAAAAAGCTGGTGACCGACCAGGTGGCGCTGCTTATCGGGTACGACATTGAGAACCTGAACACACCCGAAAAGCGCGCAGCCTACAAAGGCAAGGTCGAAAGCGACGGTTACGGGCGTTCAATCCCCAAGAGCGCGCACGGCAGCGCAAATCTGCCGCGGCAGACCTCCTCCGCGAGACAGATTGTGACCGCCTTTATGGAAATATTTGATCGCGTCATAGATCACGATCTCACCGTCCGCCGTGTCGGCGTGACGGCGAACCGCGTGATAGGGGAAGAACTCGCAAAACACAGCAGCGGTCCGGAACAGCTGGATATGTTCACGGATTACGAAGCGGCTGCTGAACAAAAAGAAAGAGAAGACAAAGAACTGGCGCGTGAACGCAGCCTTCAGGAAGCCGCTCTGGCGCTCAAGAAGCGTTATGGCAAAAACGCGATCTTCAAGGGATTGAACCTCTTGGACGGTGCCACGACCATCGCCCGAAACGGGCAGATCGGCGGGCATAAAGAGTGAAGATATGTTAGTTGAAAGGCAATCGAAATGAACGTGAACAATGATTTCCCGTACAGCGATATTGTGAATCTTCCACACCATGTTTCGTCGAAGCACCCGCACATGTCCGCGGCGGATCGCGCCGCGCAGTTTGCGCCCTTTGCCGCGCTGACAGGTTTTGGCGCGCTGGTGACGGAGACCGCCCGTCTGACGGACGAGCGGCGCGACATGGACGAATATGAGAAGGACGCCTTGAGCGAAAGGCTGAGTCTGCTACGCGACAGCGCCGATCAGCAACCCGAAATATCCGTATCTTTCTTTCGTCCCGACGGCAGAAAATCCGGCGGGGCTTATATCACAGTCGGTGGCGCGATCAAGAAGTACAAAGAGGATGAGCGAAGGATACTCATGATCGACGGCACGGAAATCCCAATCGACGATATCTATGCTGTCGATGGCGCGTTCTTCGCCGGATTGGAAATGGAGTAATACTCATTTATCCCAACCGCGCTGGATGGACGCCGCGCTTTATGGTACACTGAAACCATGGATTCATAATAAACCACGCAAGGAGGCATTCATGGAAAACACCATTATTTCCCCGCAGCCCGTCACATACGGCAATTCTTCCAGCCGCGCTTATGACGTCATTTCAATCATGGCTTATCTCATAGGCGTACAGAAACAGCACTTCGAACACGATTACGAATCTCCGCTTCAATCCGTTTACGACAAGCTCGAAGCCAGTCAGCCCGCGCGCATCATCCGTTCATTATGCGAGATCAGAAGCACATTGCTCAAGGAATACGGACGCATCGACCGCGAAATGCAGTACGAACTCAAGAATCTCGATACCCTGCCCGACCTCTTCTCAATCGACAATCTCCGCCAGCTGGAAGCCTTCGGCATTCGACTCATCAAGCCCAATTACCGAATCAATCGCTACATCGTCGACGTCAATCTGCTCATATCACAGCGCATCAATGACTGCCGCGAGCTCTTTCCGCTCTGGCTCAAATGGGACTACATCAAAGACCTGTTCATCATGCCCGGCGGATCAAAGGCCGACGGGATCAAACCGGAATGGCAAAGATACACCGGAAACCTCAATCTGTTCCCCTATCAGTGCTACATCAATTGGCCGCTTTCCGACAATGGCAACATTCTGCTCCATGACCGCAAGTTCGTATCGCTCCTGTACGCCAATCACGGCAAGGAATTCACCGACCACAACAAGGTATCAAACGCGGGCGGCATCACCCGCGACAATGTTCACGGCTTTCTGTCCGCAAACGAAACGGTCGCCGTCATGGTGGACTGCGAGAACTGCGACCCGTTCAAGCTGTACGCCACGCTCAAAAACCTCGACGGCGGCGAGCTTGCGCACGTCAAAAAGATCATCCTCTACGACGATATCCACACCTCAAGCGCGTGGCGCATATTCGACAGATTCGTCGACGTCCCGGTCGAGCGCGAAGACGTCGCGCGCGTCACGAACCGCAAATCGCTGGTGGACATCCGCATGACGGCGGGCACCTGCCGCGAGTATTATCAGGACAAGGTGACGGCGTTTATCATCGCGTCATCGGATTCGGACTACTGGGGCCTGATCTCCGCGCTGCCGGACGCGTCCTTCCTGGTCATGGTGGAGCGCGAGAAGCTGGGCGGCGACATGCGCGCCGCGCTGAAGAACGCCGGCATTTTCTACTGCTGCATCGACGATTTCTGCGGCGGCAATATCGATGAGCTGAAAACGGGCGCGCTCATGGCCGAGATCGAGCCGGAGCTTGAGACCGCGCTATGCCTGAACGTCAACAACATGCTGGACAGCGCCATTGCAAAGTCCCGCATCAACATGACCGACGGCGAAAGGCGGCAGTTCTACGACAAATACATCAAAACGCTGAAGCTGACCATAGGTCTTGACGGCGAGGCGCGCATCGCGCTGACGAAGAGATAAATGGGCTTTGGGGTGACAAGACGAAGCGGGAGTGTAATGTTCAGAACCGATACCGCTTCCATTCGCCGATATACTATTTGCAGGGAGCCGGATTGAATGCCATGACACTAAAAGAGCGAGCAAAGAAACTCAAAGCTGAAATCCCCGCTGTTTTCCTCTCGCTGAAGGATACAAAAACACCTGCCGCGGCAAAGGTGTTCGCGGCGCTGACCATCGCCTATGCGCTTTCTCCGATTGATCTGATACCCGATTTTATCCCCGTGCTGGGCTATCTGGACGATTTGCTGATCCTGCCCGCGCTTGTGGCGCTGACGATCCGCTTCATTCCAAAGCCTGTTTGGGAGAAAAACCTCGCGCTCGCCGCCGATGTCTGGAAGGACGAAAAGCCGAAGAAATGGTATTATGCCATCCCCATCGTTTTGATTTGGCTTCTGATGATCTGGCTGATCGTCAAGGCGATATGGTTTTGAACTGATCCTAATGGAAGTCGATTAAGGCACATACCGTTTGCCTAGCGCTGATCGTATCAATGCACTTGTTCAAAGCCGAAAAGCCCCAAAACGCAAAAAAACGCCGCTGTGACCGTTTTCGGTCTTCCAGCGACGTTTTTCTTTTACTCTGCTGTATGCGGTTG
>CAYVPJ010000166.1:0-3458 GCA_964453505.1 uncultured Oscillospiraceae bacterium | reverse complement strand
CCGGGAAATCCAATTCTATCGCGTGGACTGCTTACCGCATGGCCAGCTTGCATGATGAGAACAATGATGCCATTTTCAACAGTGTCATCATTATAACGGATCGCCGGGTGCTGGATCAGCAGCTACAAGCCACTATTTCCAGCTTTGACCACACTCTTGGCAGCGTCGTTACGATTGATGAAAAGAAAAATTCTGGCGCTTTGCGCGATGCCATCAATGACGGAAAGCGTATCATCGTGACTACTCTTCAAAAATTCCCGGTGATATAAAACGTTACGCTGTCATTGTTGACGAAGCTCATAGCAGCCAGACCGGTCAGAGTGCATTGAAGCTGAAAGCAGCTCTGGCCGATGTGAGTGATGCCCTCGCAGAGTATGCAGAGCTTGAGGAGAAAGCTATCGAGGAAGTAGAAGCAAATGACATTCTTGTTCAAGAGATGCTTAGTCAGGGCAAGCATAGCAACATGAGCTTTTTTGCCTTTACCGCGACACCTAAGGCCAAGACGCTGGAAATCTTCGGTGAAGCTCATCCAGATGGCTCCTTCCACCCTTTCCATATTTATTCCATGCGTCAGGCTATTGAAGAAGGATTTATTCTGGATGTTCTGGCAAACTACACTACCTATAAAATGTGCTATCAGATTGCCAAGAACGTGCCAGATAATCCGGATGTACCGACATCTAAGGCAGTCCGTACGATTCGTCGGTATGAGGAACTGCATCCACATAACCTACAGCAGAAGGCAGCTATCATTGTTGAGACCTTCCGCGATGTTACCAAAAAGAAAATCGGCGGCCGAGGCAAGATGATGGTGGTCACCGCATCCAGATTAGCAGCAGTGCGTTATTACCATGAAATCAAGAGATACCTTGAGGCCAACAACTATGATGACATCGAAATCATGATCGCATTTAGCGGTAGCCTTAAGGACCCTGACGATCCGTCTGGTGTCGAATATTCCGAGAGCACCATGAATGTGGACAGAAACGGTAATCGTGTAAAGGAAAGCCAGACCAAGGCGGTGTTCCACGAGGAGGGTAATATCCTGATTGTTGCAGAAAAATACCAGACAGGTTTTGATGAGCCTCTCCTGCACACCATGATCGTGGATAAGGAGCTCCGAGATGTGAAAGCCGTTCAGACTCTTAGCCGTGTTAACCGAATCTATCCTGGCAAAGTGGACACATATATTCTCGACTTCGTTAATCCGGTAGAGCGCATCCGGGAGGCTTTCCAGCAGTTTTATCAGGAGACAAGCCTTGAAGAGGAAATCAATTTTGATCTAATCTATACCACCCAGAAAACGCTGCGTGGCTTTAGCGTTTACACAGATGAGGATATTGAAGAGGTTTCTGGTATTTACTTTGATCCAGATGTCCGCAAGGCAAATGTGACACAGGGCAAGATTTCTAATGCACTGAAACCTGTAGCAGATAAGTATAATGGCCTGAGTCAGGAGCAGCGCTATCAGTTCCGGCGCGAGGTGCGCGCTCTGGTAAAATGGTATAACTACATTTCTCAAATTACTCGCATGTTTGATAAGGAACTGCATAAGGAATATATTTTTTGCTCCTATCTGGCAAAGTTACTGCCTCCTGATCCTGTGCAGCCGTTTGATCTTGATAACCGGGTGAAGCTTGAATATTACCGGCTCGAAAAAACCTATGAAGGTGCTATCGAGCTTGAAAGTCAACCAGGATCATGGAAACCAACACAGCCGAAGCGGGCCGGTGGACAGAAAGATCGCCTGAGCCCACTGGATGAGATTATACAGCGCATCAACGAGGAGTTCTTCGGAGAGTTTACAGATGCGGACCGCGTCATGGTGGATACGCTATACCAGAAGATGCGCAAGGATGCCAAAACAAAGAAGGCTGCAAAAACAGATGATCGTCAGGTATACGAGCGCAGCATCTTCCCCAGCATCTTTGATTCAACTGCACAGGAAGCCTATATGGAAAACACGGAAGCCTATGAGCAGCTTTTCCTTGACGCAGATAAATATCAAGCTGTTATGCGGGCTCTGGCAGATAGGTTGTACAGAGAATTACACGATGGTAAATAATACGGAAGCGAGGTAAGCACTGATGAGCAACACAAATCAATTTGATTGGGTAGATTTCTATAAAGAGTTGGCCAGCAAGTTATTAAATTATAAAAATAATCGGCAGGGGTTGGTCGATAAAGTTCGAAGAATTTATGAGACTACCGGCATTAATCTTCCTACGCTCGAAAAAGACAATCAGATAGTGGACATAGATCCGTTCACAGTGTTTGGCCTCTTCAACAAGAGCTCTATGAAGGAATTGAATCGAGTTAAGATCATCTCTGCCGTGGCTGATCTGTTTGGTGTTGTCACTCCGGTGCCGACCTCTTTTGATAGTATACCCGTCTTGAATAACCAGAATGCCACTTTCTATTACTTCATTGGCGACCGCGAGGACGGTGATATCGATGATTTGTGGGATCTTTTTGAATCAGCGCTGGTTTATGCAGGCAGTCCCACAACCGAGAATCGTTCTCGCTTATCAAAATACTTTGACTTAACCATCAATAAGAAGGGCAACGCAAATAGCAAGATTACGATGGGATTATACTGGATTGCACCTAATTCTTTTTTAAATTTGGACCAGCGTAACACATGGTACATATATGAATCCGGCAAGATTCCAGCTGATTTAGTGCAGATGCTTCCAAAGATAGAAGCAAAAATTCCATCAGATAAGTATTTCGATATTGTTGAAAAACTGAGAACCTACCTTCAGAGCGATGCAAGCCAGCTGAAGGATTTTAAGGAGCTAAGCTTTGAAGCATGGCGTTATTCCGAAGAGGTCAACAAAGAGGAGCGTGCGAAGAAAGCACGGGTGCAGCGGGAATCCAAAGGTGCTGCGGTGGCCGATGAAGGTGTGGAAACCATTCATTATTGGATTTACTCACCGGGTGATGGTGCTGCCAGTTGGGATGAGTTTTATCAAGCTGGAATAATGGGAATCGGCTGGGATTCTATCGGAAACCTAAAAGCCTTCAGCAGTAAGGATGAAATGAAGCAAAAAATGAAGGAAACTATAGATCCCACCAAGTCATATAAAAATGCAGCCTATGCAACATGGCAGTTTGCCAACGATATGAAGCCCGGAGATATCGTATTTGCAAAAAAAGGCATGCATCTGATCGTAGGTCGTGGCATTGTGGAGTCGGATTATGAGTATGATGCCAACCGTACGCATTATAGGAATGTACGCAAAGTAAAGTGGACACACAAAGGTGAATGGAAGCATCCTGGTCAGGCGGTTATGAAAACGCTGACGGATATAACATCATTTACTGATTACGTTGAAAAGCTAAATGCCCTGTTTGAAAGTGACGTCATTGATGATATTGAGGAACAGGAAATTGAGTATCCACCTTACGATACTGAGAAGTTTCTCGAAGAAGTCTATATGGACAGAGAAAGATAC
>CAYVPJ010000165.1:0-3493 GCA_964453505.1 uncultured Oscillospiraceae bacterium | reverse complement strand
GACTTAATGCAACCAGGGAGACGCTGGGTAGCTGCGTTTAGTTTGGCAAGCGACAAAACGCGTAAACCGCGTTTCAAACCGCCTTTACGCGATTGACAAAATATGTCGGTTTGTGGTATTCTGTCAGGAAGTACATGGTTTGACCGATTGATTAGGAGTGTGATATTGATTGAAGCTTAATGAAAGCGCGTATCTTGCGCGCGTGAAGCCGACGCTCAGGTGTCTGTTGTCTCAGCTGGCGGAGGACTATCCGTATGTGTCCGTGCTCGGACAGGATTCCGTCGGTATGCAGTATTCGGTTTCGTCCACGGGGACGAACGTGTCCGAATCGGGTATGCTGACAAAGCGCGGGTTCGTGGTTCGCGTTCACAACGGGCGCGGCTTCGGCGAATACGCGTTCAGCGACATAACAGAGGACGACATACAGTCGATAAAGGCGAAGATCGCGTTCATGGCGAGCGGCATCAAGGGAAGCGACCCGCTGCCCACAGACGACGCCAAGACCGCCGTCATGCAAACCGAATTTAAGATCGACCCGGAAGAAATGGGCGCGGAAGAAATCGTGAGCCGCATGACCGATTTGCGCTCAAAGGCGCTCAAAAAGAGCGAGCTTCTGCTCGACGCGAGCGCGGGCTATGTGTGGCAGAAGACGCACAAGCTGTTCTTGTCGCCGAACCGCGATCTCTCGCAGGACATACTCTGGTCGAACGGGCACATAGCGTCGCTCGCGGCGAAGGGCGAGGAGATCAAGGATTACTACCGCAGCTTTTCGGGGCTGTACGGCGCTGAGCTTCTGGACGAGATGTCGAGCGACGAGACGCTCAACGGCGTTGTAAACACGGTTGTCGAACTACTTGACTCGCTGCCGATACCGCCAGGCGAGTACGAATGCATATGCGACCCCGACACAACGGGCATGATAGTGCACGAGGCGTTCGGACACGGCGTAGAGATGGACATGTTCGTCAAAAACCGCGCTCAGGCACGCGAGTTCATAAACAAGCCGGTCGCTTCCGAGTTGGTCAACATGCACGATGGCGCGACCGCGTGGGACGAATGCGCGTCATACCTGTTCGACGACGAAGGCACGCTCGGTCAGGACACGCTCGTCATAAAGAACGGCATACTGCTGGGCGGATACGCCGACTGCGTGTCGGCGGCGCGCTTGGGAGTGAAGGCGACGGGCAACGGACGGCGCGAGTCGTTCGAACGCAAGGCGTATACGCGCATGACGAACACATACTTCGAGCACGGAAACGACGAGCTTGCGGACATGATAAAGTCCATCAAATACGGCTTCATGCTCGAAAACCCGAACAGCGGCATGGAAGACCCGAAAAACTGGGGCATACAGTGCATGGTCAACATAGCGCGCGAAATAAAGGACGGCGCGTTCACGGGCAAGGTGTATTCTCCCATCGTTATGACGGGCTACGTGCCCGACCTGCTCAAGTCAATCTCGATGATGTCCAAAGAGATCAAAATGGGCGGCGGCGGTTTCTGCGGCAAGGGCTATAAAGAATGGTGCAAGGTTTCGGACGGCGGTCCTTATATGAAAGCGCGCATCAGATTAGGTTAAGGGGGCGGACATATGATTGACAGAATTGTTTCGGCTATGAAGCGCGTTGGCATCGACGCTTGGACTATATCGGAGTGCGCCACGCAGAGCGCCGAGTTGTTTTTCATCAAACAAAACGAGGATATACGCCGCGCGAAAGACGTTAAGGTAGTAAACGTCACCGTGGCGCGCGATTTCGAGAGCGAAGGTCAGAAAATGCGCGGGACTTCCTCGTTCAAGGTATATATGGGCATGGCGGACGAGCAAATAGAGAGCAAGCTCTCGGCGGCTTACGCGGCGGCGGCTTACGTGCGCAACCCGTTCTTCGAGCTCGCGGAGCCCGTTAAAGAAGTTTTGAAGAGCGAAACGGAGCTTTCGCAACTCGCGCCCGCGAAGGCGTGCGATATAATGGCGGAAGCGCTGTTCGCGCCCGACCGAATGGACGACACGTTCATCAACTCCGCCGAGATATTCGCGGAACGCGCGCATACACGCACGCTGACTTCGCGCGGCACGGACGTTGAATACACTGTATGCAAGGTTAAGGGCGAGTTTGTCGTTCAGTGCGTAAGCCCCGCCGACGTTGAAATGTATTTCAGCTTCGACTACGCTTCCCCCGACACATTGGCGCTTTCGGAACTTGCGGCGGACGCTCTCACGACCGTGAGGGACAGGTCGCTTGCCAAGAACGCGCCCAAAGCGGGCGAATACGACATGATACTGTCGCGCAAGCACGTTGCGACGCTGCTTTCGGCGTATGTCTCGAAGGCAAACGCGGCGATGGTGTACGCGAAATACTCTCCGTATACGATAGGCTGCGACGTGCAGGGCGAGAACGTGAACGGCGAAAAGCTCAACATAAACGTGTTCTCGGACGAGCCGTTCTCAGAGGACGGCATCAAAATGCCCGAACGCGAGCTGATCAAGGACGGCAAGCTCATGGCGATATGCGGAAGCACGCGCTTCTGCCGCTATCTGGGCATCGAGCCGACTGGCAACTACGAATGTATGCGTGTCGCCAACGGCAGCGTGTCGTTCGACGAAATGAAGCGCAAGCCGTACATCTACCCCGTCGCGTTCTCCGACTTCCAGATGGACGAAATGCGCGGGCGCTTCGGCGGCGAAATTCGCTTGGCGTATCTGTTCGACGGCGAAAACGTGAGCCTCATAACGG
Organism: uncultured Oscillospiraceae bacterium; assembly: GCA_964453505.1. GTDB lineage: Bacteria > Bacillota > Clostridia > Christensenellales > Aristaeellaceae > CAYVPJ01. The sequence goes on along the minus strand of CAYVPJ010000165.1, from coordinate 761 downwards.
GCGGCAGCGTCAGCGGCAGCCTGCTCGAGAAGCAGAGCGATTTGACGTTCTCTCTGGAGCGCTATGAGGACAGCAGCTATTCCGGGCCGTTCGCCGTGCGCATACCGGGCGTGAGCGTCGCGGGCGAATAAGTTTTCGCGTGAAAGAACCGTCTGAAACGGCGGTTCTTTTATTTATACGCACCGTGCGTATTTTCCGCTAAGATTGCGCGGATTTGAGCGAAATCGATGCGAAAGCGTATATTTCTTAACTTTATGCAATAAAAACAGAAACATTTGCCCCTTGCCACGCGCATGGAAGTTGTTGTATAATACTTCGTCGGACATGATAAAGAAGAGGAAGAATACCTCACAAGAATGTGCAGGGAGGAAAAACATGGAAACAAAGTACGTTTACCTGTTTAGCGAGGGCAACGCGTCCATGCGAAATCTGCTGGGCGGAAAGGGCGCGAATCTGGCCGAAATGACAAACATCGGGCTGCCCGTCCCGCAGGGCTTTACGGTGACTACGGAGGCGTGCACCCGTTATTACGCCGACGGCAGAACCATAGGCGACGATATACTCGCCCAAATCGATAAGGCGCTTGAGCAAACCGAAAAAATATGCGGCAAAAAATTCGGCGATCTCGAAAACCCGTTTTTGGTTTCGGTTCGGTCGGGCGCGCGCGCGTCGATGCCGGGCATGATGGACACTATACTGAATTTGGGTTTGAACGACATAGCCGTAAAGGGCTTGGCGAATCTGACCGGCAACGAGAGATT
>CAYVPJ010000164.1:0-3504 GCA_964453505.1 uncultured Oscillospiraceae bacterium | reverse complement strand
GGCGTCCAACTCCGAGAAGGCCTCTCCGATCTCAGCCGGGGAGGACGGGAGCTTCAGATATACGCCCTCATCGTCATTGGCACGAGTCAGGTGCAGTGTGATCATTCCATGCCTCCCATCTGAAAGCCCATCCGCTCGCTGGGTACGCCGCCCATGACCTCGTCCATGGACACGAAACCGTGATAGGCCACATAGCCCCGGCAGTTGAACTCGCCATCCTCCTGTGCCATGCGCTGCTCTCCGTATTTGGCGAAGTCATAGTATTCGGAGAGGTTTTCGTCATAGTCAAAGCGGCCGGACTCTTGTATCATATATCTGCCGTAATCCGCAGGCGTCTGCACATCGGGAACGAAGTCGAACAGGTCGAGCTGACCCGCCAGATTCTTGATCTGCTCCGCAGTTTCCGGCTTCGCCAGAGAAACGACTGCGGCCAGCTTTGTCATGTCAGCCGGGGACAGCTCGGACAGCTCCGCGCACATTTCATTGAGCGAGGTCAGCGTTTCATTCTCCATGTCCAGCGCCGCGTCGATTTCCTCCGGCAGACAGCTCCCCTGAAACCGAAGCCGCATATCCGCATAGGTATTAACGCCGGCGCGGTGCATGGTGCGCTCAATCTGTGCTTGCGCCATAGGTAGAAGGAAATATGCGGTGTTCTTTGTGTCCTCCGGCTCTGCGGCGGGAGTCATCTCGACCTCCAGCAGACTTGCTTCGTAGCAGTATTCGGGGAAGTTTCGCCCGGTATAGAGCTGCGCCAGCTCCATGCCGTTGTCATAGACCACGCCGAAGGGCGTTACACGGCCAACCTCGTAGTCGATGAGCTCCCTTGCAATCTTGCTTCCGTCGATACGGTTTAGCTCATCGACGGAGGCGCAGCCTCCCTGCATGGTCAGATAGTGGCTTCGGCCAAGCCGGTCGAGGTCGTTGAAGTCCGTGATGACCGTGACCTGCTGACAACAGAAGGTCAGATTGATGAGCTCATCCACGCCACACAGGTTGAGTCGGGAGGCCATGCCCTGAAACTGCGTCGCCTCGTAGTCATCGAAGCTGTCCAGCCTCTTGGCGAGGTAGTCCAGCTCGTCAAGGTTGACCGTCGTTCCCTCAATGCACTTGAGGACGGGATAATCGCCGGCCATCTCATCTATCTTGCAGTCGCGTGTGAGAGCGTCGCCGATCTCCAACGGTCTGAGAAGCTCCAGAACGGAGTCATAGTCCTCGCGTTTGATGGGGAACGGGATGGTGGCGACACCGTATTCGGGGTGTCGGGCATTCCCTAAAACTGCGCTAAAAAACATAGTTGGCCTCCTTCACATCGTCATGTCCATGCCCATCCCGGCGCTTTCCTCGTCGGGTGGTGGTATCTGCGGTATCCGGTCGCTGGAGAGCATATCCACAAGGAACTGTATGCCGCCGAATTGAAGTGCCGCTTGGGACGCCTCGCTAAAGCTGGCGTATTGATGCTCCGCTTTCTGTGTGAACAGCGCCTCGCCTATGTGGGGGATGGCGCCCTCGTAGGTTCCCGCGGTCAGCTTTCCGTCCGGGGAGAGGCGCATATAGATTCCATTCTCGCCGCCGGTGTAGTAGAGTGCGCCGCGGCCGTTGAGTCTTGTGATTTCGTCCTCGACCCAGCGATATTCGCTGCTCGCAGTGACCTTCAGCCAGTGTTCAAACTCTTTTTGATTCATATTGCTTTTCCTTTCTCCAAACTGAAAACGACCTCTCCGTATCTCGCCAGAAGGAGCGCAGTCACGATAAGTCGGAATGCTTTGCCGCCGACCAGCTCCGGGTATGCGAGATCATCTATCGTGATGCCGGCGCTTCCGGTGATGATAGTTTTCACTGCCTGATACACGGCGTACTGCTCCGCACAGATCCCTCTCAGCCGGACTCTCTCAAAGTCGATCCCATCTTCATGCACGAACGGCAGTACTCTGTCCATGAGCTCATCATAGGCAGTCAATAAAAAAACAGCCGTTTTCAGGCTGTCAGACATATTGGGGTATGCAGACCTCCACTTAATCCAGCGGCAATGGTGAAGGTCATTCAGGAAAGGCTCGGAGGTTCGCTCCATATATGTGCGGAGGCGCTTTCGCAGCTTTGTACGCTTCTGTTGAAAGCATTCTGCGATAAGCTGCCGTAGACTGATTGTGCCTGCGGACGCTCGTTCTATCAGATACCCGCATTCGCTCAGCGGGCAGGGGCGGCCGGTGAAGCAGGCGCAGTATTCGCAGTCCACTTCCTCCGGCGTGTATTTTTCGATTTTCAAAACATATCCTTGTCCTCTCTGTCTGTGATTCGGGGGAGACATCATCAGCCGCTCATAAAAGCGCAGCGGTGTTTCCCACAGGAAATATCTGCTCATCGTGTGCTTCCTCCAAAAGCAAAGCGGCGGAGCCTTATCGCCCCGCCGCTACATCGTCTGTTCAATGCCATGCTGCTGATCCGCCTTGATGTCTACATCCGGCAGAATGTCCCCGATCCGCTCCCGCACCTGCTCCAGCAGCTTATCTTCCTCGTAGGTGCGTATCTCAGATCCTTGACCGTCCAGCACCTGTCCGGCACAGCGGTACATTTCCACCAGCATCTCGTCAGGGAAGATGAGCGTTTTATCAACCAGGCCTGCCCGTAAAGCAAAATCCTGTTTTGCGGCAGCATAATCATTGCAGCAATAATGGCCATGTGTCAGGCCGGTTTTGTTATATGTCCATTCCCATGTGGTAAACTGAACGCCATACTTGCTTTCCATACCGCCAAAAACGTAGCCATTGAACTCCGCCAACAGTTTGTACGGGTCGCTGAGACTAACCGCTTTTAGCGGAGGCGCGTTCTTCATCAGCTCCATATATTCATGTACTTCGGCGGCAATAGCTCCAGCCCTGTGATATAGCTCGTTTGCAATCGGGTCATCCATGGATTCCTTACGGACTCGCATTCCACCGCTTGGCGTGACGATGCCGACCTCACGCCCATCCAAAAGGATGGGGAGCCGGTCATCCTCCAGCGCGGCGCAATCGATATGCTCCCGCCGGAAACGCAGCGCCAGTTCGTCGAAATAGCCGGCACCCTTTTTGATCTCACTGTTCTGCATATCTGCTTCAACTCCTTTTCGTTTATATTTTCGCTGTTTCTGTATATGTTTTGGTCTGTAGCGGTTCAAATATGATACAGACCTCGGCCATGGGAAGTTTCTCGGAAAATGAAAAAGGGCGCTGACTTGGTTGGCTGTGTGTAGCCATTGAGTCAGCGCCCTTTTTTCCATGCGGTGTGAGTGTTTTGTGAGAGATACAAAAATAGCGCCCTTTTTGAAACTTTAGGCATTTCAAAAAGGGCGCCGGTAAAAGTGAGTATGTGGGGTGTTCAGATCCAAGCAGTCGAGCTGGGCAAGCCTTTCGGATCTTTTGGTTAACGCGAAAACCGACAGGCAAAAAATGCCCCAAAAGCGGCGATCCCACTGGCTTTTTGCCAGTGGGATCTATACCGTCAATGCTTTCTGGAGCTTGTAGTCAG
>CAYVPJ010000163.1:0-3530 GCA_964453505.1 uncultured Oscillospiraceae bacterium | reverse complement strand
TGATGAATCTGGAAGCGGCGGGTTATCCCATCGTCTTTCATGTACACGACGAGGCGGTCATGGAAGTACCCGAGGGCTTCGGCTCGGTTGAGGAGGCTTGTGAGATCATGGCGCGAACGCCGGAATGGGCACATGATTTACCGATGCGCGCCGATGGCGGCGAAATGCCGTTTTATCGTAAGGAATGAGCCTGTGCGTAGTATCAAACAGTTATCACTTTGTTCGCTTGACTGTCGCGCGATTCAGAGCAAAGATGTCACTACCATTGAAAGGGGGATTTCACCATGTGGGCGATAACAAAAGACCTGATCAACGCCAGGTGCGGCGATCGGCTGGATTTACGGACTTCGCGCGATTGGGATGAAGGCAAGGCTGGAACGACCTATCCGTTCCAACTCCGCGACGACGACGATGAGACATACTTCGAGGGCGTCTCGACGGACTGCGATTCCGAAGCGGCCTTTGAACCGCTGGACAGCATCGGCGCGGAGTATGGCTGCACGACGATCTGGTACAAGGATGCGTCGGGAGGGTGGGAACTGCTGTGAATGATACCATCATCGTCCGCCCGGACAAGCAGACCCGCAAGACGCTGCGCATCCAGCCGGGCGGCGAGAACGAACTTTTCTACAGCGAGAGCAGACTGGAAAAGGCGTGTATCGGGCATCTCAGAATCGATGTGGACGGCTGCGGTAAACTCTGGACAAGCTGGTGGCCGCACAGCGCGGCGCAAAAATACAACCGTCCGCCTTTCAGAGCCGAGTTTGACGCGCTGATCAACGCGCTTCAGCGGGAGCTGTTCCGCGATCCGGCGAAGATATCCGGCATTCTTAGCGGCATTGGAGTTGCTCGGATGGAGGATGAACGCTACTATGGTTTCCACATCGAGACCGACGATTACCGCTACTATTTCCGCGTTTACTCCGGCAAGGGCGACTACTCGTATTGCTACTGCTACGCGAAAGAGGGCGAAGCTGATGACTGATTATCTGGGGAAGACGGTTATCATTCACGGCGTGAAGCACATCTGCATCGCGGCGCGCGAAAACGATCTGCTCATGCTGGAAATGGATGGCGACCGACCCGTTCAATATGTTGTAGCGCATGGCGCATACACGCATGAGGGCGGGCTTTGCTGGCTGAACGGCGATTACTTTCCTCTGCCGCTGTACCCTGATTCTTTGACCGCACTAATAAACGCTTTGGAGGCGATGAGATGATACTCCCGGACAAAGAAACCGTAGCGCGTGTTCGCGCGGAGTACCCGCCCGGAACAAAGGTCGTGCTGGAGAAAATGAACGACGAGCAAGCGCCGCCTGTGGGCACGATCGGCTTCGTTCGCGCGGTCGACGATACCGCGAGTCTTTTGGTTGATTGGAGCAACAGCGGCAGATTGAACGTGATTTTTGGCGTGGACGCCGTTCGCCGTCTGTAAAATTAACACCGCGGTTTCCCAAGAGCAGTCAAACAAGGCTGCTCTTTTTCTATCTCTATATGCAATTACTGGGAGGTGATTTTATATGGCCTTTGTCGCGGAGTTCAGGCTGCCGAACGGCGAGATTGTGCGCGCCATCCGATGCGGGGACAAACCGTATTTTTGCGCATCAGATGTCGTGAAGGGGCTCGGTTATGAAGCCCCTTTTGATATTCTCAGGGAGCACCCCATGAGGTATATGCGGAAGATCCATTCGACGAGGGACGGGGATGCAACGCTTGCGTTCATCTCTCAGGAGGATCTGCTTTTCCTGATGAAGCCCTTTATTACACCGATAGCGTTCAGCGACTGGCTGGAGTGCAATGTCATCCGGCAAATCAAATTCCTCGGGGACAGCCGGAACAGAAACCGTTTGCTGGGAAGAACACAGGAATTGGAGGAATATTCTTTATGCAGGTAACACACGACATGAAGCTCTTGATCGCCACCGGAAAGAGCAGGATGGAGAAACGATGGCAGAACAAAGAGCTCAAATGGAGCGAGCTTCTGGACAAGCTCGCCGAACCGACCCGCACGCGGGAGACCGTGGCGGAGTACGCCGCTTACTCAAAAACTGATCGCGACAACACCAAGGACATCGGCGGTTTCGTCGGCGGGTATCTGAAGGACGGCAAGCGCGGCGGCACGTCCGTGGTGAATCGCTGCCTGATCTGTCTGGACGCCGACAACGCAGATGTGGGACTGTACGACGATCTGGACACGACCTTCATCAACGCCTACGCGCTGTACTCCACCCACAGCCATACGCCGGACAAGCCTCGCGTTCGACTGGTGATCCCGCTCTCGCGCCCGGTCACGCCGGACGAGTACGCCGCGATCTCTCGCAGAATCGCGGATGACCTGACGCTTTCACGCTTCGATCCCACGACCTATGAACCCTCGCGACTGATGTACTGGCCTAGCTGCCCGGAGGATGGCGAGTACGTTTACCGCTACTCAGATGAAGCCTTTCTCGACCCGGATGTGGTGCTTGCCACCTACGCCGATTGGCGCGACGCGTCCCTTTGGCCGACCACGCGCCCCTTGGAGGAGCGTCAGCGCGCGAACGTTTCCCATCAGGAGGACCCGCTGCAAAAGCGCGGCGTGATCGGCGCGTTCTGTCGGGCGCATACGATCACCGACGTGCTGGATACCATCCTGCACGACAAGTACACGCCGACGGCTTTTGATGACCGCTATACATTTGTCGGCGGAAGCACGACGGGCGGCCTCGTGATCTACGACGACAAGTACGCCTTCTCCCATCACGCGACCGACCCTGCGGGCGGCAAGCTGTGCAATGCCTTTGACCTTGTGCGCCAGCATCTGTTCACGCCCGGGCAGACATCCTATACCGGCGAGAAGATCTCCGACGACCGTGCCAGCATAAAGGCCATGCAGGAATACGCGGCAAAGGACGAAGGCACCAAGCGTCAGCTGGCGCGGGAACGACAGGAACAGGCGGAGACGGATTTCGCAGATATACCTGCGCAGTCTTCCGCGACGACGGCCGTTCGCCCCAAGCCCAATCCCGAATGGGAAACCGATCTGGACTATGACAAGCAGGGCAAGGTGAAGGACACGGTGTCCAACCTCGCCATGATCCTGCGCAACGACCTGCGCCTCTCCGACGTCGCCTACAACTTGCACCGCAGCGGAATCGACATTCGCAAGGACGCGGAGGGCAAATCGACGATCCCGTGGCTGCAGCTGAAGCCCGGCTGGAACGAATCCGACTTGGGCGCACTGCAGATTTACCTTGAGCGCGTTTATGGTCTGTATACGCCGGCGAAGCTCAAGTCCATCCTGATCGCCGTGGCGGCGGAGCGCGCGTATCATCCTGTTCAGGACTACTTTGCGTCGCTGCCCGCGTGGGACGGAATCAAGCGCGTGGACACACTGTTCATCGACTATCTGGGCGCGGCGGACACAGCCTATTCCCGCGCGGTCGCTCGCAAGATGATGACCGCCGCCGTGGCACGCATTTACGAGCCGGGCATCAAGTTCGACTCGGTGGTCGTGCTGAACGGCCCGCAGGGCATGGGCAAAAGCTCCT
>CAYVPJ010000162.1:0-3539 GCA_964453505.1 uncultured Oscillospiraceae bacterium | reverse complement strand
GAAAACGAAACAGAATTTGTTTCTTTAGACACTCCTCTATCAAAGAAAAAAATCATTCTGCTTGTTCAGGTTGGTAAAGAAGGTTGGGATTGTAGAAGTTTAACAGGTGTTATTCTTTCCCAAAAAGGCGATTGCCCGACAAATATGGTTTTGCAAACCAGTTGCCGTTGTTTGCGACAAGTTGTCCGGGACAAGCAAGAAACTGCAATTATTTGGTTGAATGAGGATAATGCAAAATCATTAGACAAACAACTCAAAGAAGAACAACACACAAGCATTGAAGAATTAAATAATCTTGGAAAACAAGACAAAACAGAAATGATTGAGAGGTTTTCAAGATTAGATTTTCTTAAACTTCCTAAAATAGATTTTTATCAATTAAAGGTTGAATACAACACCATTGCTATTGAAGAAAATGCTGAACCCGAAAACAAAATTAAAAGCATTGAACCCAAAGACAGTTTTAATAAAGCCGTAATCGTACAGCGAGGATTAAGTCAGAAAGATGAAAAGACAAAAGATTTTGTTAGCAAAGTAAAAGGCGAACCCACTAATTTTTATAATTGGTTGTTTGAAATTGCTAAAGGTAGTTTCAATACTATTTTGTTAAAAGACTTAATGAAATTTGAAACAGAACTTGAAAAGATATTCCAAACAATCACAGTTGAAGAAAAAAAGAAAAGATTTTACAATGAATTATATAGCCATAATAAAATTAAATCTGAAATTCGTTTGGCTTTTCATTGTAAACGTAATTTTGAAACAAAATCTGAAATTATCCCCGATACTGCTCAAATGCTTATAGTAGAGAATTTGCAGTCTGTACCGAAAAATGATAAACTATATCCAAGTGTTGAAGAAACAAAGAAAATAATTGATACTGATGCAAAAAACACTTCTCTTGAAATAGACGAAGCCGAAATAAGAAAAGCATTTGATATAATAAAGCAAAACCTTGAACAGCAAGGAATGGGTAATTTTGTTCCTGACTTTAACCAATACAAATCACAATACGATTTTTCACCTGCTGTTAAATCAAAATATCAAACTTTTCATTATCTGCCTTACGACTTTTGGCAAAGTGGGTTTGAATTAAAATTTTTGAAAGAGGTTGTAACACTTAAAGAGTTTAATGAACGTAAACTTGAAATTTATTATAACGGAGAAAAGCACATTACCGATTTTAGAATTTTATGCTTTGCAAAAAAAGGTAATAATTACCAAAGAGTTGGTTTATATACACCCGATTTCTTGATAATTAAACGCAAGGATGAGACAATAGCAAAAGTGTTAATTGTGGAAACTAAGGGAAGCGGATACGCTGAACAAACAACTTTTAAACTTCGTAAGAAATTTATGGAAACCGAGTTTTTGCAAATGAATAACGATAAATTCGGATACAAGAAATTTGAATACCTGTTTTTACAGGACGATGCAAAGTTTGATGATAACCTTGCAAAACTAAATGAAACGATTGTTGATTTTTTCAAAGGGTAAACAATGCCAATAAAATACATTTCACATATCCCGAACACCGTTGAAGGACAAGCAATTTTAGACAACTTTGTTCGTACTCGCAGAGTACTTAGATACAGAGATAACGACAAAGTATTTGACCGTATTAAAAGAGGTCTCCCACTTTATGAAGTTGAAAAAATTGAAAGTATAGGCAACAACCCTAAAAATCTTGTTATACGTGGCGAGTGTCTGTCTGCCTGTGCTTATCTGAAAGATAAAGGTATCAAGGTTGATTTGGTTTATATTGACCCACCTTTCGCAAGTGGTGCTGACTATGCTAAAAAAGTTTTCATAAGACGTAATCCCAAATTAGCCGCGAAAATTGCTAAAGCAGATGAAAAATTAGACATTGAAGAATTACGAGCATTTGAAGAAAAAATGTATGGCGATATTTGGAATAAGGAAGATTATTTGAATTGGATGTATGAAAATCTTTTTGCAATAAAAAGTATGATGACTGAAACAGCAAGTATTTATGTACATATTGATTGGCATATTGGTCATTATATAAAGATTTTAATGGACGAGGTTTTTGGTGAAGATAAATTTCGTAGAGAGATTATCTGGGATAATGCTGCATTATCTGGTCTTAAAACAAAAGCACCAAATTGGATAAAGGCACACGATACAATTCTATATTATTCGTTAAGTGATGAAAAAATATTTAATAAACAAAGTCAACCGCATAGAAAAGAGTATTTAGACCGCTTTGACAAAACGGATAAAGACGGTAGGAAATATTTTGATGGTCGTGGTGAAAAACTTTACCTTGAAGATGTTATAAAAAAGGGTAAAGCAGTTGGTGATGTTTGGTACGATATAATGTCTTTTCAACAGATTCCAACATCTTCTGAAAATGTTGACTATGCAACTCAAAAACCAACGGCTTTATTGGAAAGAATTATAAAAGCAAGCAGTAATGAAGGAATGATGATTGCTGACTTTTTCGGTGGTTCAGGTGTTACAGCAAAAACTGCAAATGATTTAAAAAGAAATTTTATTCACGTAGATGTTGGCATTAACAGTATTCAAACAGTAAGAGATGGTTTGATAGAAGCAAAAGCGGAATTTGATATTTTAGATGTAAAAGACGGTGTTTCACTTTTCCGTAATCCAGTACAAACAATGGATAAACTAAAATCTTTGATTACAGGCTTACGCAACGAAGATAGTTTAGATAATTTTTGGGAAGGTGCAATTAACGACAGTAAACTTGGATTAGTTCCTGTTTACATTCCAAACCTGTTAGACCATAGCACAAAGGTTTTAGATATTCCTTTAATGAACCGCATAATAAACGAAGCAATACCCGATTTGCCTGATAATACCAAGCAAGTTATAGTTTACTATATTGACATTGACGATGAAAAGGAATTGCTGAAATTCATTGATGAATACAATAATACAGACGTTAAAATTTTACTTTGTGACTTAAAAGAAATTTTAGATGAAGTTGTAATCAACGATATTATTGAATATGAAGTAAAAGAAAACGAAATTGAGTTTACTAAATTCATCAGTGACCGTTTAATGCAAAAAATTGATGAGTACAATCAAAAGAAAGGATTGAACGGTAAAAAGGCAGAACAACTTACAATAGGCGAAAATAGTGATGAAGAAAACGACAACAACGGAGATGCAGAAACTGAAACAAAAAAGAAAAAATTCGTTCCAATTGAGATAAGCGATAACGGACTGGAATTAATTGAAATGATTTCGCTCGATTGTACAAATTCAGTTGGTATTTGGAAAAGTGACTTTGAAATAAAAGTTGATAAAAACGGATATGTTATTAAGAATGGAAAGAAAACCAAAGAGTTTTGGAATGGAAAAATATCATTCGAAAAGAAACCTTTAAGAATGAAAGTTAGAAACATTGCAGGTGATGAGTCTATATTGAATATCCCTGCAAGCGGCAACCAATAAGAAAAACAAAAATAACTGCTAATTATTTTTTTCGTTCCGGCAGGAGTTGCTCCTGCCGACTTTTAAATTTGCATTAAACCAGATTAACGCATGTT
>CAYVPJ010000161.1:0-3567 GCA_964453505.1 uncultured Oscillospiraceae bacterium | reverse complement strand
GATCGTCATTCAAACCCTTGTGTCCGAATAACAACCGTTCTTCTTTCAACTGCACAGATAATCAGGGCGTTCTTGACCTCTGCTCCGTTTTCCTTTATTGGACAGTCCCATACAAACATTTGAAAAACAGCTTGCAAACTGGAAAATGAGTGTGATTCGAACCCTATTGCCTGAATTGGTATATCCGTTTTTCCCCAAATGGAAGGCTTTCTCGAATACGGCTGGCGTTTTGTAGTGTAGTGCTCCATGGGGATGCTGATCAGTATATACATGGTTAAGCGTGGTACGAGCGTGCGTTTATCACGGTGCGAATCGTAAAATATCGGTATGATCTTTACAAACAGTAAAGGAGCCGTGTACATTATGGCATTTGGATTATTCAAAAAGGAAGCTGCGGCAAGCAACGCAGATAGAAAACTGGTTGTAAACCAGAATCGCTGTCCGCAGAATCACGCTTGCCCTGCGGTGCCGGTTTGCCCGGTCGGCGCGCTTTCACAGGTTGGTCATGACGCTCCAACTGTGGATCAAGAGGCCTGTATCCGATGCGGGAAATGCGTCAGCTTCTGCCCCATGCGGGCACTTACACTGGAATAAACGTAGGAGGAAACCATTATGTCAGTATTAACCATTACAAAAAACAACTTTCAGACGGAAGTCATGGAGAGCGACAAGCCCGTTTTGCTCGATTTCTGGGCGAGCTGGTGCGGGCCGTGCCGTATGGTTTCACCGCTGATCGATGAGATTGCAAATGAAACTCCTGCGATCAAGGTCGGCAAGATCAACATTGATGAGCAGCAGGATTTGGCTGCACAGTTCGGCGTTATGAGCATTCCCACGCTGGTCGTGGTGAAGAACGGAAAGGTCGTGAACAAGGCGGTCGGCGCAAGACCCAAAGCGCAAATCGTATCCCTGTTGGACTAATGGAACACAGAACGCCGCCCGCTTTGGACGGCGTTTCTTCGTCAGATAGCGATGGCCTGCAGCTTCGCTTTGTCGGTCAATTCGATGGAACCGCGCGTCAAGCGAACCATTCCCTCTGACTGGAAGTAGCGCAGCATCCTGGTGACGACCTCCCGCGCCGTCCCCATATGTGCTGCAATTCTGTCATGGGTAATGCGCAGCGTGTCGTTCTCCTCCAATGCGCTTTCCTCCAATAGAAATGCGGCAAGTCGTTTATCCACGCTTTTCCACATGATCTGTTCGATCAGCCACATGACTTCGGAGAAGCGGGACGCCATGATCTGGTTGGTATAATTGGATACGGCGAGGGACTGCTCCATCAACTTTTTATACACATCGGTGGGAATGATATAGAACTCGGAATCCTTTTCCGCTTCGATGGCAATATCAAACTGAATGCTGCTCAACATGCAGGACGCAGAAAACAGGCAAATATCCCGTTCAAACAGGCGGTAGATCGTGACCTCCTTGCCTTCGTCGGAAAGGATAAACGCGCGAAGCTGGCCGGAACACAGCACAAACAGGCCAACACAGTCCGCCGAGCCGTTGTGCAAAAGTATGCCCTTTTTCGCGGTACGCTTACTTGCAGACTGCAAAAGCAAATTCTGCTCATCTGCGTTCAATTTCTCCCAGATGGGAAAATAAGTGCTGAGCGGCATATACACGACCTCTCTTTCCTTTGCATACAGTATAAAATGGTTTGCAGCATATGTCAAAAATAATTATTGACATATGACGGATATTCGGTATACTGAAACTGCAAAGCGACATATGCCGATTATATCCAAAGGAGATGGTGAATTTGCCAAGGCCCAAGAAATGGCGCAAGGTATGCTGTATGCCGTCCAGCACGGAGTTTGCGCCGGTCGGCGCGGATTTCTGCCCGGATAAAGCCGTCGTTATGACGGTGGATGAGTATGAGTCCATTCGCCTCATTGACCACGAAGGCTTTACGCAGGAGGAATGCGCCGGGTATATGAAGATCGCGCGCACGACCGTACAGCAAATCTATAACGATGCAAGAAAAAAGCTGTCCGTTTCACTGGTGGAGGGGAAACCGCTTCTCATCAGCGGCGGCGAGTATCGGCTTTGCGACGGCAGCGAGCCCTACTGCAACTGCGGCGGGTGCCGCAGGCATCGGTGCGGGCGGCGTAACGAACATCAAAATGAATTGAAAGGACAAGAAAATGAGAATTGCAGTGACGTATGAAAACGGTGAAGTCTTTCAGCACTTCGGGCACACAGAACGGTTCCAAGTGTATGATGTTGAAAACGGGAGAATCACATTGAAAACGCTGGTTAATACCGATGGCAGCGGACACGGCGCACTGGCGGACATTTTGAAAAAGATTCATGTGGATACGCTGATTTGCGGTGGCATCGGCGGCGGTGCGCGGCGGGCGTTGGACGAGGCCGGAATCCGGCTCTATCCCGGCGTTTCCGGCAATGCGGACAAGGCAGTAGAGGCATTGCTTTCCGGCACGCTTCAGTACAATCCCGATGAGCTTTGCGCGCACCACGGTGAGCGTCACGAAGGAGACTGCGAGGAGCATGGCTGCGGCGGACATACATGCGGGTAAGGGAATCGGCCCATAACCAGTAATCATTCTTACTTGCGTGATAAAGTTACGGAATCCGTTGATCAAATCATCTATCCTACAACCATAACAAATCTGTGGTACGAAGGAGGTCGAAGCTGTGAAACAATACGTTTGCTCCATTTGCGGATATGTCTACGACGAAGCAAAGGGCATACCGGAAGCGGGGATCGTGCCGGGCACAACGTGGGAAAGCCTGCCCGAGGATTGGGTATGTCCGCTTTGCGGCGCGTCTAAAGCAGAATTTATCGAGCAGGGCGCAAAATCGCCAGAAAAGAGAGTGGTGAAGACGATGGAAGCGCCGACGGAGATGCAGGAGTTGACGCCGCTCCTGATGAGTGCGCTGTGTTCCAATCTCGCCCGTGGCTGCGAAAAACAGTATAAGACGGAAGAAGCGTCGCTGTTTACGGAGCTGGCGGCGTATTACAAGTCTGTATCCGCACCGGCAGGAAGTTCTTCCTATGCAAAACTGATTGATCTAGTGGAAAAAGACCTGAACGAGGGTTTCCCCACAGCAAACGCAGTTTCGGTCGGCCAACGTGGCCGCGTCCGATCCGAAGGATCGCGGTGCGCTGCGGGCGCTGGTCTGGAGTGAGAAGGTGACCCGCATCCTTAAATCCCTTTTGACCCGTTATGAAAAGGAAGGCGACGCCATGCTCGAGAATACCGGCGTCTACGTCTGCACCATCTGCGGATTTATCTATATCGGCGACAATCCGCCGGAGCTTTGCCCCGTATGCAAGGTGCCCAGCTGGAAGTTTGAAAAAATCGAAGGGAGGGCAATGTAATGGCTGATACCTACGCAGTAAGAAACATTCGTCTTTGCACCAAGGACTGCCTGTGCCTGTACGTCTGCCCCACCGGCGCAACGGATACGGAAAACAGCATCATCGACGTCGATAAGTGCATCGGCTGCGGCGTGTGCGCAGGTGCCTGCCCCTCCGGCGCGATCTCCATGGTACCCAAGGAGCTGCCGCCCCAACAGCCGAAAAGCGACGCTGTCAAATCC
>CAYVPJ010000160.1:0-3571 GCA_964453505.1 uncultured Oscillospiraceae bacterium | reverse complement strand
GATTATTATGTTGCCTTCTCCGGGAATCAGACGAACGCGAGCGATCGCCTTTTTTCTTCTGCCAACCGCGTTAATGCAAACTTCAGACATTTTTCGTCCTCCTCCCTTAATTCAACTCGAAAACTTCGGGCTTCTGGGCCTGCTGCTTGTGCTCGGGGCCCGCGTATACCTTCAGTTTCTTGAACATCGTGTTGCCCAGAGGGCCTTTGGGGAGCATACCGCGCACGGCCTTTTTGAGCGCGAACTCGCTCTTTTTGACCATAAGCACGCGATATTTGGTTTCCTTCAAGCCGCCCGGATAGCCGGTGTGGTGATAGTAAATCTTCTGATCGAGCTTTTTGCCCGTCAGCCTGATTTTGTCGGTGTTCACGACGACGATGTAATCGCCGGTATCTACGTGGGGCGTGAACGTGGGTTTATGTTTGCCTCTGAGCATGAGCGCGATCTGCGACGCCAAGCGCCCGAGCACCGCGCCGTCCGCGTCTATCAGATACCATTTGCGCTCGACGGTTTCGGGCTTTGCCATATACGTAGTCATGGTATTCCTCCAATTAAATATCAATACTGATGCATCCGACGCGAGGTCAGCGCGCCGCGCAAAACATCAAACGCTCGGGGCTAGTGAGCGGATTGACACAAGGTATATTTTATATTGAAAAGACGCGCCATGTCAACCAAATATCATAATTTAACAAACAATAACGACATTTATTTCAGCAACAAGCCCGCGCAGCCTAAAAGCGTCAGCGCGCCGCCGACGATCCAGAAAACCGGGGTGAGCGGCGAAGTCGTTCCGTATATTTCGAGTATCCCGCTTATCGCGCCGCCCGCGATCAATGCGGCGATTCCCGCGCGACGCGAAAGCCTAACACACATAGCTGACCGCGCGGCGCGCGATTTTAAGCGCAGCAGCACAGGAAGCGCGCCGAATACGAGCGGCCACAGAAACATAGCGCTCATCGCAAGCGATGTCACACCGTGCCCGAACGCCTGATAAACTATGGCAAACAGTATGCAGAAAACGGAAAGCCGAATATATCCGCGCGCCTCGCGATCACTGAACATAGACAATGTCGCTCACCTCCCTTTCGGAGAATTTACCGCCCCACGAAGTCGGAAAGTTAATTATCTCTCCGCCAAACACCATCGTGGACGAGCCTCCGCCGTCAAGGTTGTACGCGATCTCTGCGCCGAGCCCCTTCAGAAAGTCGGCCAGTTCGTACAGCGATACGCCTGCGCTTTCGTCGGTGCGCCCGTCGGCAACGACGAACAAATAGTGCAGAGGTTCGATTACGGCGATCGCCGTGCGCGGATTGCTGCTCGCCGCCTTGCCGACCTCCTGCCCCTCGGACACGGCGACCTCGCCGTCGACGACAAGCGCCGGGCCGAACGACAAAACCTGCCACGCGCCGTCGTCTATCAACGACTGCGCGGTCGTTTCGCGCTCATCTATGACGCTGAAACTGCCGTCGCGCCATACGCACAGAACCTGACTGTCGTCGCCGGAAGCGCTGTCCCTGTACAAAACGCCGTTGCGAACGACATACCCGCGGCGCTGAGCGCCGTAAAAGTCGCCGTTTATGGCGAGCACCGCGTTCTGCCTTTCGGCGACGGCGGACGTCAGTTCAGTAACGTTGCGGCCGTATGTGTCCTCCGCGAACGCCGCTTTCAGGCGGCTTATGTCGTCCATAACAATATCCGCGACATATATGTCCGAATCGTAAACGCGGTAGGTCGCAAGCGCGACGGACAGGCCGTCGGCTATATAACCCGTGTCCGTCCATTCCGCCTGTTCGCGTTTTTCATACAAAACCGTATCCCCATATTGAGCCGTCGCCGCGACGACCGAATAGCGTTCCTCTATAACGAACGCATCCAAGAGGACGTATGCCGAGAACAGAGCCAGCACGGATAAGTATATCGCGGTCGATATTGTTTCAGCTTTATTCTTCTTTTTGCGCATACATAACTCAAGCCTTTCGCGCGCAGCGCTTTACAGTTCCGCCGTCGCCGTTTCCTGTTTCGACACTGTGATTTCAAGATTTCCGTTGCGGCAGCGAAGCTGGTCGATCATTTCTTTTTCCTGAGCTTCGCCTTTCAGCTTCAAATCGTATGTGAGCTTGAACATGCTGCCCATGTTTGTCGTCTTGACGCGCACAAGCTCAAACGACAGGCAGTGCCGCGCGAGAATCGAATCGAAAACGCCCGTGTAATCCAGACTTTCTGGAATCGTTATGTTAAGCGTTTTATAGGTCGCGGCGTTCTTTTTACAGCCGAAGTCCAAGCCGTTATATAGGACGGAAGCAACCGACAGTATAAGCGTGAACAGCACCGCGTAACCGAGATAGCCCATTCCGGCGATTAGTCCCGCGCTCATGGCGAGAAACAGCATCGCGATCTCCTTAGCCGTGCCGGGCACGGAGCGGAAGCGCACCAGACTGAAAGCGCCCGCCACAGCCACGCCCGCGCCCACGTTTCCGTTGACCATCATAATGACGACGCACACAACGGCGGGCAGTATCGCGAGCGTCACGATGAAGCTCTTTGTATACCGCGCGCGGAACATATAGCAAAACGCGAGCAAAAGACCGAGCAGCAGCGAACAGCCGACGCAGAGCATGAAGTCCGTCATGCTTATGACGCTTACAGAATTAGAGTCGAATATTCCGCCGAACAATTTGTCAAGCATACAGAAGGATCTCCTTTCGTGGGTATATCAGGGACGAATACGCCGTGCCGTACTTCGAATATGAGGTTTTGTAGAGCCGCATTTCAGACAGTATGTGCGTCATCCAAACGGGCATTCCGCCCGAACATTTCACTTCCATAAGCGCAGAACCGCGATCCGACAGGGGTTCTCCCCACGCGTCGTATGTCAGTGACAGTTCGGTTTGGCGGCAGCGTATGTTTTCGTCGAACGTTACGCGAAACGAGTCGTCGTTTCTGTCAAAATACGCCTCGCGGTCGTATGACAGGAACACGACAGGCCTGAGCGTCCGATAGTATTCCAGAAAGTAATTGATTTCGGAAGCTATCTGCGCGCGCGGTGAAAAGCGCGCGTCGCCCGCGAGCCATTTCATCGCCTGCGTTTCGGGCAGTATGAGCCTGCGCTTGTATACGACCGAGCGGTACTTCTTTTTAAGCTCCACAAACACGGGTGTTTCCGACCCGGCGAGCGCGTAGCCGCGCACACGCAGCTTTTCTTTATAGCACGGTTTCTCTATCGAATTTCTGACAAGGCGATAGTTGTCGGTGTCATAATACACATTCCTGACCGTCGCGCGCCCGTGTTCGTCAGGACAGACGTATTCGGAAATCGCGTTAAGCATTTGCGTTTTCTGCTCCTTAGTAAGCAGGTATTTGAGTTCGTACCGCTTGAAAATAGTCTTGTTTTCCACGCTTCACGCCCCCTTTTCAAAAATCGTATCGCGTTTTACGAAAGTGATTGTAGCAGTCTTCGCTGAATTGCCGCTGAAACTTTTTTGAACAGTTTGTAAACATGAGAGCGCGGAATTTCCAGGGCAATCGCTTACGAAAAACCCCGGGGATGCTCGAAGGGGGCGCGCCCCCT
>CAYVPJ010000159.1:2495-3574 GCA_964453505.1 uncultured Oscillospiraceae bacterium | reverse complement strand
CAGCGACGCACCGAATGAGCGGACGCAGACTCCAACGCCAACGCCCCCGGCAGAGCCAGAGCCAGTGTTAGAGCCCGAGCCAGAGCCAGAGCTAGAGCCTATACCGTCAATATTCCCTTTGGATACGGGCAACAAGGGGCGATTGTTGACAGCCGCAGAACTTGACACACTCGCCAAACAGATTATCATGCGGCCCCCGAAATAGGGGCATGGAGCACCTTGACAACAGAATATTGAAGTGCACTTTTCAATCATTAGCCCAATCTTATGGGGCAGAAAGGACATTGCTATGTTAGCAGCATCATATCAAATTACCACGTTAGCGTCAGCGTTGCTAGCAGGGTACACAATGGGGCAAGCCCAGACAGTGCGAGGCCATGCCGATAAAGGTATTAACCTTGCAGACCGTAAGGTGGAGTTTGACTCAAGCAGTGGGGAAATGTTTGTGCTTGTACCCCAAAAGGACAAACCGGGGATATGCCGCAAAATACCATTGATACATTCACGCAGGAAGTAGCCGGGGCAAAAAGAAAGAAAGCCCAGCGGGGAAAAAAGAATGGCCTGCGGGCCCGACCTATCCCCCCCTCCCGAACGGATTTTGCGGTAGCAAAATCCTCACACCGCGTTCCCCCCCGAAAAAATACTAACCTTGCAACCGTCGGTAGTACCAATGGCACTACCTTCGGTTAAAAAACTTATATTCATTCGGGGGCGGTACCGTGCCCTGTGGGGCGAGGGTCACGGCTACACTCCCCATTTTGTCAGGCTTTTGGGCGCGGCGAGCCGCACCCAAAAACCAGTCAAAATGTAGTCGTCTACCCGTGACCCTCGCCCCACTTCTGCCCCCTGTGGGGGGCCGAAGCGGGCCTCGGTACCGTCGTTGACGGAAGCTAAAACGACCCACTGGGTCGTTTCTAAACGCTTCCTACGAGCCACGCTTCGGATGCTCCGCCATCCCATTGCGATGGGCTGTCGAATCATCCTTCGCTCGCCGCATTCGGGCGGGGGCGACCCGCCCTCATACGTCGGCCTCGTCAACGGGGAACGCGGTGCGCCGGGCGGGGGGGCAGGTACGGTTT
>CAYVPJ010000159.1:0-2485 GCA_964453505.1 uncultured Oscillospiraceae bacterium | reverse complement strand
GGAAGCTAAAACGACCCACTGGGTCGTTTCTAAACGCTTCCTACGAGCCACGCTACGGAAGTTCCCGCCATCCCATTGCGATGGGCCGTCGGAAACTTCTCTCCGCTCGACGCATGAGGGTGGGGGCGACCCACCCTCATACGCCGGCCTCGTCCAACGAGAAACGCGGTGCGCCGGAGGGGGGGGCAGGTACGGTTTCTTTTCTTACTCTTTCCCTTTTCTTCTATTATGAAAGGAGTTGACCTATCCATGATGTTCAAACTATTACCAACCGATATAGCGATATTGGAGTTTCTTGTTAAGTACCGCGCAGCAAGGGCGAATGAGCTTGCGGTAATCGGCGGCATGAATGTGAAGTATGCAACAGACCGTCTGCGGGTTTTGTACAAAAAGGGTTATCTAACCCGGGCGCGGGTTGCATACGGTGACAAATACGTTTACGCCGCAAGTAAAGCAGCACATACGCTTTTGGGCATTGATACACACCCATATGAGCTTACGAATCTGAACGCGCTCCATGAGGCCAATGTTGCGGCAATAGCGATATTGCTAATGAGTATCCACGGCCTTGGTGTGGATGATATCCAAACCGAGCGGGAGCAAAAATCAGGGGTTTCCATCCGGGCCAACAAGCATTATCCCGATTTGGTGATACCGAGCAAAGACATGTGCATCGAGTACGAGCATACCGCAAAAGACACCAAACGCCTCATAAAAAAGGTGGAGGAAAACCGGGATTTCAAATTCCAACTTTGGGTCATCGACACGGGGCAGATAGGGCTTGAACGCCGCATACGCAGCGTGCAGCCCGCCGCAACAAAATACGGAACTCCAAGCAAAGTGGACGTTGTTACAATTGACAACTTGGCTGGCATTGCTGCACGCCGTGCCGAAATGCGCAAAAATGCGGCTAGCGCCGGACATTAGAGCGGCTAGCGCCGGTTTTTAGAGCGGCTAGCGCCGCGACTCCAGACGGCTACGCCGGATTTTAGAGCGGCTACGCCGCGACTTTAGACCGCCACGGGCGGGAGTATATGAAGGAGGCAAATACCATGGCAAATGCTATCAACTCTCAAATTAATCAGACTCGCACCCGCGATTATCGCCGCGATCTCCGCCACGCTGGATTCATCCTGCTTGCGGTGGCGGCGGCGATAAACGTTCTCGGCGCGGTTATTGGCGCGGTGATTGGGCTACTTGCCCAACACCTGCTTGTACGGCGCGGCATAGTAAAAGCATGGGTGGCGCGGTCTATCGCGTTTTTGCTCATCGTTGGCGTCGGCTATCTTTCTGCACCCGGAATCGCGGGTGCATTGGAAGATGCTTTTTACAAAATCACGCGCCAAGGCGGCATATTTGCGCTTGTAAGCGACTTTAAAATCGGCTGGGGCGTTTGTACGCCCCTTGCCGTCACGATGGCTCTTACGGCGATTTTAAGCGTATACATCGACCAAATAAAGGATGTTATTGACATGACGGACAAGCGCCCCGACCTCAAGCCTCATGTGGGCGGTGAGCATAAACCTAATGCGGCAATGTTGGGTTGGGATTCCAACAAAAACCCCGTATACATGCCGCTTAAACCCGGCTTACACGCTCTTTGCACGGGTAGTACCGGGTGCGGAAAAAGTTCAACAATCAGCAACGCGATAGAGGCGGCATTTGCTCAAGGGCAGACAGTTATTGCCATCGACGGAAAAGGCGCGAAGGGGGATTACTCATTCTACGACCTTTACATAAACTGCTGCCTCAAGTATCACCGCAAAATAGCCATTATTGATATGACCGCCCCGGGAAAAAGCCAAAAATACAACCCGTTCAAAAACGCCCCACCTGCCGCTATAAGGGACATGTTGATGGCAATGAGCGACTGGTCGGAGCCACATTATGAAGCACAGGCCAACAATTATTGGGGCGTGATGTGCGAAGCAATGGTTAAAGCCGGCGAGGCTACAACGCTAGATAATATGGTGCTTTTTTCAAGCCCCAAAGAGCTTATGGACCTTATTAAACATCTGCAGACGGAAGGTATCATTAATGATACGCTGGCTCAAAAATGGGCAAATACCGCTACTGTTTGCGGCCCAACCGCAGAAGCCGCTGCCGCCCGCTTCGCGGGGTTGACCGAGGGCGAAAGCGGCCAGATTTTCGGGGCAAAAGGCGGTATTGACCTTATCGATGTGTACAACAATAACGCTTGTATTTTAGTGCTGGTAGATAAACAGACCTACGGGGCGTTTGCCTCCGCCGTGGGCGGGCTTGTTATTCAAGATTTGAAAAAGTTGAGTGGCTATCTTAACCACCAGCCGACAAAGCGCCAAAGCCTCGTTGTTCTGGATGAAATCGGTACCTACATTAGCTCTGATGTGGTCTATTTGTTCTCACAGTCCCGTACCGCTGGGATGCAAGTAATAGCACTGGCGCAATCACTTTCTGATTTAGAACGCGCTGACAAACAGCTTCGCCCTGAAATGATTGATAATAT
>CAYVPJ010000158.1:0-3583 GCA_964453505.1 uncultured Oscillospiraceae bacterium | reverse complement strand
GGAGTGGAGCCCCAAGAGGATCTCCTGCAAAAGCTCCTTGGTGTAGAGCTGGTATTTGTTTTCGTCGAAACCCTTGTACTCCGTCTCAATCAGCGCGTACAGATCCGAGAGGATGGGATAATCCACAGGCGTCAGCTTGGCGAAGTTCGTGCGGTCGCTGATACCACATTTTGCGTACAGCTTTGCCAGCATCAGCTCGATGATGTCGATGTGCTTATCATCGAAATCCTTGTAGCATCGGAAGAAGTCCTTGAGGAAGGAGATGTGCTGACTGAGCTTGGTGGTCTGGCGGAAGGTCTGGGGTGCGTCGGCATCGGCAATGTTCGCCGCATCGCTGCCATCGCTGCCATCGTCCCATGACTTGGGTTCAAGCGGGTTGATCATGTACTGGCCCGACATGAGGTCGATAAAGCATCCGCCAAGGTTCTCCGCCAGATCGATGTATTCGTGCTCGGGGTCCAGACATAAGACATTCTTGCCGCTCTCCAGAATGTTGCACAGGAGCAGCTTGAGCAGATAGCTCTTGCCCTGACCGCTGTTGCCGAGGATGAGGCAGCAGGGGTTGGTCTTGTCATCGTCGCGCTTGTCGAGGTCGACGAGAATGTTGCTGCCGAACTTATCCCGCCCGATGTAGAAGCCGTGGGCGTCGGTCTTGCCGGAATAGTTGAAGGGATAGAGGTTGGCGACCGAGCTGGCCGGCAGAACACGCTCGAACTGCGCACCAAACACATTTCGCCCGGAAGGGCCGACGCAGAGGAAGCCCTGCTGCTGACGGAGCAGGAGTCTGTCCACATTGAGCTTGCTCCGTACCAGTTCCGTCAGCACATCGGTCTGGAGCAGCTTCAGCTCGTCGTATTCGTGGGTGATGAGCTCAATATAAACCGCGCAGTGGAGCAGCGGCTCCCGGTTGCGGTGCATGGTGGACACCAGCGCGGTCACATCCTGCAAATTGCTTTCCGCCGTCACCGTCTGCTGCAGGTCGTTGGTGTTGGAGCCCGCCATTCGATTTTTGTTGGCAGCGTTATGAATGATCTGCTTTTCCTCCGTGGGCGTGACCTGCCGGGTATAGATGCGAAGCGTCACGCCGTCCTTCTCGCCCAGATGCCGCAGGATCGCCTGTTCGTCGGTCGCCGTGGGATATTCCCGCAGCGCCCAGACGCAACGATAGGTGTTGCCGCAGATGATATGGTCGGTGTTGAACTTGATGATCCCCGGCGAGACCATGTCCAGAAACTCCTTGATCTGAGCATCCTTCACCGGGGCGGTGCTTTTCTTGGTGTGATTACCCAATTTATTGATACCTCCTTTTTACTCGCCGAGGATGATCCAGCGCTCGCCGTCGTTGTCCTCATAGACCTCGGTGGTCACGTTCTGCTCGTAGTACACACCGAGCAGCCGCTTGATGTCCTCATTGCCGAAGCGCCGCACGGTGAAATTCTGATCCTTGAGGGATTTCTCAATGCGGGAGAGGTACGGAAACACCTCCGCTTCTTTTTCCTTTTTGAGCCTCACGATGATGAGAAACTCACGGGCGGTCGCCATCTGCACCTGCAAACGGTCGAGACTGACTGAGTCCTGCTCCAGCAGCTTCCGCACGGCGGGCAGATTCTCCGCCTCGGTTCGGCTTTTGAGATAGCTCTTGTTGTCCTCGAAGTTCTCCCGGCTGTTGATGCAGAGCATTTCCAGTTCCGCAATGCCCTTGAGAACAGTCATCAAAGCGTAGATGCGCGCTGCCACGCTGGTGTCGGAAAGGACGCTGATGTTGGTCGGTTTGATAGAGAAAAAGGCCAGCTCTCCGTTGCCGGTGAGCAGGCTGTAATCGGTAATGCCGTGGATATTCAGAAGCTGCCGGGTGGATTGCCGCTCCTTCTCGGCTGTTTTCTTTTTTCTGCTCATGCGTTCATCTCCCATCGGTAGGTCTGCGGCTTCAGGAAAAAGAAGCCAATGGCGTTTGCTATAAAGTCCTTGATGCTGGTACCCTCAAAGCGGATAGAGAGGAAGGCGTAGACCGCTGTTACAACGATGGGCAGGAAGATGTGGATCTTCGCCAGCACAAAAATAGAGAGCAGAAGCCCCACGCCGATGATGCCGATATCTTTCAGCTCCCACAGGAACAGCGTCGCCTTGGCCTTCAGGTTGTCCGGGTATAGATACAAAGTGTTCACCTCCAAAAGTTTAGGGGCCGCCTTTCGGCAGCCCCATACGGTCGTATTGGATTATTCGATGTTTGCGTCGTCCAGAGCCTGCTGGATAAGCCCCAGCACAAACTCCCGCTGACTGAGTTTCTTACCGGTGCGCTCTGACTCGCTGTCGAGGTAGCGCTTGATCCGCTGGAAGAGTTCCTCCGGAATCTGGAATGCCATAGTCCTGTTGCCGCCCATTTTCTTTCCTTCCTTCTGATTGTAGTATTCGGTTATAAGCGTAGTCACATACTGACTGAGCGTCTGGCCTGACTGCTCCTGCTCCGAGCGCACTCTCGCGTGCAGGGATTCCGGTATCTGAGCGCAGAGATTCTTGGTGTTCTCCATGGTTGGTCCGTCCTTTCTCCTGATTTGCAACGAAAGTATAGCGAAAGAATGAAGTAATAGCTATTACCAAACCCGACGAAGAACACCTGCGAAACGAAGCATATTACATACTCATATGGTCATGCGCAGAGCGGCAGCGATGCCGTTCAGGACGAACTCCACGCAGGGGATCGCCACGCCATTATGTGATGCATCACATAACAGCGTTTGTGTGCCTATAGTCGTTATGGTAATGCGCGGCATAGCAGCGGCTCTAAATGGGGAGTTTGACAAAAAAGACTTCCCATAATGAATAACAAAAGCATAAGCTGGCAATATTTCACCTATAAGGACGGTGAAAATATTGCCAGCTATTTCAATCTCTAAATTAATTGTTGGAGCAACTACAGCCTTACATGAACTCGGATATGCTGACCGGGTCATTGAGTATACTGTTGCAACATGGCGGGACTTTGAGCAATTTTGCAATGAACACAATTTTACCACCTACAATTCTGATGTTAAAGAAAAATTCATAGTGAAAATTCAAGCATGCGATCCTCCTCTTAAACATGAGACTATCCAAAGAAAGATCTCCTGTATGAAAAAGCTGGATGCTTTCGCAGCAAAGAACAGTTGGGAGAAAGGGATCGTATTGCAAAAGCCGGTACTCCCTGTGTGTTTTAATGAGTTTCTGAACGCCCAAGACGATTTGCTGATAAAAAAGGATTATTCTAAGCACACTCGTGAAACTGTGCAAATATTTAGCGTAAAGTTTATGCTTTTCCTAATGGAAAAAGGAATACTGAGTCTTTTTGAAATTCGGGCCGAGCATAAGTCCTGGCACGGGCTTCCGCCGCAAATGATGTCTACGGGTGGCAGTATTGCTCCGTCCAACTTCGTGATATCCCCGACATGAACCATGTCAGGGAATCGCACTTGTGTTACCTCGATGGGAAAGGCTTCGATTTCACTCGCCCACAAGGGTATTATTCCGTTGCGTACCGCAGCCAAGGGAAACCCTCCGATCCCATCGAAAAGGCTTCCCATCGTCAGCATGGCTTACAAACGCATGG
>CAYVPJ010000157.1:3316-3586 GCA_964453505.1 uncultured Oscillospiraceae bacterium | reverse complement strand
ATGATAAGATGGTGCAGGAAGCCAAGGCCGAAAAGATCGACCTGGCCAAGCGCTACGAGCTTTTTGCCAAGGCCGAGGCGTGGCTGATCAACGAAGGCATGGTCATCCCCTTCCGGGTGTTCTCCAACGGCTATGCGGCCAGCAAGCTCACCGTGTTTGATGGGCAGTATTCCTCCTTCGGCGTTTGCGTATGGCGCTACAAGGGCAAGCAGCTCCTCAAGGAGGCTATGAGCCTCGACGAGTATCAGGCCGCCTTTGCCCAGTGGGAAA
>CAYVPJ010000157.1:0-3306 GCA_964453505.1 uncultured Oscillospiraceae bacterium | reverse complement strand
GCTTTGGCCGCCGCCCAATAACATCCGTTTTCACTCCTTATGAACCATCCGGCTTAGCCGGAGCAGGGCAGCCGGCCGGCGCGCATCCGCCGGCCGGTTTGCCAAATAGGAGGAACCATGATTAAATATGTTCTCAAACGAACCCTTGGCGCGGCCGTGTCGCTGTTTATCATCATTACAGTGATCTTCGTTCTGCTGCGCCTGATGCCCCTGGAGGGGTATTTCGGTGCGGAGTTCGATAAGCTCAGCCCCGAGACCCGGGCCAGCCTTTTGGCGGAAAAGGGGCTGGATCAGCCCATTTATGTGCAGCTTGCCCGCTTTTATCAAAACCTGTTTCAGGGGGATTTGGGCACCTCATGGATTTATCGTGCCAACTACCCCATCGTAAAAATATTAGAAAAGAAAATACCCATTTCCCTCAAGCTGGGGTTGATGTCTATGGCGGTGTCGCTGGCCGCGGGCATCCCCCTGGGGGCCATGATGGCCCGCACCAAGGGAAAACTGGGGGATAAGCTGGGCACGGCGTTTATCGCCGTTGTAGAGGCTTTGCCGGCGGCGGTGCTGCTGCTGTTTGTGCAGCTTTATTTTTCCGATTGGTTCAAACTGCCCATCTTGTTTGATAAAAACAACTGGGTCAGCTATATTCTGCCGGTGCTGTCCATCTCCCTTGTGAGTATCTCCACCTATGCCATGTGGATGCGCCGCTATATGATCGATAACATCAACATGGATTATGTGAAGCTGGCCATCGCCAAGGGCGTGCCGGGCAGGCGCATCATGTTCCACCATGTGTTTAAAAACGCCTTTGTGCCCATGGCCCAGTTTTTGCCTGGCTCGGTGCTTTCCACCATCATCGGTTCCATTTATGTGGAGCATCTTTATTCCATCCCCGGCACGGGGGGGCTGCTGATCGAGGTGATTCAGCGGCAGGATAACACCGTGGTGCAGGCCCTTGTGATTTTGTATTCCGCCATTGGCATCGTGGGCATGTTTTTGGGGGATATCCTCATGGCGCTGCTCGATCCCCGCATCAGTTTCACCAAGAAGGGGGCTGACCGGTAATGGCAAAGAAGAGATTGTTTTGTAATCATCAGTTCCGCCGTATGGAGGAATTTGAGAATAACGTAACCGAGGGCCTGAAAAAAGAGCAGGAAGCCAACCAGGCTCCCCGCTACGAGGCCGTGGATTTGACCCCGCAGGAGATACAGACCCTTGATCCAGCCCTGTTCCGCCCCCATGCCTTTAATGAAGGGGACGCCGAGCGGGTGGGCTATTCCAATTATTCCTACTGGGTCAGCACCTTTAAAAATTTCTGGCGCAACAGGGTGGCCAGGGTGCTTGTGATCGCGCTGCTGCTGGTGATATTGTTTGCCTTTGTGCAGCCCTATTTTCCCGGCCAGCATAGCGCCGCCACCATTAACAACGGGGAAGACGGCATTCAGCTACGGAACCTTCCGCCCTCGGGGGAATATTGGTTTGGCACCAACGCCATCGGGCAGGATCTTTGGGCCCGGGTTTGGGCGGGCACGCGCACCAGCGTAATCATAGGCCTTGTGGTAGCGCTGAGCGATTTGGTGTTTGGGCTCATCATCGGCATGGCGTGGGGCTATGTGCGCAAGCTGGATAAGCCCCTTACAGAAATTTATAACGTGATCAGCAACATTCCTCAAACGCTGATTCTCATTCTTGTCAGCTATATTCTAAGGCCCAGCATGTCCACCATCATCATCTCCATGTGCGTGGTGGGGTGGATGGCCATGGCCCGATTTATCCGCAACCAGGTGATCATATTCCGGGATAGGGATTTTAACCTGGCAAGCCGGTGCCTTGGGGCCAGCGCTCCCAGGATCATCATTAAAAACCTTTTGCCCCAGATGGTGTCGGTAATCATGCTGCAAACGGCCCTTGCCATTCCGGGCGCCATTGGGGATGAGGTGTTCCTCACCTATATCGGCCTGGGGCTGCCCACCTCCACCCCGTCGCTGGGCAATTTGGTGGATGCCGGCCGGGTGCTGATGATGCAGGATGATCTCCGTTATCAGCTGATATTCCCGGCGGCGGTGGTGGCGTTTATCACCATTGCCTTTTATATCATCGGCAACGCCTTCTCCGACGCGGCCGATCCCAAAAACCACGTGTAAGGGAGGAAAGTTTGAAAGATGGATCTTTCAAACCGGTTTTGTGGCTTTCGCCGCCAAATATCGGCGGCGATTTCAAAAGCAAAACACACGTAGTTTGCCAAAGAGACTACTCTACTGTTTTTGCTTTGCAAACCATCCACAATTCCAGAATTTGCGAATTCCCAAGAAAGGATGCTTTCGCGATACGAAAGCTATGGTCATAGCAATGGAAACAAAACGGCGGGATGAAAACCGGGATGTGATCCTTTCCGTGCGGGATCTGAATGTAAAGTTCAGCCTCAGGGGCAGGGATCTTCATGCGATCCGCGGGATATCGCTGGACCTTTACCGGGGGGAAAGCCTGGCCATTGTGGGGGAAAGCGGCAGCGGAAAAAGCGTGTTCACCAAAAACTTCATCGGCCTTTTGGATAAAAACGGCCGTGTGGAATCCGGCGAGATCCTTTTTGCAGGCATGGATCTTGCAAAATTTAAAACCGAAAAGGAATGGGCCGCCATCCGTGGCAAAAAGATCGCCATGGTCATGCAGGACCCTATGACAAGCCTGAACCCCCTGAAAACCATCGGCTGGCAGATCAGCGAAGCTTTGATTCTCAACCGGGGCATGAAGGCCCCGGAGGCCAAGGCCAAGGCCATCGGCATATTATCCGATGTGGGCATTGCGGAGCCGGAGCGGCGCTATCGGCAATATCCTCACGAGTTCTCAGGCGGCATGCGCCAGCGGGTGGTCATTGCCATCGCCGTGGCCTGCGGGCCGGAAATCCTGATCTGCGATGAACCCACCACCGCATTGGATGTGACCATTCAGGCCCAGATTTTGCAGCTCATCAAGGAGCTTAAGGTGAAACATAACATGACCACCATCTATATCACCCACGATCTTGGGGTGGTGGCCAACGTGGCGGATCGCATTGCCGTGATGTACGCGGGGGATATCATTGAGGTGGGCTCCACCGAGGAGGTTTTTTTCACCCCCCAGCACCCCTATACCTGGGCGCTGCTGTCGAGCCTGCCCCAGCTTGGCGTAAAGGGGGAGGAGCTTTATTCCATCAAGGGCGCCCCGCCCAGCCTTTTCGGCGCAATCAAGGGAGATGCCTTCGCGCCCCGGAATCCCCGGGCGCTGGAGATCGATTTTCTTTACCGCCCCCCATTTTTTGATGTTTCGCCC
>CAYVPJ010000156.1:0-3593 GCA_964453505.1 uncultured Oscillospiraceae bacterium | reverse complement strand
CCTGGGCTGTCAACCGGGGCTCCGCACGCGGTGCTCTACAGTGCCTGTTTAATTATCTCTCCTTCATTCCATTTTATATCCTGTGTGTAAATTATCTTAAACGAAGCGATTTTTATTTACTGCTCAATGGAAGCATTTGGTTTTTTTGGATAAATTTTATTCTGAATATCGGTTGGGTTTTGAACATTAATCCTTTGGTTAATATTCATGTTGCGGCAGACCTCTCTCAAGGTGTTCTTGCGGGATGTAATCATGTTGCCTATTTTTGCGTCCTGTTTCTTTTCCTACTGATTACCGTTTTAAACTCCCGTCTCCTTACTGAGAGAAAAACATTGCGAGGCTGGATTATTATCACTCTGCCATTCGTGCTGTTTCAGCTGTATTTAACTTATACCAATCATGCCTATGTATTTTTCGCTCTGTCCCTTATTCCGTATGCCATGATAACCGACTTCTGGAAAAAGTGGCAGAGCTGGGTTGCAGTGATGCTTATTATCGGTGCCGTTGTTTTGGCGTCTACGTCAAGCGAAGCGGTTAAAAAGAACTTTTCAAAAGATAATATTCTGTATCGATATGACAGTCTGGCCTACAGTGCAAAAATACAACTTTTCCATGATATCGCCGTCAAAAATATGCGCACAGATCCCTTGGAATGGACGCTGGGTGTCGGCCCCGGCAACGGAATGGGGCCGATCGGGAAAGACAATCTGACGCCGTTTGCGCTGAAAATGTTGCTCAATTATTATCAATCGAATAATATGCAAATTATGCAGATGAGTTCAATTACAGGGACGACAACGTCTGCTATATTCACTCTTTGGGGTGATTTCGGGATCATCGGGTTGATTATGTATTGCCTGCTATACATGTCGTTTTTTATAACATTTTGCAAAACGGCTATCAGCGGCAGGGGTGATGAAAAGAAAAAGGTGATTGCTGAGTTTATGGTCGGTGCAATGGTCATGTTCACACTGGTGAATATAGTGATTGATGTTCTTTATATTATGGGGCTAACCATTTGGCTATGGGCGTGGCTGGCACTGTTCAGCCTGCCGGAAGAGGAGGGAGAGTAGGGGTGGAAAACAGAGGTTCGGAGAGAGAAGTCTGAGGTCAGAGGTCGGATGTAAGGACTCGGAGGACTAAAGGTTCGGGGTGGAGTGTAGAAGCAAGGGTGTCAGGGAGTGATGGCGGATGGGTAGAGATCAGCGGTGAGAGATCTCGGACACGATGTGAGGCTGATGCGGAGTAGCGGCAGCGAAGCGGTAAATCGAAGATCGGTTTCAAAGCGATCGTAGATCCATATTATCGACGATTTAAAAAGAATAGGTGGACATAATGTTTAAAGATAAAACACTGTTAATTACCGGGGGAACGGGATCATTTGGCAATGCCGTTCTTAGATCGTGTCGTCACGAGATCTTGAGCCACATGGCGATGCATCGGATTTGAACAGCAGCAAGAAACGATGCAGACCTTTTTGCATATCTCGTCGCAATCCCTCTCCATTGCTTGAGATAAAGGAATGCGTTTTCAACCAAATGGCGGATTTTATAGAGAGCAGCATCATATGAGCGCTGATGCTTTCTATTTTTCTTTGGAGGGATGACGACCTGCATACCGGATGCAATCGCGGTCTGAATGATTTCATCGGTGTCGTACCCGCGGTCGCCAAACAAGTGCTCAGCCTCAATGCCGCTGATCAGTTCACAAGCCTGCGTGCAATCAGCCACGGGACCTGCCGTGATAATGATTCGCAACGGCATACCATGCGCATCCACGGCCAGATGTATTTTTGTGTTTCGCCCCCTTTTGTGAGACCGATGTCCTGATTTCCGCCCACGGCTCCTGCCGCATGTTGATGTGCCTTTGCATGGCTCGCATCAATCATCAGCCACTCATAGTCCGGGTCTTTTATGAGAGCATGAAGAACCGCCTCCCATACCTTTTTGTCCCGCCACCTGCAAAAGCGGCGATGCGTGTTTTTCCAGTCGCCGTAATCAAGAGGAAGGTCCCTCCATGGCGATCCGGTGCGCAAAATCCAGAAAACTGCGTTTATGAACTGACGATTGTCCCGGGCATTTCCTCCCCATGCTCCGGGACGCCCCGGAAGCAGCGGTTCAAGAATTTCCCAGTCATGATCCGATATGTCGTGCCTGTGGTGTGCAAGTGTTGAATTCATGCGTTGAATCTATACCGAAGAAAAACGCTCGTCAATATAATCTCGTGACGACACGCTCTAGTCGATTCTTGAATACAGATGTTGGCGAAATCCGTATCTTCAGCCGCGACGAGAAAAAACAGGACGACATGCGGCACAAGCTCCAAAACGACAAGATTAAGTTTTATTTCGGCGATGTTCGCGATTTTAACAGTATCAACTCTGCCATGCGCGGCGTCGATTATGTGTTCAGTGAGGCTGCGTTGAAACAAGTACCGTCCTGCGAGTTTTATACGTTTCAAGCCGTGTACACCAATATACTGGGAACAGAAAACACCCTGAAGGCAGCAACTATACCCCATGCCCGAATTTTTCTACAAAAAATCACTTGCGTTCACCCTACTACTCTGGCCCCGTATTTGCGTCTCGGTGATTTCTCTTCTCACCAGCCAGTTGAACGCTGGCCAAGGAGTATTGTAAGGAAAATGTCATGTGGTCGCCGGGGCACTTCGTAAGCAGCGTAGAAATTGATGAAGTTACGATCACAAGGTATGTTGAACTTCAGGGACGGAAGGATTCTGGTCAGCTCCGGTAGGAGCTGTAATGAAAATTAGAACCCCCGTCTTAGCCGGGGATATCTATTTGGAGCTTTAAGACGCTGCGGGGAATCTTATTCCGTGCAATTTCGGAGATTAGGGGAACTTCATGCAGACAGATGTAACGATTATCGGCGGAGGAGTTATCGGGCTGGGAATTGCCGCACAGCTAGCACCTCGGGTAAAAAATCTGGTGCTTTTTGAGCGCCACAATGAATGGGGGAGGGAAGTTTCATCTCGCAACAGCGAGGTGCTTCATTCCGGGATTTATTATGCGCACAATTCGCTGAAGGCTGCTTTTTGTGCGAAGGGTCAGCGCATGCTTTATAAGCTGGCAGAGGAGGCACAGATTCCACATTTGCGATGCGGAAAAATAATTATTGCTTCAAACGAAGAAGAGTTGAACGACCTTCATCAGCTCAAGGCGCGCGGCGAACGCAACGGTGCGGAAGGGCTGCGAATGTTGACCAGCGCGGAGGTGATCGAACGTGAGCCTGCGGTGAAGGCTTTTGCGGGTCTGCTGGTTCCAGACTCTGGAATTATCAATGCTCATGCTTTGATGGATGCGCTGGCATCTCGCGCAGAGAGTGCCGGATCCGATCTGATTCGTGGCGCAGAAGTGATCGGTCTTGAGAATGGTTCTAATGGGTGGAAAATTATTTATTGCGATGCAGACGGCAAAGATGCTTTGACGTCCCGTGTGGTTATAAATAGCGCCGGATTAGGTGCGCAGGCGGTGATGGCGATGGCAGGTATTGATCCCGAGGCGGCGGGGTTGAAGCTACATCTCGCCAAGGGTGAATATTTTACGGTTCCGTCAAAATACCGTAACAAGCTGA
>CAYVPJ010000155.1:0-3608 GCA_964453505.1 uncultured Oscillospiraceae bacterium | reverse complement strand
TTATGAGTGCCGGCCTTTTTTGTTGTCAACTGAAAGGAGCAAAGCCAGATGAGCAAAGATAATCCAACCGCCTATTTCGATGAGCTGACCCAGCGCTTCCAGAGAGAACGCATCGCCTTCGCCCAACCCGAGGGCGACCGCCTCCCCATTCTCCTTGATGACCGAGAAATTGGTATTGTGACGCCCAGTGGATCAATGAGAGTTCGTGGTGAGTGTATTGATGATCCGGCAGTCAGTGACCTCTATCACCGTGCAGGAGCTGTAGCGGCGGAAGTGCATGAGTATATGGAGCTAATGAAAACAGCACCCTTGCTCAAAGCCTCCAGTCTCCCAGATCCATATAAGCAACTTGCGGATTTCAACGGATTTGTTCTCGGCGGCATGGAAAGTAAGCATGGTGTCCAATTTACGACATGGCAATGGTCATATGACAGGGATGGCTTGACCCTCGGCCATTACTGCGGAAACGACTATGCAGTAGCGAAGAAGGATTTTGCTTTGCGCTGTGGATTGGTGCAGGAGCAAAAGCAGTTCTCGCCAGAGCAGCTCATCGAGATTTACCGATGTTGTGCCGACACGATGTCACACGATTACGAACTCACTTATGAGCAAGAAAAGCGCATTGACGAGATTCAGACGCTGATTACTGAGATGGTGCCAGACTATGCGGAAAGGATGAAGGTCTCACTTGAAAGCGACCCATCTCAGCAAATGCAGCAAACAATGTAAGATACGCTTGGAGCGCCGGATTTGGAAAATCAGATCCGCCGCTTTTTTGCGTTCTGGAAAGGAAGGAAAATGACAGAGTATGAATTTGAGTATTGGCAGGAGGTCACACAGAACAGCAAATATCGCTGGATGGAGGACGCTATCACCCGGCTGAACGGTAACGGTATGCTGTTCTACACGGGCGGCGAGGAGGGCGTATACATGAGAGTTTCACCGGAGAACAAGCTGACGGTCGGAATCTACGAGGATGCCTTCCCTCACATCGGCGATGCGCTCTTCAAAATCAAAGCGGAGCATCAGTATGACAGCGCAAATGAAGCCTTCCAAGCTGTTCTTGCGCTCGGCGGAAAACAGTTTCTTGCAGATATGTGCTCCGACGACGGAGTAAAGCGAACCTTTGCAGAGCCGGAAGAACCGGGTTTCGGCGGATTTGAAATGAAAATGTAATAGGAGGAAAACAGTGGTATTACAAGCGATATTATCAAACGCAAGTCACCCGGAGTACGGGCAGCTCACCGTCCCTCTCCCCATCCCAGCCAGTGAGTATGAACACATCATGGAAATGTTGGAGCAAATCGAGATCGGCAGCGCCGTAAAGCAGGACTGCCAGGTGGACGAGATCCAAGGCGGATGGCCAGCTCTGTGTCGGATGGAGCGGACCGCTGTCAACATTGACGAACTTGACTACCTCGCCAAGCGGCTGGACAGCTTCGATGATTACGAAAAGGCACAGTTTCAGGGCATGGCGGAACGGCTCCAACTGCATGGCGTAGATGAGCTCATCAACCTGACCTTCTGCTCACAGGCGGTCACCGTAGTGACGGACTTCAACAATGCGGCAGCCATTGGGCGCAGACATTACCTGACGATGAACGAGGGCGTGCCGCTTGAAGAAATGCAGCGTCAGGATTTCCGGGAGATCGCCCGTGACCTTATCGAAGGTGAAGTCGGCCGCGTCACACCCTTCGGCGTGGTCTACGATAACAATTTCGAGATGTCGCAGCTCTATGACGGGCGGAACTTCCCCGAATACCGCTACGAGAGCTGTGTAATGGAGGTCGAAATGTGCTCCCGCTTTGACTCTGAGGAAGCCCCCGGAACCACACTCTATCTTCCTTTGACGCAGGCGCAGATCGAGCGTGCCATGCTTCGCGCCGGTATCGACAATTACGGAGATATGCGCCTTCGTTTTATGGAAAGCGAGCTGCCCGATGCAATCGATGTGGCGCTGGATATGGAGCATGAGAGCCTTGGCGCGCTCAACGAGATGTGCGCCGCCATTCAGCCGCTGAGCCGTGAGGATGTGGCGAAGCTGGGCGTGGTGGTTTCCTTCGCCCAGCCTGAATACGCCTTCCAAATCAAGCATCTGGCCGACAACCTCGATCTGTTCGATTTCGCTCCGAATGTGCAGACGCCGGAGGATTACGGCAGATATATGATCCAGGAATCCGGCCGTTATGAGTACGACGAGAATCTGGACGAGTATTACGACTTTGCCGGATATGGGCGTAATCGAATGGAACATGAGTCAGGCTTCTTCGGCGACGGCGGATACATCGCCTACCACGGCACGCTCAGCCTCGACGAGCTGATGATGGAAGACCCGTCGGAACAAAATCTCGGCATGAAAGGGATGGAATAAATGCGAGATATTACGATAGACGAACTGCGCAGGATGAACGACCGTGAGGGGCTCATATTGCAGGGCTGTGGTGGTGATCCGCAGGAATGGATCGACGGCATCAATGAGATGCTGACGGATGCAGGAATCCTGCGTGACGGCAGCAGATTCAGCGAGGTCAGCCGCTTTGAGCACGATGGGCTCACCAATCTGCTGTTCCATATGGACGACGTAAAGCTGGACGGCGGAAAGCTCGCCATGTGGCGCTTGCAGACCCATGAGCAGTTCGGCGGGACATGGCTCAGCGACTATGTCCCGAACCAGCTCGGAGGATTCTCCCTTACCTCTGTGGATGAGCCAGAGGGCGGCATGACGATGGGAGGTCTGGAATGATCAATATCCTTATGACCCGCACCAACGATGACGACGGCGTGTACCTGCGGTTTCCCGCTTCCCCCGCCGAGATAGGCGAAGCCTTCGCGGAGTTAGACAGCATCAGCACGGATACCTCCGCCACAAAGCTCGTGGAGGCCATCAGCAATGTCTACAATCTGAGCGGTTATCTCAAAAATGTGGAGGTCGAGAAACCCGGCGAGCTGGAAAAGCTGAATACCTTGGCTCGAAAACTCCAAACCATGGATCGTGAGTCGTGCTTCAAGTTTGAGGGCGTGCTGGACGCCAACAGCGTGAACGGCATCGACGATGTGCTGCGGCTTTCGGAGGTGCTGGACGATTATACCCTGATACCGGATACAGGTACAGGCAGGACTCTTGGCAAGTTTCTCGTAGCAAACGGAATCGTGTCCTTTCCCGAAAGCGTCCAGCCGTATCTGGATTACCAGATCATCGGCGAGGAATACTACGCCGAGCACGGCGGTGCCTTTTGCCGCGGCGGGTATGTGGTGAGGAAGGACGAGCTTCCGGAACAGTATCTGGACGCAGCATCGGAGGAAAAAGAGATTATGTCCCTACGCCTTCGAGTCATGCGCGACAAGACACACGAAGCCAATGAACTGACGCTCATTTTACCGGCGACGGAAGCACAATTGGCGCTGACAAAGGCTAAGCTCGGCGTTGAAGAATTTGCCGAGGCGCAGATCGTCACGGTGGATTACCCGCTCCCGTATCTGGCAACGCGGATTCCGCAGGACTGCATCAGCGTGGAGAACGCCAACGAGCTGGCTCTGTGCATCGAGCAAATGAGCCAGACGGACGGCGAACTGCTGAAGTACCTCTCCGTTTTGGAGGTGGAGCAGCC
>CAYVPJ010000154.1:0-3664 GCA_964453505.1 uncultured Oscillospiraceae bacterium | reverse complement strand
ATCCTGCCCGTGGCTGAAAGCCTGAACAACTGGGTGGCTGATCTCATCGCCTACGCGACCCAGCAAGCCGTGGACGGAAAGGTTTGGCCGGGATACAAGCTGGTGGCAGGCCGGAGCGTCCGCAGGTACACCAGCGAGGCCGAGGTCATCAAGGCCGCCACGAACGCGGGCTATACCGACATCTACAAGACGACTCTGCTGAGCGTCGGCGATCTGGAGAAGCGCCTCGGCAGGAAAACGTTCAGCGATGTGCTGGGCAAGTACATTGTCAAGCCCATCGGCTCGCCCACGCTCGTTCCCGAATCCGACCCCCGCAAGCCATACTCCGATGCGGAGAGCGACTTCAAGAACTGACCTGTTCGTCAGGCAGATGCCCGCTGCATCGATACCCGTTACATTGACCTGTTCATCAGGTCAACAGCACGACCATAAAGGAGGATTCCATTATGTCTAAGGTAATTACCGGCAAGGTGCGCGCCTCGTTTGTCCACATTTTCGAGCCGCAGTCCGTCAATGGCAGCGACCCGAAATACTCCTGCTCCTTTATCATCCCCAAGTCCGATACCGAAACCATCGGGAAGATCAAGGAAGCCATTGAACAAGCCAAGCAGGACGGCGTGCCGAAATGGGGCGGGAAGATTCCCCCGAACCTCAAAACGCCGCTGCGCGACGGCGATGTTGACCGCCCGGACGATCCCAACTATGCTGACAGCTATTTCGTCAACGCCAACAGCAACGAACGTCCCGGCATCGTGGATCGCAAGCGCATCCCGATCACCGACCCGCTGGAGGTGTACTCCGGCTGCTATGTCCGCGCTTCCATCTCCTTCTACCCGTTTAATACCAATGGAAATCGTGGCGTGGCCTGCGGCTTGCAGAATGTGCAGAAGTGGTGCGAGGGCGAACCGCTGAACGGGCGCGTCCGCGCGGAGGATGAGTTCGAAGCGCTGGATGACGTGGATGACGACGATTTCCTGAGCTGATGCTTTACTGAAAAGTTGAGTCGCAGCAACAGAACGACCAACGCTGCCCGTGGAGCGATCTGCGGGCAGCTCTTTATGGAGGTGGTGATCTTGCCTAAGCTACTGGCTATCGACATCGAAACTTTTTCCTTTGAGCCGCTGCCCAAATGCGGCGTGTATCGCTACAGCGGTTCACCTGATTTTGAGATACTTCTGTTCTCCTATGCCTATGATGACGAGCCGGTTATCACGATTGATATGGCTTCCGGCGAGAGGCTGCCCGCCGATGTGTTGGACGCGCTGGAAGATCCGAATATCATCAAAACGGCCTACAATGCCGCGTTTGAACGTGTCTGTCTCTCCCGATACCTCGGCCATTGGCTCGACCCTGCGCAATGGCGCTGCTCCGCTGTCATGGCGGCATACCTCACGCTTCCCGCGCGTTTGGCGGACGTAGCTGTTGCGCTGAAACTGACCCAACAGAAGATGGAGGAAGGCAAAGACCTGATCCGCTTTTTCTCCGTTCCCTGTAAGCCGACCAAAACCAATGGCGGGCGCACACGCAATCTCCCGTCCGACGCTCCTGATAAGTGGGCAGTGTACAAACAGTACAATGCGCAAGACGTAGAAACCGAGCGCGCGGTACGCAAGGCGCTGGAGACGTTTCCTCTCCCCGAAAATGAGTGGGAGTTGTACGCGCTGGACCAGCGTATCAACGACCGTGGCGTTCGGGTGGATAAGCTGCTGGTGAAACAGGCAATGGCGGTCGATTCGCAGTTTTCGGCGCAAGCGTTCCAACGTGCAAAGAAGCTGACCGGGCTGGATAACCCCGGCTCAGTGTCCCAGCTCAAGGCATGGCTTGCCGATCAGGATATGCCGATGGAAAGCCTCGCCAAAAAGCTCGTGCAGGAAAAGGCGAAGGACGCGGACGGGATCGTCGGCGAGCTGCTCAATCTGCGGCTTGAGCTTTCCAAGACCAGCATCAAGAAGTACGAAGCAATGGCGCGCTGCGTGTGCCGCGACGGGCGCGTCCACGGGCTCATGCAGTTCTACGGCGCAAACAGGACAGGGCGCTGGGCTGGAAGATTGGTACAGGCCCAGAATCTTCCACAAAACCATCTTCCTGATCTGACTCTTGCTCGCGACATCGTCAAGTCGGGCGACGTTGAACAGTTGGAGCTGCTTTTCGGCTCAGTTCCAAATACGCTCTCCGAGCTCATTCGCACGGCGTTTATCCCGAAGGATGGCTGCCGTTTTATCGTGGCCGACTTCTCCGCGATTGAGGCGCGCGTTCTCGCTTGGCTCGCCGGAGAGGAATGGGTGCTGGAGGAGTTTCGCGGGCGCGGCAAGATCTATGAGGCAACAGCAAGCCGCATGTTTTCCGTCCCTGCTGAGACCATCGTCAAGGGCAACCCAAACTACGAATACAGGCAGAAGGGTAAACAGGCAACGCTGTCGTGCGGTTATGGCGGCGGTGTGGGTGCGCTCAAAGCGATGGGCGCAAAGATGCCGGAGGAAGAGATGCAGCCGTTGGTGGAGGCATGGCGCGCCGCGAACCCGCGCATCGTCGCCTTTTGGGGCGCGATGGAGCGTGCTGCGAGAAAGGTTATCAGTGACCAGACCTCGGCACGTATCGGCAAGACGGCGCTGTACTGGAAGGACGACAAGATGCTCATGCGTCTGCCGTCCGGTCGAAACCTCTGCTATCAGTCCCCTCACTTCACCACAAATCGGTTCGGGAACGACGCAATCGGGTATTACGCGCCCAACGCCGCAGGGCAGATGGTGGAGCAGGAAACCTTCGGAGGAAAATTGGTCGAGAACTGTATCGCACAAGGTACTCCGGTAATAACGAACGTTGGCTTAGTGCCAATTGAGAAAATCAAGGCTTCGCACCTCATATGGGATGGCGAGGCCTTTGTGCATCACGGCGGATTGTTGTTCAAGGGTACACAAGAAACAATTCGTGTGAGTTCGATTTGGATGACGCCTGAACATCAGATACTCACGGAAGGAGGATGGATTCCCTGTGGCGAAGGCGAAGGACTTAACTGGGCAACAGCTTCATTACCTGACGGTTTTGCACAGAGTGGATTCACGCGTAAAAGGAGAACCGCGTTGGCTTGTGCGATGTGTTTGTGGCAAGGAATACGAGGTAGATGCAGGAGATATCATCCGCAAACGCAATCCGACGAAGTCCTGCGGATGCCAGCGTGGAAATCTAATCCGCGAATCAAGAAGGACACACGGAATGAGCCGACATCCCGCATTTGGCGTGTGGCATTCGATGAAACAACGGTGCGAGGACCCGAACCATCGTGCATACCACAATTATGGAGGACGAGGCATCTCGGTCTGCCCAGAATGGTCGGCAAGTTTCGAAAGCTTTTGGAGGGATATGGGGACGACATATCATTCTGGACTAGAGTTGGACCGTATCAACAACAACAAAGGTTACAACCCTCAGAATTGCCGATGGGTAGACCGGAAGACAAACTCCAGAAATCGACGTGTGAGTCGGCTCATCGATACTCCTCTTGGACAAATGACGGTAGCCGAGTTGTGCGAGAGAACCGGCATAGGCGAAACAACAATGTTGTACAGGCTGAACCACGATTGGCCAACAGAATTGCTGTGTGTAAAACCCGATGCACGCAACCTGTCTACGACATCAGGAATTGTGGTTCGCGGCACAGATTCGC
>CAYVPJ010000153.1:0-3700 GCA_964453505.1 uncultured Oscillospiraceae bacterium | reverse complement strand
ATCCAATAACTGACGGAGCCTTTTATGCGTATCCATTGCATCACCACCTTTCTTAGCACTATTTTACCGTTAAGGTGAGATGTATTATACGCAAGCATTGTACGGAAGATACCGTTATGTTAAACTGTATTTGCATTTCATTTGAGCGAGGAAGATTATGGAAACGGAAGAGGAGCGGAGGAAGCATAGATGTTGCTTCACGGGGCATCGCCCGGAAAAACTGAAACAGTCGGAGAGCGAAATTCGTAGCGCATTAGAAAAAGAAATCCGCACAGCGGTTGCTGACGGATTTGTTGTTTTCATTTCTGGTATGGCACGGGGTACGGATATTTGGGCTGCCGAGATCGTACTACGGCTCCGTGATGAGGGGGTACCTATCATGCTCGTCTGCGCCAGCCCCTACGAGGGTTTCGAACGTGGGTGGAAACGTGAGTGGCAGGAGCGGTATCGAAGCATCGCTGAAGCCGCTGATGCGGTTCGGTATATTTGCCCTCGTTACAGTCCCTCCTGTTTCCAGCAGCGTAACGAATGGATGGTCGATCGCTCGGCGCGGGTAATTGCTGTATATGACGGGGAGCCTGGCGGAACGCAGAATACCATTGGCTACTCACGCAAGTCTGGTGTTGATGTTCGCTTATGTACACATCAGACCGATAAATCCTAAGGTGTTATTCGTGTGTTCTTACTGTGAAGTATAGCGTTTGATCAAAACGCCGTTCCGGGCTGAGTCTTTCGATGTACCCATCCTGAATGATCGAAGTTACCACATCTTTGGGCAGGATAGGGTTTTCAGTTCTGGGACTGGACACATACTGTTTCCACTTATTCCCCGGAATAGAAAACTCTTTGTCTGTCTGATTTCCAAATGCCATTTGTCTGTAAATATCAACAACACGGATTTTCCCCGATTTACTCAATTCCCAGAGACACCGAGCGAGTCTTGCAGATGCACGCATAGGTCGACTCATAGTTGAAGCGGCTTCATACGAACTATCAATAAACAATCGTGAAAAGGCGTAGTCACTCCAAATGACGATATCAAAAGCGTTATTTGCGAGCATGGGAGATTTGCCTTGCGTTTTCCACAATGTTTGCATCACTAAAGGCTTTTGTCGGGTATAGTACCGAGCTTGGAATGCATCGATGCTTGCACAAATACTTGGGATTTTATGTGTCATCTCAAAATCGTTGTCCCACATTTGAATAGAAGAACACGCATCCTCAAATATGGCTCGAACTTGACGTGCATCCTGTTTAATAGCATCGTACATACCAAGAGCGCAATATGATGTGGTAGCTGCACGAACAACAATTTCTGAACCCCACTTATCTTCGCTTTTCATATATGTTGTGCTATCAGGGAGAACGGTTAATTTCACCTCCAGGGGCGAGAGAAAGTGACCATCCGTATCCTTAATCACTAAGTCTATTCCATCGACAGTATCGAAAGAGTATTCCTGGTATGGTTCGAATACACTTTCAAAGGCAAAGTAAAGCTGATTTGCATGGCGGTCACCGCAGTTAAAGACTTCCTTGATTGGTATTTCTGATGCTACAACAACAAGACGACCATTGCGCTCCTCTAACTTTATGTATATTGCTGGAATGTCGTTCTCCAGCATATAGCTTGCAGTTGCCGCTGGGAAACTCGAATTAAAGCAATTCTTCCCCCAATGGTTTTCAGGCAACCGGTTTGAATGCTCAATTCCAAATAGACCAGTTGGCATAGAAGCTCCTTTCGTGCATTTAGCGACGTCAAACACTTGACGTCAAAGCGATTCTGAGTATAATTATAGATGTGGTATATGTTGCTTTGGCGAACGAGAGTCCGACGCTTACTGCAACAATACACTAAATTATACCACGATTGTGTGGTTCTGAACAGAGGTTTCGTATGTTACACGCCGTAGATTTATTTGCAGGTTGCGGCGGTTTATCCCTTGGGTTTCAAAATGCGGGTATCGAGGTAAGGGCCGCTTTTGAACTATGGGAGACCGCAGCACACTGCTACGAACAGAATTTCAAACATCCAGTTTTCCGAGCAGATTTGTCGGATACGGAATCGGCTATGAAGCTCATAACTCCATATAAACCAGATTTAATTATCGGCGGACCGCCTTGCCAGGATTTTTCTCATGCTGGGAAACGCATAGAAGCATCAAGAGCAAGTCTTACCGGCTCTTTTGCTATACTGGTTTCTACAATCAAACCTCCTTATTTCGTCATGGAGAACGTTGATCGCGCACAAAAAAGCCATGCGTATGCTTTTGCTCGAGAGACTTTCAAGGAAGCCGGTTATGGTCTTACCGAAGTTGTTCTGGATGCAAGTTATTGTGGTGTACCGCAAAAGCGTAAACGATTCTTCTGCATAGGAATAAAGAATGGAAAAGATGATGCCGTAAAAGATATAATTACTCGGCGAATGAGCGAAAAAGAAACAACGCTTCGTGACTATTTTGGTGATGCTCTTTCTTTTGAGTATTATTACCGTCACCCGCGTAATTACAGCAGGCGAGGT
Source organism: uncultured Oscillospiraceae bacterium (assembly GCA_964453505.1). GTDB lineage: Bacteria > Bacillota > Clostridia > Christensenellales > Aristaeellaceae > CAYVPJ01. The sequence goes on along the minus strand of CAYVPJ010000153.1, from coordinate 1,182 downwards.
ATTTTCTCCATAGATGAACCCGCACCAACTATGAGGGGAGTAAACAGACCTGTTCCTGGTGGGTATCCTGGACATCCCAATGATGCCTGTCCGTTAAATGAGAGTGTTCGTGCCTTGACCACCAAAGAAAGGGCTATGATACAAACATTCCCCAGCGACTTTGTTTGGGACGGGAATAAAACTGATACTGAACAAATGATTGGAAATGCTGTCCCGGTCAAACTTGCAGAGTTTGTGGCTAACTCTCTTTTGCTATATATCCAGGAAAAAATCCGATTGGAAAGCAAACCAGACTTCTACACATGGTTGCTTGGCGAACAGCATTATTCTGAACGCTCAGCAAAGGATGTTCTTTCGAGGTGTAAACGAGCCGAAAACATCGTAAGCTCAGTTGGTGTGCCAGATGCATACTATTTATTCACTTTGGAGCAACAGGCTTCTTTCCAGTCTCTTTCGGTTAATGTAAAGTCGCAGATTAAGAGGGCGCTAAAGCTCAAAGAGACCTATATACAGGCCTTAACATGAAGTATGGCTGATGTATTTAACACCAGCACCCGCAGTTCAATTATGCAAAGGGTGCGAGGGAAAGATAACAAATCAACAGAACTCAGGATGATTAAGTTCTTCCGCGACAACGGGATTACAGGCTGGCGTAGAGGCTATCCAGTAAAAGGACATCCTGACTTCGTTTTCTTGAAAATGCACATTGCCGTCTTTGTAGATGGTTGCTTTTGGTACGGTCACGATTGCCGAAATACAAGACCTGTGCAAAACGCAGAATACTGGTCGAGTAAGAGGGAACGAAACAGCCAGCATGATGCTAACGTTACCCACCAGTTCCAAAGCCGAGGATGGACGGTCATCCGAATATGGGAATGCGAATTGAAGAAAAAGAACCGAGAGATACTTCTTCAGAAACTGCAACCGATAATTCAACGATAGCCCAATAATTCAACGATAACCTCAAAATTTAACGATAGCTCGACCTCCAGTCGAATTATCGGGCCTAAAACGGCTGTTTTGACAGGAAAACCGCTATGGAATCGCTCCGTAGCGGTTGCTTATTGTGAACTAAAGCACGAAAAAAGCCCGCAGAATGGGCTTTTCTGGCAAAGAAAAAGAACGGTAACTTTCTATCAAAATTACCGTTCTTTCGTGGTAGCGGCGATCCGACTTGAACGG
>CAYVPJ010000152.1:0-3709 GCA_964453505.1 uncultured Oscillospiraceae bacterium | reverse complement strand
AGCAGCACCGGAATGTTCAGTATCAGCGTGCATATGCCTATTGGCAAATTCGTATAATGGTTTACAATTATGGCAAGGCCCGATACCCCTCCCGGCGCGAACTGCGCTTGGGAGGCAAAGCTATATATGCCCGCCGCATACAACGCGCCGCCTATTAGATCGAACAATATATCCTTTGCAAAGGCCGCCGCTTTGCTTTTCCAATCACTCCGCATATTCAAACCCCTTTCCATGATAAAAAAACCGCGGAGCATATCCCCACGGTCGAAATAACGGATAAGCGCCCGTTATTTAGGCTAGTTTTTGCTCCCATACTCCACTCTTTCTCTTCACAAGACCTTGTTATTTTATTATCTAAAAATTGTAGCATTCACCTGTTGGAATGTCAAACCATCGGGTTAGAATCACTAGCTGTATCCACACCAAAATAGCGCCTGTGTCGCGGCGCTCTTATGTTTTTTGCCATATATCATAACCTCCGTTTAGGCGTCTCTATATGGGCCCAAACGGAGGTTACACAAATCGTGGGATTTCTCTATCGACCAAACTCTATTTGGCCGTGGCCAAAGCGTTGAGCAATGAGTTCAGGATTCTTCCTGGCGGGAAAGGAAAAGCTGAAACACTGCGTCTAAGATACGGGGATCCTCCACCCCTTTGAGCTCTTCCTCCGCCGTGTCGTCCGGGGATGGAAGCAGCTCCAGTATCACAGCTTCCTCCGCCGCGTCGTCCACGGGAAAAAGCACGGCGTAATCCTTGTTTTCGTAAGGCACCACGTCCAAGAGTTCAAACTCAATTTCATTGCCCTGCTCATCCAGCAGCACAATTCCGTTGTTGATTTGCTGTTCCATACCGCCCCCGGGATCAGGCCTTGCCGTTGCAGCCCAGCACATCCACAATTTTGTGCTCCACCATCTGCTTGATGGCCTCGCGGGCGGGCTTGAGATATTGCCTGGGATCAAAATGGGAGGGGTTTTCGTTGAGATATTTGCGGATGGTGCCCGTCATGGCAAGGCGCAGATCAGAATCGATGTTGATCTTGCACACCGCCATCTGGGAGGCTTTGCGCAACATATCCTCCGGCACGCCGATGGCGTCCGGCATGTTACCGCCGTTTTCGTTGATCATCTTCACAAACGCGGGGATCACGCTGCTGGCCCCGTGCAGTACGATGGGGAAGCCAGGCAAACGCTTTTGCACCTCTTCTAAAATATCAAAGCGCAGCTGGGGCTTGGTGCCGGGTTTGAATTTATAGGCCCCATGGCTGGTGCCGATGGCAATGGCGAGGGAATCCACCCCGGTGCGGGTAACAAAATCATAAACCTGATCGGGGTCGGTATAGCTGCCTTCCCCCGCAGCCACCTTCACATCATCCTCCACGCCTTCCAGGCGGCCAAGCTCGCCTTCCACCACCACGCCATGATCGTGGGCGTATTCCACCACCTGCTTGGTAAGAGCCACGTTTTCTTCATAGCCATGGTGGCTGCCGTCGATCATAACGGAGGTAAAACCGCCGTCGATGCAGCTTTTGCACAGCTCAAAGCTATCGCCGTGATCCAGATGCAGGCAGATGGGAAGGCCGGTTTCGATCACCGCCGCCTCCACCAGCTTCATCAGATAGGTGTGGTTGGCATATTTCCGCGCCCCGGCGGAAACCTGCAAAATCAGGGGTGCGCTCAGCTCCTTGGCCCCCTCGGTGATGCCCTGGATAATCTCCATATTGTTCACGTTAAAGGCGCCGATGGCATACCCGCCCTCGTAGGCTTTTTGAAACATTTCTTTACTGGTAACAAGCGGCATATTAAAATCTCCTTTTTAAAATAAGCTTTCTTCCTCATTATACCCGATTTGGCATGGGTTTCAAGCCGCCATAACAGATTTTGCCCCGCCATCCTTGTACAAAATGCCGCCTGTGGGTATAATGAAAGCAATGCACTGGTGATTTTTCCAGAATAAGAAAGATAAGGATGATGCACCGATGAATCAACTTCTTTCCCTAATCGTTCCCGTCTATAATGAGGAAGAGGTTCTTCCCCTTTCCTTTGAGCGGATGGAAGCCGCCATGGCGGCTTTGCCCTATGACCATGAGATCATATATGTAAACGATGGCAGCCGGGATGGCACCATGGCCGCTTTGCGCAAAATTGCCCAGGCGCACAGCCATGTGCATGTCATTTCGTTTTCCCGCAACTTTGGCCATCAGCTGGCCGTAACCGCCGGCATGGACCGCGCCCGGGGCGATGCCCTGATTATCATCGATGCGGATCTTCAGGATCCCCCCGAGGTAATCGGGGATTTGATAAAAGCCTGGGAAAACGGCGCGGACATCGCCTATGGCAAGCGCCTTAAGCGGGAAGGGGAAACCATATTCAAAAAGTTTACCGCCTTTTGCTATTATCGGCTGCTCAACGCCATGAGTGCCTACCCCATCCCCCTGGATACCGGGGATTTCCGCCTGCTGGATCAAAAGGTGGCGAAGGTTTTTTTGAGCATGCGGGAGCATAACCGCTTTTTGCGGGGCATGAGCGGCTGGATGGGCTTTACCGCGGTGCCGGTGGAATATGTGCGCCACGAACGGCAGGCAGGCAAAACCAAGTATACCCTGAAAAAAATGCTGCGCCTGGCCTTTGATGGCATTCTGGGCTTCTCCTACCGCCCCCTGGCTTTGGCGGGCTATGCGGGCGTGGCTTTGCTGGCGCTTGATTTTATGGGGCTTGTCGCTTTGATCGTTTGCGCCGCCACCGTAGGGGCCGCCCCCTGGCTTTGGGCGGTGTGCGGCCTTGTGGGGCTAAATGCCCTGACCTTGATCGCCATGGGGATACAAGGCTCTTATCTCAACCGGATCTATGACGAGGTGCGCCACCGCCCGCTTTATGTGGTGGCGGAGTCGCTCAATTTCAACGGGGAGGAAAAAGTTTGAAAGTTGAAACTTTCAAACCGGTTTTGTGGCTTTCGCCGCCAAAACACGGCGACGATTCCAAAAGCAAACCGTACAGGTTTGCTTTGTGAACCAGCCCCAATTCCCAAAGAAAGGATGGTTTTAAATATGAAAGACCCGCGCATCCAAACGCTGGCGCATAACCTGATCCATTTTTCCTGCAAGCTACAACAGGGGGAAAACATTCTCATCGAGCGTTACGGGCAGGATTGCGATCCCCTGGTGGAAGCCCTGATTCGGGAAGCCTACGCCGCGGGAGGGAACCCCTTTGTGTGGCTGCGGGAGCCGAAAATTCAGCGTGCCCTTGCCATGGGCGCAACGGAAAGCCAGCTTGACCGCATGGCGGAAACCGACTGTGCCCTGATGAGGGGGATGCAGGCCTATGTCGGCATCCGTGGCTATACCAACAGCGCGGAAAGCAAGGATGTTCCCCTGGAGCAGATTGCCAAAATGGACGCCCGCTACAGCAATCCCCTTCACGGCAAAATCCGCGTGCCCCACACCAAGTGGTGTGTGCTGCGCTATCCTACCCCGGCCATGGCCCAGGCGGCGGATAGCAGCACGGAAGGGTTTGAGGATTACTATTTCAATGTATGCTGCCTGGATTATTCCAAAATGAGCCGCGCCATGGAGCCCCTTGTGGCTTTGATGGAAAAAACCGACAAGGTGCGCCTGACCGGCCCCGGCACGGACCTTACCTTTTCCATCGCGGGACTGCCCGCCATCCCTTGCGCCGGGGAAGCCAACATTCCCGACGGAGAGGTGTTCACAGCC